>NZ_DASXYF010000055.1:0-51632 GCF_036502675.1 Phenylobacterium sp.
GAGATTTTGAAGCCGAGGGTGCGGGAGACTTAACCCGACCGCGACGCCGACACGAGCCGCTTCGAGTGCGAACCGGACCGAAACCGCACGGCGGCCTCGCAACCAGCATGGCTACGCCGCCCCTCAGCGGACATTCTCAAACGCCGCCAAGGGTCGATTGTGTTGAAAAAGGCCAAAATCGACCTGCACCAACCTTGAAGACAACGAGTCCCGTCGTATGAATTTTCGCGGCGGCCGCCAGGGGCCAGAAAATTCCACGCCGAAGCGCAAGAACGGCCTTTTTCAACACAATCGGTCGATTTCCGCCGCTGGCCTATAGCCCGCTGGCCGGCGTTGGCGATGAACCTCGCCAGGCGGACGGCGCCAACGTGCGAGATAGGTGGTGGGTAGACGTCGGTACGGCGCGAGAAGAATCCTCGCGGGTCGTCGCTTCGAGCCCTGAAGGTCAGGCCGCTCCAGATCTTTGGCGGGCTTGCAACATTTGTCAGCGTCAGCCGTTGCAACACCACGCCAATAGGATGGCAGGAGAATTCCATGCCTCGTAAAACGCTCTTCGCATCACTCCTCGCCTCAAGCGCCATGGCTTTGGCCGTCACCACGCCGGCGCAGGCAAGCAAGGCTGATCGTGCTCGCGAAGCCATCGCCGCCGCAGAGGCCAAGATCCACACGGCCGAATCCATCGGCGCCAGCACCGAGTCGCCGCGCGAGACGGCCGAGGCGCGGGCAGCCCTGGCGACCGCCAAGGAAGATCTGGCGGCCGGCCACAAGTCGCCTTCAATCAGAGAGGCCATCCGGGCGTCCGCCCTTGCCGACACCGCGATCGGCGAGTTGCAGCGGCGCAAGGACGAGTCCCTCGCCGCTGCGCAGGACGCCCAGAGGGAAGGGGTCTCTGCGGCCCGAGACCAGGCGGCCACCGCGCAGCAACAGGCTGCGGAAGCCAACTCACGCGCCGACGCCGCCCAGCAATCTGCGGCGACTTCGGCGGCTGACGCGGCGGCCGCGCGCAACGCAGCGGTAGCGACTGCGCAGACGCCGCCGACGCAGGTCGAGACGACAGTCACCACCCAGCAGCCGGCCAGCGCCCGTCGTTCCACGCGGACGCATGTGGTACGGCGCACGACAAGTCCTGCGGCGGCCCCGTCGGGTTCGGTCACCACGACGACCAAGGTGACCCAACCCTAACCGGAGCGGATAACGAGCGCGGCCGTGCTTGGACGGCCGCGCCGGCGGCCTGGTCGTGCGCAGCGTGTCGGCACGCCCCCTCCGTCGCGCCCTCGGAGTTCATCCCGGAGGCCGGCCCACAGGCCGGACCCGGGGAGGGCGCGCCACCTCCCCCGTCCTCTGCGGGACATGGGAGGAAAAGGGCGCTTCCGTTCCTCCCCGGATCGCGCGAAGACAGGCGCGAGCCCCGCGGAGACGACGCATGGTGAAGGACCGGATGGCCGTGCTGGCCGCCATGATGGACCAGGGGGTGATCCCGGTCTTCCAGCACCCGGACGTGGAGACCTGCATCTCGGTCATCCAAGCCTGCGCCGACGGCGGGGCCAAGTGCGTCGAGTTCACCAACCGGGGCGAGTTCGCGTCCGAGGTCTTCGCCGAGGTCACCCGCCACTTCGCCAAGGCGGACCCCAGCGTGGTCATGGGGGCGGGCTCCATCGTCGATGCGCCGACGGCGGGGCTCTACATCGCCCACGGGGCGCGGTTCGTGGTCGGGCCGCTGCTCAATCCCGACGTGGCCAGGGTCTGCAACCGCCGCAAGGTCCCCTACAGCCCGGGCTGCGCCACGCCCAGCGAGATCGGCCTGGCCGAGGAGCTGGGCTGCGAGATCGTCAAGCTGTTCCCCGGCGGCGCGGCCGGCGGGCCGGAGTTCGTCAAGGCGGTCCTGGGGCCGATGCCCTGGACCCGGCTGATGCCCACCGGCGGGGTGGACGTGAGCGAGGCCTCCCTGCGCGCCTGGTTCGAGGCTGGGGTGGTGGCGGTGGGCATCGGCTCCAACCTGGTCACCAAGCCGCTGCTGGACGCCAAGGACTGGAAGGGCGTCGAGGCCCGGGTGCGCCAGACGGTGGAGCTGATCCGCAAGATCCGCGCCTAGGCTTGGGCGCCGCCGTCCGGACGGCCATATGGACAGGGAGCGCGCGGGCGAACCCGCGGCGACGGGAGGCGACATGATCCCCTGGAAGATCCTCAGCCTGGCCGCCCTGGCGCTGGCCGCCCTGGCGCTGGGCGCCTGCGCCACGGCCAGGTCCGTGCCTGTCGCCGTCGCGCCGCCGGCGCCGCCCGGGCCGAAGCCGCAGTACGGCAGCTTCGGCTTCGACGTGGCCGGGATGGACAAGACGGTCGCGCCCGGCGACGATTTCTTCGCCTACGCCAACGGGACCTGGGCGAAGACCACCGGGATCCCCGCCGACCGCTCCAGCTACAACACCTTCGCGGTCCTGCGCGAGGCCGCCAGCAAGCGCACCGCCGACCTGATCGGCGAGGCGGCCCGGGCGAACGCGCCCGCCGGCTCCGACGCCCGCAAGATCGGCGACTACTACGCCAGCTTCATGGACGAGGCGGCCGTCGAGGCCCTGGGCGCACGGCCGCTGAAGCCCGAGCTCGACCGCATCGCCGCCATCGCGACCCGCCAGGACCTGGCCCGCGAGCTGGGCTCCAGCCTGCGCGCCGACGTGGACGCGCTGAACTCCACGGACCTGACCACCGACCGGCTGTTCGGCCTGTGGGTGGTGGAGGACCTGCACGACACCAACCGCTACCTGCCCTACCTGATGCAGGGCGGGCTGGGCATGCCCGACCGTGAGTACTACCTCTCCGACGCGCCCAAGTTCCGCGAGCTGCGCGAGCAGTACGCGGGCCACATCGCCAACCTGTTCCGCCTGGCGGGCTATCCCGATGACGCCGCCCGCGCCCAGCGCATCCTGGCCCTGGAGACCGCCATCGCCCGCGTGCACTGGACCGGGGTGGAGTCCACCGACGTCGTCAGGAACGACGTGCGCTGGACCCCCGCCGAGTTCGCCCGCAAGGCGCCGGGCCTCGACTGGGAGAGCTACTTCCAGGCCGCGGGCTTGAGCAGCCAGCCGCAGCTCGGCGCCTGGCAGTCCACCGCCATCAGCGGCATAGCCAGGCTGGTGGGCTCGCAGCCGATCGCCGCGTGGCGCGACTACCTGGCGTTCCACGCCATTGAGCGCGGCGCGCCGTTCCTCTCCAGGCCCTTCGTCGACGAGAACTTCGCCTTCAACAGCCGGGCGCTCTCCGGCACCCCGCAGCAGACGGCCCGCTGGAAGCGCGGCGTCGACCGCACCAACGAGGCGCTGGGCGATGCGGTGGGCAGGCTCTACGTCGAGCGCTACTTCCCGCCCCAGGCCAAGGCGGAGGCCGAGGAGATGGTCAAGAACATCCTGGCCGCCTTCGACCGGCGCATCGACCGCCTCGACTGGATGACGGCGCAGACCAAGGCCAGGGCGCACGAGAAGCTGGCCAACTTCCAGGTGGGCGTGGGCTATCCCGACAGGTGGCGCGACTATTCCGGCCTGGAGGTGACCGCCGGCGACTCCTACGGCAACCAGCAGCGCGCCGAGCTGTTCGAATACCGCCGCAACCTGGCCAAGCTGGGCCGGCCGGTGGACCGCCAGGAGTGGTTCATGGTCCCGCAGGACGTCAACGCCCTGAACGCGCCGCTGCAGAACGCGGTCATCTTCCCGGCCGCCATCCTGTCGCCGCCGTTCTTCGATCCCGCCGCGGACCCGGCGGTGAACTACGGGGCGATCGGCGGGGTGATCGGCCACGAGATCAGCCACGGCTTCGACGACACCGGCGCGCTGTTCGACGCGCACGGCGCCCTGAACAACTGGTGGACGCCGCAGGACATGCAGCACTTCAGGGCGTCCGGCGCGGCGCTGGCGGCGCAGTATTCCGCCTACCGCCCGCTGCCGGACCTGTCCGTGAACGGCGAGCTGACGCTGGGCGAGAACATCGCCGACCTGGCGGGGCTGGCGGTGGCGGCCGACGCCTACCGCCTGTCGCTGGGCGGCAAGCCCTCGCCGGTGATCGACGGCTTCACCGGCGACCAGCGGCTGTTCCTGGGCTGGGCGCAGAACTACCGGTCGAAATACCGCGAGGCGGCCCTGCGCCGCGCCCTGCTGACCGACGTGCATTCGCCGGGCGAATACCGCGCCGACACGGTGCGCAACGTCGACGCCTGGTACGAGGCCTTCGGCGTCAAGCCCGGCGGGAAACTCTACCTGCCGCCCGACAAGCGCGTCCGCGTCTGGTGACGGCCGGGCAGGGGCGCGGCGTCCGCATCGCCGAGCCGGAGGACCCGCGCGTCGCCGGCTACCGCGAGGTGCGCGAGCGCGACCTGGCCGGCCGCGGCGGCGCGTTCGTCGCCGAGGGCGTGGTGGTGCTGGAGAAGCTGCTGGCCGCGGGCCGCCATCCGCTGGAGTCGGTGCTGGTGGCGGCCAGCCGCGCCGAGGCGCTGGCGCCCCTGCTGGCGCAGGTCCCGCCGCAGGTTCCCGTCTACTTTGCGGAACAGCCGGTGATGGACGCCCTGGTGGGCTTCCACATCCACCGCGGCGTGCTGGCGCTGGGCCGGCGGACGGCCGATCCGGATCCGGCGGCGCTGCTGCGCAGCCTGCCGCAGCGGGCGCTGGCGGTGGTCATGGTCGGGCTGTCCAACCACGACAACGTGGGCGGGGTGTTCCGCAACGCCGCCGCCTTCGGGGCCGGCGCGGTGCTGCTGGACGCCGGCTGCTGCGATCCGCTGTACCGCAAGGCGATCCGGGTCTCGGTGGGCGCGGCCCTGACCACGCCCTTCGTGCGCCTGGCGCCCGGCGTGGACGTGGTGGACCTGCTGGAACAGGCGGGCTTCGAGGCCCTGGCGCTGGCTCCCGCCGGCGCCACGGCGCTGGCCGATCTGCCGCGCCCGCCGCGCTGCGCCGTGCTGCTGGGCGCCGAAGGCCCGGGCCTGCCGGTGGAAATTCTCGCCCGCGCCCGCGGGGTGCGCATCCCGATGTCCGGCGGGTTCGATTCCCTCAACGTCGCCGTCGCCAGCGGGATCGTGCTGCACCACCTGAGCCGGACGGGATAGGGCGCCGGGCCCCTTGCATTTCGCCGCCCGACCCGCTCGTTAGGCGCATGAGCGGACGTCGCAAGGTGCTGGTGGCCGGGGCGGGGGTCCTGGGACTGACCACGGCGCTGGCGCTGGCCGACGCTGGCCTGGAGGTCGCCGTCCACGATCCCGCGCCGCCGGGCGACAACGCCTCCGGGGTGGCGGCCGGCATGCTGGCGCCGGCGTTCGAGGCGGCGCTCGATCCGCTGGCCCGCCTGCACTTCGACCTGCTGACCGCCGCCCGCGACCTGTGGCCGGCGTTGGCCGAGCGCGCCGGGATCGTGCTCGACCGCACCGCCGCCCTGGCCGTCGGCGACGCGGCTTGGCTGGAGGAGGCCGCGGAGCGCGTTCGCAGCCTGGGCGCCGGCGTCCGTGCGGTGGACCGGGCCGGGCTGGAAGCGGCCGCGCCCGGCCTCGCCGCGGCCGTCCGCCACGGGTTCGCGGTCGAGGGCGACTGGCGCCTGGACGCGCCCGCGGCCCTGGCCGCCCTGCGCCGGGCGGGGGAGGCTGCGGGCGTCGCCTTCCATCAAGCCGCCGTCGACGGCGCGGCCGGCTTCGACCTGCTGGTGGTCGCCACCGGCGCCGGGCGCATGCTCATCGGCCTGGCGCCGGAGCTGGCGCGGCTGACGCCGATCAAGGGCCACATCCTGCGCGGCCCGGGCGCGCTGGGCGCCGTGCTGCGCAGCTCCGGCGCCTACGCCGTTCCCGCCGCCGGCGGCCTGCTGGTCGGCGCCAGCATGGAGCCGGGGCGCGACGACCGCCGCGTCGACTCAGGACAGGTGGGCCGCCTGCGCGCCGCCGCCGCCCGGCTGTTCCCGCTCCTGGCAGAGGCTCCGATGACCGCCGCCGTCGGCGTGCGCGCCGCGACCGCCGACGGCCTGCCGCTCGTGGGACCGAGCGCCGCGCCGGGGGTGCTCATCGCCGCCGGCGCTCGCCGCAACGGCTGGCTGCTGGCGCCGCTGGTGGCGCAGGCCGTCGCGGCCTATGCGGCGGGAGCCGAGCCGGGTCCATTCGCGGCCAGGCTCGACCCGCGACGGACGCTCAGCTCCCGAGGGTGAAGCGGATCGGGATGCGGACCTCGGCGCCGTCGACCGGCCGGCCGTCCTCGGTCTGCGGCTTCATGCGGAAGTCGCGGGACAGCTGCAGGGCCGCCGCGCCGAAGCCCTCGCCGGCCGGGCTTTCGGGCAGCATCCGGCAATCGGCGACCTGGCCGCGGGCGGTGCGTCAAGGCGGCGCGGCTCCGCCCCGTGCGGTTATGGTTAGCGCTGCGTTAACCGTGTCGGTTCAGGACTGGGGCATGGCGGTTCAGGGCATCCGTGGCGTCGTCGAAGCGGCGATCCAGCGCGCGTCGGAGGCGACGGGGGTCGACTTCGGCTTCCTCTTGAAGACCGCCGGCCGCGAGAGCGGCATGAACCCCAGGGCCAAGGCGCCGACCTCCTCGGCCGCGGGCCTGTTCCAGTTCGTCGAGCAGACCTGGCTGGCCACGCTCAAGCAGCACGGGGCCAAGTACGGCTACGCCCGCTACGCCGACCTGATCAGCCGCGGCGCCGACGGCCGCTACCATGTGGGCTCGGGCGACGCGCGCAAGGCGGTGATGGACCTGCGGCTCGACCCGCACGCCGCCTCGCTGATGGCTGGCGAGCTGGCCTCCGACCACGCGGCCTATCTGAAGGGCCGGGTGGGACGCTCGCCCACCTCCGGCGAGCTCTACGCCGCCCATTTCCTGGGGCCGCACGGCTCGGCGCGGCTGATCGAGGCGGCGCGCGCCACTCCCGGGGCCGCGGCCGCCGCGCTGTTCCCGGACGCGGCCCAGTCGAACCGCTCGATCTTCTACCGCGACGGGCGGCCGGCGACGGTGGCCGAGCTCTACGCCAACCTCACCCGCACCGGCGGCGCCGGGCAGGCGACCGCCGAGCAGCCCGCCCGGGACGACGGCTTCGTCCAGTACGCCTCGGCCCGCAACCGCGAGCGCCAGCGCGACCAGGACGTGGTGGTGGAGATGATCCTGCGCGGCCCCCAGGGCCTCGACCCCATGGCCGGGGGCTCGTCGGGGTCGTCCGGCTCCGGCCTGGCCGGATCGCTGTTCACCAGCGAGATGCTGCGCCTGCTGGCCGACGCACGGGCGCAGGACAAGAGCTGATTTGGCGCCGCCGATGTGGCGCGACCTGCCCGATTTCCTCGGCTGGCCGGCTTGCCAGCATGTAGACCAGCGGTGCTGGAATGAATGCGCAGCATAGCCAAGCTTCAGCCGAGCTAACTCTGCCTCGCAAGGTAGAATTTCAAAACATCAGGACCGTGTGTCACGAACTGGCGCGAGGCTCCCAGGTTCTCGCTTCCTGGCCCTACGCCACGTTGCGCATGCCGCCGGCGCGCTCGACGGCGACGGCGTCGGCCACGGCGCGGGCGACGCCGCCGACGCTCACCGGTTTACGCAGCACCGCGTCGGCGCCGGCCTGGGCGCATTCGCGGGCCTCGTCGGCGTCGCCGCCGATCACCGCGATGACCGGCCGCTCGCCCGCGCCGTCGGGCAGGGCGCGGATCTCGGCGATGGTGTGCGGGCCGTCCAGCACCGGCATGCGGCCGTCGATCATGATCAGGTCGAAGTCGCAGAGCCGCGCCAGCTCCACGGCGCGGCGGCCGTCCAGGGCGTGCACCACCTGGTGGCCGAGCTGTTCGAGGATGGCGCGCAGCATGGCCGCGTTCAGCGCGTCGTCCTCCGCCACCAGGATCCGCAGGGCCCGGCCTTCCGCCGCCGGCGCGGGAGCGTCCAGACCGTCGGGCGCCGGTTCGGCCGCGGCCGCGGGATCATAGGGCAGCTCCAGGCGGAAGCAGCTGCCCACGCCCGGCGCGCTGTGGCCCAGGAGGTCGCCGCCCATCAGCCGGGCGAGCTGGCGCGACAGCGACAGGCCCAGGCCGGCGCCGGAGGTGCCGGCGCTGGTGCGCTCCACCCGCTGGAAGGGCTCGAACGCCGCCTCCATCTCCTCGGGCGTCAGGCCCGGGCCGGTGTCGGCGATCTCGATGGCCAGCCGCGTGTCGCCGACCCGCTCGACGCGGGCCTCCACCCGGCCGCGAAGGGTGAACTTCAGGGCGTTGCCGACCAGGTTGGAGACGATCTGGCGCACGCGGGCGGCGTCGGCGATGGCCGCGCCGCAGCGGGCGATGTCCAGCTCCGGGTCCACGTGCAGCGTGAACTCCAGGCCCTTGGCCGCGGCGTTGGGGCGGCTGAGCAGCACCAGGTCGCGCACCAGGCCGACGGGTTCGAAGGCGCGGGTCTCGATCGCCAGGCGGCCGGCCTCGGCGGTCTCGGAATCCAGCGTGGTGTTCAGGACTTCGATCAGGTCGTTGGCCGCGTCCAGCGCCGCCGACAGCTGCTCACGCGACGGCGCGGAGCGACCGCCGCGGCCGGTGGCGGCGGCCAGGACGTAGGCCACGCCGGTGAGCCCGTTGCGGATCTCGTGGGAGAGGGTGGCCACCAAGTCGGACTTGGACTGCGCTAGACGCCTGGCCTCCTCCACCATGCCGGCGCGGTCGGCGATCAGCACCTCGCGCTCGGCGGCCATGGCGAACTGCCGGCGCAGGATGCGGTTGAGGATCAGCGCGAGGGCCAGGGCCAGCGCGATAGCGCCCCAGCCCTGGTTGGCCAGCTCCTGGGTCTCGGGGCGCACGAAGAGCACGATCAGCGGGCCGGCGGCCACCGCCGGGCCCACGATCAGCAGGCTGGGCAGCCAGGGGGCGGTGAAGAAGATGCAGATGGCGGCGGCGGCCAGGGAGATCAGCAACAGCGGCTCGCGCGCCGGCCCGGACTGGTCGGCGAACAGCGCCAGCTGGGCGATGGCCACCGCCCAGAACAGCCCGGCCAGGATGTGCACCCGGCCGCGCCGGGCGAGGTTCTGCGCCGCCGGCTGCTTCAGCCAGTTGACCACCGCGTAGAACACCGCCCAGGCGGAGGCGAAGATCGCCAGCGAACCGGTCATCGGCAGGACGTCGGTGGCGTGCGCGCCCACCCAGACGTAGATCGGCAGGCTGACCCCGAACGTCCCCAGGGCGTAGGGCAGCAGCGCGGTCTGCGCCTCGAGCGCCTGCTGGGTCACCGACAGTCCGCCCCGGGCCGCGGCGGCCTGGACGGGTGGAAAATCAACTTTCACGGGCGGCCCTCGACGGTTAGGCCCCGAGGATACGGGGACACGGTTGGCGGGGGGTTAGCGAAGATCGTTAATCCACAGCTTCCAGATGGCCCAATGGTCAAGCTTCGCGCGGAAGATGCAGGCGCGAGCAAGCCTCTTGCGGGCTGTTGGATTCATCCTGTGGCGCATCCGCCGCCGGAGGGCAGGGGTCTCAGTCCGGATTGCGCCGCGCCAGGATGTCGGCGGTGCGCTTTTCGAGGCCGTTCGTGTCGGTCTTCTCCGGCAGCATCCAGAACTGCTCCTTCTCGATGCAGCCGATGGCGAAGGCCGCCACGTCTTCGGGCTCGGTCATCGGGATCCCGCCCATCCGCTGCGCCAGCTCGGACATCGGCCGGCCGGGCAGGGACGGCAGCGCGGGGTCGACGTAGCTTTCGGGGCGCGGCGAACGCAGCAGCTCGGTGTTCACCAGGCTGGGACCGGGGAACAGCAGCCCCACCTTGATCTGCGGGGCGTGCTGCTTCAGCTGGCCGCGCAGCACCTCCGTCAGGCTGGCCAGCGCCGCCTTCGACGACGCGTAGACCGGGGTCGACGGGCTGGAGGTGAGCGCGCCGTTCGAGGACGTGGAGTTGACCACGAAACCCTCTTCGCCGGCCGCGATCATCCGCGGCACGAAGGCTTTGATCCCGTGCACCGCGCCCATCACGTGCACGTCGTAGCCCCAGCGCCAGTCCTTGATCGGCAGGTCCCAGAAGGGCGCGCGCATGTCGCCGACGCCGACGCCGGCGTTGTTGAACAGCAGGTGCACCGTCTTGTGCCGGTCGAACACGGCGTCGGCCAGCCGTTGCACCGAATCCGCCTGGGTGACGTCGGCGACGACGCCGATGACGTCGCCGCCCCGGCCGCGCAGCTCCGCGGCGGTTTCTTCCAGGCGCGCGGGGTTGATGTCGGTCAGGATCACGTGCGCGCCCCGGGAGGCCAGCTGAGCTCCCAGAGCGCGCCCGACGCCGTTCGCGCCGCCGCTGACCACGGCGACGCGGCGTGCAAAGCTACGCAACTGCCAGTTGCTCCGAAGCGAGCGCGACCTCGATGCCGCCCGTCGCGTTGTCGTCGTAGCGCCCGTAGTAGAACGGCTGCAGCCATTCCCCCGGCACCTTCTGCAGGATCTCGCCGCCGGTGATGGCCGAGCCCTTGCCGTAGACGCCGCCCACGATCTTGCGGACCGGTACGTCGACGATCGGATCGACGGCGGATTCGCGTAAGGTGATCTTCGCGTCGGCGAGGTTGTTTCCCGACCGCCATTCCCGGTCCCAGTTGAGCTGGGTCAGGAAGCAGTCGCCGTCGAAGCCGAAGTTGGTCTCGATGTTCTGCAGCCCCTTGTAGCAGAACAGGTGCTCCGTCCATGTCTTCGGCTGGATGGGGTCGGCGAGGTTGGCTTCCACCTCGATGAAGGTGACGCCGTGGCGCGTGACCGAGGCCGTCACCTTGCCGTCGCTGTTGGTGAAGGCCACGTCGGCCAGCTTCTTGGGCTCGCCGAAGCGTTCCCGGCCGCTGATCACCACCCACTCGCCTTCCATCGGCATCATCAGCACGTACCAGCCTTCGCGGCCCTGATAGTTGGCCAGCACGGCCACCGTGGCGTTGGCGCAGGGGATCTCCACGCCTGGCGCCGGGCGCATGACCACGTGCGAGAACTGCAGCATGATCTCCGGGCGCGACGCCGGCTTCAGCGGCCGGGGCAGCAGGGCCGCCACGATCTCCGGGTCCGTCTCGTAGAAGATGCGGATCATCTGCGAGTCGCTGGGCTTGGGGTCGGCGCGGCGCGCGGCCAGCGCCTTCTCAAGCCTGGCGGGGTCCTGCACGAAGCGCAGCTTGGCCATCTGGTTTCTCCTTCTGGATATCGTGGGGGCGGGGCGGGTCAGGCCGCCTGCCGGTTGAACAGGGATGTCTGCGGGCCGATCTTCGCGGCCAGCGCGTTGAGCGGGGCGAGGTCGAGGTCGTAGAGCTTCGCGGCGTTGAGCCCGAGCACCGCGGCCAACTCCGGCTCCGGCAGACCGCCGAGGCTGCCGGCCATCTGGCGCGGCGTGTCCGGCCAGGAGCCTTCCGGATGCGGGTAGTCGGTGCCCCACATGATCCGGTCGACGCCGATCTTGTAATAGTCCTCCATCCGGGCGTCCTCCATCTGGGCGGAGCTGCCCACCCAGACGTTGCGGCGGAAGAACTCGCTGGGCTTCATCGACAGGTTGCGGCTGTGGTCGCCCATCTTGGCGCTGCCCTTCTTCACGGCGGCGCGGAAGTCCATCAACTGCATCATCCAGTGCCACCAGAAGTCGCCGCCGGCCTCGGTGAAGCTGACCTTCAGCCGCGGGAAGCGGTCGAACACCCCGCCGAACACCATCGCGAACAGCGGCCGGGTCATCCAGAACTGGTATTCGCAGACGTAGACCCCGACCCAGCCGGGCGTTTCCTTGTCGTAGTCGGGCGCCGCCCCCGAATGGAAGTTCACCACCAGGCCCAGGTCCTGGATCAGCTCCCACATCGGATCGTACCTGGGGTGGTTGTAGCTGGCCTGGCCCTCCACCAGCACCGGCAGCATCACGCTCTTCAGGCCGTTCCGCCTGGCCCAGCGGATCTCCCTGAGGTTGTCCTCGACGTCCCAGAACGCCGGGACCAGGGCCACGCCGATGCGCCGCAGCGGAGAATGCGCGCAGAACTCGGCCATCCAGCGGTTGTGGGCCCGCGCCCCGGCCCACTGCAGTTCGGGATCGGCCCCGGCGGGCCGCATGCCCAGGTCCGCGCCGAACGGCGGGGAGTTGCGCTCGGTGATGCCGTCGGGGAACAGCACCTCGGCCACCACGCCGTCACGGTCCAGCACCTTGTTGCGGAT
Source organism: Phenylobacterium sp. (assembly GCF_036502675.1). Classification (GTDB taxonomy): domain Bacteria; phylum Pseudomonadota; class Alphaproteobacteria; order Caulobacterales; family Caulobacteraceae; genus Phenylobacterium. The sequence continues at coordinate 12,116 of NZ_DASXYF010000055.1, forward strand.
GTCCGGGTCCCAGGCGCCGCGCAGGCCCTCGCCGGCCTCGGCCCGCCATCTGGTGTTGAACTCGCTGATCAACATGAACTTCTCGGCTTCCTCGCGCTCCCTGATCGCCTGCGCGAGATGCTCGTCGAAGATGCTGCGGTATTTCGGCTCCAGGTAGTCGCGGTATCGCTCCGGCGGCAGGCCGGCGTGGCCGTCTGAGGAGATGACGAGGTAACGGTCCAAAGCGGCTCCTCCCTGGAAGCCCGCCGGCGACGCCGGACCGGGCTTAACTTTCGTCTCCAACCCTATTCGGCCGCGACCTTTTCCGGCTCGCGCTCGGCGGCGTAGAATTGCTGGAAGTACTGCCGGAAGCGCAGGATCTGGCCGTCGCCGTCGCACAGCAGCGGCTTGGCCCGGTGGATCTTGTGCTGCCAGATCGGCAGGTCGGCGATCACGCCCTTGGCGCCGGCGATGCTGGCGCAGGCCTGCTGCAGCGCCGCCTCTTCCGCGGAGCCGGGTTGGGCCACCGGGTGGGTGAAGCAGAAGCGTATCTCCGCGTCGTCGGCCTCGATCGGCGTCACCAGCACCAGCAGCCACACCGTGGCCACCCCCTGCAGCATAGTGATCTTCTGGCCGGCGCCGTTCATCACCGTCCGTATGGAGGTGGCGATCCGCTTGCTGCCCCCGTCCGGCAGGTCGATCTCGCGCCAGCCGTCGGACCCCGTGCGCCGGACGTGGCCCTCGTAGCTCGAGGCGCCCTCCGGCACGGCCGGCGTCTCGTGCACGAACGCGAAGTGGGCGGTGTCGATGCCGTTCTCGGCGACCTCCTGCGGATTGATCGCGCAGCGCCACTCGAAGCGGGTCTGCCGGGCCCAGGCCGGGTCGGTGAACTCCGGATATACCGCCACGTCGAACAGCGGCTGGATGTCGTGCGGGTGATACCAGCACCAGATGACGCCGTTGGCCTCGCGGACCGGATAGCTGCCGATCACCGGCTCGCGCCTGCAGACCGGCGGCGTCACCTTGGCGTAGGGGATGTCCTTGCAGTAGCCGTCGGCGTCATAGCCCCAGCCGTGGAAGGGACAGCGGATCAGCTCGCCGTCCACCTTGCCGCCGTAGCCGATGTGCGCGCCCAGATGCGGGCAGTGGGCGTCGAGCATCACCGCCCGGCCCGACCCGTTGCGGAACATCACCAGGTCGCGGCCGAAGTAGTGCAGGGGCCGCACCTCGCCCGTCGCCAACTCGTCGCAGTAGCCCACGAAGAACCAGCCGTACGGAATACCCATCGGAAAGCGCTGGACCTGCGGCATTGGTTTCCTCGTCCCGGCCGATTTGACGGGGCCGTTGTCCGGCCCCGGGGTTCGACGCCGCATTGTAGGGCTGGCGACAGGATGCGGAAGCGCGCGCCGATGGAAGTACTGTTCACCCAGAACGCCTAATCGGCGGCCATCCCGCCGCCTGGGGCGGCGCCGTACAGGTGGTCCGCAAGGGCGCGCAGCGACGCCGCCGACGGGCGCGTCTTCCCCAGCTTGAAATGGGTGGTCAGGTAGTCGATGAACGCCCGCGTCGCGGTGGGCGTGATGCCGGAGGGGAACACGGCGCTGACTTCCTGGTCGTAGAAGGTCCACTCGTCCTGCATCGCCACGATGCGCCCGTCGAGCAGGTCGTTGCGCACCACGGCGACCGGCAGGTGCGCCAGGCCCAGGCCCTGGCGCGTCGCCCAGCGCAGCGCGATGCCGCTGTTGCTGACCCAGTTGCCGCTGACCCGCACCCGCACGCCGCCGTTGAAATGATACTGGCCGCTGATGTTGCTCAGGCAGTTGTGGCGGGCCAGGTCGCGGGGCGAGGCGGGCCAGCCATGCCGGGCGACATAGTCCGGCGAGGCGCACAGGCAGTAGGACATGTAGCCGAACAATCGCGCGTGCGCCGAGGAGTTCTCCAGCGCCCCGTAGCGGATCACCACGTCGAACCGCTCGGGCGCCAGGTCGGTCTCGCGCAGGTAGACGATGGCCTCGATGGCGATGTCGCGATGGACGGCGCTGAAGTCGGCCAGCAGCGCCGACATGAAGTCCGAACCGAAGGTGTCGCTGAGCGCGATGCGCAGACGGCCCACCGGCCGCGACTGGAACTGGGCCATCGACCGCTCGACGTCCCCCAGTTCGCCGCGCAGGGCGCGGCACCGCTCGAAGAACAGCTCGCCGGCCGCCGTCAGCGACAGCCGCCGCGTGGTGCGCACCATCAGCTGGGCGCCCAGCCTGGCCTCCAGGTCGCTCACCACCTTCGAGACGAAGGACTTCGACACGCCCAGCGCCTCGGCCGCCCGCGTGAAGCTTCCCGCCTCCACCACGGCGAGAAATTCGTCGATCCCGTGCCACGAGGTCATACGCACCCCTTCGCCGCCGCTTCGACCATAGGCGCAAAACGCTGCGGCCTGAACGGCTGCGGACTGCGAGTCCCTAAACCGATCGTTAAGCCTAACCGGAGATTATCCGCGGGGGCCATCCAGGAGGATGTCGAGGGGGATATGTCGACGACACGCGCGGCGCTGACCGACGAAGACATCCGCACGCTGGTGAAGGGCGCCACTGCCGACGAACGCGCGGTGGCGGCGCACAAGCTCTGCCGCACCATCGAGCGGGCGACGCTCACCGACGAGGAGCGCGAGCGGGCCCACGACATCCTGCGGGTGATGTGCCGCGACGCCGCCGACCTGGTGCGCCGCGCCGTCGCCGTGACCCTGAAGACCTCGCCGGCAGTGCCGCGCGACGTGGCGCTGCGGCTGGCGCGCGACATCGAGAGCGTCTCCCTGCCGATGCTGTCGTTCTCGCCGGCCTTCACCGACGAGGACCTGGCCGAGATCGTCCGCCTGGGCGGGCCGGTGCGGCAGGTGGCCATCGCCAAGCGGCCGCAGCTGTCGCAGGCCGTCACCGAGGTGATCGCCGAAGTGGGGAGCGAACGCGCCGTCGAGGCGGCCTGCGCCAACGACAACGCCGACTTCGGCGAGAAGACCCTGCAGAAGGTGATCGACCGCTTCGAGCAGTCCGAGCGCGTGCTGGCCGCCGTCGCCTATCGCAACGTGCTGCCGCCGGCGGTCACCGAGAAGCTGATCGACCTGGTGGGCGACCAGGTGCTGGACCACCTGGTCACCGCCCACGCGCTGTCGCCCGACACGGCCCTGCAGATCGCCATGGGCGCCAAGGAGCGGGCCACGATCGACCTGGTGGACCAGGCCGGCCGAACCTCCGACGTCAAGGCCTTCGTGGCCCACCTGAACAAGCATCAGCGCCTGACCGCGTCCCTGCTGCTGCGCGCCCTGGCGCACGGGCACATGACCTTCTTCGAGTGGGGAATCGCCGAGCTGGCCGGGGTGCCGCACCACCGCACCTGGCTGATGATCCACGACGCGGGGCCCCTGGGCCTTCGCGCCATCTACGAGCGGGCCGGCCTGCCGGCGCGGCTGCTGCCGGCGTTCCGCGCCGGCGTCGACACCTTCCACACTATAGAGTTGGACGGCGGCGCCCGCGACCGCGAGCGGTTCCAGGAACACATGCTGCAGCGCTTCCTCACCCAGGCGCAGACCGTCTGCCGCGAGGATGTCGACTACCTGCTGGACAAGGTCGACCGCATCACTGGCGACGCCCGCCGTTCCGCCCGGACGGTGCAGAGCGCCTGACCGGCGAACCGTCCGCGAGGCTTGCCCGCGGCGGCCGGCGGGCCCAAGTTACGGCCATGACCGACGCTCAAGCTCCCGCCCGCGCCGTGCCGGCCGCCACCGTCATGCTTCTCCGCGACGACCCGGCCTTCGAGGTGCTGATGGTCAAGCGCCACGACAAGACCCGGACCCACGGCGGCGCCCTGGTGTTTCCGGGCGGCAAGACCCACGACGACGACCTCGACCCGGACTGGGCCGCCCACGCCGACGGATGGGGCGACTACGACGACACCCAGCGCGGCCTGCGCATCGCCGCCGTGCGCGAGGTGTTCGAGGAGGTGGGCGTGCTGCTGGCCCGCCGCGCCGACGGCGGCGCGATCGGCGCCGACGCCTGCCCGATCGAGGTCCGCAAGGCGGTGGACGCCGGGACGACCAAGTTCCTGGACGTGGTGACGGGCCTGGACGCCCGCATCGACCTGCACGCCGTGGTGGCGTTCGCCCGCTGGATCACGCCGACGATCACGGCGCACCGGTTCGACACCTGGTTCTACGTCGCCCACGCCCCCGCCGATCAGCTCGGGGTCTGCGACGGGCGCGAGACGGTGGACCTGGAGTGGGTGAGGCCCGGGGAGGCGCTGCGTCTATGGCGCGCCGGCGAGCGCAAGGTGGTGTTCCCCACCCGCACCAACCTGGGCCTGCTTGGCGAGGCGGCCAGCGCCGCCGACGCGATCTCCCGGGCGAGGTCGCGGCCGTTCATCAGCGTCCAGCCCAGCGTGGAGGAGCGCCCCGAGGGCCGCGTCCTGGTGCTGCCGCCCGACGCCGGCTACGGCGCGGTCGAGGTGCCGGTGGCGATGGCCGGATAGGGAGGCTAGACGCCGGTCTCGGTGACCCGGCGTTCCAGCTCGGTCACCAGCACCTTGCCCACCGGGTGGTCGTCGGTCTTGATGTCGTCGCGGATGGCGGCCTTGATGCCGTCGATATGCGCGTCGATCAGCGCCATGGAGGCGCCCGTGCGCTTCTCCTTGTCGTCGATCAGCTTGCAGAGCGAGGCCGCGATGCGGGTGATCAGCGGGAATTCGTAGGTCGCCCCCAGGCCCTTGAGGTCGTGGGCCCGCAGGTAGAGCGACTCCAGGGTTTCCGGCGTCGAGCCCTCGGCGCGCACGCGCTGGCGCGCCTGCTCGAGCTTCGACACCTCGTCCTGCAGCCACTGGGCGAAGTTGCCCGACAGGCTTTTCAGGGCGGCTTCGGCCTTGGCGATGGCGCTGGGATCGATGGCGCCGAACCGGCCGCCGACCTTCAGGCGCAGGGTGTTGGGGACTTGAATAAGCTGCCCCGGATTTTGCTGGCTCACGCGGGCCTCCATGTCGATTGCGCCAATAAGTACCGGGCAGGCGTTAATAAACCGATGAGGGGATCAGACCGAAAACTGCTCGGCCAGCACGCGCTCCTCGAGGCTGCGGCCGGCGTCGAACAGCATGGTCAGGCTGAGGCCGCGGTCTTCCGCCACCTGCACGCGGACCACGTCGCGCACCTCGAAGTTGTCGGCCACGGCGCTCACCGGCCGCTTGTCGGCCTCGAGGATGTCGAAAGTCACCCGGGCGGTGTGGGCCAGGAGGGCGCCGCGCCAGCGGCGGGGGCGGAAGGCGCTGATCGGCGTCAAGGGCAGCACCTTGGCGTCCAGCGGCACGATGGGGCCGTGGGCCGAGAGGTTGTAGGCGGTGGAGCCCGCCGGCGTGGAGATCAGCGCCCCGTCGCACTGCAGCTCCCCCAGGCGCACCTTGCCGTCGACGGTGATCTTCAGCTTCGCCGTCTGCCGAGTCTGGCGCAGCAGCGAGACCTCGTTGATGGCCAGCGCGTCGTGCGTGCGGCCTTCGGCGTCCAGCGTCGACATGCGCAGAGGATGGATCACCGCGCGCTCGGCGCCGGCGATGCGCGCCGGCAGGTCCTGCGCGCTGTACTCGTTCATCAGGAAGCCCACTGAGCCGCGGTTCATGCCGTAGATCGCGCAGGGCCGGCCGATGTGCCGGTGCAGGGTCTCCAGCATGAAGCCGTCGCCGCCCAAGGCCACGACCACGTCGGCCTCGGACGGCGGGAGCTCGCCGTAGCGGGCGACGAGCTCGCGGCGGGCCTCTTCGGCCTCGGGCCGGTCGCTGGCGACGAAGGCGATGCGGGTGGCTAGGGGGTCGGGCCAGGTCATGGGCCGGCCAGGAAGAGCCAGGCCGCCCGGCTTGTCAAACGGACTGCACGGCCTGGCGGAACGCCGCCCCGGCGACCGCCGGCGAGAACGAGCCGAAGGCGCCGGCCGCGCGCCGCCCGCCTTCCGCCCCGCCGCGCGGCCGGCCGCCGTTCAGCTTGCGGACCAGTTCGAGGATGGTGGGAAAGACGCTGCGGTCGATGCCCACCGCCGCGCAGGCCAGGCCGAGGATTTCCGGCTGGTCGCTGTCGATCGCCCGCTGGACCTCCCGCGGCTCGAAGCGGCCCAGGGCGGCCAGGCTCTCGACGAACAACGACAGCTTGCGTTCCCTGAGCGCCCGCAGCAGGTAGCCGGGGCGGAGCTGGCCGGCATGCTCCAGCTTGTCCACCAGCCGCCGCTCCATCGCTACGCGCCGTCCGTCGCCGCCGTGCGCCGCCGGCCCCGCCGTCGGCTGGCCGCCGTGCGCCTCGCGCACCGCCTCGCCCAGCGCCGCGTCCAGCGCCTCGGCGTCCAGGTGGAAACGGCCGACCAGGGCCTGGCGCAGCGACTGGCCCACCCAGACGTACAGTTCGTACGCCAGGTCCCGGGTGAGCTGCGGATGGCGCGTCAGCGGCGAGCGCAGGGAGGCGATCCGGCACGAGACGGCGACCAACTGATGCAGGTCGCCGCGGGACAGTTCGGTGGAGACGTTGCCGGCGAGCGCGGTCAGCACCGCCGGCTCGGCCTGCCGCAGGATGGCGCTCACCACCGGCGGTCCCAGCTTCGGCCGGCGCGCCACCTCGATCTGATGGTCGATGGTGGCTTCGAGCAGCAGCCGCACCAGGTCGGAGTCCTGCAGGACCGGGCTCGCCGCGATGATCGGCCGGGCGATCTCGATGTCGTCCAGCGCCAGCAGGTTGACCAGGGCCGGCGGCGCCCAGGTCGCCTCGGCCAGCTTGTCGGCCAGCCGGATGCGGATGTCGCGCTCGGCCTCGGCCACCACGCCCAGGAAGATCGAGCTCAGCAGCTTCTGCACCGGGGCGGTGGACATCACCCGCGCGCTCCGGCGCGCGTCGCAGAGCTCCACCAGCGCCAGCAGCAGATGCTCGCGGTCGGCCGGCGCACGGCTGCGGGCGATCTGCAGGAGGCCGTCGTCGCCCGCGGCGAAGTTCATCAGGAACTCTCCGTCGATGCGAACAACCCCGAACGTGAATGTTACCGCGTCGCATGAAAACATGGTTAACAGCGCCAATAGTTCGCCGCGTAGGCACGCCGCGCCATCGTTCTGTTATGGACGGGGTGCATGGCTTGGCTTTACGAGCATGGGTAATCGTTATCGGACGCCGCCCCAGGCCGGGGCGATGGAGAGAGCTGTAAGGTGTTGCGACGCCATTTCTTTCTTGCAGGCGCGATCGCGATCCTGATGCTCATGGTGGTCGCGGTCGGCGCCAAGCTCATGCTGGGCCAAGGCGGAACGGCGGGGGCCGCGCCGGCGGGCAAGGGGCGCGGCGCTGACGGCGGTGCGCCGGTGAGCGTCGCCACCGTGACGACCCAGGGCTTCGCCGACGCCATCGAGGTGCTGGGCGTGACCAAGGGCCGCCAGTCGGTGACCCTGACCGCCGCCGCCACCCAGCTCGTCCAGAAGGTCAATTTCCATGACGGCCAGTACGTGCCCCGCGGCGCGGTGCTGGTGGAGCTGAAGAGCTCCGAGCAGGACGCCGACGTCGCCCAGGCCGACGCCAAGCGCCTGCAGGCCGAGCGCGAGTTCGAGCGCTGGAAGACGCTGGCCGACAAAGGGTTCGCGGCGAAGTCCTCGGTGGACCAGTACGAGGCCGCCTACCTCTCGGCCGTCGCCGACCTGAACGCCGCCCAGGCCCGGCGGGGCGACCGCTACATCCGCGCGCCCTTCGCCGGCGTCGTGGGCCTCACCGACGTGGCGCCGGGCGCGCTGGTCAACCCGGGCGCGGCCATCGTCACCCTCGACGACCTGTCGGCCATCCGCGTCGATTTCCCGGTGCCGGAGCGCTACCTGTCGGTGCTGCACGAGGGCCAGGCGATCACCGGCGCCGTGGACGCCTATCCGGGCCTGAGCATCTCCGGCCGTATCGCCAAGCTCGACACCCGCGTCGACGAGCGCACCCGCGCGATGACCGCCCGCGCCCAGTTCGCCAATCCCGACCGGCGGCTGAAGCCCGGCATGCTGGTGCGCGTGGCCGTCGCCCATGGCCAGCGCCAGAGCCTGGCCGCGCCCGAGGCCGCGGTCTCCGTCCAGGGTGATGCGGCCTTCGTCTACGTGATCGCCGCGAAAGGCCGCGGATTCGTCGCCGAGCAGCGCCCGGTGCTCACCGGCGCCCGCCAGCGGGGCTTCGTGGAGCTGAAGGAAGGCGCAAAGGCCGGCGAGCGCCTGGTGGCCGACGGGCTCAACAAGATCCAGCCCGGCCAGCCGGTGCATCCCCTGGGCGCGGCGGGCGCGCCGCCGCCCGGCGCCCGCGCGGCGTCATGATGCTCTCCGACATCTCTGTCCGGCGTCCGGTGCTGGCGGCGGTGGCGGCGATCATCCTCTGCGTCGTGGGCCTGGCGGCCTTCGCCGCCCTGTCGGTGCGGGAGCTCCCCAGCGTCGACCCGCCGGTGGTCTCGATCTCCACCACCTATCTGGGCGCATCGGCCGAGGTGATCGAGGAGCGGATCACCCAGGTGATCGAGCGCCAGGTGGCCGGCATCCAGGGCATCGACCGTGTCACCTCGTCCTCCCGCGACGGCCTTTCGCGGATCAACATCTCCTTCACCCTGGACCACAACCTGGACGACGCCGCCAACGACGTGCGCGACGCGGTGAGCCGGGTGGTCTCCCTGCTCCCGAGCCAGGCCGACCCGCCGCAGATCGCCAAGGCGAACGCCGACTCGCAACCGATCATGTTCTTCAGCCTGACGTCGTCGACGATGAACCGGCTGCAGCTTTCCGACTACGCCGACCGCTATCTCGTCGAGCGGTTCTCGACCGTGCCCGGCGTCGCCCAGGTGTTCGTGAACGGCGGCCAGCTCTATTCCATGCGCATCTGGCTCGATCCCGCCGCCATGGCCGCGCGGGGGATCACCATCGACGATGTCGAGGCCGCGCTGAACGCCCAGAACCTGGAGCTGCCGGCGGGCGCCCTGGAGGCCCCGGCCAAGGACTTCACCATCCGCGTCGCCCGCACCTATTCGCGGCCGGAGGACTTCGTCCGCCTGCCGATCCCCGTGGCGAAGGCTCAGCCGGCGCCCGCCGGCGTGGCCTCGGCCGCCAGAGGCGACGCCTATGTGACGCGCCTGGGGGACATCGCCCGGGTGGAGGAGGGGCCGGACGACCGGCGGCGCACCTTCCGCACCAACGGTCACGAGCAGGTGGGCCTGGGCGTCACCCGCCAGTCGCAGGCCAACGACCTGCAGATCTCCCAGGGCGTGCGCAAGCTGATCGCCGAGGTCAACCGTTCCCTGCCCAAGGGGACCAAGCTGGAGGTGGTGGTCGACTTCACCGTCTTCACCGCCCAGGCGATCCATGAGGTGTGGATCACCATGGGGATCTCGCTCGCCCTGGTCGCGCTCGTGAACTACCTGTTCCTCGGCACCTGGCGCGCCGCCCTGATCCCCTCGATCGTGGCCCCCATCTGCATCCTCTCCACCTTCATCGTCCTGGCGCCGCTGGGGTTCTCCATCAACCTGCTCACCCTGCTGGCCCTGGTGCTGGCCATCGGCCTGGTGGTCGACGACGCCATCGTGGTGGTGGAGAACATCCAGCGGCGGATCGACGAGGGTGAGCCGCCGATCATCGCCGCCCAGCGCGGCGCCCGGCAGGTGTTCTTCGCCGTGGCGGCCACCACCGTCGTGCTGATGAGCGTGTTCGCGCCGCTGATGTTCATGCCGGGGTACATCGGCAAGCTGTTCGTCGAACTGGCCGTGGCGATCACCGCGGCGGTGGGGTTCTCCGCCCTGCTGGCCCTCAGCCTTTCACCGATGCTGGCCTCGCGCCTGCTGCGCCCGGCGGCGGGCGCCGGCGTGGTCGCCCGCACCGTCGAACGACTGGTGCACGTCGTGCGCCAGTCCTACCGCGCCTCGCTGGAAAGCCTGCTGGGCCGCCGCGCCGTCTCGGTCGTGGCCGTCGCGCTGGTGCTGCTCCTGGCCCTCGCCGCCGGCGGCCTGTTCAGCGTCCTGCCGCGGGAGCTGACGCCGCAGGAGGACCGCGGCCGCGTCCAGCTCAACATTCAGGGGCCGGAGGGCTCCGGGTTCGACTACGTGGACGCAGGCGTGCGGCGGCTCGAGCCGATCCTGCAGAGATACCTGCGCGAGGGCGTGCTGGACCGCTACGTGGTCGGCCAGCCGCGGTTCAACTCGGCCCAGTTCAACACCGCCTTCGGCAACGCCGCCCTGCCCGACCAGGGCAAGCACAAGATGACCTCCGAGGCGCTGGCGGCGCAGCTCAACAAGGAGTTCGCGGCGGTCACCTCGATCCGCGCCATCGCCATCCCGCAGGGCGGCCTGCAGCGCGGGGGGGGCGGCGGAGGCGGAGGGGGCAACAGCGTCGACCTGATCGTCGCCGGCGACGACTATCCGCAGATCGAGCGCTGGATCCAGCCGGTCTTGACGGCGGCGCTCGCCAATCCCGGCATGTCCCGGGCGCGCCTGGATTACGAGCCCACCAGCCCGCGGCTGATCGTCGACTTCGACCGCGAGAAGGCCGCAGCTCTCGGGGTCTCGGCCGAGTCCGTCGGCCACGCGCTCGAGGCGATGTTCGGCTCGGAGAAGGTCACCACCTACATCAAGCAGGGGCAGGAGTACGACGTCATCCTGCAGACCGACCGCGCCGGCCGCCAATCGGAGAGCGACCTCAACCGCCTGTACGTGCGCACCGCCGCCGGCGCGCCCGTGCCGCTCTCGGCCCTGGTCACCAGCCGGGTGCGCGGCGACACGCCGGACCGTTCGCGCGTCGACCGGCTGCGCGCCATCACCCTGACGGTCCAGCTCAATCCCGGCTATCCCGTCTCCCAAGCCATCGACTTCTTCCGCGGCGAGATCGCCAAGCACCCCTCGGGCTTCACCATCAAGTGGGGCTCGGCGGCCCGCGACTACCTGGAGGCCAGCGGCGCGGTGGGCCTGGCCTTCGGCCTGGCGCTGGTGCTGGTGTTCCTGGTGCTGGCGGCGCAGTTCGAGAGCTGGATCCACCCGGCGGTGATCATGATGACCGTGCCGGTGGCGGCGCTGGGCGGGCTGTTCGGCCTGCTGATCGCCGGGTCGTCCATCAACACCTACAGCCAGATCGGCCTGATCATCCTGGTGGGCATCGCCGCCAAGAACGGCATCCTGATCGTGGAGTTCGCCAACCAGCTGCGCGACCAGGGGCTGTCGATCCGCGAGGCGGTGATCGAGTCCGCCTCGCTGCGCCTGCGGCCGATCGTGATGACCTCGATCTCGGCGGCGGCGGGCGCGATCCCGCTGATCGTCTGGGGCGGGGCCGGCGGCGAGAGCCGTAAGACCATCGGGGTGGTGGTGTTCTTCGGGGCCATCTTCACCACCATGGTGACCCTGTTCGTCGTGCCGGTGTTCTACAACATGCTGGCCCGCTTCACGATGTCGCCCGAGGCCGTGGCCCGCCGCATCGAGGCCTTCGAACGGGACGAGAAGATCACCGCCGCCAACGCCGCGGAGTAACGCGGGCCGGCGACCTAATTCGCCGGGGGCTTGTAGCCGCTCTCCACGGCCAGGTAGGCGATGACGTCCGTCCGGTCCTTGGGGTCCTTGTAGCCGGGGAAGGTCATCTTGGCGCCCGGCAGGAAACCCCTCGGGGAGGACAGCCACTTGTCGAGGTCGGGCAGGTCCCAGACGAAGCTCGCAGCCTTCACCGCGTCGGAATAGGCGAAGCCCGGCGCCGAGCCGGGCTTGCGGCCGAACACGCCGTAGAGGTTCGGGCCGGTCATGTTGGCCCCGCCCGGCGTGATCGTGTGGCAGGACTTGCAGACCCCGAACTTCGCCTCGCCGTCCTTGAGGTCGGCGGTGTTGTAGGGGGCGGGCAGGGCGGCGAGCGCCGCGGCCTTCTCCGCCTCGGTGGGCGGGGGCGGCGGAGGCGGGCCGGAGGACGAAGGCGAGGGCTTGCCGCATCCCGCCAGCGCCGCGGAAAGGCCGGCTGCAACCATCATCAACCCCAACCGCCGCATAGGTTCCGCTCCTCGAAAATGCGCGGCGCAAGCTAGCCGAAGCGCCTGCCGATGCAAGGTCAGCGCGGCCGCCGCCGCGCCCGGCTCACCATCTCGTCCAGGGCCTGCAGGAATTGCGAGCGGTCCCGGCGGTCGAAGGGCTTCGGACCGCCCATGATGTCGCCGGTGGAGCGGAGCTGCTCCATCAGCGCCCGCTGGGCGAGGGCCGATCCGATGGAGTCCACGGTGAACGCCCGCCCGTTCGGCCCCAGCGCCAGGGCCCCGGCCTTCAGCGCCCGGTCGGCCAGCGGAATGTCGCTGGTCACCACCACGTCGCCGGGCTGCGCCCGTTCGGCGATCCAGTCGTCGGCCACGTCGGGACCGGCGTCGACGATCACCCGTTCGATGCGCGGCGAGGCCGGGACCAGCATGAAGCTGTTGGCCACCACCCAGGTCTTCAGCCCGTAGCGCTGGGCGACCTTGTAGACCTCGTCCTTCACCGGGCAGGCGTCGGCGTCGATGAAGATCTCCATCGCTCTCGCGGCGTCGGTCACGGGGGCGATCCTGTCTGCGGGGGTCTTGCTCCTAGCACCGTGGCGGCGCCCCCGCCGGAATTCCTCAGCCCCCGAAGTTGTAGCGCAGCCGCACGCCGAACATCCGCGGCTCGATGTAGCTCGCCGCGGATACGCCGATCGCATAGTAGAAGATCTGCGACGCGGCCTTGGCCTTCTTGTCGAGCACGTTGGTCATGAAGAATTCCGCGTCCACCGGGCTGCCGCCGACCCGGTTCCACGCCGCGCCGAGATTCACCAGCGTGTAGTCGCCCAGGGTGTCCCCGGGCTGGATCTGGTCGGTGGTGCGGAAGGCGCCCTGGTAGCTCACCGCCGCGCTGACGCTGGGGTCGCCCAGGCTCTCGTCCACCGGCAGACGGTATTTCACCGAGACGCCGTACTTGTTCTTCGGCGTGAACGGCAGCCGGGTGCCGGCGATGTCCGTGATGGCGTTGGTGCGCGCGTCGAGGAACAGGTACTTGCCGTAGGTCGCGTCGAGGTGGGAATAGTTGAAGTCCACCTGCAGGCCCTCGACGGGCCGGGCGGTGACCTGGGCCTCGAAGCCCTTGATCTTGGCCGAGGACGCGTTGGACAGGAAGGTCAGTATCCCGCCGCCGGGGATCGGATTGTCCCGGAAGACGCTGCGCTGGATGTCCAGGTAGTCGTCCTTGAACGCGGCGAGGTTGGTCCGCAAGGGCATGCCGGCCAGGTGGAAGTCGGCCTTCACGCCGATCTCGTGGTCGGTGACCTTCTCAGGGCCGAAGGACGAGGGGATCAGGGGGTTGGCGTTCACGTTGAACCCGCCGCTCTTGTAGCCCGAGCGCATGGTTCCGTAGACCAGGATGTCCGGCGTCACCTTGTAGTCCAGGCCCAGGGTGTAGGTCGGGGCCTTCCACGTGCCGTCGAGGCGGATCAGGCAGTTCGGGAAGAAGGCGTTGTTGATGGTGCTGCAGGGCCGCCCGGGCGTTTCCCTCCAGGCGGTCGAGCTGTAGTGCCGCGTATCCCAGGTGTAGCGGTAGCCCCCCGTCAGCTTCAGGCCGCTCAGCACCTGCGAGAACGTGCCGAAGTCCAGCGTCGCCTGGCCGAAGGCCGCCGACGTCGTCGAGTTCAGGTGCGACTCCGTAATGGTGAGGGTGCCGAGCGAAATGCCCTGGATGGTCTGCAGCCCATAGGGATAGGTGTTCTGGTAGTAACCGCCGACCACCCAGTCGAGCTTGCCGTCCAGCCACTTTCCGGAAAGCTGCGCTTCCTCGGTGAGGTACTCGTTGCGGGACTCGCCGACGCCCGAAGTGTTCCCGTGGTACGGGCTCCTGATCCACTGGGTGATGGGGGCCGTCGTGCCGTCGTTGTCGAAGCCGCCGGAGGCCCGGGAGCGGGAGAAGCTGGCGATGTTCTTGAAGGTCAGGCTGTAGGGCAGCTGCAGCGTCGAGGTGTTCACGGCGATGAGGGTCTTCGTGTACCACCAGTGCTCGGCCGTGCCCTGCGTAATCCGGACGCCCAGCGCTTGCTGGTTGGCCAGTTGCGACTGGAGGAGCGCCAGGCCGAAGGTCCTCTGCGCCGGGCCGGTCGGATTGACGTCGGTGACGATTATGCCCGTGCCCCTGGTGGACGACCGGGTGAAGTTGGCCACCAGGGAGTTCTCGAACTTGTCGCTCGGCGTGAACAGCACGCCGGCCCGCAGCGTGTAGTAGTTGATGTTGTCGAGGTCCGCGCCGTCGCTAAGGTTGCGCGTGAAGCCGTCGCGCTTGCGGCTGTCGGCGCCCAGGCGGATCTTCAGCACGTCGGGCAGCGGGGCGAAATTGACGACCCCGGACAGTTCCCGGTTGTTGTAGTTGCCGACGCCCGCCTGGATGAAGCCCTCGTTCTGGTTGGTCGGGCGCTGCGGGCTGAACAGGACCGCCCCGCCGGTGGTGTTGCGGCCGAACAGGGTGCCCTGCGGGCCGTTCAGCACCTGCAGGTTCTGCAGGTCGAAATAGAGGCCCGGTCCGCCGGAGACGTACTGCGAGAGCGGCGCGTCGGCGAAATAGACCGTGACGCCTTCGTTGGAGCCCACCGTCGCGCCCTGGCCGCGGATGGCGTAGCGTTGGAAGTCGCGCTGGTTGCCGCTGGAGATGTTCAAGGACGGCACCATGCCCACCAGCTGGCGGGCCGTGGTTACCTGGGCGTCACGCAATCGCTCCGGTGTAAAGGCGGTGACCGCCACCGGCACGTCCTGCAGCCGCTCCTCCCGCCGGCGGGCGGTGACCACCACCTCCTCCAGGTCCGAGGCGCGGCTCGCCGCAGGCGTCGCCGCCGGCTGGGCCAGGGCCGGCGCACCCGCCAGCATGGCCGCCAGGGAAGCGCCGCACCACGCCGCACGGCGTCCGATCATGGTGTCGATCATGTCCGTAACCCCCCAATGTTCGGCGTCGTGATCGCGCCGTAGCTCTGCTAATTATTCACAGGATATCAAAAGAGTCACTGGAATTGAAGAGCGTACCGCAGGTTGTCCGCCTCTGCCGGCTGTCAGGTAAAGATGAAGGCGGTTTCCCGAGGCGGCCGACTGCGGACCGCCATCTTTCGGATGCGGTCGGATAGTCATGGATACATCCTCAAGGTTGTGGTCCTGCTGCGAAGTCGCACGGCGACTGCGCGCGGGCGGGACCCGCCCGCTGAACATTGGACAGGCCGGGACCAGCGCAGGATACTGGGGGGAAGGGGCGCCGCTTCCGCCGCGCGCCCCGCAACGACGGAGCAGGGAGGTTCCAATGGACGTGGGCAGGAAGGTGCTGGTGCCGCCAATTGCGCCGATCGCCGCCAACACCGAGGTGTTCGACGCCGGCGCGGTCAGCTTCGGCGTCGAGTATCGCCGGCTTGACGACGACATCGTCGGCAAGCACCTCTCCGAACAGGACGCGCGTCGCCTGGCGGACATCGAGCGAAAGGGCGGCGCCGACGACCGCGGCGTCTCCATCCATGTCTACGGGCGCGACGGCCACGAGTACCTGCGGTTCGACTGCTTCGACAACGGGCCGCACTACCACTACATCACGCCCGGCCAGGACCATCAGGTCGTGGTGACCTTCGACGCCGCCGCCAACGGCGATCCGCTGGACTGGACCCTGACGGCGCTGCGCGGACGCCTGGTCCCCATGCTGCGCGAAGCCGGCGGCGGCGCCTACGCCGACGCCTGCGACCCGGGGCTCGTCAACGACGTGCTGGCCCGCGTCGAGCACGCCGCCCGGGCGGCGGCGGGGTAGGGCGAAGGCCGGGGCGCATCTGCAGCGATGAAGTGGCCGCCCGGCAGCGGCTCGGCGCACAGCAAGGCC
The DNA here is from genome assembly GCF_036502675.1 of Phenylobacterium sp. Classification (GTDB taxonomy): domain Bacteria; phylum Pseudomonadota; class Alphaproteobacteria; order Caulobacterales; family Caulobacteraceae; genus Phenylobacterium. Next base: position 27,943 of record NZ_DASXYF010000055.1, read on the forward strand.
GCATCCGCCGCAGGGCGCGCCGATAGCGCGCGAGCCTGACGAAGCTAAGGGCGGCCGGCATGTTACAAGGCGATCACCGGCGCGGAAGAGGACAGGGCATGTCGACCGATCAGCGCCGTGGTGGTCCCGCGCCCCCGGTGCGGCTGGCCTTCTTCCAGCGGCTTGGACCCGGGCTGATCACCGGGGCGGCCGACGACGACCCCAGCGGCGTCGCCACCTATTCCCAGGCCGGCGCCCAGTTCGGGCTGAACATGCTCTGGACGGTGGCGCTCACCTATCCGCTGATGACCGCCGTCCAGGCGGTGAGCGCCCGCATCGGCCGGGTGACGGGCCGCGGGCTGACCGGGAACCTGACGCGGGTCTTCCCCCGCGGGGCGGTGGGCGCGCTGGTCGCGCTGCTGTTCGTCGCCAACACCATCAATATCGGCGCCGATCTCGCCGCCATGGGCGCGGCCGCCAGCCTGGTGACCGGCCAGGACCAGCACCTCTTCACCTTCGGGTTCGCCGTCGTCTCCCTGGCCCTGATGGTCTTCGTCCCGTACCACCGCTACGTGGGCTTCCTGAAATGGCTGACCATGGCGCTGTTCGCCTATGTGGCCGTGATTTTCACCGTGCAGATCGACTGGGGACAGGTGGCGCTGCGCACCCTCAAGCCGCAGCTCTCGCTCACGACGCCCGTGCTGCTGGTGGTGGTGGCGGTGCTGGGCACGACGATCAGCCCCTACATGTTCTTCTGGGAGACCTCGGAGGAGGTGGAGGATGAGGAGCAGTCCGGCGCCGGCAGCCTGCTCGACCATCCGGAACAGGCCCGCGGGCAGTTCCGCCGCATCGGCTGGGACAACATCGTGGGGATGGGGTTCTCCAACCTGATCGCCTTCTTCATCATCCTGACCACGGCGGTCACCCTGCATGCGCACGGCGTCACCAACATCCAGACCTCCAGCCAGGCGGCCGAAGCGCTCAGGCCGATCGCCGGACCGCTGGCCTTCGGGCTATTCAGCGTCGGGATCGTCGGCGCCGGCCTGCTGGCCGTGCCGGTGCTGGCGGGGTCGGCGGGCTATGCGCTGGGTGAACTGCGGGGATGGCGCTGCGGCCTCGAGCGGCGGGCGAGCGAAGCCCCCGGCTTCTACGGCGTCATCGCCGCCTGCGTGATCCTGGGCCTCGCCGTCGACTATCTGGGGCTGGATCCGATCCGGGCGCTGTTCTGGAGCGCGGTCATCAACGGGGTGATCTCCATGCCGATCATGGCGGCGATGATGGTCGTCGCCACCCGGCGCTCACTGATGGGTCCGTTCGTGACCCCGCCCGGCCAGACCCTGCTGGGCTGGGTCGCTACGGCGCTGATGGGCGCCGCGGTGGCGGCGATGCTGCTGACCCTCTAGGCGTGGCGCCTGCGCGCCGGTTCCGCTCGCGGTCGAATCTCCATGAATAGGGGGTGCGATATATGCTCGACATGGCGCCACGATTGATTTTTACCAATGTAGAAACCGGCATTAAATCTGTCGTGCGGGTGTCGTCAAATCTTCATTTGAAAGGTTGAGAGCCCCAAGCTTCTACAGTCCCCAAAGCAATGAGCGACGCCGGGCCGGGGATAACCCGGTCGGTGATTTAGGGGACTTCAACATGCATTCGCCGTCCGCGCGCCTTCGCGCCTCCAGGACCATTTGGCTGACCAGTTCCGCGCTGGCGATCTTGCTGGTGGCGACCTCCGCCGGCGCCGCGTTTGCGGACGATGCGGCGACGGTGAACATCGACCCCGAAAACGCCGACTTCGGCGTGCGGGTGGACGAGCTGGTGATCACCGCGCCCTCCGGCGCGGTCGTGGCGGCGCCGGTGAAGACGTCCCTGGCCGCGACGCAGCCGCAGTCGATCATCGACCGGAAGACCATCGACCAGTTTATTCCGGCGACGTCCGACTACACCCAGATCGTCAACCTCTCCCCCAGCGTGTCGGGGACCGGGACCAACGGCCCGGGGCTCGGCGAGGCCAAGGCCACCCTGCGCGGCTTCCAGGACGGCCAGTACAACGTCACCTACGACGGCATCCCCTGGGGCGACGCCAACGGCCCGACGCACCACTCCACCTCGTTCTTCCCGTCGTCGACGATCGGCGCGGTGGTGGTGGACCGCGGGCCGGGGGAAGCCAGCCAGCTCGGCGTGGCCAGCTTCGGCGGCTCGATCAACCTGTTCTCGCCGGAGGTCAGCCATGTGATGGGCGGCTCCCAGTCGGTGACCGGAGGATCGTGGAACACCTGGATGGCGGTGACCAAGCTCAGCACCGGCGACATCGATCGGCTGAACGGCGCCCACGCCCTGTTCAACTTCCAGGAGCTGACGACCGAGGGCTACCTGAGCTACAGCGGGGCGAAGGCTTACAACCAGCTGGTCCGCGCGGTGTTTCCGCTGTGGGAGGGCTGGGACCTCACCGTGCTGGGAACCTGGAACTACACCAAGGTCTACACCAACGACAACACCGGCTCGACGCTGACCCAGGTGGCGCTGTATGGCAAGAACTACGCCCTCAACAACGATCCGGCGACGCCGAACTATTACAAGTACAATCTGGTCACCAAGCATACCTACTTCAACTATGCGAAGCTGACCGGCGACGTGACCTCCACGCTGAAGCTCGAGAACACGCTCTACTCGTACTACTACAAGAACGACACGGAATCGGCGCTCGATCCGACGCTGTCGCCGGCCGACATCGCCGCGAAGACCGGGCTGCAGATCACCCAGGTCCCCGGCGGCAAGCCGGTGGTGAACGGCCATGTCCCCGGCTACACCAAGCTGAACGTCTACAAGATCTACGGCGACATCCTGCACCTGAACCAGGAATTGCCGTTCGGCGTGATCAAGGCCGGCCTGTGGTGGGAGCACGCCGACACCGGCCCCCGCGCCCGCTACGACTACGACGCCACCCTCGGCCGCGGGCCCAATGGCTACACGGTCGACTATCGCCAGAAGGTCCTGGCGGGCGTGCCGCAGTTCCTGGAGTACGATCAGAACTCTGGCTGGGATCAGTACGAGCCGTTCGTCGACGTGCTGTGGCGCGTCACCCCGCAACTCACCGTCGCCCCCGGCCTGAAGTACGTCAGCGAAAAGCTGTCGGTGGACTCCGACGTCAATCAGAAGTCGCGCCTGCCGTTCCACGACTCCAAGACCTTCAAGAAGACGCTGTATTTCCTCACCGCCAACTACAAGGTGCGCGAGAACCTCGCCGTCTATGCGCAATACGCCACCGGCTTCCTGATCCCGGACATCAGCGCCACCCAGGCGGTCAACCCCAGGCTGACCGACCTGAAGCCGCAGGAATCCACCAACTACCAGGCCGGCGTCGTCTATCACGGCGGCAAGCTGACCCTGGACGCCGACGTCTACTGGATCGACTTCACCAACAAGGTGCAGACGGTGACGGTCGGCACCGAGACGGTGAACTACAACCTGGGCGGCGCGCGCTACAAGGGCGTCGAAGGCGCCGTGACCTTCGCGGCCACCGACAACATCTTCCTGTTCGCCAACGGCTCGATCAACTCGGCCAAGGCGCTGGGGGCCAGCAGCACCATCGCGGGCGTCCCGGTGGTCATCGCCGGCGGCATGCAGATCGCCAACGCGCCGAAGTCGACCGCCACCGTGGGCGTGCTGTTCCAGAACGAGGACTGGTCGATCTCGCTGTCGGACAAGCACGTCGGCGAGCAGTGGGCCGCCGAGGGCGAGCCTGCCGCCTACCGCATCGCCGCCTACGACTCCGCCGATCTTTCGGTGACGTACCGGCTGGGCCGCTACCGCCTGGAAGGCGCGGTCTACAACATCTTCGACAGCCAGCGCGCGACCTCGATCAAGCCCGGCAAGACCGTCCCCTACGACCAGTACTACTTCCAGCCGGAGCGGAACTTCCAGATTTCCGCCAAGGTCAACTTCTGATCCCGTACAGGAGCCGTCGCATGCATCCTCTTAGCGTCCTGCTCGCCGCAGCCCTGGCCTCGGCGGCGGCGACCTCGGCCTTCGCCGACGCGGCGACCTTCCTCTCGCCGGTCGAGCTCGACGCCGGCCGGTTCCTGCCGCCGCCGCCGGCCGAGGGGTCGCCGCCCGCCCTGGCCGAGGTCGCCGAGCTGCATGCGATCGAAGCCGCCCGGTCTCCAGGCGCCCTGGCCCACGCCAAGTCCGACGATGTCACCAAGGACGCCTCGATCTTCGCCGCGGTCATGGGCCCGGGCTTCGACCTGAAGGCCCTGCCGGCGACCGCTAGGCTGATGTCGGACGTGCGCCACGACGAGAAGGTCGCGGCCGACGCGGCCAAGGCGCACTTCGGCCGCAAGCGGCCCTGGATCGTCGATCCGACCTTCCGGAGCTGCACGCGGGAGGACGAGCCGCTGACCTCATACCCCAGCGGCCACGCGACCATGGGATTCTCCATGGCGGTCGTCCTGGCCGACCTGGCGCCCGACAAGGCCCCGGCCTTGCTGGCCCGGGCCGAGGACTACGCCGAGAGCCGGATGGTCTGCGGCATGCACTTCCGCGCCGACATCGTCGCCGGCCAGGTGCTGGGGACGGCGGTCGGCCAGGACCTGCTGCACAGTCCGGCCTTCCGCGCCGACCGCGCCGCCGCCGCCGCCGAACTGCGGGCGGCCCGCCTGGCGCCCTGACGCGGGCCACGCCCAGGGTTGGGAGATCGTAACGCCCCGGCCATCCGCGCCGAACGTGCGCGGCGCCAGATTGCATGCAAGCCGGTGGGGCGCATCGGAGTTCTCATGCAACGCTTACCCTACCTCGCCGCCGTGCTGATCCTAGCCGGCGGCTCCACGGCCCAGGCCGCCGCGCCGAAGCCGTACACCGGACACGAGCTGGCCGGCCGCGCCCATGTGGCCCTGGTCCAGGGCCAGGCGATCGCCCTCAAGGCCCGCCCGGGGCGGATCATCGACCGCGAACTGGAAAAGGAAGCCGGCGGCAGCGGTCTGCGCTGGTCCTTCGACATCAAGTCCGGCGCCAGGACCTACGAGGTCGGCGTCGACGCCCAGACCGGCAAGGTCCTGGAGAACAAGGCCGAAGGAGCCCATCCTGACTAGGATACGCAAGCCGCGGCGGAGACCCTTTCCGCGAAAAGCGGTCGGGAGCAGGTTCGCGGCATGAAGCTGTTAATCGTCGAGGACGACAGGGAGGTGGGCGGCTATCTGAAGCGCGCGCTGTCGGAGGCCGGCCACACCGTCGACGTCGCGGCCGGCGGCCGCGACGGGCTGATGCTGGCCGCCGGCGAATCCTACGACGTGATCATCCTGGATCGCATGCTGCCGCAGATCGACGGCCTGGCGATCCTGCGCACCGCGCGGGCGGCCGGCGTGAAGACGCCGGTTCTCCTCCTCACCGCGCTGGGCGGCATCGACGATCGCGTGGAAGGGCTGAACGCTGGCGGCGACGACTACCTGGTCAAGCCGTTCGCCTTCGCGGAACTGCTGGCCCGGGTGAATGCGCTGGCCAGGCGCCCGCCGCCGCAGGACGTGCAGACGGAGCTGGGCGTCGCCGACCTCAAGCTCGACCTTCTGAAGCGGACCGTCAGCCGGGGCGGCCGGCGCATCGACCTGCAGCCGCGGGAATTCCAGCTGCTGGAATTCCTGCTTCGCCACGCCGGCCGGGTGGTGACCCGCACCATGCTGCTGGAAAGCGTCTGGGATTTCCACTTCGACCCGAAGACCAACATCGTCGAGACCCATATGAGCCGGCTTCGCGGCAAGGTGGATCGCGGCCATGCGCACGAGCTGATCCACACCGTCCGCGGCGCGGGCTACGTGCTGCGCGAACCGGACTAGATGTTCCGCTCCACAAGCCTTCGCCTGGCGGGGCTGTACACCGCCGTGTTCGCCATTTCGGTGGTGATCCTGGGCGCCGTCACGCTGTTGTCGATCCGCCACGCGCTTTCCGAGCAGTTCGACGCGCGGATCAGGGCGGAGTCCGCGGCGCTGGTGCAGGAGTACCGCTCCGAAGGCCTGACCGGCGTGGTGGAGGCGGTGCACGAGCGCGACCAGACGCCGGGTTCCCTCGAGTTCGGGGTGCAGGGCCCGGCGGGGGAGCCGCTGGCCGGGCGGCTGGCGGGCGCCCGCGCCGCCATCGGCTGGTCGGCGCTGCGCGTGGCGGGAACTGGCGAGCAGGAGCCGATCCGCCTGCTGAGCGTCGCCCTGCCGGGCGGCCGGAAATTGCTGGTCGGCGACGACGAGGAAAGGATCGAGGCCCTGGACGGCGCCGTTCTGCGCGGGTTCGGCCTGGCCTTCATCGGGGTCGTGGTGCTGGGCGTGGCCGGGGGTTACGCGTTGAGCCGCGACGTACACCGCCGCCTGGCCGCGATCTCCGGCACCGCCGAGGCGATCATCGACGGCGACCTCGCGCGGCGCGTGCCGGTGCGCGGCTCCGACGACGACCTCGACCGCCTGGCGGCCACCTTCAACCGCATGCTCGACCGCATCGCGGCGCTCATGGAGAGCCTGAAACAGGTTTCCAGCGACATCGCCCACGACCTGCGCACGCCGCTGACCCGCCTGCGGCAGAGGCTGGAGGCGGGCCTGGCCGATCCGCAGGACCGCGGCGCGGCGCTGGAGGGAGGGCTGGCCGACCTCGACGCCATCCTGGAGACCTTCGCCGGCCTGCTGCGCATCGCCCAGATCGAGAGCGGCGCGCGCCGCGCCGGCTTCCGGCCCTGCAACCTGCAGACCATCGCCAGGACCGTCGTCGACGCCTTCGCCCCCTCGGCCGAGGAAGCGGGACAGCGGCTGCGGCTGGCCGGCGACGGACCGGCGCCGGTGGACGGGGACGTGGAACTGCTGACCCAGATGCTGGTCAACCTGGTGGAGAACGCCCTGCGCCATGCCGGCCCCGGCGCCGAGATCGTGGTCGAAGCGGCCTGCCGCGGCCAGGCGGTGACGCTGGCCGTGGCCGACAACGGCCCCGGCGTGCCCGAGCCCGAGCGGGAACGCCTTTTCGACCGGTTCTACCGCCTGGAGCGCAGCCGCTCGACCGCGGGCAGCGGCCTGGGCCTGGCCCTGGTCGCCGCCGTCGCCCGGCTGCATGGCGCGGAGGTCCGGCTGCTCGACGCCGCCCCCGGACTGGAAGCCTGCGTGACCTTTCCGGCGCCGGCGTGAAACCGGAGCGCCGAATGTTGGGAATTCTCAATCCGCCGGTCGTCGCGGCCGGCGCCGGCGGCGCCTATACGCACTGAAGACCGGAGGCGGACGATGACCCTGACGCACCTGACCGCGCTTCGCCTGGCCGCGTGCGCCCTGTCTACGGCCGCGCCGGCCGCCGCGCCCGGCCGCCCCGTCGTCGTCGTGGACAGGTGAAGCACGGCTGGACCAGCGTCGGCCTCGCCGCGGTGAGCCTCGCGGGCTGCATCCACTATGCGCCGGAGCCGCCGCCGGAGCGCTACCCCGCCGCCCTGGAGGCGCGCCGGCTCGACGAGAAGCCGGCCGGCGCGGTGTGGAGCGGCGCGGATTTGCTGGCCGCCGCCCTGGCGCGCAATCCGCAGGTGGCCGCGGCCAGGGCCAGGCACGCCACGGCGCTGGCCGCGGCGCGGACGGCGAAGCTCGGGCCGGGCCTGACCCTCACGCTGACCGGGGAATACGCCGACGAGACGCCGCACTGGGGCTACGGCGCCGCGGCGGACGTCCCCGTCGACGCCGGCGTCCGGCGGCGGGTGCGGGTGACCACCGCCGACCTGCAGGCGTTGCAGGCCTGGTACGACGTCGGCGAGGCGGCCTGGACGGTGCGCACGGCGCTGGAGAAGGCCCGCATCGACGCGCAGTCCGCCGCCGTCGAGCTGCCCCTGGCCGAGGGTGTGGTCGATCTGCGGCGCGAACGGCTGCAGCGGCTGGAGCGCCGCGTGGCCGCCGGAGAGGACGACCGCGCGCCCGCGCTCGTAGCCCAGAACGACCTGGGCGGCGGCGAGCGGCGGCTGGCTGAAGCTCGGGGCCGGTCCGACCAGGCGGCGGTCGCCCTGGCCAAGGCGCTGGGCGTCGCGCCCCCCGCCGTGCGCAACCTGGCCCTGGCGCCGGTCGCCGAGCCGCCCGCCCTCGGTGACCTGCCGGCCTGGCGGGGGCAGGCGGCCCTGTCGCGCGGCGACGTGCTGCGCGCCATCGCCGACTACGACATCGCCGAGAACGCCCTGCGGCTCGAGGTGACCAAGCAGTATCCCGAGGTCCGCATCGGACCGGGCTACAACTACGACCACGGCGTGACCAAGCTGCCGCTCAACCTGTCGCTGGCGCTGCCCAGCTACGACCTCAACCGCCGGGCCATCGACCAGGCTGAAGCCGGCCGCGCCGCGTCCGGCCGCGCGATGGAGGCGGTGCAGGCCGATGTCCTTTCGAGGGTGGATACCGCGGCCGCCGCCCTCGCGACCGCCCGCGCGACCCTGGACCGCCTCGCCAGCCGCGAGCTTCCGGCGGCGCGGCGCGCCGCCGCCAACACCGCTCGCGCCGTCCGCGCCGGCGAGGCGGACCGTGTCGACGACCTGGCGGCCCGGGCCGCGGCGCTCGACGCCGACCTGAACCTCCTCGACGCCCGCCGTGCGGTCTGGACGGCGACCGCCGACCTGGAGGACGCCCTGCGGCGCGCCTTCGACCCGGCCGAGACCGCCATCCTGCAAGCCGCCATGACCCGCCCAGGAGCCCTCCGATGACCCGTTCGATGCGGATCCTGTGCCTGGCGCTGGAGCTGGTGCTGGCGGCGCCGGCCTACGCCGCGCCCGGCCTAGTGCTGAAGATCGACGCCGCCACCCAGCGGCGGCTCGGCGTCGTCACGGCCCCGCTCGTGGCGGAACGCCGCTCGGCCAGCGTAGGCGCCTTCGCCCGCGTCCTGGATCCCGGGCCGCTCGCCACCCTGGACTCCGACATCGCCGCGGCGGCGGCGGCGCTTGCGGCGTCGCAGGCCGAGGCGAGCCGGGCGCGGGGGCTCAACGCCGCCGACGCCACGGTGTCGAAACGCACGGCCGAGACCGCCGCCGCCCAGGCGCGGGCGGACGCCGCCAAGCTGCTGCTGCTTCGCCGGCGGGTCGGGCTGGAATGGGGTCCGGGTCTTGCGGCCCTGTCGGACGCTCAACGCAGCCGTCTGGTCGCCGACCTCGCGGCGGGGCGCGCGGCCCTGGTCCGGATCGACGCGGTCGGCGGCGTCCCCGTCCTGCGCGGCGCAGCGCAGATGGATCTCGGCGCGTCCAGGGCGGTGGCGGCCCTGCTGGGTCCGGCGCGAAACGGCGACCCGCGTCTTCAGTCCACGGGGGTCTTGGGGATCGTCAGGGGCGCGCAGGCCCTGCAACTCGGCACGGGGACCGTCGCGCCGGCGACCTTGCAGACCGGCGCTGCGACGGACGGGGTGGTGATCCCCCGCGCCGCCCTGCTGCGGACCGGCGGGCGGACCTTCGCCTACGTGCGGCGCGACGCCGCGAGCTTCGAGCGCCGGGTGGTGGTCGACGGCCGGACCGACCCCGCCGGGCTGTTCGCCGCGGCGGGCTTCCGCGCGGGAGAGGCCGTGGTGGTGTCCGGCGCCGCCCAGCTTTTCGCGGCCGAAACCCCCTCGCATCCGGCGGACTAGTCATGCTCTCCGCCATCGTCGGCTGGACGTTGAGGTTCCCGCGGCTGGTGATCGCCGCGGCGGTCCTGCTGCTGGTCTACGGCGGGGTGGTGCTGACCCACGCCAAGCTCGACGTGTTCCCCGACTTCGTCCCCGCCCAGGCCGAGGTGCAGACCGAGGCGCCCGGCCTGACGGCCGATCAGGTGGAACAGCTGGTCACCCGGCCGGTGGAGCAGTCGGTCAACGGCGCGGCGGGCGTCGCCTCGGTGCGCTCCCAGTCCCTGGCTGGGCTCTCGGTGGTGACCGTGGTGTTCGCCGAGGGCTCGGACCCCTACCGCGCCCGCCAGGTGGTGGCCGAAGCCCTGAGCGAGATCGGAACGCTGCCGGCCGGCGTCGCCGCGCCCAAGGTCACGCCGCTGACCTCGTCGACCATGGACCTGCTGAAGATCGGCTTCACCAGCGACAAGCTCACGCCGATGCAGCTGCGCGACCTGGTGCAGTGGACCGTGCGGCCGCGCCTGTTGTCGGCGGCGGGCGTCGCCCGCGCCACGATCTACGGCGGCCAGTTGCGCCGCATCGAGGTGCAGGTGCGTCCGAACGACCTGGCCGCGCGCGACCTCGGCCTCTCCGACGTGCTGGCGGCGGTGAAGGCCTCCACCGGGGCCGGCGGCGGCGGCTACATCGACACCCCCCAGCAACGCATCCTCATCGAGCCGCGCGGCCAGGCGACCAGCGCCGCCGAGGTGGCCGCCGCGCCGCTGCCGCCGGTCGCCGGCGCCGCGCCGGCGCGGATCGGCGACGTGGCGACGGTGTCGGACGCGCCGGGGCCGTTGAACGGCGACGCCCTGATCATGGGCAGGCCCGGGGTGCTGATCAGCCTCTCCAGCCAGTACGGCGCCAACACCCTGGAGGCGACCCACGCCGCGGAGGCCGCCCTGACCGAGATGGCGCCGGCCCTGAAGGCGCAAGGCGTGACGGTGAACGCCGGCCTGCATCGCCCGGCCAACTTTATCGCCTCGGCGCTCGGCGGCATCGCCGACGACCTGGCGATCGGGGCGGTGCTGATCGCCCTGGTGCTGTTCCTGTTCCTGCGGGACCTGCGCACGGTGCTGATCGCCTTCGTCAGCATCCCGCTGGCGCTGCTGACCGCGGTCATCGTGCTGGACGCCATGGGCGTGACGCTGAACACCATGACGCTGGGCGGGCTGGCCGTGGCGCTCGGCGTGGTGGTCGACGACGCGGTGATCGGCACGGAGAATATCGTCCGGCGGCTGCGGGCCTCCGGCTCCGGCGGGGTGATCGCCGACGTGATCCGCGAGGCGTCGGTCGAAGTGAGGGCGCCGGTGATCTACGCCACGATCATGCTGGCGCTGGTGCTGACGCCCGTGCTGTTGCTGCACGGCCTGCAGGGCGCATTCTTCTCGCCGCTCGCCGCCAGCTTCATCATCGCGACCCTGGCCTCGCTCGCGGTGGCGGTGGCCATAACCCCGCCCCTGGCGCTGCTGCTGCTGAACGGCGCGCGGCTGCACGACGAGCCGGCGGTCCTGACCCGGGCCAAGCACTGGCACGCGGGCCGCCTGTCGCGGGCGCTGGCCGCGCCCCGCTGGGCCGTCGGCGCGACGGTGCTGGCCGCCGCGGCGACGGCCGCGGGCTTCCTGCTGTTCAATTCCGAGCTGCTGCCCAGCTTCCGCGAGGGCCACTTCGTGCTCAGCGTGACGGGGCCGCCCGGGACCTCGCTGCCGGTGATGCGCGACTATGGCCGGCGAATCACCCACGACCTGCTGGCCATCGACGGGATCCGGAGCGTCGAGCAGCAGGTGGGCCGCGCGGAAGGCGGCGAGGACACCTTCGGGACCGAGCGCAGCGAGTTCCATGTCGAACTGGAGCCCAAGCTGCCCGGCGCCCGCCAGGACGTGATCCAGGACCGCATCCACAAGGTCCTCGACAGCTATCCCGGCCTGCAGACCGAGGTGCTGACGTTCCTCGGCGACCGGATCGGCGAATCGCTGTCGGGCCAGACCGCGGCGCTGGCGGTGGGCGTCTACGGCGCGGACCTCGACACCCTGGACAAGGTCGCCCGGCAGATCGCGGCGGTGATGCAGGCCGTGCCGGGCGCGGCGGACGTCAAGGTGCAGACCCCGCCGTCGACGCCGGTCGTGCGCGTCGACCTCGATTTCCCGGCGCTGGCCCGCTACGGCGTCTCGCCGGCCGAGGCGATGGACGCGGTCGACACCGCCTACCAGGGCGCCAGCGCCGCGCAGCTCTACCAGGGTCTCCGCACCGTCGACGTGGCGGTCACCACGCCGCCGGATCTGCGGCAGGACCCGGAGGCGGTCGGCGACCTGCTGATCCGGTCGGGCGCAGGCCTGGTGGTCCCGCTGCGCGCCATCGCCCGGGTCTATATGACCGACGCCCGCACCTCGATCAGCCACGAGGGCGGGCGGGCCCGGCAGGTGGTGACCGCCAATCCGGCGCCCGGCGACGTCGCGCGGGTGACCAAGGCCGTGCGGCGGGCGATCGCCGCGAAGGTCAGGCTGCCCACCGGGGCGTACCTCGACTACGCCGGGGCCGCGGCGGGGGCGGCGGCGGCACGCCGGGAGCTGCTGTTCAACACCGGCGTCGCGACGGCGGGCGTGGTCGCGTTGCTGCTGATCGCCTTCCGCAGCGGCCGGGCCACCGCTCTGATCCTCGCCTCGACGCCGTTCGCGCTGGTGGGCGGTGTCATTGCGGTGGGCCTGACCGGCGCCAGCCTCTCGCTGGGTTCGCTGGTCGGCTTCGTCACCCTGTTCGGCGTCGCGGCCCGCAACGCCATCCTGCTGATCTCCCACCTCGACCACCTGATGGAGGCGGAGGGGAGGGACTGGTCGCTGGAGACCGTGCTGCTCGCCACCCGCGAACGGGTGACGCCGATCCTGATGACCGCCCTGGTGACGGGCCTGGGCGTGCTGCCGCTCGCCATTTCCACCGGTCAGGCGGGCCGGGAAATCCAGGGGCCGATGGCGATCGTGATCCTCGGCGGACTGGTGACCTCGACGATCGCAAGTTTGGTGCTCCTACCGGCGCTGACTTGGCGCTATGGTCGGCCGCCGACGCGGTGAGCCTCGATACAATGGCTTGCAGTACACGGACGGCGCAGTGAGGATCGTCGCCGACGGCGGCGTCCTGTTGGTAGATGACGCCGTCGGTTGAAACCGCGGCGGCGCGTCGTGGCCAGGAAAGCGGAAAAAATGCCGGAAATTCGGGTGGCTATCGTCGGGGTTGGGAACTGCGCCAGCTCGATCGTTCAGGGTGCGGCCTACTACCGCGATCCCGCGCAGAGGGGCGTCGGGCTGATGCATTGGGACCTGGGCGGATATCTGCCCGGGGATATCCGGTTCGTCGCCGCCTTCGACATCGACGAGCGCAAGGTCGGACTGGACATCGCCGAGGCGATCTTCGCCGAGCCGAACTGCACGGCGGTGTTCTGCGCCGACGTGCCGGCGACCGGGGTCAAGGTGCAGATGGGCGCCGTCCTGGACGGCGTCGCGGACCATATGGAAAGCATGCCGCGCAAGCGGACCTTCGTGGTGTCGGGCGCCGCGCAGCCCGCCGCGGCCGACGTGGTCGCCGCCCTGAAGGCGTCCGGCGCCGAGGTGCTGATCAACTTTCTGCCGGTGGGGTCGGAGGAGGCGACCCGGTTCTACATGGAATGCGCCCTGGAAGCCGGGGTCGGCGTCGTCAACTGCATGCCGGTGTTCATCGCCAGCCGGCCGGAGTGGGAACGCCGGTTCAAGGCCGCCGGATTGCCGATCATCGGCGACGACATCAAGGCGCAGCTCGGCGCCACCATCGTCCACCGCACCCTGTCGAACCTGTTCCACCAGCGTGGCGTCAAGCTCGACCGCACCTATCAGCTGAACACCGGCGGCAACACCGACTTCATGAACATGATGGATCGCGGCCGCCTGGCCTCGAAGAAGGTGTCCAAGACCGAGGCCGTGCAGGCGGTGGTCGGCGAACGGCTGGAGGACGAGAACATCCACGTCGGGCCCAGCGACTACGTGCCGTGGCTGAACGACAACAAGCTGTGCTTCCTGCGGCTGGAAGGCGCCCTGTTCGGCAATGTGCCGATGAACATCGAGGTGCGGCTTTCGGTCGAGGACTCGCCCAATTCGGCCGGGGTGGTCATCGACGCCATCCGTTGCTGCCGGCTGGCGCTCGACCGGGGCGAGGGGGGGATGCTGGTGGGGCCGTCGTCCTACTTCTGCAAGCACCCGCCGATCCAGTTCACCGACGACGAGGCGCATCGCCGGACGGAGGCCTTCATCAACGGCTCCGCGGACCTTTCCGCCCCGAAGGCGGTGGTGATCGCCGCCGGCCAGGGCTCCCGCCTGCGCGCCATTGCCGCCTCCAAGCCCCTGGCCTCGCTGGTGGGCGTGCCGATGATCGAGCGCGTGGCTGAAACCGCGCTGCTGGGCGGCGTCCAGGGGCTGGTGGTCGTCACCGGCTATGAGGGCGAAAGGCTGGAAGGCTTCCTCGACGCCTTCGCCGTGCGCCGCAACCTCGATCTGGCCCATGTGCGCAACGCGGACTTCACCAGGCCGAACGGCCTGTCCGTGCTGGCGGCCGAACCGCTGGTCGGCGATCGCTTCGTGCTCCTGATGTGCGACCACCTGTTCGACCCGACCATCCTGCGCGACCTGCTGCACCAGCCCCTGGGACGCGACGAGGTGGTCCTGGCGGTCGACCGTCGGCTGGAGAACCCGCTGGTGCAGGCTGAGGACGTGACGCGGGTCGACGTCGCCGAGGACGGCCGTATCCGCAGGATCGGCAAGGGCCTGGCGCAGTACAACGCCTACGACACGGGGATCTTCCTCGCGTCGCGGTCGCTGTTCGCGGCGATCCGGGAGGACGCCGAGGCGGGCGGCGGCGGCATCTCGGGCGGCATGCAGCGCCTGGCCGACCAGGGCAAGGCGCGGGTGTTCGACATCGGAAGCCGCTTCTGGATCGATGTCGACGACACTCTGGCGTTCGAGCAGGCCGAGATCGAGCATTCGAAGTCGAGCGCCGGATAGGCTCAGGCGCTTCGCTTCGGCTGCAGGCGCGTTCTCGCCCAGGCGAGCGCCCTGTTGCGGAGGTCCCGATCCACGGCCGCCAGCAAAAGGCCGTAGCCAAGTACGAGGCTGGCGGCGGCCAGGCCGTGGTTGGCCGGGGTGCCGGGCAGCAACGCAAGGATGACGGCCGCGCCGGACGCCGCGCCGGCGGTCGCCGCAAGGGGCTTCCAGAACGCCGGGGTCAGCAGGCTGCGCCCGAACAGGCGCCTGATCATCAACTGGCGCGCGGTTCCGGCCACGGCCAGCGCGACGACGACGCCCAGGCCCACGCCCGGCAGCCCGAGGCGCCGCGCCAGCAGGGCGCCGAGCCCCAGGTTGACGGCCAGCGCGACGAGGGCGATCGCCAGGTTGGATTTCGGCCGGCTGAGGAACAGCGGCACCTGGGCGAGGTTGAGCACGCCGTCGATGACCGCCGCCAACGCCAGCAGCGCCAATATCGGCGCGCCCTGCTGGAAGCCCTTGCCGAACAGCCCCAGCAGGTCCGCCCCGAACAGCACGCAGACCGCCAGCAGCGGGAGCTGGGCCGTGAGGATGGAGCGGCCGACCATCTGCAACTGGTCGATTACATAGGATCGCTTTTCCGCCGCGACGCCCTGGCTGATGATCGGCACCACGACCATGTCGAACGCCTGCCGGACCTTGCTGAGCGCCGTCTCGAGGTTGAGCGCCATGCCGTAGACGCCGAGCGCGGCTTCCCCGATGAGGTTTCCGATCAGCAGGACGCCCACGGCGTTGAAGCCCAGTCCCACGCAGTCGGCGAAGCCGGTGGGCAGCGACCGGGCCGCCATCGTCCGCATCCGCGCGGCGTCGAACCGGAACGGCGCGTCCGACCTGGGAAACCGGCGCGCCACGCCAACCGCCGCCAGGGCCAGGGTCGCGGCCTGGGCGGCCATGTAGCCGATGAGCAGGCCCTCGGCGCCGAACCCGGCCATCCCGAAGGCAAAAGCGCCGGCGGTCACCATCAACGGCTCGACGATCGAGCGGCCGACGACTTCGTAGCCCACGGCGCGCTGGAAGCGGGTGGCGGCGAACAGCAGGTCGGCGGCCACGAACACCGGCAGGATCCGGACCAGGACGCCCAGCATGCGCCACATGGGCGCGGCGTGCAGCGCGTCCCCGACCGCCGGTGCGACGGCCGCGACGAGCACGGCGCCGATCGCCGACAGGCTCACGCCGATCGCCAGGGCCTCCGCCAGCACCTGCCGTTCGGACTGAGGATATTCGGAAAGGAAGCGGAACAGGTTGTCCTTCAGCCCCAGGCGGCAGAAGGCGGCCAGCGCCTCGAAGAGGCCCAGGGCGAACACGTACCGGCCGTACTGCGACTCGCCATAGATCCGGCCGACGATCAGCAGGAACGGCACCCGCGACAGCGGCCGAATCAGGAAGCCGGTCATCGCGAGGCCTGCGCCGCGGAAGATCGCCTTTCTGTCGACTTGAGAATCGCCGGGCGAGGTCACCGCGTCGCTCAAACCATCGTCCTACGTTCTCCAGCGCGGCGCGGCGCCATGCCGCCGGCGAGGGCGCCTAGGCCTTGCTCATGGCGGCGAGGCGGGCGACCGCCTCGCCGCCGGCGGCGGCGAACCGGTCCTGGCCGAACCGCTCGAGCACGCGCTGCCGGGCCGCCTGTCCCATCTGACGGCTGCGGCCGGGATCCTTGAGGATCGCCACGATGGCGTCGGCCAGCGCAGGGGCGTCTTCCGACGGCGTCACGAACCCTTCCTCACGGTTGTGGATGCTGCGGGGCATCTCCCCGACATCGGCGGCGATCACCGGCAGCCCCGCCTGCATGGCCTCATGCGCGGCGATGCACAACCCTTCCGCCCTCGAGGGCTGCAAGTAGCCGTGCAGGCCGGCCAGGAACGCGCCCGGATCGCGCTGGAACCCCGCCAGGCGGAAGCGCGTCACCCCGTGCGCCGCGGCCTTCGCCTCCAGCTGCGCGCGTTGCCCGCCTTCACCGCCGACGAGCACTTCGAAAGGCGGAAGATCGGTGTCCGTCATGGCCTGCAGGCGCGCCAGGGCGTCGATCAGCACGTCGTACCCCTTGTTCGGGTGCAGGCGCCCGAGGCTGCCGAGGCGGAAGGTCTCACCGGGTCGCCAGGGTGCGGCCTGGGGCGCGTCGGGTCTGGCTTCGAACAGCGGCCACACCGCCATTCGCCCGGCCGGAACGCCCAGCCGTGCGGAGCTCAGCTCCGCAACCGATTCGGAATCGGCCACCCAGAGCGCGGTGAGGGCGCGCGTCCGGCGCAGCAAGGCCAGGTTGCCGGGCCTGAGGAAGGCGTTGTGCTGCCAGCTCGCCACGGGCAGGCCCAGCATCCGGCCGATGGCCTGGCCGATCAGGGTGGCCTGGGTGAGCGAGGTCCACAGGCAGGTCGGCCGGAAGCGGCGAAGCTCGCCCCACAGCCAGCTGGCCGCCCTCAGGTGCTGCGACTTGCCCGCGGGCGAAACCGACCAGCGGACGTCCGCGGCGTCGAAGCCGGGGATCGCGCGGCCGTCCCGGCGTGAAAGGGCGAAAACCTCGACCGTGGCGCCGCTGGCCGCCATGACCCGCACGACCGCCGGCACCGGCGCCGCCGCGCCGCCGCCTTCCAGCGAGTTGATGATGTAAGCGATCCGCATGGGTTCGCCACCGCCCCGCTGGCTTGCGTCCTTCTGCACCGACGCCGCAGGCAAGGCCAGCCCTCAGGTCTTCGGTCGGCAAAATGAGGCGGCCGGCGAAGCGTCAGCGAGGGGAGCCGGTACGGGTTCAGGCCCGCGAGGCGGCGATTTTCCTCAGTTCGTTGTCGAAGCGATCGAGCGTCGCCTCGGTCGAGAACTCTGCGCGCAGATAGGGAAAGTCGATGTCGTCGTCGGCCACGCCCTGCTCCAGTTCCTCAAGGATCGTCCTCCCGAAGACCTCGGGCTCGACCAGCCGGATGCGGCGAACGCGACGCAGATCGATCCCATCCGCCCCGCGTCCGCTGGCGATCACCATCTTTCCGCAGGCGAGCGCCTCGACCGTCTTCATCCTCATTCCGCCGCCGACCATGACCGGGACGAGGACCAGACGCGCCTGCTTCAGATGCCCGGCCAGGTCGTCGACAAAGCCTGTGAACTCCGCCCGGGGGGCCGTGTCTTCGAGCCCCGGCGGATGCGTGCCGACGAACTGAAAAACCGCGTCCGGGCGCCGCTTCAGCACGCCCTCCATGACTTCATCCACGATGAAGCGGACGGCGTCGAGGTTGGGCGAATAGTCCATGTTGCCAACGAAAACCAGCTTCGGCGGATCCTCGGCCCGGGCGTTCGCCGGATTGAAGCGAGACGCCCGAAAACCCACCGGCACGACCTGCACCTGGCCGCCGCTCCGCGCCCACTTCCGGAACACCGCGGCGTCGGCCGCCGTCACCGTGGTGACCAGCTCGGCGTATCGTGCGCTAAGTCGTTCGATAAGGGCCAGGAACGTGGCGAACGCCCGCCGCAACAAGGTCGGGCGAGCGCGCTGGAGGTGGAGCTGACACTCCACGTTCTGCGACATGTAGACGAACGGAAGCCCGTGCAACGCCCGGAGCGCCAGGCCGTAGACGCCCGCCTCGCCGAATTCCACAATGGCCAGGTCGAACCTCTTGCTTCTGACCAGGCGCTGCGCAGCTCGAAACAGCCTGATGTTGAAGAATTTCGAGACGAATCCTCCGCGGGTCGCCTCCACGGCGCTCGCGAGGCCGCTCGGCAACTGCGGGGGCACTTCCGAACCCACCTGGCCCAGCGGAATCCCGACATAGGCCAAGTGAACTTCGTGCCTCGCCGTCAGAAAGCCCAGGGTGTCATGGATGCGCGACGTCGAGCCATTGTAGGGCCGGGAGCAGTCGACCTGGGTAAGATACAATATCCTCAGTCGCCGGGCGGCTGGCGGCCGGGCGTCCGAGTCGGAGTTGGGGCGCGCCATTCTTGTCTCGACTGCCGTTTGCGGAGGGCGATCTGCAAGACAGGGACCAGAGAGGCCCGGCGCCTTCGGCTCACCGCGATCATGCTCAGACCAGGAATGACATGGGTCGTGGGACCCGGCTTCAGACCGACGTTGTCTCAGGCCCGGTGACGGCCGGGCCGGCGACGCCGGACGCGATCGGCGCGGGCGCTTCGGCTCGCCACGGGGAAAGGCTCTGGCGCTCTATCCGCTTCAGCTTCCTCCGAAGGGCCCCGGTGGTGGAGATGGGGTCGACGGCGGCGGCGGCGACCAGGGCCAGGGTCCCCGCCAAACGGCGGTCGGCCATGAGCGCGACCGTCCTCATGCGCTGGAGGCGGCGCGAAAGGATGCGTCCTTCGGTTATGAGCCAGCGCCAAGGCGAGGCGTGCGCGGCGGCCATGTAATGTTCGACGGGGAGGTCCGCGTCGCCCCGCCTTCGGCGGCGGAAATTGGCGAATATGGCCTCGTTCAGGAAATACTGAACCCGGACGCTGGAGGCGGTCGTCGAGCTCGCGTGTACGCGGAAGCGGGTCAGTCGTTCGGGCTGCACCAGCATAGGCCAGCCGGCTTCGTACATCCTCATGAACAGCTCTACATCCTCGCACTTGTCGTACCGGGAATCGTAGCCGCCAACTCGCGCGAGCACGTGTCGCCGCATCATTACGGTCGGGTGCGGATAGATCAGCCGCCCGCGGTGGCTGAGTTGAAGCTCGAGATCGGCGACGGTCACCAGCGGCGGTTCTTCGGATCCCCGCAGCGTTCCCTTCTCATCCATTACCCAGTAGTAGGAGGCGCCGCCCCCCAGCCAAGGCCGGGCCTCCAGGAAGTCGACCTGTCGCTGCAGCCGCTCGGGCTCCATGGCGTCGTCTCCGTCCAGCCGGGCGATCAGGTCTGCCCGGCTTGCCGAGATCCCTGCGTTGATCGCCGAGGAAATGCCGCCCCGGGGCGTGCGGATCAGCCGGATGCGGGGATCGGCGAACGACGACACGATTTCGGCGGTGCCGTCCGTGGAGCCGTCATCGACGACGATCAGCTCGAAGTCAGTCCTCGTTTGCCGCAGGACGCTGCGGACAGCCTCCGCAACGTAGCGCTCGCAGTTGTGGACCGGGATGACCACCGAAACGGCCGGCGCAGGCATATCGGTCGGGTGGCTCATGGCGCGCGTCCGGACGGCAAATTCATCTGCGGGCGGCCCAAGCGCGGCCCGTCCTGCTCCGCAGGGACCATTGTCCGTGACATGGGGTCGATCGAGTGAACGAGGGCCAGGGCCAAGGTGCAGGCAGCCGGACATTGGGACCTCTCGGACGAGGAGCCGCAGAGCTAGAATGTACGGTCGCCCGGCGCCAACACATTCGCGTCTTCATTGAAAAGGCGTCGCCTGGGGACGCGCCGCACCCCCGCTGCGACGACCGGCGTCCGACAAATCAAGAGGTTGCCGGCAGGCGTGGGGCCCTTTCGCAATGGTTGCAGGAACCCTGGCGTTGCAGATAGGGCTGGGCAAGGATGGCCGCGGACAGGAGTCGCCTCGACAGCGGTTCGCGGCGCCGGGGGTAGAGAATGCTGTTCGATTTCGACAAGGACGACTTCCCGGCGGGTCGGCGCTTCGAGGTCTGCATCGTCGGTGCGGGGGCGGCTGGCCTTGTGCTGGCCCACGAACTCACGCGGCGCGGGCATGACGTGCTGCTTGTCGAAGGCGGCGGGGAAAGTCGCTGGGAACGCCGGTCTCAGGCGCTGAATCGAAGCTATATTCGGGGAAATAAGTTCGCCGGCGCCCACTCCGGCCGTTTTCGCGCGCTGGGGGGGAGCACCTCGGCCTGGGCCGGCCAGATCATGGAGTTTGACGAGCTCGACTTTAGCCCGCGTGAATGGGTCGAGGGCAGTGGCTGGCCCATCCGCAAGTCCGATCTGCAGCCCTACTATCGACGGGCCATGGAGATCGAGGGGGTCGCAGGCCAACTGCAGGAAGACGAGGCGGTCTGGGCAAGCGTGGGGCTGGAACCTCCGCCCCTGGGCGAGGACCTCCACATGTCGTTCTCGCGGTACACGCCTGAGAAGAAGTTCGCTCGCCTGTTCTCGGAAATGATCCGCGGGCCACGGCTGACGGTGGTCCTGCACGCGAACCTTGTGACCATGCTTCCCTCCGAGGACGAACGCAGCATAGCGGAACTCAGGTTCCGCTCCCTGAAAGGGAAAGAGGCAAGCCTCAACGCGAAGTACGTGATCCTCTGCCTCGGCGGCATTGAGACTTCCCGGCTTCTGCTCAACCAGGCGTTTTGCCCGTGGAATGCATCAGGCTTCGTCGGACGGCATTTCCAGGATCACATCCAGTGCTTTGCGGGCGACCTCAAAGGCGCCGACCTCAGTCAGCCGAATTGGCCGTTCGGTCCGTACCGGCTGGCCGAGAAATATCTTCCCAAGGTCAAGCTGACGGCGGAGGCTCAGCGCAAGTACGAGGTGCTGAATGTGAACGGGATGATCGAGTTCCAGGACGGCGTCTATCCGACGCTGAGGACGGGGATCAAGGTGCTGGGCGGACCTGCCGCGGCCGTGGGGATCGGCGAATTTCTGCAGATGGCTCCGCGCGCGCCAGGCGCCATCTGGCACCACTTTCAGATAAAAAAGGATCCCAATTACGCGCTGCCGTGGGCCAGACCGAAGCTCTCGGTCTATTGCGAGCAGTCGCCGAAGTCGGAAAGCAGGATCACGCTCTCAAACAAGCGGGACAAGCTGGGCCTGCGGCGGGCCAACATAGATTGGCAGATTTCGGAGCAGGAGCTCCAGACCATTCGCGTGTATGCCAAGGTCGCCCAGGAGGCGTTCGCCCGCAGCGGCGCCGGCGAGGTGGTTCTCGACCCAGACCTGTTCACGGACAGGATTGTCGAAAAGTGCACGGACCAGTTCCACCATTGTGGCGGCGCCCGCATGGCTGAAAATGCTCGAGACGGCGTGGTCGACGCCGACCTTCGCCTGCACGGGATCGAGAACGCGTTCCTCTGTAGTTCCGCCGTGTTTCCCAGCTCGGGGTTCACCAATCCGACGCACACCATTATCGCCCTGGCCGTGCGGCTGAGCGATCATCTCGATAGCGCTCTGACTTCCGGAGCGGGGCGTTGACCAGGCAGATCGCCTTGCCGTGGTCGTCGCGGCTCACCTCCCAGCTCGGCTATGGCTGCGCGTTCTGGCCCGGGATGACCGAGCAGCAGATCGCCAGGCTGCTGGCCGCCGCCTATGACGCGGGAATACGCCATTTCGACGTGGCGCCATTCTATCTCGACGGCGCGGCCGAGCGCTTCCTCGGCGATTTTCTCAAGCTGCGGCCCGATGCGACGGTGACGACGAAGTACGGCTTGCTTCCGCCGTCCGCTCGCCCCCTCCACATCCAGGTTGCGCGCGCTCTGCTTGGGCCGACGGTGCGGCGCGTCCGCAAGATGATGCGCGGGCGAACGACCGCGCCCGACTCCGGGGGCGTCACCGCCAAGGCGTCGTTCCGGTCGGAGGACGCTCGCCAGTCATTGGAAAACAGTCTCCGGCTCCTTGGGCGCTCGCACGTCGAGATGTTCCTGATGCACGAGGCGGACGCGAGCGACCTTGAGCGCGACGGATTGCTGGACCTGCTGCGCAGCGAAGTTCAGGCGGGGCGCATCGGAGCTTTCGGCATCGGGGGCGCGGCCGAGAGAGCGAGGCAGGTTCACCTTCGCAAGCCGGAGTTCTGCGACGTCGTGCAATACGATTGGGATTTCGTCTCCGACGGCCCGCGTATCAACGACGCCTTCGAGATCCTGTTCTGGGTGCTTACCCGGGACCTGAAGGGGCTGCATGGCAAGTTCCTCCGCGACGCCGCCCTGGCCACGCGTTGGAGCGATGCGACCGGTGTGGATTTGACGAGCCTCCATGATTTGTCGGGCGTGCTCCTGGCAGGGGCCTTGAGCGAAAATCCCCGGGGCATGACGTTGGTCTATTCCAGTAACGAGGAGCACATCCTCGCCAACGTCGCCGCGGCGGACAGCGGCCGGCACCAGCGAGCGGCAATCGAGTTCAAGAAGCTCCTTACTGCAGACGGACCGCCGTGAAATATTTCACGAGATGGGCGGACGGCGCCGGCTGCAGCACCGATTTAAGGCAAATATGATATTGAAATAATTATATAAAAATACCTGAGATGCCGTTAGGTAATACCCCCAATAAGATTGGCTGTGCCGGTTCGATTCCCAAATGCCCTTGCGGTAAAGGGCAATCCAGGCTGTTCCGGTTTCGGCTGGTGCGACGAGATAGCCGCGGCAATCCGCTAAGGCCGACTCTGGCGCTTCTCGGCCTTTAGGCTTGGGCCGCAGGTGACGGAAGCCGTGTAAAAACTCTGCGCTGGCGCCCGCTAGGCCAGACGTAGGCGCGGCGAGGCTCAGGTCCTCATCGTCTTTATCAGCGGGCCGGTCCCGAGGATCCGCATCACCCGCTTCATATTGTAGGCCAGGACGTGGAGGCCGATCTCGGTCTTCACGTTCTTCAGCCGCCTCATCAGCAGGTGCGGGTTGCCCATCCAGCTTTTGATCGTCCCGAAGGGGTGTTCGACGATCCGCCGTCGGGCGCGCATGGCGTAGGGCGCCAGGTCCGTCCGGCGCTGCATGGCTTCGACGATCTCCTCATGTTCCCAGCGCATAATCCGCCGGTTGAGGCTGGTCGTGCATTGAGGTTTGATCGCACACGCGCGGCAGCTCTCCAGATCCCAGTACCGGTGCAGCGTGAGCCCCTTCTCCACCGTCGTCATATGGTACGGGAGCAGGTTCCCGGCTGGACAGCGGTAGGCGTTCTGGTCGGCGACGTAGCTAAAGTCCTGCTTGCCGAAGCGGCCTTCAGCCCGGGCGTTGCCGGTCAGCGGCTTGGGCACGTACGGCGTCACGCCGATGGCTTCGCACGCCAGGATCTCCTCGCCGGCGAAGTAGCCCCGGTCCGCCAGTACATCGAGCCGCTCGACGCCCATGGCGTCCTTCGCCTTGGCGCTGATCGAGGTGAGTTGATTGCGGTCCGTCGGCGCCATGACGACGTCGTGGGCGACGATCAGATGGTGCTCGGCGTCGACGGCGCTCTGGACGTTGTAGCCGACGATCCCGCTGCCG
>NZ_DASXYF010000056.1:0-20237 GCF_036502675.1 Phenylobacterium sp.
TTTTCGTACTTGTTGTCTTTCAATCGTTTAGGTTCGCCACGGAAAGCGGCGAAAAACGCGGTCGAGGGCGCGCCCTAATAACCTGCGCTGCGTGGTGTTTCGGAATCGCTCTCGTGTTTGCTGTAGGTCAAGGGCAAGCGACTTGCTTAGATAGTGACCCCGCCCCCGGTGGCGGCTGCTACCTGTATGACGACGATGGATACGTCCCGACCGACGAACAAATCGCCGAGATCTTTGTTTTCTGGTCGCTTATATTCGGTGTCCCTGCGCTATTCGGGGTATTCCTATCGCGCAGTCATGCGCGAAATCCTTGGGGTAAGCCGGAAGAAGAGCACAAGGTCGTAGGCGGAGCTTCCTAAAATATTCAAACCCTCGAAAGACATGCCTGCCGCATTCAAGTTTTCGTCGGATAACGAGCGTTAACCGTCGCCTACACTTAACGTGAAAACAGCCTTCTTTTTTGGCGAGGCGCAAACGGCTACGTACCGCATCGAGACAGTCTACGACTCCGAGGCGGTACCCATTCTATGCCGAGGGCCTATTATCCCGACGACGCCGCAAAGCCGTTCGCCCGCACCAAGCCGATATTCGCATCGCACGAGGACGCCGGCAGGTGGGCGCTCGAAGGGTTCAAGGAAATGTTCGCAGACCTGCCGATCACAGCGCGGGATCGGGTCCGCTAGACCACATCTGAGCAGATCAAGCGGCTAGGTGTGTTTGCTCCATAATAGCGGAGAACTCCGCCATTATGGAGCAAACACACCTAGCTCTAAGGTGACTAAATCGTTGTTCTATCTATGTTCTTCCGCATGGAAGCTAGACCAGAACGCCCAAACACCATCGCCGGCCTGATCGACAAACGGGCCGAACTCGCCGCCCTGCTGAAATTCCACCGGGCCGAACTCCGCAAAATCATCTGCGACCTCGACCACGTCGATGCGACGATCCGGCTGTTCGACCCGGACGCCGACACCAGCCGAGTAAAGCGGTATCCGACAAAGCACCGCGCCCAGAAGGGCGAGATGATACGGTTCGTGCTGGTGGCGCTGAAACGAGCCAGCTCGCCCCTCACGTCGCTGGAGATCACCCAGGCGCAGATCAAGACGCGAGGGCTGAAGGCGGACGACCAGACCACCGTCCTGATGCGGAAGAGGGTCGGAGCCTGTCTCACCGCGATGAAAGCAAAGGGACTCGCGCGCTCGGTCACCACGGACGGTCCCTACAAAGGCTGGGAGCTGGTCCGATGAACCGCCCCCGGAACGAGCCGTTGCGCTTCACGCGCGGGCGCCGACTGTATCAGATCGTCCGGTCCTACCTGGGCGACGACGGCTACCTGGGGATATGCGACGGTCGGGTAGTCGCGCGAGGCGTAGACCGCGTCGAGGTAGCGAGAGTGCTCATTGCGCAAACTACTGGTGCTGCTTAGTCGACTCGGCGGCGATCAGATCGTCGCGTGCCTTTCTCACCTTTAGAACCATACTAATAAGTAAATTGTCCTGATCTCGCTCCAAGGATTTAGAAACAGAATGTCTATCATCCACTGACGTCATATAGGCGGCAGTCTCGTTTTTCCAAATTTCAAATTCGATCGCGCAGTTACTTTGGATTGCGCGCGCGATGGTTGCTGCATCTGACCGGAAATCATCCAGGCGAAGGGCCGCATCCAAGGTGCAATCTGAATACGTTGTGAGAGCGTCCCGTTGCGGTGGTTTGTCACTCGCCAGTGCGGAGCTGGTCACACTGAGTGAAACGGTCAGGATTGGGCCGAGAAGGGCAAAGTGCTTCATAAGCTTCTCCACGCGCATAGCCGGATTAGCGTAGAAGCTCAGGGTGAAGATGCGGTGCATTCGAGACGCGAAGACGCTCGCATGGTGTGGCCGGTGCTTGTTTAATCGCCGGTGCCGATCACCGAGATGCCCACTGCGTAGGAGCGCACTGATCCCGGCTTAACGACCGTGCTTCTTGCAGGTGGCGCTGCCATGCTGGTCCTTACAAACGATGTCCCAGATTTCGTTCTGCACTCCGATAATCGGAATCGAATAGTTCGGATGCGGCTCCTCATATAATCCGAGGTGGCAGCCTTGGCGTCGCCAGGCGGACTCGGTCAGCGTTCCAGGTCCCCGCGTCCTCGATACTGATATTTTGTCTCCGAAGCAGGTCGATCCCACATCCACGTTTGAGGTGTGTTCTGGATCGATCGCATCTCCCGTTGGGTGACGGCGGGGATTCCGGCTAGAACCGGCGACGCCGTGCCTGAAGGGGCGATTGCGATCCTGAACTGATGCAGTTCGCCCCCGAACCTAACCTCGACATCGATCGCGTCGACTGAGCCCGGCGGGACCGATATCTGGTCCGCGAATATCGCCCCGCCATAGGCGGTGCCGGGATCGATCGTGGTGGTTTGAAGCACTGTCCGACCATGCTCCCGGACAGTTCCGAAGAGTTTGGCTTCAATGTAGGCGGTGGAAGCCGCGAGATCGCCCGTCGCACGCCGATAGGCGATGGCGGTACGGTTGAGGCGGCCCTCGTTCTCCTGGTAAGCCAGCAATCCCTCGATGCCGGCACTCACCCAGGCGGCAGTGATCTCGCGTTCGGCTTCGATCCTCGCCTCCTGCCGGAGATAGTCGAAATCCTGCACCGGGAGGTAGTCGCCACTGCGCAGCCGGATACGGATATCCTCGGTTCCGAAATTGACCGGACGCCCCGACGTGTTGAATGCCGCGACACTGAAACGGAGCTTATTGGTCGAGTTGTAACGGATCGGGAGCAGCACCACGGACCCGAATTCTCCGGTCGACACCATCGCGGCGTTGCCACGAGCGAAACGGACGCCGACGTCATGTTCGGCGATGGGAACCATTTTGTATTCCGGGGTGGAGGCACATCCCGCGAGGATTGTGGCACTTCCCAGGAGCGCTGCGAATGCGGCCCAACGCGATAGGTTGGCGGCTGTTCTTCCGGTGTCCCCGCACGGCCTGAAGACGACCTGATCAGACATTTTCAGCCCCTCGTGCAATGGGGCCTATTTTGCCTATAAAGGTTAACAAAATAGGCAGAATGGCTCCTAGAGCTATTCTGCTTGTCGCCGCCTCATGCCCTCATGGAGTGGGAGGCGGTCGTTGGGGCGAACATTCGCCGCCTGCGGAAGGCGAAGGGCCTGACGCAGGAGCAACTTGCTCATGAGGCCGGGGTGGCGATGCGATATGTCGCCGGCGTCGAGCGCGGCGAAGAGAACCCGTCCCTCAAATTCCTGGTGAAGATGGCAGAGGCGCTGGAGACGGAGCCGGCGGCGTTACTGACACGCGACATGCTTGGCGAGCCTTAGCGGCTCGGTGACAGACAGGCCGATAATCTCCAGATCGTGCCCTGAATGCAGGGCTGTCTACGAGGTGACCGCGGTTAAGGTCATAATCGGCGACAAGGCAATTATGAATGCGGCTGCGGTCATGTGATGGATAGCTGGAGGGGCTCAGATTTCCCGACGTATCGCCTGATTCAGCCAGGAAAGTCTCGCGATGGCCAAGGAGCCCAGAGACCGCGAAGCGCACGCACGGGTGCGTCGCGCCAAACCAAATCTTCGAGCAAAAAAAAGGGAGGCCGAAGCCTCCCTTTCGAATTGCGACCACCCGCTTCATGGCCTTCCCGATACTCTCCCCTTAAGGGTACGACCTCGGGATAGGTGCTAGCGCGGACCTGCAAGGTTTTGGCCCTGCCTCATATTTAACGACCCTGAGGTTGATACAAGGTCGCGGATTGCTCCGATTTAATAGATATTTATAGATGGTGAGGGGGTGGGTTGTCAAGATGAACTTCGGCCCGCCCATCACACCCCGCTCAGGAAAAAGATCGCCGAGACCCGTGCGCCGAGCTGATTTTGCACGATTTCCCGCACCGAGGCCAGCGACGTCCCCGTCGCGAACACGTCATCGACGACCAGGATGCGCTTGCCCGCAACGTCGGGCGGGTCCCCGTCCGGAACAAAGGGGGGGAAGTGCTGCCTCAGGGCGACCTCCACGTCCTTGGCCTGATAGGTCGCGGCCGGGTCCATTCTTTGCCAAGCGTGCAGTTGCGATTTGAACGCCCCTTTCGCGCTCTCGCGGACTTTAGGCGGGTTGGCTCCGATGTCCGCCAACAATTCCCCGACAGTGCGTTTGCGCAGAAAGGAGGAATCCAGGATCGGCGCGCCGGACACGGCCGAAACCTCGGCGGCGAACTGCGTGCAGAAGGGCGAGGACGAGGGCATGGGCAGGCAATAGTCGAAACCCTCAAGACTGTTGGGGATGCTTGCCAGAATGGTCCGGGCGCGCGCCATAAGCCGCCCCTTCCAAAACTCCGTGATCGAAAAGCCCCTTCTGCCCTTTAGGGCATGGATCAATGGGTTGCCGTCATCTCGGCGGCTTCCCTTCTGGTTCCGGCTGAACACGTGGACGAGCGTGATGCCTTTGAACTTTCCGAAGATCGGATTGCCGGCGACCGAGGTGTCCACGCCGATTTCATGCTGGTCATTGATCGTCACGACCTTTGCCGCTGACACCTCAATGCCCATCTCGACCTGCGCCCCAAGTTGGTTCCAAGAGCCCAAGTTCAAGAGCGCCACTGGAATCTCAACCTGCCTGCCGACCTCCTACCTTCCGGTTATCAGCGCCCCACGCCCGTCACCGTGTTCGGGCGCTCACTCGTAAGCGTCCTTGCGGCGTCCTTGGCCCTAATGGTGTCGCCCGCCCTCGCCGACCCCTGCCACGCGATCCCCGATAGTGGGCCGGTGCCCTCCTACCTGCATCGCGGCGCGACCTTCACCGGACCTGTCACCTACGTCGGCGACGGCGACAGTCTATGCGTGGCGGTCGGGCTTTCGCCGCACGACTGGGTCGAAGTGCGCGTGGCGGACTTCTACGCTCCGGAACTACACGCCCCCGGCGGTGCCCAGGCAAAGGCCGCGCTTGAGCGGATCGCGATGGGGAAGACGGCTACCTGCGTGGCGGGAAAGCGGAGCTACGACCGGGTGGTGGCGCGCTGCACGATTGGCGGGGTGTCGATCGGAGAACGGATGCGGCGGGCGGGTGTCATCGAGGGCGGGAACGGGCATTAGCCCGCTAATCGAATGGATACACCTGCAACCAGATGCACCGGCGGCGGCCGGCAAGAAAGAGCTTTAGGTAGAGCTTGACTTGGCGCCCCTCGATCTCGCGCGTTATCGGGAACCAACGCTGGTAGCGAAATGTCAGGGTAGCGCGCCCATGGGACGGTATCGTGATGTCGCAACGTCCATCCTCGGGCAACTCCTGGAATCTATCGAGCACCGTCCAGCAGTAGTGACGCCGTGCCCATGTAAGTTCCCAATAGTTGACTAGCGCTGGCGTCGTCCCTGTATTGCATATAACTATCGTATTGGCTCCATCAGACGAGGAGCTGAAGCTACTGTCGGCTTCGAGACGCGGGCGGTTTCCGATTACTTCGTAGATTCTAATCCCGGCTAGGGTAGTTGCGACAACCGCTCCCCAGCCAGCAACGAAATCCGACACCTGCAATCCAGTCGCCCCCATTGGACCAAAGCCGGCTACGGCTTGAGCCCCACCGTAGTCGAGCTCGCAGGCTTAGCTAATCAGACCCTTGTGAGCCCTTCGCGACTGCCGCGACGTCAAACCTCTGCCTGAGTGATGTCCAGTTCCCTGACACCTATCGCCTTGAGGCACTGAAGGAAGAAGACGGCTGAGAACCGCCCACGGGCGATCTTGTTCCTGAGGTTCCGCTCGTTCTCCTCCACCCCAATCGCCGCCAACGCCTCGTTCAGTTTGGCGTAGCTCATTCGACGTCGGGCCATCTCGGTTCGGATGATCGTCATGGCGCTGTACTCCCAGCCGGTCATCGTGTTGGCGTCGTGATCCACCGGCATCAGCGCTCCATCTGTCATGCCTTAGCATCATATACGATGCGTTTGCGCTTGCAATGACGCCGTCCTTCGTGCAGAAGCATCAAATATGATGCGTAAGCACGGAAGGATGGTTTGAAGCAGCACTTTCTCCTGAGCGCCAAAGCGCGGTCGCTAAGCCTCCTGGAGGTCGCTCGCATGAGCGAGCCCGAGGCCTACGCCGCGTTCAAGGCGGTCCGCTTTGCGGACAACGGGGGGAAGCCGGTCTGCCCCAGTCCCGGTTGTGGCTGCACCGCCGTCTATGAGTACCGCGCTCCTCGCAAACTCTTCAAGTGCAAGGCCTGTGAGAAGCAGTTCACCGCCACTTCGCGTACGATCTTCGCCAGCCGGAAGATGTACTACCAAGACATCCTGTCGGCGATCTGTATTTTTGTGAATGGGGTGAACGGGGTTGCTGCACTCCGATTGGCGCGAGAGATCAACTGTAGCTACAAGACGGCGTTCGTCATGGCGCACAAACTGCGCGAGGTGTTCGGCGCGATGGCGACAGCCGAGATGCTTACTGGCGTCGTGGAGATCGACGGCGCCTGGGTTGGCGGCAAGATCAAGATGGGTAACATCGGCAACAAGGGTCAACGCGATCGCCAGCCGAGGAACGGCAAACGGCGGAGCGTCGTGAGCATGCGTGAACGCGGGCGCGGTGGCCGAAGCTTGTCCTTCGTGTTCATGGACGAGAGCGAAGCCCTGGATACGATCCTGAAGCGTGTGCATCCTAGCGCCACCGTCGTGACCGACGAGGGCTCGCATTGGAACATCCTAAGCGCCTACTTCGACCAAGCTGAACCCGTCAACCACAGTAAGGAATGGTCCAAACGGAACGGTGTCCACACGAATAACGTGGAGAGCCTGAACTCGCGCTTGCGCCGCAACGAGCGCGGTGTTCACCACCATATCTCGGGACGCTACCTACAGGCATATGCGACCGAGGTGACATGGCGGGAGGACTTTCGCCGGACCAGCAACGGCGACCAGTTCGCGATGGTCCTCGGTGCCGCCGCTAAGCAGCCGATCTCACGCGACTGGAAGGGCTACTGGCAGAGACGGGGTCCACGTCCACCGAAGATCGTTCGGGCGTGGAAGCCAAGACCAAAGACCATCGTTTCGGATTTTCGCCCTCGACTCTAACCCTGCCGGCCTTCAGGCGTCGGTTCAGACCGCTGTCGATTGCTTTAACGATCTTGGTGATTTCCCGACTACTCGGCGACTTCATGCCCAACTGATCGGCTACGATCAGCGCTATCTCACGCTCCGACATTGGTCGCCGCTGGACGCGCATGATCGCCAGAACACGGCGAGAGATGGTGCCCACCGCGCGCGATGGACCGCGAGGCGCGATCGGCTTTACTTGTTCGCCCTCCCACGAGGGCTCGTATTCGCGAATTGCACCTTCGAGCTGATCCATTCTGCGTTTTAGCAAGCGCTTCTCCGACTCGATCTCGACCCACTTCGCAAGAATCGCTCGGACCCCGAAGATGGGTTCCACGGTGCGCTCAACCTCGTTGAACTTCCCTCGCAGGATGGCGTACTGCCGTTCAAGCGGTCGAATAATTCGCTTCCTATCAGCCATACAGGACGATGCCGTCAGAGGGGCTAAGGCCGCCTGAACGGACATGCTTACCCAAGGCTTAGGTGCGTTTGCTCCATAATGGCGGAGAACTCCGGCAGCTCGTCCAGGAACAGCACCCCGTTGTGGGCCAGCGACACCTCGCCCGGCTTGGCCTTCAACCCGCCGCCGGTCAGGGCGGCCATGCTGGCGGAGTGGTGGGGCGCGCGGAACGGCCGGGCGCGGGTCAGCTCGCCCTTGGCGATCAGGCCGGCCACCGAATGCACCATGGAGGTGGCCAGCAGCTCCTCCGGCGTCAGCGGCGGCAAGAGGCCCGGCAGCCGCGCGGCCATCATCGACTTGCCGGAGCCGGGCGGCCCCAGGAAGCAGAGGTTGTGGCCGCCGGCCGCGGCGATCTCCAGGGCCCGCTTGGCGTTCTCCTGGCCCTTGACCTCGCGCAGGTCGGGCGTGCGCGCCCCCTCCACCAGCGGCCCGGGCCGGGGCGGCGACAGCAGCTGGGTCCCGCGGAAATGGTTGATCAGCGCCACCAGCGAGGGGGCGGCCAGCAGGCGCACCTCCCCCGCCCAGGCCGCCTCCGCGCCGCTGGCCTCCGGGCAGATCAGGCCGAGGCCGAAGCTGGCCGCCGCCACCGCCGCGGGCAGCACGCCGGCCACGCCGGCGATCCGTCCGTCCAAGGACAATTCACCCACCGCCGCCCAGCCCGCCAGGGCGTCGGGCGGCACGACCCCCATCGACGCCATCACCGCCAGCGCGATCGGCAGGTCGTAGTGGCTGCCCTCCTTGGGCAGGTCGGCGGGGGCCAGGTTGCAGATGATCCGCCGCGCCGGCATCGCCAGGCCGAGCCCGGCGAACGCCGCCCGCACCCGCTCGCGGCTTTCGGCGACCGCCTTGTCGCCCAGGCCCACCAGCATGAACTTGGCCTCGCCGCCGGTGAGCTGGACCTCCACGTCCACGCGGCGCGCGTCCACCCCCTGAAACGCCACGGTGACGACCCGTGCGGCCATCAAACGCCCCCAATCCGTGATCCCGACTTATCCACAAGGGCAACACAGGCCGCGGTTCGGATCAAGAACAAAAAAGGAACTTTTGGGGTAAATGATACGAATCCGTCATCTGCCGCCATAAGTTCGGACGAGGCGCTAACGTGCGGCGCGAAGTGTTTCGATCCGTGTCCAGAGGATGTCGGCGGCGTCGATTCCGGTAAACCTTTTAAGCTGCTGGGCGCCGGTGGGCGAGGTGACGTTGATCTCGGTCAGGTAATCTCCGATCACATCGACGCCCACGAACAGCAGGCCCCGCCGCTTCAGCTCAGGGCCGATGATCGCGCAGATCTCCTGGTCGCGGGCGGTCAGCTCCACGGCCTCGGCCCGCCCGCCGACCCGCAGGTTGGAGCGCACCTGGCCGGCGGCGGGCACCCGGTTGATCGCGCCCACCGGCTCGCCGTCCACCAGCAGGATGCGCTTGTCGCCCTTGGAGACCGCCGGGATGAACTTCTGGGCGATCACCGGCTCGCGCCCGATCAGGGCGTGCAGCTCCAGCAGCGCGTCGAGGTTGGAGTCGTCCGCCGCCAGCCGCACCACGCCGGAGCCGCCGCCGCCGTAGAGCGGCTTCAGCACCATGTCGCCGTGGCGGGCGCGGAAGTCATGGATGGCTTCGGCGTCGCTGGTCACCAGGGTCGGCGGCTGCACGCCCGGAAAGCCGGTGACGAACAGCTTCTCCGGCGCGCTGCGCACCTCGGCCGGATTGTTCACCACCAGGGTCTTCGGGTGGATCGCCTCCAGGAAATGGGTGGTGGTGATGTAGGCCATGTCGAACGGCGGGTCCTGGCGCAGCAGCACCACGTCCATCTCCGACAGGTCCTTGCGCGCCCAGGGGCCGAAGTCAGCGTGCGCGCCCTTCTCGGCCTTCACCCGCACCGGCCGCCCGCGGGCGCTCACCCGGCCGTCCTCCAGCGCCAGCTTGTCGGGCGTGTAGACCCACAGCTGATGGCCGCGCGCCTGGGCCGTCAGCATCATCAGGAAGGTGGTGTCGGCCTCGACGTTCACCGCCTCCAGCGGGTCCATCTGGACGGCGACCTGCAGCGGCATGGCGGACTCCTCGGAGGCGGACGGCTGACATAGGCGCGGGCGCGGCGAAGCGCCAGCGTTCAGCTCCAGCGGGCGCGGGCCGCCTCGAGCACCGGGCTGAGCTTCAGGGCGCTGATCAGCCGCAGTCCGCCCCTCCAGCCCGCCGGCGCCATGCCGATGATCCCCTGCAGGAGCTGCAGGCTCACCAGCCGGCCCTGGTGCTCGAACCACAGAGTGCCGCGGACGCCGTGGAAGTTCGCCAGTTCGCCCCAGGGCCAGCTGCGGCTGCGGAACCACTCGTCGAAGCGCAGGCCGCTACGGTCGATGGTCAGCTGCGACGGCGAGATCACCTGGGCCAGGCCGACCGCGGCGAACAGCCCGAACAGGATTGTGACGGCGGCGCCGAACCACCAGGCCTGGCCTCGCCACAGCGTCATGCCGACGGCGGCGACCAATGCGGCCGCCAGGGTCATGAGCGCCGTCTGCCAGCGCCGCTGCACCAGCACGACCGGCGCCCGGTCGAGGTCCACCCCGTCGAGCATCAGTTCAGCTTCAGGCGCATCCGCTCGCGCTGGGCCCGCGCGGCCAGCGCGGCGCCGCCGTCCAGCGCCGAGGCCTTGGCCAGGGCCTCCAGCGCCCCGGCCAGCGCGCCCTGGCCCTCGCGGGCGGCGGCCACGTCCAGCCAGGGGTGGTGGTCGCCGGGGTTGATCAGCGCCCGGCGCAGGGCGGCGCGTTCGGCCCGGCCATAGGCGCGCACGTTCTGGGCGCGGGCGAAGATGTTGTTCTGCAGGCGGATCAGCACCGCCCGGTCGCTGACCGGCGCCATCAGCCGGTCCAGCCGGTCGGCCACGTCGGGGGTCAGGCCGGCGTGCAGCGCCCGCCGGGTCAGTTCCGACGGCAGCACCACCCGGCCCTGGCTGAACGGGTCCAGCGCCAGCGGCCCCTCGTCGGTCTCGATCCGCAGCAGGAAGTGGCCGGGGAAATCGACGCCCCGCACCGTCAGGCCGCACTTGCGCGCCACGTGCAGGTAATAGACCCCCAGCGCCACCGGCAGGCCCTTGCGCCGCTCGGCCACGGCGATGATGTCGGCGTTGTCGGGGTGCTCGTAGGTGAACAGGTCGCCGGCCAGGCTGAGGTCGCCGGCCATCGCCTCGGCCAGGGCCTCCTCCGCCGATTCCCCCTTCAGCCGCTCGGTCAGGCGCTCGACGCCCGCCGCGCCCAGGTCGTGCGCCAGCAGCGGATCGCGCGTCGGGTCCTCGTGCATCGAGCAGGCCACCGCCGCCTCCAGCAGGGGGAAGGCGTCGTCGTCGGCCTTGCCGGCCTCGATCAGGATATGTTCCGCCTCCTCGCGGGTCATGCCGGTCTCTGCCTACGCCTCACGCGCCGTTCCACGCGTCCGGACTATGCCGGGGAAGCCTCCCCGGCGCGAGCGCGATCAGGTCCAGGCGTATGGCGGCGTCCTGCAATCCCGGCCTGCGCGCCGCAAGCGTGGCCCCGGCGCGGCGCAGGCGGTCGCGCTGGTCCTGGGTCACGGTCTCCAGCGCGATGGCCAGGGAGACCCGCCGCTTCACCTCCACCACCGCCAGCACCCGGCCGCGCAGGGCCAGCAGGTCGATCTCCGCCTGCGGGGTCTTCAGCCGGAAACCCAGGATGCGGTAGCCCTTGGCCATCAGCCAGATCGCCGCCCACACCTCCGCCCGGCGTCCGTCGCGGCGCGCGGCGGTCCCGCGGGCGCGGCGGGCCTCCAGGCTCACCGCCCGGCCCCCTTCAGGTCCATCGCCCGCCGGTAGAGGTCGCGCCGTGGCAGGCCCAGCGCCTTGGCCACCTCCGAAGCCGCCTCGCCGGGCGCCAGCCGGGTCAGCGCGTCGGCCAGGGCCCGGTCGGCGTCGGCGGCGGTGGCGGCGGCCTCGCGGCCCGGTCCCACCAGCACTACGATCTCGCCCCTGGGCGCGGCGAACTGCCGGTCGGCGGCCAGCACGTCGAGGGTCCCGCGGGTCACTGTCTCATAGAGCTTGGTCAGCTCCCGTCCCACCGCCGCCTCGCGCGGCCCCAGCACCTGCGCCATGTCGGCCAGGCTGGCCGCCAGCCGCGAGCCGCCCTCATAGAACACCAGCGTGGCGCGGATCCCGGCCAGCTCGGCGAGAAACGCCCGCCGCGCCGCCGGCTTGGGCGGCGGGAAGCCGGCGAACAGGAACCGGTCGGTGGGCAGGCCCGCGGCCGACAGCCCCGCCAGCAGGGCCGAGGCCCCGGGGATCGGATAGACCGTCGACCCCTGCGCCCAGGCCTCGCGCACCAGCTTGTAGCCGGGGTCGGAGATCAGCGGCGTGCCGGCGTCGGAGACCAGCGCCACCCGCCCGCCCTCGGCCAGCACGGCCAGCGCCTTTGGCCGGGTCCGCTCGGCCGCGTGCTCGTCGTAGCGCTCCATCCGCGCCGAGATTGCGAAGGCGGAGAGCAGCTTGCCGGTCACCCGGGTGTCCTCCGCCAGCACCAGGTCGGCGGCGTGCAGCACGTCCAAGGCCCGCAGGGTGATGTCGCGCAGGTTGCCGATCGGCGTCGCCACCACATAGAGCCCCGGCGCCAGGGGCGCGTCGGACAACGGCGGCGGGGGGACGGGATGGGCCATGGCCGGAGGGTTCGCCGCTCACGCAGCCGATGGCAAGGGGGCTCGCCTGACCGGGCCAGTGTTCGGGCTGATTCGCGGTATCTAAACCCGCTCATCCCGGCGAAGCCGGGACCCAGATTCAGCCTGAGCGTTTGGTGGGTTTCACCTGGGCCCCGGCCTTCGCCGGGGTGAGCGGAGTTGGGGTCCGCCTTGCGCGAACCGGTTCAGCCGCACGCCGCCAGGTCGCCGGTCAGGCGGTCGAGCACCAGGCGGCCTGCGCGGGTCGCCCGCAGCCTTGCGGGATCGTCCGCCACCAGGCCCAGGTCGCGCAGCGCCCGCACCTTCGGATGCTCCGCGGTCAGTCCGAGGGCGGCCAGCTCCGAGAACGCCGCGCCCGCGTCGATCCGCAGGCCCATCAGCAGCCGCTCCTGCGCCGCTTCCACCGCGCTCAGCGCCTCCCGTTCGACGAGGCCTGTCCCCGCCGCCCGCACCCGGTCGATGTAGTCGGGGGGCGCGGCGGCGGCGCGGGTGGCGTGGCGCACGCCGCCCTGGGTCAGCCGTCCGTGCGCCCCGGGACCTGCGCCCACATAGTCCCAGCCGTTCCAGTAGACGAGGTTGTGCCGCGAGCGCGCCCCCGGCCCCCGGGCGTGGTTGGAGACCTCGTAGGCGTCGAACCCCGCCGCCTCCAGCACCGCCTGCGTGGCGTCGAACAGGTCCGCAGCCAGGTCCTCTCCCGGCGGGACCAGCGCGCCGCGCCGCACCGCCCGGTCGAAGGCCGTGCCGGCCTCGATGGTCAGCTGGTAGGGCGAGACATGCTCCGGCCCCAGCGCCAGCGCTTCGCCCAGTTCCTCGCGCCACGCCGCCGCGGTCTGGCCGGGCCGGGCGTAGATCAGGTCGAGGGACAGCCGCGGAAACGCCGCCCGCGCCGCCGCCGCCGCCCGCCGCCCCGCCGCCGCGTCGTGGTTGCGGCCCAGCGCCGCCAGCGCCGCGTCGTCCAGAGACTGCAGGCCCAGGGAAAGCCGGCCCACCCCCGCCGCGGCGAAGGCCGCGAACCGGCCCGCCTCCGCGTCGGTGGGATTGGCCTCCAGGCTCACCTCCAGGTCGGCGGCGGGCGCCCACAGCGCCTTGGCCCGGGCGATGATCCGCCCCGCCGCCTCCGGGTCCATCAGCGAGGGCGTGCCGCCGCCCAGGAACACCGAGGCCAGGGTCCTGGGCCCGGTCAGCGCGGCCTGCGCCGCCAGGTCGTCCAGGATCGCCTCCACCAGCAGGGCCTGCTCGGCCTGCCCCCGGTCGCGGCGGACGTTGAAGTCGCAGTAGGGGCAGATCCGCGCGCAGTAGGGCCAGTGGACGTAGACCCCCAGCGGCGCGGGAACGGTCAAAACAGCGCGGCCTTGAGCTTTGCGAAGGCCCGCGCCCGGTGGCTCATGGCGTCCTTGGCCGCGGGCTCCATCTCCCCGAAGGTCAGGGCGCCGCCGTCCGGGGTGAAGATCGGGTCGTAGCCGAAGCCGCGGTCGCCGCGCGGCGGGAACGTCAGGCGCCCGTCCACCCGGCCCTCCACCACCACCGCCGGCCCGTCCGGCCAGGCGACCGCCAGCGCGCAGGTGAACCAGCAGGCGTCCTCCAGCCGCCGTCCGGCCTCGGCGATCCGCTCCTCCACGTGGCGCATGGCCAGGGCGAAGTCCTTGCCCGGCCCGGCCCACCGCGCCGAGAAGATCCCCGGCGCCCCGTCCAGCGCGGCGGCGGACAGGCCCGAATCGTCGGCCAGGGCGACCAGGCCGCCGGCCTCGGCGGCGGCGCGGGCCTTCAGGAGCGCATTGCCGGCGAATGTGGTCTCGGTTTCTTCCGGCTCCGGCAGGCCCAGCTCGCCAGCGGAGACCACTTCGAAACGGTTCTCCAGGATCTGCGCCAGCTCGCGCACCTTGCCGGCGTTGTGCGTCGCCAGCACCAGGCGCTGGCCGGGGTCGAGCTTCAGGGCCATGAGCGTCCGCCTTTGTCCGGCGGCCTAGATAGGCCGCGCGCGCGGGGCCGGCAATTCGCGACGCGGCCCGTCGCCGTCGCGGGGGCGATCCACTAAGCTCGCGCCAGGAGGGCCACCGACATGCGCGCCTTGGGTCCGAGCTCGATTTCCAGCTTCCTGAAGATCGTCCTGGACGTGGTGTACGTGGCGTTGTGGGGCGGGGTCGCGGGCCTGCTCGTGCTGGTCGTGGCGGCCCTGCTGCTGTCCTTCAACCCGGCGCTGCTGGCCCGGCTCGCCGGCGGCGAGGCCGCGGCGGAGATCCTGCTCCGCGGGCCCGTGCTGGCCGGGGGCCTGCTGGCCGCCGGCCTGTCCATGACCGCGGTGCTGGTCATCGTCGACCGGCTGCGGCGGATCTTCGTGACCCTGATGGCCGGCGACCCCTTCCACCCGGACAACGTCCGCCGCCTGCGCATCATCGGCCTGATGCTCGCCGGGCTGGAGCTGATGCGCTACCTGGTCTGGGGGCTGGGCGCGCGGCTGCCGGGCGTGGACAAGGTCGAGCCCCGCCTCAGCCTCACCGCCTGGTTCTCGGTGCTGGTGGTGTTCGTCCTGGCCGAGGTGTTCCGCGAGGGCGCCCGCCTGCGCCGCGAAGCCGAGCTGACCATCTGACCATGCCGATCCGCCTGCGCCTCGACCAGCTGCTCCTCGACCGGCGCATGTCGCTGGCCGAGCTCGCCGACCGCACCGGGGTGACGGCCGCCAACCTCGCCATCCTCAAGGCCGGCGAGGCCCGCGCCATCCGCGTCGCCACCCTGGCCGCCCTCTGCCGCGAACTCGCCTGCCAGCCCGGCGACCTGCTGCGCTACGAGCCGGGGGAGGGGGAGTAGGGCGCAGCGGACAGCATATACACCGCTCATCCCGGCGAAGGCCGGGACCCAGATTCAGCCTGAGCGTTTGGTGGGCGGCACCCGGGCCCGGGCCTCCGCGGGGTGAGCGGATATTGGGTTAGGCCCGTTCAGCCGATCGCCGTCGCCGCCTTCTGCACCAGGCAGAGCTCGCCGATCCCCTTGCGCGCCAGGCTGAACAGGGACTCGAACTCGGCCTGGGTGAAGCCGCGCTTCTCCCCGGTCGCCTGGATCTCGACGATGTCGCCGGCCCCGGTCAGCACGAAGTTGGCGTCGGCCTCGGCGTTGGAGTCCTCCTCGTACTCCAGGTCCAGCACCGGGACGCCCTCGAACACGCCGCAGGAGATCGCCGCCACCTGGTCGAGGATCGGGTCGGTCTTGATCAGGCCTTCGTCCAGCAGGTAGCGGGTAGCCAGCCTGAGCGCGACCCAGGCGCCGGTGATCGCCGCCGTCCGCGTGCCGCCGTCGGCCTGGATCACGTCGCAATCGACGCTGATCTGCCGTTCGCCCAGGGCCTTCAGGTCGACCACGGCGCGCAGGGAGCGGCCGATCAGCCGCTGGATCTCCTGGGTGCGGCCCGATTGCTTGCCGGCCGCCGCCTCGCGCCGGCCGCGGGTGTGGGTCGCCCGCGGCAGCATGCCGTACTCGGCGGTCACCCAGCCCTGGCCGCGGCCGCGCAGGAACGAGGGCACGCCCTCCTCCAGGCTCGCGGTCACCAGCACCTTGGTGTGGCCGAAGCTCGCCAGGCACGAGCCCTCGGCATAGCGGTTGACCCCGGTCTCCAGGGTGACGAGGCGCATGGCGTCGGCGGCGCGTTCGGACGGACGCATGGGAGGCTCCAGGGCGACACGGCCTTGCGCCGCAACAGGCGGGGCTTATCCTAGATCGTCAGGGTTCCGTCCATGGGCCTGCAAACGCGCGACGCCGCCACCCTTTGTGACCACGCCCCTCTTCTCTCGCGGCCCGACCCTAGGCGAGCTCGACGAGCGCGCCCGCGACATCTTTCGTCGCATCGTCGAGACCTACCTGGAGACCGGCGAGCCGGTGGGCTCGCGCACCATCTCCCGCGCCGGGGTGCCGCTGTCGGCCGCCTCGATCCGCAACACCATGCAGGACCTGACGCACCTGGGCCTGCTGGGCGCGCCGCACGTCAGCGCCGGGCGCCTGCCGACCCACGCGGGCCTGCGGCTGTTCGTCGACGGCCTGCTGGAGGTGGGCGACGTGGCCGAGGACGAGCGCCGCTCCATCGAGGCCCGGCTGCGCGCCCACGGCCGCAACTACGAGGACGCGCTGAACGAGGCCAGCGCCATCCTGTCCGGCCTGGCCGGCGGCGCGGGCGTGGTGGTGACGCCGGTGCGCGACGGCGGCGTCAAGCATGTTGA
The DNA here is from genome assembly GCF_036502675.1 of Phenylobacterium sp. Classification (GTDB taxonomy): domain Bacteria; phylum Pseudomonadota; class Alphaproteobacteria; order Caulobacterales; family Caulobacteraceae; genus Phenylobacterium. Next base: position 16,406 of record NZ_DASXYF010000056.1, read on the forward strand.
GTTCGTGGCCCTGGCCCCCGACCGGGCGCTGGCGATCATGGTCTTCGAGGACGGCACGGTGGAGAACCGCCTGGTGCGGCTGGCCGCCGGCGTCACCCCCTCGGCCCTGCAGGAGGCGTCCAACTTCCTCAACGCCCGGATGATGGGTCGTACGGTGGTGGAGGCGCGCACCGCGTTGCGCGGCGATCTCGACCGCGCCCGCCGGGAGCTGGACGTCACCGCCGCGCGCCTGGTGGAGGACGGCATGGCCGCTTGGAGCGGCGGCGGCGAGACCGAGCGGGCCCTGATCGTCCGCGGGCGCGCCAACCTGCTGGGCGACGCCCAGGCGCTGGAAGACCTGGAACGGGTCCGCATGCTGTTCGAGGACCTGGAGCAGAAGGAGCAGCTCATCAGCCTGCTGGACGGGGTGCGCGAGGGCGAGGGGGTGCGGATCTTCATCGGCGCCGAGACGCGGCTCTTTTCACTCTCGGGTTCCGCTGTGATCGCCGCACCCTATATGACCGGAAACCAGCGGGTCCTGGGCGCCATCGGCGTGATAGGACCCGCCCGGTTGAACTACGCCCGGATCATCCCGTTGGTGGACTACACCGCCCGCGTGCTTGGCCAGGTGATGAACTCTTAGCCCAGGAAGACCATGTCCGACGATCAAACCCCGGCCGAAGAGATCGAGACGGCCGCGGCCGACGCGCCCGCCGCCGAAGCCCTGCGCGCCGAGGTCGCCAGCCTCAGGGAGCAGGTGCTGCGCTTCGCCGCCGAGGCGGAGAACACCCGCCGCCGCTCGGAGCGCGAGGCCAACGACGCCCGCGCCTACGCCATCCAGAAGTTCGCCCGCGACCTGCTGGGCGTGGCCGACAACCTCTCCCGCGCGCTGGCCGCCACGCCCGGGACCGACGACGCCGGGGTGAAGAACTTCGTGCTGGGCGTCGAGATGACCGAGAAGGAACTGCAGCAGGCCTTCGAGCGCAACGGCCTGAAGAAGATCGATCCCGCTAAGGGCGCCAAGTTCGATCCGCACCAGCACCAGGCGATGATGGAGCAGCCCTCCGACGAGGTGGCCGGCGGCGCCGTGATCCAGGCGCTGCAGCCGGGCTACGACCTGTTCGGCCGCATCGTGCGCCCGGCCATGGTGGTGGTGGCCGCCAAGGGCTCCGGCGAGACGCCCTCCGCTGAGCCCGCCGCGGCCAACCCCTACGCCGCGGGCGACGACGAGGACGCCGGCGGCTCGGTCGACCGGCGGGCCTAGGGCGGCGGCCTAGCTCGGCGTCTCCCAGGCGAGCCCACATGCGACACCCTCCCATGAAGAGCCGGGAAGGCGCTTCCAGCGGCTCCGAAAATGCTTAAAGTCGCAAGTCCCCTCCCCATCGGGGAAAGGGCGCGAAGCGGTCGCGCTCGGCATGTGGGAGGCCGGACGACAACATGAAGCTGACGATCGAGCGGACCGCGCTCCTGAAGGCGCTGGGTCACGTGCAAAGCGCGGTGGAGCGGCGGAACACCATCCCGATCCTGTCCAACGTGCTGCTCTCGGCCGAGCGCGATCGCCTGACCTTCTCGGCCACCGACCTCGACCTGGAGATCATCGACGAGGCCCTGGCCCAGGTGGACCAGCCCGGCCAGATCACCGCGCCCGCCCACACCCTCTACGAGATCGTCCGCAAGTTGCCCGAGGGCGCCGACGTCTCGCTGAGCTTCACCGGCGAGGACCCGCGGCTGACGGTCTCGGCCGGCCGCTCGCGGTTCAACCTGCCGGTGCTGCCGGCCGGCGACTTCCCGGTAATGAGCTCTGACGGCCTCTCCAGCCGCATCAGCGTGCAGGTCGCCGACCTGATGCGGCTGATGGACAAGACCCGCTTCGCCATCTCCACCGAGGAGACGCGCTACTACCTGAACGGCCTCTACCTGCACACGGTGGTGGAGAACGGCGTCTCCAAGCTGCGCGCCGTGGCCACCGACGGCCACCGCCTGGCGCTGGCGGAGATGCTTGCGCCGGAGGGGGCGGCCGGGGCGCCGGGCGTCATCGTGCCGCGCAAGACCGTCGCCGAGGCCCGCCGCCTGCTGGAGGACGCCGGCGAGCAGGTCGACCTGCAGCTCAGCGCCCAGAAGGTGCGCTTCGAGCTGGGCCACGCCGGCCTGACCTCCAAGGTCATCGACGGCAACTTCCCCGACTACGTCCGGGTGATCCCGCGCGACAACCAAAAGATCATGCTGCTGGACAACAAGCTGTTCGCCCAGGCGGTCGACCGGGTGGCCACCATCTCGGCCGAGAAGAGCCGCTCGGTGCGCATGGCCATCGAGTCCGGCCGCATGGTGCTCACCGTCCGCAACATGGAGGCCGGCCAGGCCGTCGAGGAGCTGGAGATCGACTACGACGGCGACGCCTTCGAGCTCTCCTTCAACGCCCGCTACCTGCTGGACGTCACCGACCAGATCTCCGGCGAGACCGCCGAATTCCGCTTCGGCGGCCCTAACGACCCGGCCCTGGTGCTGGATCCGCTCGACGCCGACGTGCAGTACGTGCTGATGCCGTTGCGGGTGTGATCCAGCCTGCTCCTCCGCCCGGGGAGCATGGCCTACGCCGGCCGCCTGGCCCGCATGGCCTGGGCGATCGTGCCGTCGTCCAGCCAGTCCAGTTCGCCGCCCACCGGCACGCCGCGGGCCAGCATGGTCACCGCCACGCCGGAGGCGGCCAGCCGTTCGGCCAGGTAGTGGGCGGTGGTCTGGCCGTCGACCGTGGCCGGCAGGGCCAGCACCACCTCGCGCACCGTCCCGTCCGCCGCCCGCGCCAGCAGGCCGCCGACGCGCAGCGCCTCGGGCCCGACGCCGTCCAGGGCCGACAGCAGGCCGCCCAGCACGTGGTAGCGGCCGCGGAAGGCGCTCGCCCGCTCCATAGCCCAGAGCGCGCCCACCTCCTCGACCACGCAGAGCAGGGTCGCGTCGCGGCTGGCGTCGGCGCAGACCGCGCAGGGGTCCTGGGTGTCCAGCGAGCCGCAGGCCCCGCAGGTCTTCACCCGCGCCGAGGCCTCGGCCAGCGCCGCGGCCAGCGGGTTGAGCAGCTGGTCGCGCCGCTTGAGCAGCGCCAGGGCCGCTCGCCGGGCCGACCGCGGCCCCAGGCCCGGCAGCTTGGCGAGCAGGCCGATCAGCCGTTCGATCTCGGGCCCGGCGGACGCGGCCACTAACGGCCCGCCGGGGACGAGCGGGAGAATGGGGCGGGCACGGCCAAGCTAGAACTTCAGCCCGGGGATGTTCATGCCCGCCAGCGGGCCCGCCGCCTCGCGCATCATGTCGCCCTGGGCGGCGTCGAGCTTGCGCTTGGCGTCGGCGTGGGCGGCGACGATCAGGTCGGCCAGCACCTCCCCCTCGCCGGGGGCCAGCAGGGTTTCGTCCATCAGCACGTTGGCCAGTTCGCCGGAGCCCTTCAGGGTCAGCTTGACCATGCCGCCGCCGGACGTCCCCTCCACCGTGAGCTCGGCCAGCTTGGCCTGGGCGTCGGCCAGCTTCTCCTGCATGGCCTGGGCCTGCTTCATCAGGTTGCCGAAATCCTTCATGGCGGCTCAGTCCTCGTCGTCTTCACTATCGTCGTCGGTTGCGGCCGGAACCTCTGGCTGCGGCAGGCTGCGCACGCTCGTGATCTCGGCGCCCGGAAAGGCCGCCATCACCGCACGCACGAAGGGGTCCTGGGCGACCTCGTCGCGAACCTGGCGCTCCTCGCGCTTCTGCCGTTCCCACTGGCTCTCGGCGCCGCCGCCGCCCTGGGCGATCAGCCAGGGCTGGCCGGTCCACTCCTTCAGCCGGTTGACCAGCCGCTGGGCCAGGTTGGCCGGGGCGCCGGGGGCCG
>NZ_DASXYF010000057.1:0-12915 GCF_036502675.1 Phenylobacterium sp.
CCGCCGCCACCACACGGTCCCGAAGGTCCATCGAATAAGGTCGGGTCATCCCTGCTGGCCTCCCGCACCAGCAGGAAGCTTGAATCAGACCTCAGCCGATTTGGGAATCCAACGATTCACTCAAACCGCAACCCGCTCTAGGAAGGTCTGGTGGTCGGACTGTGAGACGCGGCCGAAGCCGCGGCCGCCGCCCAGGCCATTGTAACTTTCCACGCCCAGGGCGGTCGCCGCGTCCAGCTTGTAGGCGACCTTGGTGGCGACCTGGAAATCCACCGGGCTGTGCTCGGGCCCGGAGACCGCCCAGTCGACGTTCAGGTTGGCGGCCATCGTCCAGGGTCCCTTACGGACGCCCCAAATCCCCTTCAGCTCGGCGTTCCAGGGATTGATGTCGAGGTCGTGGCGCACGCGCCCGAGCTCGAAGTTGAGGCCCCAGAACCAGTCCTGCGTCGCGGGCCTGGGTGCGATCCACTTGATCCGGCCCTTGATCCCGCCTGCCTCGAATTTGCCTCTGCGGTCGATGGTCATCAGGGGCAGATAAAGCCCAAGCTCGGTGGTCTCGCTCAGCGAATAGCTCCACTCGGGCGTGATCCGGATGCGGCTTTCGGAGGCCTGCTCGCCGGCATAGTCGGCCGCCGCGCGGCCGCTCGGCACATAGTTGAGGTGGACGTCCAGTCCCGGCCGGTGAACCGGGCCGATCTCGTCCATATAGACCTGGATCTCCTCGTCGGCCGCGGCCGCCGCCGAGGGGACCGCCAGCGCCGCTGCGCTCATCAGGGCGACCCGGCTCAGGCGGCGCATGGGCGGCTCTCCTGTCCGGGCTTCCTCACAGGCCGCTCCCGAAGCGGGCGAAGGCCAGTAGGATGAGGGTGACGGTGATGGCCCCGCCGATGCGGGTGGCGATCTGGGCGAAGGGCATTAGCTCCAGCCGCTCGGCGGCAGTCAGGATGGCGACGTCGCCGGTGCCCCCCTGGCCGGAATGGCAGGCGGTCACGATGGCGGCCTCGATCGGATGGAGGCCGACCCAGCGGCCGACGAAGAAGCCGGTGATCACCAGGGTCAGGACCGTGGCGGCGATGGTAATTAGAGTCGGCGCGTTAAAGGCGCCCATCAGCTTCTCCCAAGGGGTCTTCGAAATCCCGATGGCGAAGAGCAGCGGGTAGGTCGCGCAGACTGAGAAGAATCGGTAGTTGGCATAGGCGCCGCGCTCGAGGGCCGGCGGCGCGAGGCGAGCGAGCTTTATGGCCACCGCAAGCGCCAGCATAATCACCGGGCCCGGCCACCCCCAGAGCTTCTGCGACAGCACGCCAAGCAGGAACAGGGCCGCGATCAGCAGCGCCGCGGCCCCCACCGTCTCCACGTCGGGCGCGGGCGAGTGGGCCTGCAGGGTGGTCGCCGCCTCCCGGTCCGTCGCGGGCTCGATCTGGCCGGAGCCCGTCAGGTCGGGGCGCCGGCGGCCGAGGAAATTCAGCGCACCCGCCAGGACGATCGCCGTCAGACTGCCCAGCATCACCGCCGGCAGCACCTCGGCGAAGTAGTCTCCCTGGGCTCCGTGGGTGATCTGGGCGTAGCCCATGGAGAGCGGGATGGCGCCCTCGCCGACGCCGCCGGCCATGATCGGCGCCACCACCTTGAACAGGGTGTGGCGGAAGCCGAGCCCCAGCGCCGTCCCGGTGGCGCAGCCGACGATGAAGGCCGCGACGGAGCCGGCCGCGAGAGGGGCGAAGATTTTCAGGAAGCCGGAGACCATGATCCGCCGGTCCATCCCGAGGATCGAGCCCACGATCACCGAGGCGATGAAGACGTAGAGGAAGTTCGACTGGTCGGTGAAGGTCGAGATCGACTTGGCGAGGGGCGCCGGCAGGAGGTGGGCATAGACCATATACGACGGCAGGAAGGTGGCGAGGATCGCCCCCAACCCCAGCCGGCGCAGGCCGGGGATCCGGCGACCGATCTCGGCGGTGGCGAAGCCGCCCAGACCAAGAATGGCGATGCTGGTCGGCAGGTCCGAAGGCGCCTCGCCCAGCAGGGTGAAGGCGAGCGCGATGCCGGCGATCAGGAGGGCGAGCGGAACGGGTACGATGCCGATGCGCCAGCCCATTGCGCGCCACCACATGGCAAGCGCGGGGCTAGCCGCCGGGGCCGAGGCCTTGTCGTCGCTCATGGGCGGCTCCCCGGTGCTCACCACATCCCTCAGTACTCGCCCTTGAGCGAGACGTAGAAATCGCAGCGGCCCTCGGTCGCGGCATTCTGGATGCCCGGGCCGCTGGAGACCAGCAGCGACGAGTGGTCGGTCAGCTTGTAGGCCATCGCCAGGTTCACCCGGAGAAGGCTCGGCCGTCGCGGGCGTCGGCGCTGCGGTGGCCGATCTCGGTGCCCAGCTTCAGGGTGTCGGTCGGGGCGGGATCGTCGGTAGTGTAGGGCGGTCCGGCGAAGGCGGGTGACGCGACAAGGACGATCGCGCCGACGGCCGCGAGCGAAAGTCCTGTCCTCACGCGGCGGCCTCCGCCGATTCCTTCGCCTGCCGCCGCTCGGTCCACCAGACGCCGACTACCATCAGGACCAGGATTGTCAGCGAGGCGCCGATCCGGTTGAGGTTCAGGCCGCCGTGGTTGAACGGCTTGGTGAGCAGGTCGCCGACGGTGGCGCCCAGCGTCGTGGCCAGGATCTTGATGATCCAGAAGGCCAGCGTGACCTGAGGGACCTTGCTCAGCGCCTGGGACAGGTCGGTCTGTTTGGAAGAGGGCATGAACTCGGCTCCTTCGGCGTCAGCGGCTCACCACCAGGACCTCGAAGGTCCCGGGCACCGGGGTCGGCCGGGCGGCGCCCGGCGCCTTCGCCAGTCGCGCGGCGGGGATGTAGACGCGGCCGTCGCGCGGGTCGACGGCAAGGGTGCGGTTGTCGGGCTCGGTCTTTAGCACCTGGGCCACGGTGGGTGCCTTGCCGGCCAGCGAGATCACCGTCAACGTGCCGTCGCGGCCGGCCACGAAGGCGGTCTCGCTGCGCTCATCCAGGCCGACGCCATCCGCCTCCTTGCCGCTCTTTAGGCTCTTCACCAGCTTGCCGCTCGCGGCCTCGACAATGGTGGTCGAGCCGTCGCAGGAGGCGATCAGCCATCGCCGTCTGGCGTGGTAGGCGATGCCGGTCGGGCCGTCGCAGCCCGGCAGCTTGATGCGGCGCAGGACCTTCGCGGCGGCGACGTCGATCGCCACCGTCTCGTTCCTGTCCTCGACGTTGACGAAGGCGAGCCCCTTACCGTCGAACGCCGCCATCTCGAGGTCGCCGCCGACGATGATTGTCCCTGCCACCGCGTGCGCCTTCGGATCGATCAGGGTGATGTCGCCGCCGGAGTGGTTCATCACCAGCACCAGGCCGCTCTTCGGGTCCTGCCCCACGGCGTCAGGGTTCTTGCCGGTCGCCACGGTCGCGAGCGTCGCGCCGGTCTGGCCGTCCACGAAGCGGGCGGCGTTGGCGTTCCCGTAGGTGACCAGGATCTCGCGGCTGCCGTTCACCGGCAGTGCGTCGTGCAGCCGCTCGCCGGCCGCCAGCCCGCCGGTGACCTTGCGGGTGGCGAGGTCCAGGCTCATCAGCGAGATGCCGCGGGTGACCAGCAGGCGGTTGTTGACCGCGTCGATGCGAGCGAAGTCCCAGCCGCCGTCTGGTCCCGGGATGCGTTCGGAGATGCGGTAGGCGCCGGGCGCGGCGACGGCGGCGCTCGCGGCCGCAAGGCCGGCCGCCAGGAAGGTCCAGAACTTCATGCAATAACCTTTCGATCACGGCGCGGCGGGCGCGGCGTAGACAACCGTGCCGCCGAGGATCGTCATCCGCACTTTCGTGTCGCGGATCTGCTCGGGCGTCAGCTTGCGGATGTTGCGGTCCACCAGGGTGATGTCGGCGAGTTTGCCGGGCGTCAGGCTGCCCTTCAGCCGTTCCTCCCGCGACGCGTAGGCGGGATTGATCGTGTAGGCCGCGATCGCCTCGTCCACGGTTAGCGCCTGGTTGGCCAGCCAGCCACCCTTCGGCGTGCCGTCCAGGCGCGCGCGGCGGGTGGCGTAGTAGATGTTCTCGAACGGGTTCAATGGGCGATGTTGTTGCGGTCGTACACCCGCACGGTGAGCTCACCGCGGGCCCGCAGGTCCTTGAAGAGGCCGAGGTCGGTGGTGCTGCGCTCCACCGCGGTGCGGAACAGCTTGGTCTGGGAGATCTCCTCGACCCGGGAGATGTCGTGGATGCCGGTGATGCCGAAGGCGTTCAGCTGGTGGAGCATCGCGCGCGCTCCGATCAGGTCGCGGGCTCGCGATTGCGCCGGCATGATCTCGGCCATCCGCTCGCCGGTCGCGCCCAGCAGCACGCCGGTGAGCTCGCACTTGCCGTCCTTGTCGTAGTGGCCATTCGGCGGGTCGGGCGTGTTCTTGTCGATGTGGGCGTAGTCGAACCCCTTCGAGTTCACGAAGTAGGCGCCGTCGTAGCGGCGCAGCAGGACCGGGTGGGCCGGGGCGATGGCGTCGATCTCGGCGAGGTTCGGCTGGAACGGCTTCCAGACCTTGTCGCCCCGCTTCTTCGCGGCCACCGCGGCGGCGGAAGACCAGTCGTACCCGGTGATCCACAGGCCCTTGGGCACCTCGCGCGCAGCAGTTTTCAGGCGCTCCGCGAGGAGGGCTTCGTCATCGACATCGACGAGCCGGATCTGGAAGAAGCTCTCGACCGCATTGCCGAAGTGGGTGTGGGCGTCGATCAGCCCGGGCAGCACGAAGGCGCCCTTCAGGTCGACGACCTGGGTCTCGAGACCCTTCAGCTTCATGATCTCGGGGTCGGTTCCGACGGCCAGGATGCGGTCCCCGCGGACCGCCACATCCTGCGCGTGCGGCCGGTCCGGATCGACCGTCCAGACGTCCCCGTGACGCAGGATCAAGGTCGCGGTCTCCGCCGCGGCCGCCGGCGAAAAAAGGCCCGCGACGATCATGGCCGGTGCCAGGGCCTGGAGCATGCGTCTGACCATCGCGGGACCCTTAAGTCGGACGGCTGGGGAGGAACGGCCGCCCGGTGAACCGAAGCCTTGAATTTAGAAGCGAGTGCCGATCGAGAACTTGACCACCGAGGGCGCGCCTTCGGCCAGGAAGAGGCCGGCGGTCGAGACCCAGTACTTCTTGTTGGTGATGTTGTCGGCGTTGACGCGGAAGGTGGTCTGGTGACCGAACAGATCAGTCTCGTAGGAAACGCCCAGGTTCACGAGGGCATAGCCTGGGACCCAGCCTTGGTTCAGCGAGTTGATGGCGCGCGCGCCGGTGTAGAACACCCCGCCGTTGACGCTCAGGCCCTCGACCCACTGGTTCAGCCGGTATTCGCCCGCCAGCGAGTAGGTGCGCTTGGGCGTGTTCTCAATGAACTTGCCGACCGAGCTGGGCGACACGGTCGTGCCGGAGATCACGGTGGGCGCGCCGGAGACCTGCTTGGCGTCCAGGATCTGGGCGGTTGCGTAGAGCGAGAGCTCGGGGGTGACCTCGCCGGTCAGGCTCAGCTCGAGCCCCTTGTAGTGGGCCCGGCCGTCCTGGACGTAGACGTTGGCCGGGTTGATGAAGGTCGACGCGCGGTCGATGTCGAAATAAGCGGCCTGGAAGAGGAGGCCGCGGCGCGGCTCGATCTTCAAGCCATATTCCTTCTGGGTGCTCTCGGTGGCGGGCAGCTGGGCGCCGGCGTTCACCGCGGCGGCCGGCGCAATTGGCGTCGACTCCAGGCCCTCAATATAGGTGGCGTAGAGGCTGGCCCAGGACCGCGGCTTCACGACTACGCCATAGGAGACCGAGGTCGGCGTGGCGTGGAAGGTGGTCACGCCTGTGGTGCGGTTATCCTCGGTGTAGTCCGACTTTCGCACGCCGACGAGGACCTGCAGCCATTCCTGGTACTTCATGCGGTCAAAGACGTAGTAGCCGACGTCCTTGATGCCGGTGAGCACACCGGTGCTGGGGCCAAGCGGCGTCTCCGGAATCGGTCGGGGCGTGAGGAAGTTCTGAGTGCAGGTGACGCGCACGCCGGCGGAATTCGGGCACAGGCCGGCGACCGCGGTGGAGTTGAATTGGGTACGCTCGTTGCGCGAGGCCCCGAACAGCAGCTCGTGGTCGATCGGACCGGTCGCGAAGGCCCCAGCGATCTCGCCGCGGACGTTCTTGTTGACGTACTCGTTGCGGTTCTGGAGGCTGATCGCTAGCGTGCCTTCGCCGGTGGTCAGGCTCGTCGGCGTGAAGCTCGCAAAGCGCCGGGTCCGGTGCAGCTTCGATTCACCGATGTCGAAGATCGCCTCCCAGGCCGGGCTGAACTTGTAGTCCACGTGGACCAGCGCATTCACTTCGTCCGCCTTGTTCTTCATCCACTTGTCGCCGAAGTTCGTCTTCGGATCGATCAGTGGCGGCAGCGGGACATCGGGGTAGGGATTGGCCACCGTCGACTTCGGCGCCACCAGCTTGAAGACGCCCGGCTCCGGCACCGTCTTTTTGATGGCCTCGAGATCGAGCGAGATGGTCAGCTTGTCGGTCGGCTTCAGGTCGAAGGCCCCGGCGATCAGGCTGCGGTGGCCGTAGGTCTTGTCGATCCCGGAGTCGACGCCGGCGTCGACGAGGTTGATCCGGGCCCCCAGCAAGCCGACCGTGGTGTTGGCGTCGATATGGCCGCCCACGCCGCCATGGTTGTCGCCGAACGCGCGCATGCCCACGAAGCTCTCCGCGGTCGGACGCTTCATGGTCATGTTGATGATGCCGGCAGGGGTGGTGAACCCGTAATAGAGCGCGGACGCGCCCTTCAGCGCTTCCACCCGGTCCTTGTCCTCGAGCGGAAGGTCGATGAGGTTGACGATGGGCAGGCTGGAATCCAGTCGGTAGTTTCCCCGGTTCTCCACGGCGATCCCGCGGATCGACAGGTTGTTGTAGACGGTGGGCGAGGTCTGCGAACTGGTCACGCCGGCGGTGTTCTTCAGCGCGTCCATCAGGCCGAGCGCCTGCTGTGAGAGCAGCACCTGCTGCGGGATGACGCTGATGGTGAGCGGTGTGTCGATGGTGCGCGCGCCGCGGAAGCTGCCCGCCTGGACCAGCTCCGCGCCGTAGCCCTTGCGGTCCGCGGTGACGACGATCTGCTCCAGGACCGGTCCGAAGTTAGACGCTCCGGCCGCCTTGGGCGCGGTCTGCGCCAGCGCGCTCGTCCCCGCCATGAGCGTCGCCGCCAGGCTCGCCGAGATCACCACCTGCGTGGCCGTTGCCGACTTCATATGCAAACCCCCTATGGCTGCGCTCAGCGCGGTGACAGGCCGATAGGAGCCCGTCCCCCCGGCCTCAGACGAGCATCGCCCTAGATGTATTATGAGCTTACGAAAAGCGCTACGTCCTTTTTTCCGTCCACCACGGACAGGGCGACATTCGCCTATTCACTGTGTCTTTCCAGGCGATAGGGTGAACGCGTGGCGCGGTGTCTTTCCAGGCGATAGGGTGAACGCGTGGCGCGCGAGACCGTAGCGCAGGCGGTTGGTCTCGGTCACCGCTTCCTCCAGAGGAGCGGCGAGAGCGCATCTGACATGCCAATTTCCCTAAGCTGGGGGATGATCATTGTCGTGATTTTGTCTTTTCATGGGACAAAAAGCAGTGATGTATTGCAGCTTCCGAACGAACAAAGGGAAATCTGAGTGTGGCGGCCATGTCCACTGCGCGACGAATGGATCGTCGAAGAGGGCCCGCGCGACGCGGTCCGCGACCGTCCGGCCGACCGTTTCACGCGCGAGCTGCTTGCCGCCACGCCCACCGTCACCTTCGCCAATCCCACGAGGGTAGCCCCATGAAGCGCTTCAACCTGCTGACCGCCGGCCTAGCCCTGGGCCTCGGCTGGGCTGGATCGCCGATGGCGCGCTCTGCTGCTACGGCGTCAATCTCTACCGCTATCCGGCCGGCCCGGTGGTCCACGCAGCTGGTGCTGGGTTATCGCGGCGACGAGGGCTTGGCGCATCGTGACCCCACGACCCGCGCCGTGCGTGCGCGTCTCGCCGCCACCTCGCCGGAGTGGAAGGCCTTCGCCGACAACAAGCAGAAGCTGCGCACCGAGAAGCAGCCGGTGGTCGCCGACCTCATCGCCGCCTCGGCGCCTTGAGGTGCGCCTCGACGCCCTGAACCTGTTCGGCCTCGCGTCCGTCATCGCGGGCCTCGTATGCTATTTCCTGGAGGCGCGCAGCCCCTGGTGGGTGCTGGGCTTCGCCGGCGCCAACGCCTGCGCGGCGGCCTACGGCTTCCTTCAAGGCGCCTGGCCCTTCGGCCTGGCGGAGATCTTCTGGACCGCCGCGGCCTTACTGCGCTGGGCCAAGCTGCGGCGAACGATCTAGGGCTCGATCACCGTGCGGATCGCGAAGTGGGACACGAGCCGCAGGACGCCGGGCAGCCGGGCCAGCGTATCGCGATGCACCCGCTCGAAGCTGTCGTCGGCGCGCACCGGGACCTTGAGGATGTAATCAAACTCGCCGGTCATTAGGTGAGCCTCCTCGATGTCGCGCGCGCGCCGGATCGCTTCCTCGAAACGAGCGAGCGTCTCCTGCGCCTGATCGCGCAGGGTCACGGACACGAAGACGATCGAGGGATTGCCCCGCGCCTCGGGGGAGAGCTTGGCGCGGTAACCGGCGATCAGGCCGGCGGCTTCCAGGAGCTTCACCCGACGGTGCGCCGCCGAGGCCGAGAGCCCGACCCGCTCGCCGAGGCGCGCGGCGGTCACGTCGCTGTCGTGGCTGACCACCGCCAGGATCTTCTCGTCGATCTTATCCAGCATGTCCCTCTGTCCTGAAATGTAGGTCATCTTTAGGAGAATTTCCGATCCAGATCTACACGACGCCGATATTTCGGAATTCCTCCGTCCCCCAGCGGGCAATCTTCCAGCAGCCAGGAGGAACCAGCGATGCGCATCGGAGTGCCCAAGGAGATCAAGGTCCACGAGTACCGGGTCGGGCTGACGCCTGCCGCGGTGGGCGAGCTCACGGCGCGCGGCCACCAGGTCGTGGTCCAGACCAGCGCGGGCTCAGGCGTCGACTATTCGGACGAGGACTACCGCGCCGCGGGCGCCGAGATCCTGCCCGATGCGCCGGCCGTGTTCGAAGCCGCTGGCATAATCGTAAAGGTGAAGGAGCCCCAGCTGCACGAGTGCGCCTGGTTGAGGCCCGACCAGACGCTCTTCACCTACCTGCACCTGGCCGCCGACAAGCCCCAGGCTGAGGCCTTGATGAAGTCCGGCGCCACCTGCATCGCCTACGAGACCGTCACCGACGCCAAGGGCGCTCTGCCGCTGCTGCGGCCGATGTCCGAAGTTGCCGGCCGGATGAGCATCCAAGTCGGCGCGCACTACCTCGAGAAGGCCCAAGGGGGTCGTGGCGTGCTGCTGGGCGGCGTGCCCGGCGTCGAGCCGGCCAAGGTCGCGATCCTTGGCGGCGGCGTCGCCGGCGTGCATGCGGCCGAGATGGCGCTGGGCCTTCGCGCGGACGTGACCATCTTCGACATCTCGACGACTCGCCTCGCCGAGCTCGACCAGGTGTTCGACGGCCGAGTGAAGACCGCCTTTGCCTCCAAGGCAGGGATCGCCCGCGCCGTGGCCGAGGCCCACGTGGTGGTCGGGGCCGTGCTCATCCCGGGCGCTGCGGCCCCCAAGCTCGTCACCCGCGAGATGCTGAAGACCATGACGCCCGGGTCGGTGCTGGTGGATATCGCCATCGACCAGGGCGGCTGCTTCGAGACCTCCCACGCCACCACCCACGACGACCCGGTCTTCGTGGAGGAGGGCATCATCCACTACTGCGTCGCCAACATGCCCGGCGCGGTCGCCCGCACCTCCACCGAGGCGCTGAACAACGCCACTCTGCCTTTCGTTTTGAACCTCGCGGAGGAGGGGGTGGAGCAGGCCTTAGCCAACTCCCACCACCTCGCGCGCGGGCTGAATGTCTCTGGCGGGAAGATCAGGCACGCGGCTGTCGCGGATGCGCTTGGCTTGTCGTTTGCTGCATGACTCAGACCGCGCCGCGGAGGGTAGCCGCCGAAAAACGTGCCCTGCTGACAGCGTGCTGGCCCGTCCATGAAGCCGTCATTGAGGGCCTCGATGTCCGAACCGTCGTGTGCTTCGGAGGAACTGCAGGGGCATGGGTGCGGGAGGCGTTTCAGGCCAATGAGCTGGCCGGTACGCTCGTGGAGCGCGACGCGCGTCGGTGGACCAGCTATGCCCATTTGAACGGGCAGGGCCGGTGCGTCATCACCTTGACACACCCAAGCATCGCCATGTGGGACGCCCCAGCCACCGATCCAACGTCGTTCGTGCGGGAAATGCTGGCCCGCTAACGGGCGGGAAGCGCTCGATAGACGCTGTTCCCCATATGGGACCCCGCACCCGCGCCGTGGGGATCATCTCACCACCAAGTTCTTGAAATAGTGGTGGGTGCAGTAGGATTCGAACCTACGACCCGCTGATTAAGAGTCAGCTGCTCTACCAACTGAGCTATGCACCCGTCGCGGCGTATGGCTTTAAGGGCCAGCGGCGAGGGCGCGGAAAATACGCGAATTCGATCGGTTGGCAAGGCGCAGGTGGACGAGGGCGAAAATGGCGCGGCGCGACATCACCGGAGCGGTGGACTTCGCCTATCTGAAAGGCTTCGCCGCCGGCGACCAGCAGGTGGTGAACGAGGTGCTGGCCCTGTTCCGTGAGCAGGCCGACCTCTGGACCGGCCTGCTCGACCCGGCCGGCGAGGGTTGGCGCGACGCGGTCCACACCATCAAGGGCGCCGCCCGCGGCGTGGGCGCCGGCGCGCTGGCCGCCGCCTGCGAGCACGCCGAGCACAGCGGCCCCGCCGGGCTGGACGGTGTCCGCGACGCCCTCGACGCGGCGCTGTCCGACATCGCCGCCTACGCCCACGAGCAGGCCCTGCAGTCACTCAAGACGCCGAGAGCCTAGATCCACGCCCCGTTGTCGATGCCGCGCAGCGCCGCCTCGTGCGCCTCGGCCTCGGCGGTGATCCAGGCCACGAAGGCCTTCACCTGCGGCAGGCGGCCCTTGGCCTTGGGGTGGACCAGATAATAGGCGAAATCCACCGCGGTGGAGATCTGGATCGGCGCCACCAGCCGGCCGGCCTCCAGGTCGTCCTGGGCCAGGGTCCGCTTGGCCAGCGCCACGCCGCGGCCGTTGACCGCCGCCTCGATCACCAGGCTCGACTGGTTGAACCGCGGGCCCCGCGTTCCGTCCACGCCCTTCACCCCACGCGCCGCCAGCCACATGGCCCAGTCGGGGCAGGAGTCGTCCGGCTCCGGCGAGCCGTCGTGCAGCAGGATGTGGCGGATCAGGTCGCCGGGCTCGGCCAGCGGCGTCTGGGCCAGCAGGTCGGGGCTGATCACCGGGATCACGGTCTCGCTCATCAGCCGGCGGATCTCCAGGCCGGGATAGCGCCCGGCGCCGTAGCGGATCGCCACGTCCACCTCGCCGGCGGTCAGGTCCACCAGCTCCAGGCCGGCGGACAGCCAGACGTCCACCTGCGGACACGCGCTCTCGAACTTGCCCAGCCGCGGCACCAGCCACTTGGCGGCGAAGGAGGGGGCCGCCGTCAGGGTCAGCCGCCGCCCGTCCACCGCCGCGGTCAGCAGCGAGGCGGCCTCGGCCAGCCGGTCGAAGGCCTCGCGCAGGGCGGGCAGGGCGGTCTGGGCCGCGTCGGTCAGCAGCAGGCCCTTGGAGGTGCGCCGGAACAGCGGGGCCCCCACATAGTCTTCCAGGTTCTGGATCTGCTGGCTGACCGCGCCCGGCGTCACCGACAGCTCGTCGGCGGCCCGGCTGAAGTTCAGGTGGCGGGCTGCAGCCTCGAAGGCCCGCAGGGCGTTCAGGGGGGGCAACCTGCGTCGCTCTCCGTTGCGTTCCATGAGATTAGCTGACAGCCCCGGCAGAAGTCCTCGGCTTGCGAAGTGGAGCCTCGTACACCAGTTTGCAAGCGTCCGGCGATGTATTGGCCCTTTCGTCGGCGGATATCCGGCGGGGCGGGCGCAAGCCCGTCCCGTCTCGTTTCCGGGACGAGAGTGTTTTTAGAGAAGCTATGGCCATGACGCACGGCGCCCCCCGACCGAAGCGCGAGAGCCGCCTGGTGGTGCTGGGCGGCGAGCCCGCCCGCGCGCCCGGAACGGTGTGGCTGGTGGGCGCGGGGCCCGGCGATCCGGACCTCCTGACCATCAAGGCGCTGAGGGCGCTGCAGGCCGCCGACGTGGTGGTCCACGACGGCCTGGTCACCGACCAGATCCTCGACCTCGCCCGCCCCGGCGCCCGGCTCATCTCGGTGGCCAAGCGCAAGTCTCGCCACTCCTATGCGCAGGACGAGATCGACCGCATGCTGGTCGCCTTCGCCCGCGAGGGCCTGACCGTCGTGCGCCTGAAGGGCGGCGACCCGTTCGTCTTCGGCCGCGGCGGCGAGGAGGCGCTCGCGCTCTCGGCCGCCGGCGTGCCGTTCGAGGTCGTGCCGGGCATCACCTCGGCGATCGCGGCGCCCGCGTACGCGGGCATCCCCGTGACGCACCGCAACGTCTCGGCGCAGCTCGCGATCGTGACCGGGCACGAGCGCCCGGGCAAGGAGACCTCCGAGATCGACTGGGACGTGCTCGCGCGCTTCCGCGGCACGCTCGTCTTCCTGATGGGCGTCGGCCGGCTCGGCGACATCGCCGGGGCACTGATCGAGAACGGCAAGGATCCCGCGACGCCCGCCGCCGTCGTGCAGTCGGGCACGCTGCCGGCCCAGCGCACCGTCAGCGGGCCGCTCTCGGAGATCGCCGCGATCGCCCAGCAGGCGGGCATCAGGGCGCCGGCCGTCACCGTCGTCGGCCAGGTCGCCGGGCTGCGCGCCGGGGTCGCGTGGGCCGAGTCGCGGCCGCTGCACGGCCGCACGATCGC
>NZ_DASXYF010000058.1:0-49990 GCF_036502675.1 Phenylobacterium sp.
GGCGCGCCGAAGGTCAGCCGCGCCGGCGACCGGCGCCTGGCGGACTTCCGCGACAAGCTGGAGGCGGTGCTCATGGACCTCGCCCACCAGCTGGTCCGCGACGGCGAAGGGGCGACGAAGTTCATCAAGATAATGGTAAGCGGGGCCGAAACCCACGCCTCGGCCCGAAAGATCGCCCGAACCATCGCCGAAAGCCCACTGGTGAAGACCGCCTTCGCCGGCGAGGACGCCAACTGGGGCCGCATCGTCATGGCCGTGGGCCGCGCCGACGAGCCGGTGGACCGCGACCGGCTCTCGATCCGCTTCGGCGACCTCGTGGCCGCCCACGACGGCTTGGTCTCGCCCGCCTACGACGAGGCGAAGATGAGCGCCTACATGAAGCGCCAGGAGCTGGAGATCGGCGTCGACGTCGGCGTCGGCCGCGGCATGGCCACCATGTGGACCTGCGACCTCACCAAGCGCTACATCGAGATCAACGGGGATTACCGAAGCTGATGCGGACGATCTGGCCTGGATCGAGGTGGAGACCGTAGCTGCCTCTCGACCATTGCACTGGCCCAGCTCCTGCATGGCGCCGCCAAGTCCGCGCGCCCGTCGGACAATCGCCGCGAAGTCGAGCAATTCGCCGCCAGGCTCGAGGTGTTGTCCTTCGACCCGGAAGCGGCCGCAGACGCTGGCGACATCGGAGCTGCACTCGAACGGCAGGGGCAGAAGATCGGAGGCTATGATCTGCTGATCGCCGGCCACGCCCGCAGCCGGGGATTGGTCGTCGTTACGGGCAATCTCCGCGAATTCACGCGCGTCGAAGGGCTGCGCTGCGAGAACTGGGAGATCCCTTAGCGGTTCGTCGTCCCACGCCGCGTCAGCCGCCACGACGCCCACACCCCCAGGAGCGCCGGGGGAACCGAGGCTGCGAACACCCACACCGCCACAGCCTCGGCGGTCGGGCGGGTGAAGACGTCGGCGGAGGCGCCGGCCAGGTTGGCCGCAGCCCCGGCCAGCGCCGCGCCGGCGGCGCTGCCGGTCTGGCGCACCGCCACCAGGGACGAGGCGCCCACCGCCCGCTCCGCGTCGGGCAGCAGGGTGAGCATCCGCTGGCTGATGAAGCTCCAGGAGAGGCCGAAGCCCGCGCCCATCAGGGTCGAGGCGGCGATCACCGACCACAGCGGCCCGTCGCGCAGCGCCCAGGCGAGAACCGCGGCGGAGACCGCCACGCAGACCGCCCCCAGCCGCACGCACCTGTCCCGCCAGGGGTCCTGGGCGTTGGCCACCAGCAGCGCGATCAACGTCCAGCCCAGGGCCTCGGCGCCGACCACATAGCCCGCCGCCAACGGCGAAAGTCCGCGCAGGGTCTGCAGCACCGCCGGCCCGTAGATCGAGAGGCCCATGGAGGCCGCCGTGCTCGTGAAGATCGCCGCGAAGCCCGCACCCACCGGCGTGGCCAGCGCGCCGGCCTCGCGGGGGAACAGGCGCACGGGGGAGCGGGCGTCCAGCCGCACGGCGGCCCAGAGGAAGGCCAGCCCCGCCGCGCCCAGGCCGATGGCGGACCCGGCCCCGCCTTTCAGGCCGGAGACGGCCAGCGCCGCCACCCCCGCCGCCAGCAGGCCGAGCTGCGCCAGCGGCACGCCGGCGGCGGATGAGTCCCGGCGCCCGGCCCGCGGCGTCAACCACAGGGCCGCGGCGCTGAACGCCGCCGCCTGGCCTGCGAACATCCAGAACACTCCGCGCCAGCCGCCGGCCGCGGCGAACAGCCCGCCCACCAGCGGCCCCACCAGGGTCGCCAGGCCCCAGATCCCCGAGATGGCCGCGAACACCCTGGGCAGGTGCCGCTCGGGGAACAGCAGGCCCACCGCCACATAGGCGAAGCCGGAGATCCAGCCGGCCCCGATCCCCTGCAGCAGGCGGCCGGCCAGGAACAGGCTGATGTCGGGCGCCCGCGCGCTGAGCGCGCAGCCGGCCGCATAGACCAGGCCCGCCGCGCAGATGGCCGAGCGCAGGCTGAACATCTCCGCGAGCCGACCGGCCGTGGCGCCGGCCAGGATGCAGCCGGTGAAATATCCCGCCGTCGCCCAGCCGAAATAGCCGTAGCCGCCCAGGTCGAGGCCGACGCTGGGCATGATGGTGGCGGTGACCAGGGCGTCGGCCGCGTTCAGCCACACGCCCAGGCAGATCAGGGCAAAGCGCGGCAGCCGGCCCTCGGCCAGCAGGTCACGCCAGCTACGGTCGAGCGTCGCCATTTCCAGCCCCTCTCCACCCGGAATCGGGGGGAGAGGATGGGTGAGGGGGGCCTCTCCGCCGCAATCAGCTCTGGAATCTGGCGTCGTCGACGCCACCGCGCCTTGCGGCGCGGCCCCTCACCCTATCTCTCCCCGCAAGCGGGGCGAGGGGTTCTTCAGCGGTTGGACCACACCCCGGTGCGGGCAGGGCCGTCGCCGCCGCGCTTCGGACCCTTGAAGCCGGCGCCGCGCGCCGCGGGCTTGGCTTGCGCCTGATCGCCGCCGCCCTGCGAGCGCCCCCGCTTGTTGCGGGCGCCGGACTTCGGCGCGCCGTTGCGCGAAGGCTGCGCCGACCGCTCGGGCCGCTCCGGACGCAGGCCCGCCGGCTCCGGCATGGCGGCGGTGGCCGCCCCCAGCGCCTTGTCGTTGCGGCGGTCGAAGGACGGGATGGTCTGGCGCGTCACCTTCTGGATGTCGCGCAGCAGGTTGCGCTCGTCGTCGGCGCAGAACGCCACCGCCGAGCCCTTGGCCCCGGCCCGCGCCGTGCGCCCGATCCGGTGGACGTAGGCCTCCGGCACGTTGGGCAGTTCGTACTGGATCACATGGGTGACGCTGTCGATGTCGATGCCGCGCGCGGCGATGTCGGTGGCCACCAGGGCGCGGACCTGCCCGGCCTTGAACGAGGCCAGCGCCCGCTCACGCTGGCCCTGGCTCTTGTCGCCGTGGATCGAGGCGGCCTCGACGCCGGCCTGCTCCAGCGAGCGGGCCACCCGGTCGGCGCCGCGCTTGGTGCGGGTGAACACCAGCACCCGGCTGAAGCCGGGCTCGTCGAACAGTTCGGTCAGCAGGGCGCGCTTGCGGGCGGTCTCGATGAACAGCACCTGCTGGTTGACGCGCTCGGCGGTCGTGCCCTGCGGCGCGACCGACACCTTCAGCGGGTCGCGCAGCAGCTCGCCGGCCAGCTTGCCGATCTCGTCCGGCATGGTGGCCGAGAAGAACAGGTTCTGCCGCATCTTGGGCAGGTGGGCGACGATCTTGCGGATCGGCACCAGAAAGCCCAGGTCGAGCATCTGGTCGGCTTCGTCCAGCACGAACACCTCGGTCTGGTTCAGGACCGCCATCTTCTCCTGCAGGTGGTCCAGCAGCCGGCCCGGAGTGGCCACCAGCACGTCGATGCCGGCCGCCAGCGCCTTGATCTGCGCGCCATACTTCACGCCGCCGAAGATCACGGTGGTGGTGAGGCCCAGGTGGCGGCCGTAGGTCTTGAAGCTCTCGCCGATCTGCGTCGCCAGCTCGCGGGTCGGGGCCAGCACCAGCACGCGGCAGCCGCGCCGGGGCGCGGGCTTGCGCTCGGCGGCCAGCCTTTGCAGGATCGGCAGGGCGAAGGCCGCGGTCTTGCCGGTGCCGGTCTGCGCCACGCCCAGCAGGTCGCGGGCGGCGAGCACGCCGGGGATGGCCTGGGCCTGGATCGGGGTGGGCGTCTCATAGCCCTCTTCGGCGAGCGCCTTCAGCAGCGCCTTGTCGAGGCCGAGGTCGGAAAATTGGGTCAAGGTTAGTCTTTCGTATAGCGCCGGGCGCGCGAGCGCTCACAGGCGTCTCGCGCGAAGCGACAAAGATTGGGGAAGCGCCCCGCGTGGCCGGGCGACCGGTGGATCTTCAGAGCGCTCGACAGGCAAAGCCTCCTGACAGGAGACCCTCACGCGGCTGGAGCGCCAATAGCGCCGAGTTCGCAGCGCAAGGGGCACATCGCTGTTGTGCGCTGCAATGTCAACCCATTGAGGGGGAATTGGGCGCGGGCGTGGCGGATCGGCCGCAGGCGTTCCGCCGGTTGCATTCGCCGTCCGCAACGGCCATCCACCGCCCATGGCTGATGACAAACCCCTGCTGCTCGTGGCCGCCGCGGCCCTGGTCGACGTCGATGGCCGCGTGCTGATCTGCCAGCGCCCGGAGGGCAAGGCGATGGCCGGCCTCTGGGAGTTCCCCGGCGGCAAGGTGGAGGCCGGCGAGACGCCGGAGGCCTGCCTGATCCGCGAGCTGGAGGAGGAGTTGGGGATCGTCGTCGCCCACGCCTGCCTGGCTCCCTTCGTCTTCGCCAGCCACACCTACGAAAGCTTCCACCTGCTGATGCCGCTCTACCTGGTGCGCCGCTGGACCGGGATGGTCCGCGCCCGCGAGCACAAGGCCCTGGCCTGGGTGAAGCCCGCCGCGCTCTGCGACTACCCGATGCCGCCGGCCGACGAGCCGCTGGTCGCCTGGCTGCGCGACCTGATCTGAGCCGCGATCGCGTGGCGCCAGACGCGGAAGGGGTGCAGATACTGGCCGATCGCGCCCTTTCCCATGTCTTCGGGCACGCCCAGCGGGACGGTGCAGGGACCGGGTACGCGCCAGGTGCCGAACGCCCGGTCGAACACCGAGAACACCGTGGCGAAATTTGCGCCGGAGCCTTCCACGTCGCGGGCGTGGTGCCAGCGGTGGGCCACCGGCGGGTTCATCACCCAGGCCAGCTTGCCGAAGGTCCACGGCAGGTCGGCGTGGACGAAATAGCCGTAGAAGTGGCGCACCATCACCGTCACCGAGACCGCCCAGGCGGGCAGGCCCAGGGCCGCCATCACCATCACGTCCGTCGCCGTGCCGATCCGGTCGACCGGATGCATCCGGCCCAGGCTGAACCAGGTCAGGTGGGTGTCGCTGTGGTGCACCGCGTGCGCCGGCCAGAGCCAGCGGCTGTGCTGCACGCGGTGGCGCCAGTAGCCGATGAAGTCACCCAGGAACACCGCCACGACGCCGGTGACCACGACGCCCAGGCTCGTCCACAGCCCCGGCGGAGTCAGGGTCAGGCTGTGCCCCTGCAGGCCGTTGGCGACGGTCTTTATCGCCAGGCTGATGACCGGGGCCACCGCCAGGCCGTCGACAGCCATGATCACGAAGTTGATCCGGGTCTGGCCCGCCGCCGCCTTCGCGTCGGCCAGGGCGCGCTCGCGCTTGACCACCCAGGCCAGGACGAAGAACCAGACGGCGATCGCTGCAAGCTCCAGCAGGTCCTTGCCAATGCCGATCGCATGCGCCGTCAGGTTCGCCACGTCATCCCTCGCCAGATCGCGCCCCCAAGATGGCGGGGAAGGGCTGTCTTACCCTTAACGCTCCCGTCAGGCTTAAGCCGGACCGTCGTTGTCGCGCGGCAGGGGGGTCTCCGTCACCCCCAGTGCGTCGGCAAGCCGCATCTTCGCCGAGCCCGGCTTCAGCGGCTGCTGCTGGCTTTCGTGCGGCGCCCAGCCGGTGAGCGTGATGATCTCGAACGTGGCGGGGATTCGCCCGTCCGCCTCCCCGAACCGCTCGGCGTAGATTTCGAACGCCCGCGCCAGCACCGCCCGGGTCAGCGCCCGCGGGTGCCGCTCGGCCAGCACGCTGGTCTCGCCCATCTGCCGCAGGTCGGCCAGGAGCTTCAGCGGATGGGCGTAGCGCACCTTCACCCGGTCCACGTCGGCCACCGGCAGGGCGAAGCCGGCCCGCTGCAGCAGGCCTGCGGCGTCGTTGGCGTCGGCGAAGGGCGAGACCCGCTGCCCCGTCCCGCCGGTCAGCTCGTCCTCGGCGGCCATCAGCGACTGGCGCAGTTCCGTCAGCGTCGCGCCCCCCAGGAACGCGCCGACGAACAGGCCGTCCGGCTTCAAGGCCAGCCGGGCCTGGATCAGCGTCCCCACCACGTCGTTGGTCCAATGCAGGCCCAGCGTCGACACCGCCAGGTCCAGCGAGCCGGCCGCGAACGGCAGCCGCTCCTCGTCCAGCACGATGCGAATCCCGCCGCGGCGGGCCAGCATCCGCTCCGACAGGTCCGCCTCCACCAGCAGGCCGATGCGATCCTCGAGCGGGCTCCCCGCCAGGGCGCGGGCGAAGGCCCCGTCCCGCGCGGAAAGCTCGACCGCGACCGGGAAGTCGCGCAGGATCGGCTCCAGGCGCTCGACCATGTCCTGCGCCGCGCGGGCGTGCAGGAAGTCCGCCTTGGCGAAGCCGCGCGCCGCGCGGTCCAGCCGCCGGCGGTGCAGGACGCGGTCGAAGATCAGGGGCGGGACGGTCATGACGCTGCAGGATGACGACTTCCGGCCCTGGTGGAAACCGGGGCCGCGGGCCCGTGCGGCCGCGACCGCCGTCCTCGACCTGGTCTTCCCGCCGCGGGCCCTCGACGGCGCCGTCTCGCAGGCGCCCGGCGGCCTCTCCGCCGAGACCTGGTCGAAGATCGCGTTCCTCGACGGCCCGGTCTGCGACGGCTGCGGCGTCCCCTTCGAATACGGCCTGGGCGTCGGCGTGCGCTGTGCGGCCTGCATGGCCAGGCCGCGGGCCTTCGACCGCGCCCGCGCCGCCTGCCTCTACGACGAGGTCTCCCGCGAGCCGATCCTGAAGCTGAAGCACGCCGACCGGCTGGACCTCGCCCCCCTGCTCGCCCGCTGGATCTCCCGCGCCGCCTGGCCGCTGATCCAGGAGGCCGAGGTGATCGTGCCCGTGCCGCTGCACCGGGGGCGGCTGCTGCGCCGCCGGTTCAACCAGGCCGCGGAACTCGCCCGCCCGCTCGCCCGCCTGACCGGCCTGCGCTATCGCCCCGACGTCATCGTCCGCGCCCGGGCCACCCTCAGCCAGGCCGGCAAGTCCGGCTCCGGCCGCCGGCGCAACGTCGCCGGCGCCTTCGCCGTACCCCCCGCGCGCGCCGTCCAGGTGGCGGGCTTGCGGGTGTTGCTGATCGACGACGTGCTGACCACCGGGGCCACGGCCGAGGGCTGCGCCCGGGCGCTCAAGGCCGCTGGCGCGGCGTGCGTCGATGTCGCAGTGGTTGCAAGGGTTCAAGAAATGGCTTCGCGCGCCATATGAAGGCGTCACGACTCGTAGTCTCGTCAGCAGGCCATGTCCCAGGTCACCATCTACACCAAACCCTACTGCCCCTATTGCGTGCGCGCGCTGGCGCTGCTGGAGGAGAAGGGGGTCGATTTCACGGAGGTCGAAGCCGCCTTCGATCCGGAGAAGCGCCAGGAGATGATGCGCCGGTCCGGGCGGACCACCTTCCCGCAGATCTTCGTGGGCGACCGCCACATCGGCGGCTGCGACGAGATGATGGCCTTGGAACGGGCCGGTGAGCTCGACGAGCTGTTGACCGCGGACGCTTGATCCCAGGCCCCGTTCCCGCGAAAGGGAGGGTGTGATGGCTGCGAACGATCCCACGACCCTGCGTGTCGGCCTGATCCAGGCCCGGACGCCGGCGACCCAGGCCGCGGCCCTGGCCCACGTCCTGCCCCTGGTGCGCCAGGCGGCCGAGGGCGGCGCGCGCCTGATCGCCACGCCGGAGGGAACCAACCTCCTGCAGCGGCGCAAGGCCGATCTTCTGCCGCAGCTCACTGCCCTGCAGGACGACCCCGTCGTCCTCGGCCTGCGCGAGGCCGCCCGCGCCCACGGCGTCTGGATCCTAGTGGGCTCGGCCCTGGTCCGGCGGGAGGACGGCAAGGCCGCCAACCGCTCGGCCCTGATCGCGCCCGACGGGTCCCTCACGGCCACCTACGACAAGCTGCACATGTTCGACGTCGACCTGCCGAACGGCGAGCGCGCGCGCGAGTCCGAGACCTACGAGCCCGGCGACCGCGCAGTGACCGCCGAAGCGGCCGGGGCGACGCTCGGCCTGACCATCTGCTACGACATCCGCTTCCCGGCCCTCTACCGCGCGCTCGCCCTGGCCGGCGCCCAGGTGCTCACCGTGCCCGCCGCCTTCACCCGCCCGACCGGCGAGGCGCACTGGGAGGTCCTGCTGCGCGCCCGGGCCATCGAGACCGGCGCCTTCGTGCTGGCCCCCGCCCAGGGCGGGATGCACGAGGACGGCCGCGGCACCTGGGGCCGCACCCTGGCCGTCGCCCCCTGGGGCGAGGTGCTGGGCAAGCTCGACCACGACGAGCCGGGCGTCCTCGTGGCCGACCTCGACCTCTCGGCGGTGGACAAGGCGCGCAACGCGGTGCCGAACCTGCGCAACGCCCAGCCCTTCCAGGCGCCCCGGACCGTGCAGGCCCCATGATCAAGTACGCGCTCGCCTGCGACCTGGGCCACGAATTCGAGGGCTGGTTCGGCTCCTCGCTGGATTTCGACGACCAGGTCGCCCGGGGGCTGCTGCAGTGCCCGGTCTGCAACTCGCAGGCGGTGCGCAAGCAGATCATGGCCCCCGCCGTCGCCGGCACGAAGAAGCGCGGCGCCCCCGAGCCCGCCATGCGCCAGCTGATGATGGAGGCCATGGGCAAGATGCGCCGGCACGTGGAGGATAACTTCGACGACGTGGGCGACAGCTTCGCCACGGAGGCCCGCGCCATCCACGAGGGCAAGGCCGAGGAGCGCGGCATCTACGGCCAGGCGACCCCGGCGGAGGTTAAGTCCCTGGTGGCCGACGGCGTGCCGGTGGCGCCCCTGCCGCCCGCGCCGCCCAAGAAGACCGAGCTCAATTGAGGCCGAGCCGGGGCTGCGGTTCGCATCGGCGCCGCTTCGTGATATTTCGTCGCTGACACCGAAACCGGGAGACGATGGCGTGCGGCTTACCTTCAGTCTGGCTGCGCTCTTTGGCGCGGCGCTGGCCGCCGCGCCACCACCCGCAGCGGACGCCCAGCCGGCCGGACGTCCGCTCCGGGTGGTGGCGGAGGCGGTCTCCTCCATCGGCGGCCTGCATCCCCGCTTCGTCATCGACGCGGTCGTCACCCCCGGGGACAGCGCCTTCCACAGCGACGTCCGGGGCTGGTTCGCCGCCCTGCCGCCGGGCGCCGGCTCCGATACCATCGAAGGCGCCTGCGTCGAGGCCCAGTGCGCGCTGTCCGGCAGCCTCGCCGTCGGCAAGATGGCGCTCAGCGCCGACCTGGCCGGCGACGGTCCCCCCGCCGCGGGACGGCTGATCCTCAGCGACGACGACGGGCGCAAGATCGGCGAAAGCGCCATGCGCCTGACTCCGGTCACCGGGCCGATCCCCGGCCTGGGCGAACTGGCCGCCCCGGACGCCGTGGGCGCGGTCGAGCTCGCCGACATCCTGATGTGGAACGGCTCGCCCCCCGGCTTCAGCAACGGCGACGACGGCCCGGTGAGCTGGCTGCAGCGCCAGGCGCTCGCCGAATGGCAGGCCTCCCACGCCCACCCGGCCAACGGCCTGGTGCTCACGGCCGACCTCGTCGAGCTGCGCCGCCAGGCCGACAAGGCCAAGGCCGCCGCCGGCTGGGCGGCCATGGGCGATCCGGCGCGCGGCTGGACGGCGGGCTATCCGGCGGCTCTGCTGCCCAGGGCCGTCCCGGCGGGGCTCGGCGAGAAGCGCTTCACCAGCGCCGACGGCCAGGCCGTGCTGGCGGTCTCCGTCGGCCCGCCGCTGAGCGGCCCAGCCTTCGATGCCTTCGTCGAGGGCCAGGTCGCCGACCGGCCGGGCGTCGAGAACCGCAGCTACACGCGGGTGAACGGCGACATGGAGATCACCTACGAGGAAAAGGGGCAGGTGGTCTCCGCCGCCTACCACAACCGGACGGGCGGTTTCGCGCGCGTGGAGTTCACCCATCCGGTCGCCCGCAAGCAGGCCTTCGCGGCCTTCGACACCATCCTGCCCCGCAGCCTCCGCGTCACCGACACGCTGTCGCCGGGGTGACGGACGACAGGGCGGTGCTCAGGCGTTGGCCGCCAGCACCCGCTGCAGGAACGGGACGTAGTCCTCCAGCTTCGGGCAGAACACCCCGGGCTCGACGCGGATCGTGGTCACGCCCGCCCGTGCATAGGCCTCGGTCTGCGCCAGGGTGGCCTCCAGGTCCGGCCGCCCGTCCGCGCCCGCCGCGATCCGGTAGGAGGCCCGCACCTGCAGCTTGCCGGGATCGCGGCCCCTGGCGGTCATGGCCTGCCTGATCGTCTCGATCGGCGCCGCCAGCAGCTCCGGGTCCCGCTCCATCGGCAGCCATCCGTCGCCCAGCTCGGCCAGCCGCTCCAGGTTGCGGCCCGAGGGCGCGACCCCGAACCAGATCGGCGTCGCCGCCCCCTGCGCCGGATAGGGCAGGCCGTAGGTCCGCTCGAAGTTGACGTGTTTGCCCGTGAACTGCGCCGGCGCCTGGGTCCACAGCGTCTTGCAGGCCCGCACCTGCTCCTCCAGCAGGCCGAAGCGGTTCTCGAAGGGCACGCCGCAGGCCTCGTACTCCTCCTTCTGCCAGCCCACCCCCACGCCGATGTCCACCCGGCCGTGCGAGAGGACGTCCAGGGTGGCGACCTGCTTGGCCAGCACCGCGGCCGGGCGCAGCGGCGCGATGATGATCCCGGTCGCCAGGCGGATCTGCTTGGTCACCGCGGCGAAGGTCGCCAGCTGCACCATCGGTTCCAGCCACGGCATGTCGCTCGTGCCGGGGAAGGGACCGTAGGGATAGGCGGAGAGGTTCTCGCCCATGGTCACATGGTCCACCACGCTCACCTGGTGCACGCCCAGCCGGTCGGCGACGCCCACCAGTTCCGCGAGGCCGGCGAAGTCCCCGCCGAACCACTTCTCCAGACCGAGGACGCTGATGCAGACCTTCATGCGGTATCCCTTCGGCCTCTGTGGCCTTGCTTCGATCTTGGCGGCGGCGCCCCGCTGCGCCACCCCTATTTGGGCTCAGGCCGTCGCTTTCAGCCGGCGCAGGAACGCCCCCTTGTCGAACTTGCCGGTGGCGGTGCGGGGCAGGGGCTCGGTGGTCAGGCGCATCGCGCGGGGGACCTTGTAGATCGCCAGCCGGGTCTTCGCATAGGCCTTCAGCTCCTCCTCCCCGAAGGCCACCCCCGGCTCGGTCACCACCGTGGCCACTAGCCGCTCGCCCAGCCTGGGGTCCGGCTCGCCGTAGGCCATCACCTCGCGCACCCCCTCGTGGTCGGACAGCACCCGCTCCACCTCGGCGCAGTAGATGTTCTCGCCGCCGGAGATCACCATGTTGTTCTTGCGGTCGACGATCGAGAACAAGCCGTCCGCGTCCACCATGCCGATGTCGCCGGTGGCCTGCCAGCCGTCCTGCAGCGCCGCGGCGGTGGCCTCGGCGTCGCCGTAGTAGCCGGTCATGACGTTGGCCGCGCGCACCCACAGCTCGCCGGCCTCGCCCACGTCGGCGTCGGAACCGTCGTCGCGGCGCACCCGCACGTCCACCGTCGGCACGGCCCAGCCGCAGGCGGCCGGGTTGTCAAAATAGGGCTTGCCGCTGATCGAGGCGACCCAGCCGGCGTTCTCCGTCTGGCCGTAGGTGTTGGAGAGCAGACAGTCCGGCATCCGCGCCCGGATCTCTTCCACCAGGGCCGGGTTCAGCAAGGCCGAGCCGCTCGCGAGGTAGTAGACCGAGCCGATGTTCGCAGGCCCCGCCCGCGGCGAGCGCAGCATGTCCCACAGCATGGTGGGCACGAACCCCAGGCGCGACAAGCCCTCCGTCTCGATCATGTCGAAGGCCACGTCGACGTTCCACTTGCCGATGATGAACACCGTGGCCCCGTAGCTCATCGCCCGCAGCGTAGGCGTGACGCCGCCCAGGTGGAACATCGGCCCCAGCACCACCGCGGGCGAACTCATCGAGCGGCGCGCCGCGGGGATCGGCCGGCCCACCTCCGCCTCGAAGCGCATGTCCTGCAGCGTCCCCATCAAGCCCGCCAGCATCGAGGCGTGGGAGACGGCCCCGTGGCTCAGGAGCGCGCCCTTGGGAAAGCCCGTCGTGCCGGAGGTGAACAGCACGAGGGCCTCGTCGTCCGGATGCGTCTCCAGCGGCTCCAGCGTCCGGCCGGGGACCGCCGTGGAGAGTTCGGCGAAGTCGGCGTCGCCCGGGCGGAGGTCGGCGGCCGGCGCGCCGATCAGGATCCGCGGAAAGGGCGGGTCGGGCTCGGCCGCGGCGATCAGCGCCGCCCGCGGGGCGTCGGCGATCATCAGCTCGCAGTCGGTGGCCCTGATCGCCCGCAGCATCTCCTCGGCGACCCCCCGGCTGTTGACCAGCACCGCCACCCCGCCGGCCGCGGTGACGGCGATCAGGCTCAGCACCCACTCCGCGCGGTTGGCCATCACCACGGCCACCATGGTCCCCCGCCTGACGCCGTAGCGCTGGTGCAGCGCCTCGGAGAGCGAGGCGGCCCGGGCGAAGGCCTCGTCATAGGTGAGCGTCACGCTGTCGTGGACGATCATCCGGTTGGGGCCGAAGGTCATCGCCTTGCGGTAGATTCCCGCCAGGTTCCGCGGCCGGCCCTTGAACACCTGCCGCCGGCGCCCGAAGACCTCGACCTCCTCGATCTCATAGGGCTTGCCGGGTCCGATCAGGCGTTCGACCAAGGGATCGCGGACATTGCCGTTCACGGGGGCGTCCTCCCTGCAGCAGCGTCCGGCGCGCCGTGGCGTTTTTTATAGAGGCCCCGCCGGGCGGAGCCAATGCCCGCCATGGGCGATCCGCTTACAGCCCCTTACGGAATAAGCCCTTTCCGGGGTTGTAAACAGCACTTCGGAGCTTAGAGAAAATTGTGAGAAATCAGTGGGTGGGTGGCGTTCGAGTGTTGTGAGCGTTAACAGGCGAATGGCTTGCAGGGGCGTCGCGGCGCATGGGGCTGCGTCCCGAACCCGGCCCGCGGGCGCCCGGAGAGGGTAGCTCAAACGGCGCCGTGCGGCAAGAACGCAATGAGAACATACGGCCGTTTCCGATCCCCCGGTAGGGGGAAGGGAGCCGGTTTCACCCCGCTCCGTAGACGGGCTTGGCCGGTTCGCGTTTGGCGAGGATGCGGCGCACCGCAGCGCCGATCTCGGTGGTCGGCCAGCGGCCGCCGCGGTCCTCGTGCGGGCTGTCGGTCCAGCCCTGGGAGACCGAGAGGTCGCCGCCCAGCAACTCGAACACCTGGCCGGTGACGTCGCGCGACTCCTCGCTGCACAGCCATGCCACCAGGGGGGCGGTGTTGGCCGGGTCGAAGGCGTCGAACGCGTCGGCCGCGACGTTCATCCGCTCGCCGAAGGCGTCCTGGGTCATCCGGGTGCGGGCGTTGGGGGCCAGGGCGTTGGCGGTGACGCCGTAGCGGCCGAGCTCGGCGGCCTGCACCAGGGTGAGCGAGGCGATGCCGCCCTTGGCCGCGGAATAGGCGCTCTGGCCCACCGAGCCCTGCAGGCCGGCGCCGGAGCTGGTGTTGACGATGCGGGCGTCGACCGGCTTGCCCTGCTTTTGCTGGTCGCGCCAGTACTTGGCCGCCCAGTGGGCGGCGCAGAAGTGGCCGCGCAGGTGGACGCGGATCACCGCGTCCCATTCTTCCGGCGTGCAGGAGACGAACATGCGGTCGCGCACGAAGCCGGCGTTGTTCACCACGGCGTGCAGGTCGCCGTACTTTTCCAGCACCTGCTGGATCAGGCCGTGCATGGCGTCGAAGTCGGCCACGTCGCCGGTGTTGGCCATCGCCTCGCCGCCCAGGGCCTTGATCTCGGCGACCACCTGCTCGGCGGCGCCCATGGCCTCGCCGCTCTCGCCGTGCAGGCCGACGCCCAGGTCGTTGACCACCACCTTGGCGCCCTCCGCCGCCAGGCCCAGCGCATAGGCCCGGCCGAGGCCGGCTCCGGCCCCGGTGACGATCACCACCCGTCCGTCGCAAACGCCGCTCATCTGAAGTTCCTCGTCAAATCCGGTTCATGGCGGGCGCGGCCCGCGGGAAGGTGTGCCGCGGTCCCAGCGGGGCCCCATAGGCGCGTTCGGCCACCCGGGCCCGGTGGAAGGCCTCGTCGCCCCAGGCGCCGGTCAGCGCCAGGGCCCGCTTCAGATAGAAGTGCACGTCGAC
Organism: Phenylobacterium sp.; assembly: GCF_036502675.1. Lineage (GTDB taxonomy): Bacteria > Pseudomonadota > Alphaproteobacteria > Caulobacterales > Caulobacteraceae > Phenylobacterium. The sequence goes on from NZ_DASXYF010000058.1 coordinate 13,989, forward strand.
TTCCCAGGAATAGCCCATGGCCCCGTGCACCTGGATGGCAGTGCGGGCGGCGAGGCTGGCCGCGGAGAGCGCCGCCAGCTTGGCGTGGGAGACCCGGGCGCGGGAAAAGATGTCCTGCTGGCTGATCTGGGCCGCGGCGGCGTGGACCACCGGCCGGGCGAAGACGATGGCCGTCTGGCAGGTGGCCAGATGGTGCTTGATCGCCTGGTTGGCGCCGATCGGCTTGCCGAACTGGTGGCGCTCCTTGGCGTAGTCGGCGGCCATCTCCACCGTCCGCTGCGCCAGGCCCAGCCCCTGGGCGGCGGCGAACAGGGCGGCGCGGTCGAAGGCCAGCGCCAGGTGCGGCGCAGCCTCCGCCGGCGTGGCCAGGCGGGTGGCGGCCGAGGCGTCGAAGGCCGCGGTGAACAGCCGGCGGAACGGGTCGATGCTCTCGTGGCGGGTCAGCCGGGCCGCGCCAGGCTCCACCAGGTGCAGGCCGTCCTCGCGGGCGATGAGCAGCACGCCCGCCGCATCGGCGTCGGCGACGAACGGGTTGGCCGGATGGCTGACGGCGACGGTCGCCTCGCCGTTCACCACCCGCTCCAGCCACGGCGCGGCGCGCGCGTCCCCGGCGAACGCCGCCAGCAGGGGGGCGCCGACGCCGGCGTTTTCCACCAGCGGCTCGGGCAGGGCGGCGTGGCCGCAGGCCTCGGCCATCAGCACGAGGTCGGGTTCGGACAGGCCCAGCCCGCCCAGGTCTTCGGCCACCATCAGGCCGGAGAGGCCGAGGCCGGCCAGCGCCTGCCAGCGCCTGGCGTCGCGCGCCTCGCCGGAGGCCATCAGCCGCCGGAGGTCCGCGCCGGTGCACAGGTCGGCCAGGGCGGCGCGCACCGACTCCGCGGCCATGAGCTGTTCCTCGCTGAAGGCGAAGTCCATGGCCTTAACCTTTCGGCAGGCCGAGCACCCGCTCGGCCACGATGTTGCGCTGGATTTCGTTGGCCCCGGCGTAGATCGGCCCCGCCAGCGAGAACAGGAAGCCGTCCAGCCAGTCGTCGGCCTCGCCGTGGGCGACGAGCTCGGCCCGCGCCCCCAGGATCGACATGGCCGCCCGGTGCAGGGCCAGGTCCAGCTCCGACCAGAAGATCTTGTTGCAGCTGGTCTCCGCGCCGATCTTGCCGCCCCGGATCAAGTCGGAGGCGGTGGCGTAGATGGACAAAGCATAGGCCTCGGCGTCCATCACCGCCTGCAGCACGGCCGCTTCCTGGGTCGCGTCCAGCTTGCGGCCGGCCGCAAGCTTCGCCAGCCGCGCGGCGGCGGCCTGAAACCGTCCCGGGCTGCGCAGCATCAGGCCGCGCTCGAAGCCTGCGGTGGACATGCAGACGCTCCAGCCCTGGCCCTCGTCGCCCAGGCGGTGGGCGACCTCGGCGCGCGCGCCGTCGAGGAAGATCTCGGCGAAGCCCGGCAGGCCGTTGATCTGCGGGATCGGGCGGACCTTGACGCCTTCGGAGCGCAGGTTGAACAGGATCAGCGACAGGCCCTTGTGCCGCTCGCTGGCCGGATCGGTGCGGAAAAGGCCGAACGCCCAGTCGGCGAACACCGCCCGCGACGACCAGATCTTGTGGCCGCGAAGCACATAGGCGTCGCCCTCGCGGGTGGCCGTCGAGCGCACCGCCGCCAGGTCGGAGCCGGCCTGCGGCTCGGACCAGGCCTGAGCCCAGACCTCCTCGCTGGAGGCCATCTTCGGCAGGAAGCGCGCCTTCTGCTCGGGCGTGCCGTATTCCATCATGGTCGGCGCCAGCAGGAAGACGCCGTTCTGGTTGGCCCGCTCCGGCGCTCCGGCCGCCCAGTATTCCTCCTCGAAGATCAGCCAGCGGATCAGGTCGAGGCCGCGCCCGCCGTAGGCTTCCGGCCAGGTCACCGCCGACCAGCGGCCGGCGTGGAGCTGCGCCTCCCAGGCCCGGTGCGCCGCGAAGCCCTCGGTGGTGGCCAGCTGCGGCAGAGGCTCAGCCGGGACGTGCGCCTCCAGCCAGGCGCGCACCTCGGCGCGGAACGCGTCCTGTTCGGGCGTGTAGGCGAGATCCATCAGAACTTCGCCGCCTTGCCCTTGTCGTGGACGAAGGCGTCGCGGGAGGCCTGGCTGTCCGGATGCATGTACATCTCCAGGGTGAAGCCCTGCTCGAACCGGTAGCCCTGGTCGACGTCGCGCGCCTCCAGGCCGTTCAGCGCCTGCTTGGCCAGCACCAGCGCCGGACGGCTCTTGCCGGCGATGACCGCGCAAAAGGCCCGCGCCTCCTCCACGAGGGCGTCGCGCGGCACCACCTTCTCGACGGCGCCCAGGCGGAAGGCCTCCTCTGCGGAAATCCGGCCGCCGGTGAAGAAGGCCGCGCGCACCTTGTGTAGCGGCAGCATGCGCGACAGGTGCGACGCCCCGCCCATGGCGCCGCGGTCGATCTCCGGCAGGGAGAAGAAAGCCTCCTCCGAGGCGAAGATGGTGTCGGAGGCGCCGCAGATGCCGATGCCGCCGCCGATGATGAAGCCGTGCGGTGCGGTCACCACCGGCACCGGGCAGTCACGGACGGCCTTGAAGGTCAGGTAGTTGCCGCGGTTCAGCTCGACGATCCGTTCCGGGTGCGCCTGCATCTCCTTGATGTCGACGCCGCCGCAGAAGCCGCGGCCCTCGGCGCGGATCAGCACGCAGCGCACGTCCTCGCGCGAGCCCGCCTCGGTGATCAGCCCCGGGAGCTGGTTCCACAGCACGCTGTCGAAGGCGTTCACCGGCGGGTGGGCGAACACCACCTCGGCGATGCGGTCCTTGACCTCGACGTTGATCGGCATGGGAGGTTCCTTAAATCTAGGCGAGTGCGGCCTGGCCGACGCCCAGGGCCGCCAGGCGCGCGCGCGCCTCGGCCATGATGCGGTCGACCAGTTCGGCGCAGGAGGGCAGGTCGGTGATGCGGCCGCCGACCTGACCGGAGGCCATCAGGCCGCCGTCGACGTCGCCCTCGACCACCGCCTTTTGGATCAGCATCGGGGCGCTGGCGGCCATCATCGCCTGGGGCAGGCTCATGCCGCCTTCCTTGGCCATGCCCTGGGCGGCCTGGAACAGCTCGCCGATGGAGGCCCCGCTGGCCTTCTGCATCTGCAGTCCGGCCCAGATCGCGCGGCGCCAGCGGCCGAGGGCGCCGTCGCGTTCGATCTCGTCGACCAGCTTGTTGCGGATCATCCGCTGCGGAATGTTGTCGACCTTGGTGGAGACCTGGATCTGGTCCGGCGTCGCCTTCAGGTAGCGGGCCTTGACGGCCTCCGGCACGGGGCTTTCCCTGGTCAGCAGGAAGCGGGTGCCCATGGCGACGCCTACCGCCCCGTAGGCCAGCGCCGCGGCCAGGCCGCGCCCGTCGGCGAAGCCGCCGCCGGCGACCACCGGGATCTTCACCGCATCCAGCACCTGCGGCAGCAGGACGGTGGTGGCCACCGCCCCGGTGTGCCCGCCGCCTTCACCGCCCTGGACGGTGACCATGTCGACGCCCAGCTCGGCCATCTTCTGGGCGTGCTTCACCGCGCCCACCGTGGGGATGCAGACGATGCCGGCGTCCTTCAGCCGGCCGATCATCTTGGCGTCCGGCCCGCGCCCGAAGCTCACCGCCTTGATCTTCTCGGCGATGATGATCTCGATGATCTCCGCCGCGCCCGGCTGGAAGCTGTGGAAGTTGACGCCGAACGGCCGGTCGGTGGCGGCCTTGACGGTACGGATCGCCTCGGTCAGCTCGGCGGGCGTCATCACCGCCCCGGCCAGGAAGCCCAGGGCGCCGGCCTCGCAGGAGGCGATCACCAGCGGGGGCTTGGCCACCCAGCCCATGGCGGTCTGGATGATCGGGTAGCGGCAGCCCATCCGGTCGCACAGCACGGTCTTGAGGATGTCGGTCATCAGGCGGTCATTTCTCTCCGGCGGCGGCCTTGTTGGCGGCGGCCATGGCCTTGCCGTCGAGGCCGGCGATGCTGTCGCCCGTGGTCAGGTCGTTCTGGGCGTGGGCGAAGTGGTGCATGTGGTACACCGCGTCCATCGCCGTGCGCTTGCCGCGCAGGTCCTCGACGTGGTTCACCGCCTGCTTGGTCAGGGCCAGGCCCAGGCGGGGCATCTGGGCGATCTTGGCGGCGATCGAGCGCACGCCGTCCTCCAGCTCGTCGCGCGGGAACACCCGGTTGACCATGCCCAGCTCATAAGCCCGCGCCACGGGAAGGCGCTCGCCCATGAACAGGAATTCCTTGGCGACCCGCGGGTGCAGCTCGAAGGCGTGGGCGAAGTACTCGACGCCGGGGATGCCCATCCGCACCACCGGGTCCTGGAAGAAGGCGTCGTCGCTGGCGACGATCAGGTCGCACACCCAGGCCAGCATCAGGCCGCCGGCGATGCAGCCGCCCTGCACCATGGCGATGGTCGGCTTGGGGATCTCCCGCCAGCGGCGGCACATGCCGAGGTAGACCTCCTGCTCGCGGACATAGAGCAGCTCGGCGGCCGGCTTGTTGACGTGGTCGTACCAGAGGAGCTTGCGCTCGAAGGTGGTCTTGTGGTCGCGGCCGGGGGTGCCGATGTCGTGGCCGGCGGAGAAGTGCTTGCCGGTGGCGCGCAGCACGATGACCTTCACCGCGTCGTCGTCCACCGCCCGGCGGAAGGCGTCGTCCAGCGCATAGGTCATCTGGCTGTTCTGGACGTTGTTGAACGCCGGGCGCGACATGGTCACCCAGGCGACGCCGTCGGCGGCCTCGTAGAGCACCGGCGTCTCGGTCTCGTAGACCGGGTTCTGGGGTTCGGGGTCGATGAGGTCCATGGCTTCCTCGACTGGGCTTTCCGCGTTCAGGCCGCTGCGCGCACGCCGGGGGGATCGCCCTTGAACACCGTGGCGCGCATTCCGTGCGGGTCCAGCTTCTCACGGATCAGCTTCAGTTGCTCGGGGTTCGGCGCCGGGGTCACGCCGACGTCCGGCGCGCGCTCCAGCGGGAAGCCGGTGGCCGCCTGCACTTCGTCGAAGGTCACGCCGGGATGCAGCGACACCACGCGGATCGCATTGTCCTTTCCGCCGAAGTCCATCACCGCCAGGTTCGAGATGATCCGGCGCAGGTCGAGGAACTTCGGCTTCACCCCGCCGGGCCAGCGGGCCGGGTTGTAGCCGACGCTGCAGACGTAATCGACCTCGGCCACGAAGGCGCGGGTGTCATGCGAGGGCATGAAGTAGCTGTTGGCGTGGTTGATCGAGTTGCCGGGGAACCCCCGCACGCCCAGCAGCGCCGCCTTCGGCTTGCCGCGGTCGCCGATGGTGGAGATGTTGGTCTGGCCGAAACGGTCGATCTGCACCGGAGCCACCAGGGCGTGGCGCTTGCCGCCGTAGATGTTGTCGAAGGTGCGGGCGTAGGACATCCAGCCCTCCACCTTCAGCCGGTAGTCGCCGCGCGGGCCCACCGGGACCGGCTCGTCCAGCAGGGAGCACTCGGCGTCGGTCATCATGATCGCCGGGTTGACGGCCAGCTTGGCCAGGCCCGCGCCCAGGCGCGGGACGACGGTGATGCCGGTGGCCAGGGTCTCGCCGTCATTGCGCCAGATCTCGGCGCAGGCGACGACGCAGAGCTCGGCCAGGGTGTAGTCGGTCATGGCGGCGGCCCTTTCAGTAGATCGGCGCTGGCAGGGCCGAGAGGCGCGCGCCCCCGCCCACGGCGTCCAGGTAAGCGGCCGGATCGACCTCGACGAAGCGCTTGCGGTAGTCGCCCCAGGCCTCCGGCGTGGTTGCGGCCGCGTAGGTCTTCAGATGGTCCATGTCGATGCCGTAGTCCGGCGTGGCCCCGGTGGGGTGGGCGCCGAACGGCGCATGGATCACGCCGGTGACCACGCTGCGCTCGAAGGGGTTGAAGCGGGCGTTGGCCGGCAGGTCCAGCTCGGCGGTGGCCACCAGCTTCTCGGTGGAGACGTAGACCTCGTCCGCCGCCCGGGCCAGCAGGTCGTCGAAGAACGGGTCGGGGCTGAGCACCAGCGTGTTGCCCAGCTTGTCGGCGCGATGGACGTGCAGGATCGCCGCATCGACGCGGATCGCCGGCGCGGCCAGCAGCTCCTCGCCGTCCTCGTAGGGAGAGCGGATGGTCTTCATGCCGGTCTCGGCCGGCACATCGGTGCCCAGGCCGACGCGGGTGGGCAGGAAGGGCAGGCGCATGGCGCCGGCGCGCAGCGACCACTGCGCCAGGCCCTCGTCCAGCTCGCGCACCTCGAAGGCGCCCGACTGGCGGCCGGCCCGGAAGTGCGGGTCCAGCGGCAGGTGGTCCAGCGAGACGAAGGCGAACAGCAGCTTGCGGATCTTGCCCGAAGCCGCCAGCAGCCCCACGTCCGGCCCGCCGTACGGCGCCACCAGCGTCAGGTCCTTCAGGTTGGACCGGGCGATGGCCCGCACCAGGCTCATCGGCTTGCGGCGCGTGGCCCAGCCGCCGACCCCCAGCGTCATGCCGTCGCGCAGGCGGCCCACGAAGGCCTCTTCCGACAGTTCCTTGTTCAGCATCTCGTCGCCACCCTGGTATGGATCGCCAGCCCGTACGGCGCTCGGTGCGGCGTCGCCGGTCCTTTCGCCCGCAGCCCCTGAAATCGAAACCACCATATGGTGGCCGCTCAGGCCAGCAGCGCGACGCTGGTCAGGATCAGCCGCACCAGTTCCGTCTGGCGGCTCACGCCGACCTTGGCGAAGATCTTCTTCGCATAGCTGCGCACCGTGTTCTCGGTGACGTCGAGCTTGGCCGCCGCCTCGGTGAGCGTCAGGCCGTTGGAGAGCAGGGTGGCCAGCAGGGCCTCGGTGGGCGTCAGGCCGAACAGCCGGGCCACGAACCGCTCCGGCGCCAGGTTCTGGTGGGCGGAATCGCCGATGTAGACGATCACCTGCGGGCTGAAGTCGCTGGCGAACGGGTCGGTCGCCGAGGCCGCCCGCACCAGCACCCCCAGGCTGGCGCCCTCGGCGCTGCTGACGCTGATGGCGTCCACGAAGGTTTCGGGCGAGCGCTTCTCCCGGTGCTCGATCGCCTGGCGGATCAGGCGGCCCAGCTGGGCGGTCTCGTCGCTGCGGGCCAGCGTCAGCTTGCCGCCGGTCACCGACACGCCGCTGCCCCCGCGCAGGATGGCGCGGCCCACGCTGTTGGTGTCGATCACCCGGCCGGCGCCGTCGAGGATGAAGGCGCCGATGGTCAGCCGGTCCAGCGTCTCCTCGAAGATCCGCTTCTCGGTCTCGTCGCGCTTCAGCCGGGCGTAGAGCTCCAGCGCCGACTGCAGGTGGGGCAGGAACGAGAGGAAGAAGGCCTTCTCCGCGTCGCCGAACGGGGCGTGGCCGTCCAGGTTCATCAGGCCGACGTTGCACTTCCAGCCGCTCGGCTCGGAGAAGAACATGCCGATCTGGTGGCGGATGCCGTAGGGCCGGATGACCTTCTTGTAGAATTCGGTCTCGGTGTAGGCCCCCCAGGGGGTCACCTCGTCCAGGGTGAAGACGTCGCCGGGCTTGACCAGCGCGCGGGCCAGCGGGTCGAGGTGCGCCAGCCGGGCGTTCTCCACCGCGATCCGGCGGCTGGCCGCCTCGTCGATGGCGACGCCGGCGTTGGTCAGGAACAGCGGCGCCGCCCCCAGGCGCCCGGGACGCACCATGATGGCGGCGAAGTCGCCGTCGGTCCGCTCGCGCAGCGCCTTCAGGAACGACTTCCAGGGACTGACCTCCAGCGGGCCGCGGTAGATCAGGCCGATGAGCTCGTCGACGGGGGCGACCGGCCGCAGCGGGCCGCGCGGCGCGGCCGCCGGTCCCTGATTTCGCCTCGGCGCGAGCGACGTTTCCATTCCCTCCGGTCCTTCGCCGCATCGCGGCCCGCGGCGGCTGGCGCCGCCGCTGAACCACATATGTATCAGCAATTCGCGGGAGCAACCTGAAAAGGCCGTCCTTGCCGGCGTTCCGGACCGGCGCCGGGGGCCTAGCCTTCGCGGCGCAGGACGAACTTCTCCACCTTGCCCGCCGCGTTGGTGGGCAGGGCGGAGCGGAACTCGACGGCGCGGGGGACCTTGTAGTTGGCCATCCGCTCGCGGCACCAGGCGACCAGCTCCGCCTCGGCGAGCGCCGCGCCCCGCCGCAGCACGACGAAGGCCTTGCCCACCTCGCCCATGCGCGCGTCCGGCACGCCCACCACCGCCGCCTGGGCGATGGCCGGGTGGAACTGCAGGGCGTTCTCCACCTCCGCCGGATAGACGTTGAAGCCGCCGACGATGAACATGTCCTTCTTGCGGTCGGTGATCCGGACATTGCCGTGGGGGTCGATGGCGCCGATGTCGCCGGTGGCCAGCCAGCCGTCGGGGCCCAACACCGCCCGCGTCGCCTCCGGGTCCTCGAAGTAGCCCTTCATGACATTGAAGCCGCGGACCATGATCTCGCCCGTCTCGCCCCGCGGCAGCTCGGCCCCGTCCGCGTCCGCGATCTTCACCTCCACCCCCTCGATGGGCGCCCCGGAGGACAGGGAGATGGTCTCGTCGTCGTCGTCCGGCCTGCACATGCTGACCACCCCGCAGGTTTCGGAGAGGCCGTAGGCGGTCATCACCACGTCGATGGACAGGTCGCGGCGCATGCGCTCGATCAGCTCCACCGGCACCATCGCCGCTCCGGTGATCGCCACCCGCAGCGAGGAGAGGTCGGTCGAGGGCAGGCGCGGGGAGGCCAGCAGGGCGTGGTAGAGCGTCGGCGGCCCCGGCATCACGCTGGCCCGCTCGCCTTCGATGCGCGCCAGCACCGCGTCGGCGTCGAACACCGCATGCGGCAGGATCAACGCGCCGCGCATCAGCGCCGACAGCCAGCCCGCCTTGTAGCCCAGGGTGTGGAAGAACGGATTGACGATCAGGTAGCGGTCCTGCGGCGTCAGCGTCAGGCCGCGGGAATAGATGGCGTAGGTGGCCAGGTTCTGGGCGTGGGTGGTCATCACCCCCTTGGGCCGGCCGGTGGTGCCGGAGGTGAAGATCAGGTCCAGCAGGTGGTCGCCGGTCAGCGCGTCCAGCCGCGTCTGCAGCGCCGCCTCGGGGACGGCCTCGCCGTGGCGCAGGACGTCGCCCGCGAAGGCGCCGTTTCCCCTGCCGGTCAGCAGCAGGCGATGGCGCAGCTCCGGCAGGTCCTCGCCGGCGATCATGCCCAGGTAGTCGAGGCCCAGGAAGTCCTTCACCGTCAGCAGCACCGAGGCGCCGCTGCGCCGCAGGATGTCGCCGGCCTCGGCCCCTTTCAGCCGGGTGCTCACCGGCACCAGCACGCCGCCGACCGCCTGCAGCCCCAGCGCCGCCACGATCCAGGCCAGGCTGTTGGGCGCCCAGATCGCCGCGCGATCGCCCGGCTCGACGCCCAGCGCCATGAAGCCCCTCGCCGCCGCCCGCATGGCCTGGACCAGCTGCGGGTAGGTCAGGACCTCGCCGTCTTCGCCCACCATGGCGGGCCGGTCGCCGAACCGCACGGCCGAGGCCGCCACCATGGCCGGAATCGTCGCGGGCTGTGGGTCGTCGCGCGTCACCTGGCTTGTCCTCCCTGAACGTCCGGCCGCATCATGCGGATCAGGCGCCGCCGCGCCGCCCCCATTTGTGGCTGGACCTTCGCGCCCGCGGACGTGAAGTATCCGCGCGGCGGAGGAACCCAGGGATGACGCGACAGTGAGCGACTACGGAATCGACCTGACGGGCAAGGTCGCCCTGGTGACCGGCGGCGCGCGCGGCATCGGCCGGGCCATCACCGAAGCCCTCCTGGACGCCGGCGCTCTCGCCGTCGTCTGCGGCCGCAACGACCCGGAATCCCTGCCGAGCGCCGGCGGGCGGACCGCGGAGTTCATGCGGTGCGACATCCGCAAGGCCGACCAGGCCCAGGCCATGGTGGCCGAGGCGGCCGCGCGCCTGGGCCGGCTCGACATCGTGGTGAACAACGCCGGCGGCTCGCCGGAAGTCCCTTCGGCCACCTCCTCGCCGCGGCTGTTCGAGGCGGTGGTGGCGCTGAACCTGCTGGCGCCCTTCTACATCGCCCAGGCGGCCAACACGGTGATGCAGGCCCAGGCGGACGGCGGGCAGATCATCAACATCGCCAGCGTCTCCGGCGTGCGGCCGTCGCCGGGCACGGCGGCCTACGGCTCCTCCAAGGCCGGCCTGCTCAACCTGACGCGGACGCTGGCCATCGAGTGGGGGCCAAAGGTGCGGATGAACGCGCTGGTGGTGGGGCTGGTGGACACCGAGGCCGCCGACGACCACTACGGCTCCCATGACGCCCACGCGGCCATCGCCGCGCGCATCCCGCTGGGCCGCATGGCGGTGAGCAAGGACGTCGCCAAGGCGGTGATGCTGCTGGTCTCGCCGCTGGCCGACTATATCTCGGGCGCCCAGCTCGCCGTGGACGGCGGCGGCGAGCCGCCGGGATACCTCGAACTCGCCAAGCAATGACCGGGGTCGCTTTGCAGGCAGGGTCGTCGCCCCCAGATGGTGGTTTCACGGCCTTGTCCCGCCGCCCATAAGCTGCGCCAACATCGCCGCGCCCGCCGCACCAGGCCGGAGCGCGGCCTGACCAACGGAAGATAGCCATGCCTGAGGCCTACATCGTCGAGGCGGTCCGCACGCCCACCGGAAAGCGCAACGGCACCTTGGCCGGCGTCCACCCCGCCGACCTCGGCGCCGGCGTCATCAAGGCGCTGCTCGCCCGCACCGGCGTCGATCCGAACGCGGTGGAGGACGTGGTGTTCGGCTGCGTCGACGCCATCGGGCCGCAGGCCGGCGACATCGCGCGCACCTGCTGGCTGGCCGCCGGCCTGCCGCAGCATGTCCCCGGCACCACCATCGACCGCCAGTGCGGCTCCTCGCAGCAGGCGATCCACTTCGCGGCGCAAGGCGTGATGTCCGGCGTCCAGGACCTGGTGGTGGCCGGCGGCGTGCAGAACATGAGCCGGATCCCGATCTCGGCCGCGATGCTGGCCGGCCAGGCCTACGGCTTCGACGACCCCTTCTCGGGATCGGTGGGCTGGCGCGAGCGCTATGGCGTGCAGGAGATCAACCAGATCAGGTCCGCCGAGATGATCGCCGAGAAGTGGGGGATCAGCCGGCTCGACATGGAAATCTTCGGCCTGGAGAGCAACAACCGGGCGGAAGTCGCGGTGACCAGCGGCCGCTTCGACGCCGAGATCGCCCCGGTGGGCGACTTCGCCCGCGACGAGACCGTGCGCATGGGCTCGTCGCTCGAGAAGATGGCCACCCTGAAGCCGGTGCGCGAGGGCGGCATCGTCACCGCCGGCGTCTCCAGCCAGATCAGCGACGGCGCCTCGGCCCTGCTGATCGCCTCGGCGGCGGCGGTGAAGGCCCACAACCTGAAGCCCCGCGCCCGCATCCACGCCATGACCGTCCGCGGCGACGACCCGGTCTACATGCTGACGGCGCCGATCCCGGCCACCCGCCACATCCTCCAGAAGACCGGCATGACGCTCGACGACATCGGCCTGGTCGAGATCAACGAGGCCTTCGCCTCGGTGGTGCTGGCCTGGGCCAAGGAACTCGAGGCGGACCTTTCGAAGGTCAACGTCAACGGCGGCGCCATCGCCCTCGGCCACCCGCTGGGCGCCACCGGGGGCAGGCTCGCGACCACCTTGCTCTACGAAATGGAGCGTCGCGGCGTCCGCTACGGCCTGCAGACCATGTGCGAAGGCGGCGGCCAGGCCAACGTCACCATCTTCGAACGGCTTTAAGGCGCACGGGTAGGTCATGGCGCTCGTCCGCACGCCCGATCAGCGCCTGATCGCCGCGACCGCCCGTGCCTTCCTGGAGGGCGAGGCGGGCTCGCGGCCGCGCCGGCGCACGCTGGAGGCGGGGGAGGGGTTCGACGCCGAGCTGTGGCGCCGGGTCACCGCCGAGCTGGGCTGGGCCGCCGCGGCGATTCCCGAGGCCCATGACGGCGGCGGGCTGGGGTGGGCCGACCTCGCCGTGCTGATGGAGGAGACCGGGCGCGAACTGGCCCAGGTCCCGTTCTTCACCACCGCCGGCCTCTGCGCCCCGCTGATCCTCGAAGCCGCCAGCCCCGACCAGGCCGCCCGGTGGCTGCCCCGCCTGGCGGCCGGCGCCCGCGCCGCCGCCTGCCTCACCGGCCCGGCTGGCCGGCCTGCGCCTGACGGTATCGCCGTGACGCTGGCGCCGGACGGCGACGGCTGGCGGCTGGACGGCCACGCCAACTACGTGGCCTTCGGCCACGTGGCCGACCTGCTGGTGGTGGCGGCCACGGGCCCCGGCGGCGGCGTGAGCCTGGCCGTGGTCGAGGTCCCCATGCCCTGCCTGCAGGTCGAACGGGTGGCGAGCCTCGACGAGACCCGTCCCTACAGCATCGTCCGCTTCGACGGCGTGCGCCTGGACCGCAGCCAGGTGCTCGGCGAGCCGGGCGGGGCGGAGCCGGCCCTGCGCCGAGGCCTGGCCATCGCCGCCGCCATGCTGGCCGCCGAGCAGGTGGGCGTGGCGGAGAAGGTGCTGGAGATCGCCCGCGACTACGTGGTGCAGCGGGTGCAGTTCGGCCGCCCGGTCGGCGCCTTCCAGGCGGTGAAGCACAGGATGGCCGACATGGCGCTCTGGGTGGAGACCGCCCGCTCCGCCGCCGCCTACGCCGCCCAGGCCTGCGACGACCCGGACGCCGACCTCGCCGCCGCCAGCGCCATAGCCCGCATCCACTGCACGCGGGCGCTGGAGCGGTGCGCCGCGGACGCCATCCAGCTGCACGGCGGCATCGGCTTCACCTGGGAGCACGACGCCCACCTCTACTTCAAGCGCGCCCGTTCGTCCGCCACCCTGCTGGGCGACGTGGCGCATCATCAGGACGCCGTCGCCGCCCTGATCGGCCTGACTTCCACCGAGAGCGTTCCCGCATGAGCCAGCCTGCGCCGTCCCGTCCGCCTGCGCGCGACCTCCTGAAGGGCAAGACCGCGGTGATCACCGCGGCGGCCGGCGCCGGCATCGGCTTCGCCGCCGCCTCCCGCTTCGCCGAGGAAGGCGCCGAGCTCCTGATCAGCGACATCCATCCGCGCCGCCTGGGCGAGGCGGCGGAGAAGCTCGCCGCCGAGACCGGCCGCAAGCCCGCGACCCTGCTCTGCGACGTCTCCGACAACGCGCAGGTGGAGGCGCTGGAGGCCGAGGCCCGCCGGGTGCTGGGCGATGTGGACATCGTGGTGAACAACGCCGGCCTGGGGACCTCCAACGCCATCGTCGAGATGACCGACGAGCAGTGGTCGCGGGTGATCGACGTCACCCTGACCAGCGTCTTCCGCATGAGCCGGGCCTTCCTGCCGGCGATGTACGCCCGCAAGTCCGGGGTGATGGTCAACAACGCCTCGGTGCTGGGCTGGCGCGCCCAGCCGCTGCAGGCGCACTACGCCGCGGCCAAGGCCGGGGTGATGGCCTTCACCCGCTGCGCGGCGATCGAGGCGGCGGAGCACGGGGTGCGGGTCAATGCGGTGGCCCCTTCCATCGCCATGCACGAGTTCCTGAGCCGCAGCGCCGACGCCGACTTCCTGGCCCAGCTCACCGCCCGCGAGGCATTCGGCCGCGCCGCCGAGCCGTGGGAGGTGGCCAACGTCATGCTGTTCCTCGCCAGCGACCTGTCCTCCTACATGACCGGCGAGGTCGTCTCCGTCTCCAGCCAGAGGGCCTGACCATGCCGGCCGTCTTCGAAACTCCCTCCGCCTTGCTGGACCGCGTCGGCGAAGCGTTCGCCCCCACCGACTGGGTGCAGATCGACCAGAAGCGGGTGGACCTGTTCGCCGAGGCCACCGGCGACCACCAGTGGATCCACGTCGACCCCGTGCGCGCCAAGGACGGGCCGTTTGGCGGCACGGTGGCCCACGGCTACCTTACCCTCTCCATGGTCAACCTGTTCCTGCCGCAGCTGCTGGAGGTGCGCGGCATGTCGATGGGCGTGAACTACGGCTGCGGCAAGGTGCGGTTCCCCGCGCCGGTCCGCGTGGGCTCCCGCGTCCGCGGCGTCGGCAAGCTGCTGTCCGCCGAGCCGGTGGGCGGCGGGGTGCAGGCGGTCACGGTGGTCACCATCGAGGTCGAGGGCCAGGACAAGCCCGGCTGCGTGGTGGAGACCATCAGCCGCTACTACGCCGAGAACGCCTGAGATGGACGCCGCCGTGGCGCCTTCCGACGCGGCCGCCGGCCATGAGGCCTTCCGGCGCGAAGTGGCGGGCTGGCTGGAGACCCAGCTCTCCGGTCCCTTCGCCCATCTGCGCGGGATCGCCGACCTCTGCCGCGACATGGACGAGCGCCGGCGCTTCGAGCGCGCGCTGGGCGAGGCGCGGCTGAGCTGCGTCGGCTGGCCGGAGGAATACGGCGGCCGTGGCGCCGGCCTCGAGGAACAGGTGATCTTCGCCGAGGAGTACGCCCGCGCCGAGGCGCCCGCCCGCATCGCCCACGTCGGCGTCGAACTGGCGGGGCCCACCATCCTGCTGCACGGGACCGAGGACCAGAAGCGGCGCTTCCTGCCGCGCATCGCCTCGGGCGAGGACATCTGGTGCCAGGGCTATTCCGAGCCCAACGCCGGCTCCGACCTGGCCAACGTCCAGACTCGGGCTGTGCTGGAGGACGGCCGCTGGCGCATCGACGGCCAGAAGGTCTGGACCTCCATCGCCCAGGCCTCGGACTGGTCCTTCGTGATCTGCCGCACCGAGCCCGGCAGCCGGGGCTCCAAGGGCCTGTCCTATATCCTCGTGCCCATGCGCCAGCCCGGCGTCACCGTCCGCCCCATCAAGCAGATGACCGGCGAGACCGAGTTCAACGAGGTGTTCTTCGACGCCGCCTACGCCGACGACGTGGTGGGCCGGCCAGGCGACGGCTGGCGCGTGGCCATGGACACCCTGAAGCTGGAACGGGGCGTCTCGACCTTCGGCCAGCAGATGCATTTCCGCAATCAGCTGACCCTGCTGATCGCGGCGGCCAAGGCCAACGGCAAGGCGGCGGACCCCGCCGTGCGGCGCAAGATCGCCGACGCCTGGATCGGGCTGGAGGTGATGCGCCAGCACGCCCTGCGCATGCTGGCGGAGGAGACCCCCGGTCTGGAAGGCATGGTCTTCAAGCTCTACTGGAGCAGCTGGCGCCAGCAGGTGGGCGAGCTCTCCATGGAGGTGCTGGGCCCGGCGGGCGAGGTGGGCGACGCCGCGGGCGAGCTGCCGCTGCTCACCAGCCTCCACCTGCAGTCCCGCGCCGAGACGATCTACGCCGGCTCCAGCGAGATCCAGCGCAACATCATCGCCGAGCAGGGCCTGCGCCTGCCCCGCGAACCCCGCGAGGGCTGGCCGCAGCGGTGAGGCGGCCTACGCCTCCGCCGCGTCGCTCCACGCCTCCGCGTCGGCGATCGCGTGGCGCATGGGCTTCAGCGCCCAGACGAACGACAGGATGGCCAGCGGCAGCATGATCGCCCCGTTCAGCGCGATGGCCCAGCCGATGTGGGCGTCGTTGCGGAACACATAGGTCGAATAGACCCCCACCATGGTGGGGCCGAGGCCGGTGCCGATCAGGTTGAACACGAACAGGTAGGCCGCCGAGACCTGGCCGCGATAGTTGTTGGGGGTGACCAGCTGCAGCGCGGCCGGCGCGGCGCCGGCGAAGCCGCAGGCGCCCTGGAAGAGCACGGCGCAGAGGATGAACACCGGCAGGTGGCTGGTGGTCATGGCCCAGAGCAGCGAGGCGAACTGGATCACCCCGGCGACGATGAAATAGCGCAGGTGCGCGTCCTTGTATCCGCGGGTGTAGAGCCAGTCGATGACGAAGCCCGCCAGCACGCTGCCGCTGATGCCGGCGATGATGTTGATCGGCGCCACGATGCTGACGATCTCGCGGATCGGGATGCCGAAGTGGCGGCCCAGGTAGACGGGCGTCCAGGCCTGGTGGCCGTTGGCGGCGGCGACCATCAGGCCGAAGCCCAGGAAGTGGCCGGCGAAGAACCGCCAGCGCGGCTTCATGAAGGCCAGCGTGTCGCGCGACGAGGACTTGCCCAGCAGCCGGTCGCGCCGGGGCGGATCCACCAGCGTCCAGATCAGCGGCGCCAGCACCAGCCCGGGCAGGCCCGCGGCCAGCATCACCACCCGCCAGGTCCCCAGGTCGCCCAGCACCGGCACGGTGACCCCCTGCGCCGGCAGGGCCGCGATCAGCGCCCCGCCCAGCAGCAGCGACAGCCCGCCGCCGACGTGCGCCCCGGCTCCGAACACCGAGATCGCCAGCGACAGCCGCTTCTTGGGGAAGGTGTCGCTGAGCAGGGAGTAGGCCGCCGGGTTCAGCGCCGCCTCGCCCGCGCCCACGCCGAAGCGGGCCAGCATCAGGTGGCCGAAGCCGCGGGCCAGGCCGCAGGCTCCGGTGGCCAGCGACCAGACGGTCACCCCCAGGAAGCCGACGCCCCGCCGGGAGAACCGGTCCACGGCCCAGCCGAAGCCCAGGCCGAACACCACATAGAACAGGGCGAAGACGATCCCCTGCAGGAGCCCCACCTGGAAGTCGTTGATCCGCAGGTCCTCGCGGATGTGCGGCACCAGCAGCGCGATGACCTGCCGGTCCAGCAGCGACAGCGCATAGAGGACGGTCAGCACCCCCACCGACCACCAGCCGCGCCAGGCGGGAGGATAGCCATCGCCGATGGCCTGCACGGGCAGGGGCCCCGCTATCGTCTGCGAACCCATGCCGGACACTGCTCCCAATCCCCGCTTCCAACCCCGATGGCGAGCCCGGTTCGGCTCGTCTTATGGCCGCAAGCTGTGCGGCGGCGGCACCACTTGAGCACGGGGGGCCGGCCGTGGCCACCCGCCGAATAGGGGGCGTCCCGTCAGGCCGCGGCGCTTGCGGACCCGGCTAGGGTAGGGTTGGGTCTCTTCGAACCAAACATGCTCAGCAAGTCTTTGAAATAGAGCGTGATGGTCGCCGGAACCGGCCTCCACTTCCGGCTGTCACGCTCTAGCTCAGCCGCGCCAGGGCGGCCTTGTCGAAGGGCAGGAACGGCTCGCCGGTCCTCAGCCGCCGGGCGAACTGCGGGTCGCTGATCAGCGAGCGGCCGACCGACAGCAGGTCGAAGTCCCCCCGCGCGAACCGCGCCATGGCCGGCTCCAGGTTGTCGACGGCGGCCACGTCGCCGGTGGCGAACATTTCGTGCAGCACCGTGCTCACCCCGATCCCGCCGCCGGAGATCGTGGGCTTGCCGGTGAGTTTCTTCGCCCAGCCGGCGGTGTTCAGCGGCGAGCCCTCGAAGGTGGGCGTGTCGATCCGCCGAAGGCTCCCGTCGAAGATGTCGACCCCGGCCTCGGCCAGCGGGACCAGCAGGTCCTCCAGCGCCTTCGGCGTCTCGGCGGTGCGGGCGGTGTAGTCCTGCGACTTGTGCTGCGAGAACCGGAAGACGATCGGCAGGCCGGGCCCGACGGCGCCGCGGATGGCGGCCACCACCTCGGCGCCGAAGCGGGCGCGCTCGCGGTGGCCGCCGCCCCAGCGGTCCGTCCGCTTGTTGGTCTCGCCCCACAGGAAGCTGTCGATCAGGTAGCCGTGCGCCCCGTGGACGGCGACGCCGTCGAACCCCGCCGCCTTGGCGTTGGCGGCCGAACGCGCATAGGCCGCGATGACGTCGGCGATTTCGCTTTCGGTCATCGGCCGGGTGGGCGGCATGGCGCGCTCCAGGTAGTCGGCCTTCAGCGAATGCTTTCCCAGCGGCCCCCAGAGACCCGAGGGGCGCGAGCTCTCCACCTGCGGATCCGCCGCGGTCGCCCTGTCGCGCATCACGCCCTGGTGCCAGAGCTGCGGGACGATCCTGCCCCCCGCCGCATGCACCTCGCTCACGACGTGGCGCCAGCCCTCGACGGCCGGTCCGTGCAGCAGCGGGATGCGCGGGCCGTCCACGGCCGACGGATGGTCGATCCCCACGCCTTCGGTGACGATCAGCCCCACGCCGCCTTCGGCGCGCCGGCGGTAGTAGGCGGCCACGTCGGCCCCGGGCGTCCCGCCGGGGGAATGGCTGCGGGTCATCGGCGCCATGACGATGCGGTTGGCGAGCTCGAGCCCGGAGGAGGTGAACGGTTCGAACAGCGGCGCGCACAGGCGACCGTGGCCGGAGGGCGGGGAGAGGGGCGCCGGGTCCGTCGTCACCTCAGGTTCCTCCAGCCGCGACCGCATGGGCCGTCACGACCCGCCTGACGACCGCCGCCCAGGCGGATCTAACCACGCGGTCCCGGCGCCGGTGGCCCACGTTTGGGGGCGGCGGGAAGGGGCGGCCCGCCCCCATCGTCGTCGCCGGTGGCGCCCCTGCCGCCGTTGCCGCTAGATGCCGCCATGCTTCGGATGCTGAGCCTCCACCCGGATTCGCGGTGCGCCGCCGTGACCGGCGTCGCGGCCGAGGCCGTGCGCCCCGGCCCGGGCCGGCTGTCGCTCCGCTATATCGTGACCGGTGCGCCCGGCGGCCTCGTCGTGCCGGCCCCCGCGGCCCCTGACCGCGCCGACGGCCTCTGGCGTCACACCTGCTTCGAGGCTTTCGTCCGCCCGGCGGCCGGCGAAGGGTACTGCGAGCTCAACTTCGCTCCTTCGACCCAGTGGGCCGCCTACCGGTTTGACGGCTACCGCCAGGGCATGGCGCCGGTCCAGGGGATCGACCCGCCCCGCATCCAGATGCGGCGCACCGGCGACGGCTTCGAGATCGAGGCGGCGCTGGCGCTGGACAAGGCGCCCGGCCTGCCGCCTGCTGCGCCCTGGCGCCTCGGCCTGTCCGCCGTGATCGAGGAGGCGGGCGGCGGCGTCTCCTACTGGGCGTTGGCCCACCCGCCGGGCAAGGCGGACTTCCACCACGCTGACGGCTTCGCGCTGCGGCTTCCGGGGATTGGAACCTGATGAGATTCGGCATCGACCGCCTGCTCGCCGAGCCCGCCCTGCGCGCCCCGCTCGCCGGGCGCCGCGTCGCGCTGCTGGCCCATCCCGCCTCGGTGACCCAGGGCCTGGAGCATTCCCTCGACGCGCTCGCCGCCTGCGCCGACCTGACGCTGACCGCCGCCTTCGGGCCGCAGCACGGCCTGCGCGGCGACAAGCAGGACAACATGGTCGAGAGCCCCGACTTCGCCGACCCGGTCCACGGGATCCCGGTGTTCAGCCTCTACGGCGAGGTCCGCCGCCCGACCGACGCCATGATGCAGACCTTCGACGTGCTGCTGGTCGACCTGCAGGACCTGGGGTGCCGCATCTACACCTTCATCACCACCCTGCGTTACGTGCTGGAGGCTGCGGCCCGGCACGGCAAGTCGGTCTGGGTGCTCGACCGCCCCAACCCGGCGGGCCGCCCCGTCGAGGGCCTCACCCTGCGCCCGGGCTGGGAAAGCTTCGTGGGCGCCGGCCCCATGCCCATGCGCCACGGCCTGACCCTGGGCGAGCTCGGCCATTGGTTCATCGGGACCCTGAAGCTCGACGTCGACTACCGGGTGGTGGAGATGGAGGGCTGGAGGCCTGACGCCGCCCCCGGCTTCGGCTGGCCGCTGGGCGAGCGCACCTGGGTCAACCCCAGCCCCAATGCGCCCAACCTCTGGATGGCCCGGGCCTACGCCGGCACGGTGATGCTGGAGGGCGCGACCCTTTCGGAAGGACGCGGCACCACCCGGCCGCTGGAGCTGTTCGGCGCCCCCGACGTCGACGCCCGCGGCGTCGTCGCGGAGATGCGCAGCCTCGCGCCCCAGTGGCTGCGGGGCTGCACGCTCCGGGACTGCTGGTTCGAGCCCACCTTCCACAAGCACATGGGACGGCTCTGCAACGGCGTGCAGATCCACACCGAGGACGCCGGCTACGACCACCGGGCCTTCCGCCCCTGGCGCCTGCAGGCGCTGGCTTTCAAGGCCATCCGCCGCCTGCATCCCGACTATCCCCTCTGGCGCGACTTCCCCTACGAATACGAACTCGGCAAGCTCGCCATCGACGTCATCAACGGCGGCCCGGCGCTGCGCGAATGGGTCGACGACCCGGCGGCCTCGCCCGCGGACCTGGAGGCGCTGGCCGCGCCGGACGAGCAGGCGTGGGAGGCGGAGCGGCGGGGGTGCTTGCTGTATTGAGGGCGAGCCCCGGCGGATCGCCCGCAGGAGTCCGCCGGACGGCCGTCGCCGCTTCCGGGGTGGACATGGCGGCCTGGCTTTGCCAGATCGATGCGACCTTGCGGCCGCGAGCCCACCTCGCCACCGCAGGCTTTCATCTATGCGGGCTGATCCGCGCACGGAGCTTCAATGAAAACCCGTATCACCGACCTGTTCGGCATTGAGCACCCGATCATCCAGGGCGGCATGCACTTCGTCGGGCTGGCGGAACTGGCCGCCGCCGTCGCCAACGCCGGCGGCCTGGGGATGATCACCGCGCTGACGCAAGGCTCGCCCGAGCGGCTGAAGGCCGAGATCGCCCGTTGCCGGGAGATGACCGACAAGCCCTTCGGCGTGAACCTGACCTTCCTGCCGTCGGTGACCCCGCCCGACTATCCGGGTTATATCCAGGCGATCATCGACAGCGGGATCAAGATCGTCGAGACCGCCGGCAACAATCCGCAGAAGTACCTGCCGGCGCTGAAGGACGCCGGCGTCAAGGTGATCCACAAGTGCACCTCGGTCCGCCACTCGCTGAAGGCGGAGGCGATCGGCTGCGACGCCGTCAGCGTCGACGGGTTCGAATGCGGCGGCCACCCGGGCGAGGACGACGTCCCCAACATGATCCTGCTGCCGCGGGCGGCGGAGGAGCTGAAGGTGCCGTTCGTGGCCTCGGGCGGCATGGCGGACGGCCGCTCGCTCGTCGCCGCCCTGGCCCTGGGCGCCGACGGCATGAACATGGGCACCCGCTTCATCGCCACGCAGGAAGCGCCCGTGCACGAGAAGGTCAAACGCGCCATCGTCGGCGCCTCGGAGCTCGACACGCGGCTGGTCATGCGGCCGCTCCGCAACACCGAACGGGTGCTCGACAATCCGGGCGTGGAACGCGTCCTGGAGAAGGAGCGCGAGCTGGGCGCCGCCATCCAGTTCTCCGACATCGCGCCCCTGGTGGCCGGGCTCTACCCGCGGGTGATGCAGAACGGCGAGCTGGACGCCGGGCCCTGGTCCTGCGGCATGGTGGCCGGGCTGATCCACGACGTCCCGACCTGCAAGGAACTGATCGACCGGATCATGCGCGAGGCCGAACAACTGATCCGCCAGCGCCTCGAGGGCATGCTGAGCGCCTGAGGACGGCCCGCGGCGTCGGGCGGGGTGAACCCGGCGTCGTTGCGCCCGCGATCCCTGCAAGGTCCGCCGTTGCTTTCGCCGCCGCCTGCCGCTCGTTTCGGCTGAGTCCGTCCCTCTCGCGCACGGCTGCGCGCGACATCGGTGAACGAATATTCGAAATGGCGGATAGTTGTTGCCGCCAGGACGCGCCGCGGCTAACCCTCCCTCGCGCGGCCGGAGCGTCGCGGAGCGCTTCGGCCAGCGCCTCCACCGGCGATCCAGGGCGAAAACATCCAAAAGGGCTCGAGCCATGTTTGAAGGACTTCTCAAGGGTCGGAGCGTCGTCATCACCGGCGCGGGCTCCGGCGTGGGCCGCGCGGCGTCGGACCTGTTCGCCCATCACGGCGCACGGCTGATCTGCGCCGACGTGCAGGAGGAATGGCTCGCCGAGACGGTGAGCCTGGTGACCTCCGCCGGCGGCGAGGCCCGCGCCGTGCGCTGCGACGTCGCCCGCCGCGCCGACGTGCAGGCCGCGGTGGCGGCCGCCGTCGAGGCCTATGGCCGGCTGGACGTGATGTACAACAACGCCGGCGTCGCTTCCCCGTCCAGCGACGGCGGCCGCATGGCCAAGTTCGTCGACAACACCGACGAACAGATGGACCGCCTGATCGCGATCAACATGCGCGGGGTGATGTACGGCTGCCAGGCCGCCATCGCCCAGTTCCGCGCACAGGGCGGCGGCGGGGTTATCGTCAACACCGCATCGGTGGCCGGCATGATCGGCTGGGGCGGCGTGCTCTACAGCTCCACCAAGGGCGCGGTGGTCAACATGGCGCGGGCCCTGGCGATGGAAGTCGCGGCCGAGAACATCCGCGTGAACAACGTCTGCCCCGGCACGATGATCACCCGCTTCGGCGCCGGCGCGAGGGGGCCGTTGCCGGACAACGTCGTGGAGAACATGGCCAAGCTGCAGCCCCTGGGCCGGGTGGTCGATCCGATGGACGCCGCCAACGCAGCCCTGTTCCTGGCCTCGGACATGTCCGTCAACATCACCGGACTGAACCTGCCGGTGGACGGCGGCCTCTCCGCCGGACGATGAGGCTGGCGAGCCTTATATTCGATATACCGAATTATTTTTTGCTTTTCTGGATGTCTGCAGCATGGCAAATTCAGCCGCAATACGCGCCGGCCATGCCCGACGCCGGTAGTTGAGGGTTGAGATGGCCGACGTTCTGATTGCTGACGACCCGCTCTATGAAGAGCTGTACGACGTGCGCAACGAAGGGGTGGCGCACGGCAATCTGGTCGAAGAGGACATGAACCCGGCGATGCGCCGCCTGCGCGAGCGCGCGCCCGTGCAGAAGGGTTTCCTGCGGGAGCTGCTGGGCTTGCCGCCACACCATCGCCACTCCAGCGCGGCCGCCCGCGAAGGGTACACCTGCTTCACCTTCGACACCTGCAACAAGGCGTTCCGGGACGGCGAGACGTTTTCGTCGCAGGTCTATGCAATGGGGACGCCGGGGGAGGAGCGGCTGGGCATCCTCGAAATGGACGGCGCCCGGCACCGTAGCTTCCGCATGGCGCTGCAGCCGATGTTCATCAAGCCCAGGACGCTGACCTGGTGGCGGGAGCGGTGGATCAACGAGATCGTGGCGGCCCTGGTGGAGAACCTGAAGGGCCGGGACCGGGCCGAGCTCAACCTGCAGCTCTGCGCCCGTCTGCCGGTGCACACCGTGACCCGGGCCATCGGCATGGACGGCGACGATTCGCTGGTGTTCCGCCACGCGCTGATGAAGAGCGGCGCGTCCGGACGGTTGTCGCCGGACGAGCAGCGCCGGGCCGCCCAGACGGTCGAACTGCTGCTGCTGGAGCTGATCGCCAAGCGGCGGCTCGAGCCCGGAGACGACGTCGTCTCGGGCCTGGTCGCCGCCGAACTGGAACTGGAGGACGGCTCCCGTCGGCCCATGACCGACCGGGAGATCATGACCCAGGCCCGGCTGGTGATGATCGCCGGCGGCGGGACGTCCTGGCGCCAGTTCGGCATCGCTCTCTGGGCGCTGCTGACCCATCCCGACCAGTACGCGGCGGTGAAGGCGGACCGCAGCCTGGTCGACGCCGCGATCGAGGAGTCCGTCCGCTGGAACCCGACCGACCCGGTGTTCAGCCGCCTGGTGACCCGGGACGCCGAACTGGACGGCTACGCCCTGCCGGCCGGCTCCGTGCTGGAGATCTGCCTGGGCGCCGGCAACCGCGACCCCGCGCGCTGGGAGAACGGGGACGCCTACGACCTGCATCGTCCGCCGCTGGGGCACATCGGTTTCGGCATCGGCCCCCACCAGTGCCTGGGCATGAACGTGGCGCGCAGCGAGATCCACGCCGGCCTGAACGTCCTGCTCGACGCGTTCCCGAACATGCGGCTCGACCCCGACGCGCCGGCGCCCTTCCTCACCGGCGGCTTCGAGCAGCGGGGCATGTCGGCCTTGCACGTGCTGCTGCGTTGACCCGGTCGCCGTTGGCGCTCACATCACAGGCAAAGGGCCAGACGACATGAGCGAAGAAAAGCCGCGGACCGCGCTTCCGGGAACGGACATCAGCCTGGTGGGCGAAAAGCACCTCCGGCTCTATCTCGAGACCAACGGCGAACAGGGTTACCTGTGGAACGGCGTGCCGATCCTGGTGCTGACCACCAAGGGCCGGAAATCGGGGGAACAGCGGCAGATCCCGATCATCTTCAGCCGTGACGGCGACAACTACTTCATCATCGCCTCGAAGGGCGGGGCCCCGACGCATCCCGCCTGGTATCTCAATCTCGTCGCCGATCCGCAGGTGCAGGTGCAGGTGAAGGGCGAGCGGCTCGAGGCCGTGGCGCGCACCGCCGCGTCGCCGGAGCGCGAACGGCTGTGGGCGATCGCGCTGAAGGACTGGCCCAGCTACGACGTCTACCAGTCGCGCACCACGCGCCAGATCCCGGTGGTGGTCCTGGAGCGCAATCGCCGATAGCGGGATGTGGGTGGCGCAACTATAAGTGTGAAGAGAGTCTTGCCTGACGGCGACGCGGAGCGAGGGCTGCGCAGGCGCGGCTAAAAAGGCGTCCGGGAGGGCGCCGCCGCCGGCGCCAGCCATCTGGCTTGATCGCCGCGCAGCGCGTACAGACCATCGTGAGGCGGCGGTCTCCCGCCGGCCTTGCGGCGCGATCCAATTTTTGAGGAAACAAGGGAAATAAGATGAGCGTCTGGGATTATTCCGGCAAACGGGCCGTCATCGTCGGCTGCTATTCCGGCATGGGCGAGGCCGCCGCACGCGAACTGGTCAGGCTCGGCGCGGAAGTGCACGGCTTCGACGTGCGGCCGTCCCCCGTCGACCTCGCGTCCTTCACCACCGTCGACCTGCGGAGCCCGGCCTCGATCGACGCGGCGGTGAAGACGCTGGATGGCGACATCGACGTGCTGTTCAACTGCGCGGGATTGCCGGGCGGCACGTTCTCGCCCGCCGACGTGATGAAGGTGAACTTCAGCGGCATGCGGTACTGGACCGAGCAGTGGCTGCCGCGCATCCGCAAGGGCGGCGCCATCGCCTCGATCTCGTCGACCGCCGGCTTCGGCTATCTCCAGCGGATGGCGACGGTGCTGGAGCTGCTGGCCACCCCGGACTTCGATGCGGCCAGCGCCTGGGTGGAGGCGCACCCCGACATCGTGACGCAAGGCTACAGCTTTTCGAAGGAAGCGATCAGCGTCTGGACGATGCTGATGGGGACCCGCACCATCAAGCAGGGCGTGCGGATCAACTGCATCTGCCCCGGCCCCACCCAGACGCCGATGATGGGCGACTTCGAAAAGGCGGCGAGCGCGAAGGTGGTCGACGTGTTCGTCCAGCCGATCAACCGGCGGTCGACGCCGGTGGAACAGGCCTATCCGCTGATCTTCCTGAACAGCGACGCCGCCAGCTTCGTCAACGGCCACGTCCTGAACGTGGATGGCGGCTTCGTCGGCGGCGTCCTCACCGGACAGATCGACGTGAGGGAATCCATCGCCAAGGCGATGACCGGCTGAGGCGCGCCGGGGGCGGGCCCGCCTCGGTCGGCGGCGAACGTCCGACCGGGGTCCATCGCGTCGTTCGCCGGCTCCGCCAGCCTGGCCGGGGCGTGGGTGCGGCCGTCAAACCGACAATGCGCGGTTACAGCTGACCTGAAGGACGCCGGCTCCGCCTTGGGCGGAGCTCCGGACCGTCGACCGTGGGGCTGCCCGTCGGCGACGTCCAGGACGACACCACCAGGACCACCTCCGGCTGACGCTGAGGGAGACCGCCGGCTTCGCCGCGGTCCGAGCGGCCGATCTTCATCGGCTGGCCGGCGAGGACGTCGCTGCAGATCAGGCGGCAGGCGCACAACCGCCTGATCGCACCATGACGTGCGGTCGGCGGCGGCGAGCGGCTTCGCCTATGCTCGTCCGGCAAGGCCTTCCAGCAAGGATCGCAGGTAGTCGGGCGGAACCGGACACGAACGGAGCATTTCGCGCAGCGAGGCTTCCAACAACGCGACCTTGTCGCAGCTCTGCCGCCCGTCGATAGAGGTCACCGCCGATAATCTTGAACATGTCGGCGGTGTCACACTATGTGAATCGGTATTAGAGCAATCTATCAACAATTTTCCGCTATGCATAAGATGAGTGTCGATGTCATATACATGATATTTCGAGATATTTATGTGCTTATGGCGAAAATACGTATCTGGACTCTATATTTGCAGAAATAATAAAAAATAAACTTGATACTGCGGTCGCGAGACCTTATGGTGACGGTTGGGAGATTAGGGTAACGGCCTCCGAGTTCCTTGGCGATTTAATTGGCGTTACGCGCCGCCGGCGCGGCAGCACAGGATCATTCCGGCGATCATGGTTGCGGACTTACCCCTCGCTGTGGCGGGCCGGCGAAGAGGAATCCGTCGGGGTGTCCGGTGCGGCGTATTGTCCTCATCTGTCCGCTTTCTTTCTTTTACCGGGTGTCTTCATCTGTTTGGTCCGAGACTTGTTCGCGATGACTCGAGATCGTCGTCCATGCTGATAGGGCCCAAGCGCTTCGGCCGCCGGGGTGGCGCGGGATGACCGCCGGACAGGCCGCCATGCCGCTCGTCCGCGCGAGCAGATTCGACAGGTTCGCCGGCGATTTCCTGGTCAGCGTGGCCTACGTCGTGGCGACCTACGCCGTGTCGCTCGGCCTTTATTACGGCCTGCATGTCGAGCGCCTGCATGCGTTCTTCCTGTTGCCGGTTCTCGCCGCCGCCGTGACGTTCGGCTCCGGGTATGGCTTCGTCGCCGCCTTCGGGTGCGTCAGCCTCTTGGGCCCGTACATGCCCCTGACGCCGGGGCCCCTTCAAATCGCCCGCCCGCAAGGCGCGTCGCTGCTGCTCGTCTACCTGACGGCGGCGCTGGCCGCCGGCCTCTACGCCCGGACGATCCGCCTGAGGCGCGCGGCAGGGGAGGCTGGGGATGTGGCGGATCGGGCGGCGATGGCCCATGCGGCCGGCCCGGCTGGAGAACCGCCGGCGGCGGTGCAGGCCAGGGGGGCGGAGCCCGGGCGTCCCGGCGTCAAGGCCAAGCTGGGGGAGGGGTTGGTGGCCGCGGCGGCGTCCATATGCCTGGCGGCGACCGGCGGCGCGGCGTCGCACCTGCTCGGGGGGACGTGGAGCCAGCACCTCCTTCCCATCCTGCTCATGGCGTCCGTCCTGGCGGCCGGAGGGACATATGGCGCCGCGGCCGGGATGCTGGCGGCGGCGGCGGCGGCCCTTATCCAGTCCGGCGGCGCGGCCGTCGACCGCTTCGACCCGATCGGCGTCACAGCGGCGTTCCTGCTGTTCGGGAGCGCGGGGTGCGCCGTCGGCGTGTTTGCAAGCCGCATTCGCCGCGAGCGGCAGGCGCTGCAACGGGTGTTCCTCGCGGGCGACGCGCTCTCGCAGGCGAAGGTGGAAAGCGACATCTGGCGGACCGTCGTCGACGCGGCCGCCGAAATCGCCGGCGGACCGGTGCAACTGGCTGACGAGGACGGGCGCAGCCTGCACGTCGGTGGCGACGCCCGCCCCCCGGCCGAGCCCGCCGGCCCCTTGCGCGTGCAGCGGCTGACGGTCGACGACAGGCGCCTGGGCGCGCTCACCTGGCGTGCGAACCATAAGGGCCCCGAGGATCAGCGCGCGGTCGACCAGGCCGTGAGCGTGCTCGCCGGCCTGGGCGCGTCCGCCGTCACGCGGTCGAGGCTGGGCGTCGAAAAGGCGGAAATGGAGTTGGTGGCGCGGACGGAGACGCTGCGGACCATCCTGCTCGACGCCGTTTCGCACCACTTCCGCACGCCGCTGTCGAGCATCATGGGGTCGGTGACCAACCTGCTGGAGCAGGCGGACCAGCACGACGTCCGGGCCAATCACGAGTTCCTGCTGATCATCAAGGAGCAGGCCAACCGCCTCGACCGCTACGTCGATAATTTCCTCGGCGTCGCGCGGCTGGAGTCCGGGTCGATCGAGATCAATCCGCGCGCCATGGACCTGGAGGCGCTGGTCAACGACGTCTGGGAATCGTTCGGCGAATCCGGCGGCGCCCGCCGGTTCCTGGACGTTCAGATCGATGACCGCGAGATCTGGGCCGATCCGGGGCCGCTGAAGCAGGTGCTCGGAAACATACTTGAGAACGCCGTCAAGTTCAGCAGGGAAGAGACGATCGTCTCTGTGATCGGCAGGGTCGAGGGAGACAGGATGATTTTGGAAGTCACGGACGAGGGGAGCGGCGTCCCGCCCGCCGACCTGCCGAGAATATTCGGGCGTTTCTACAGGAGCCGCGAGGCGAAGGCGTCGGGACTGGGCCTGGGCCTGTACATCACCAAGAGCCTGGTGGACCTCATGGGGGGCGTGATCGAGGCCTGGAACAGGTCCGACGGCAAGTCCGGCCTCACCATGCGCGTCGCCTTGCCCCTGACGGACGCCTGACCTTGCAAGACGCCGGCAACCGGATACTGCTCGTCGAGGATGAAGAGCAACTGCTGCGCGTGCTGGAGTCGACCCTGGTCGCCGCCGGCTACGACACCACCACGGCGAGGACCGGCCAGGCCGCGCTGAAGGCGCTGCGGACGGAGTTCTTCGACGTGATCCTCCTGGACCTCGGCCTTCCCGACATGGACGGGAAGGACCTGATCACCGTCGCCAGGGCCTCGTCGCGCACGCCGATCCTGGTGCTGTCGGCGCGGGCCTCGGAGGGCGAGAAGATCGAGGCCCTGGACCGGGGCGCCAACGACTACGTCAGCAAGCCCTTCGCCGTCGGCGAGTTGCTGGCGCGGATCCGCGTCGCGGTGCGGCCGCCCTTCGGCGCCGGCGCGGCGGGAAACGCCAAGTTCGCCGACCTCGAGATCGACTTCCACAACCGCATCGTCATCGTCGAGGGCGTCACCAAGCGCCTGACCATGCGCGAAAGCGAGATGCTGCGGGTGCTGACGGCGGCCAAGGGCGCCGTCGTTTCGCACCGGCAGCTGGTGGAGAGCATCTGGGGCAAGGGCGGCGAGGCGGACGTGATGCACCTGCGGGTGCTGGCCTGGCAGGTGCGCCGCAAGATCGAGCCGGATTCCGCCCGGCCCAAGTACCTGATCGCCGAGCAGGGGCTGGGCTACCGCCTGAACATGGCCGCGGAAGACTGACGCGCCGCCGGCGGCGGGCGGCCTTAATGCGAGTTAAATTGCCCGGCGGTACACAGCCGTTAAGCTGTCGCAGGGGTAAGGCATGGCGGGCGGTCGGTTGAGTTTGGGCGCAGCGATCCGGGTTACGGCGACGTCCGGCGTATCGCCGGGGCCCGCGCCGGGACCAGCCGATCCGGCCGGATCGCCGGCCGGCCAGGGGCGCCCAGCGCCCGGCCGCAACAACACCTGGCCCTTCTACATCGTCACCTGGGTGCTTGCGACCATCCTGGCCATGGTGGTGACCACCCTGCTGGCCGTCGGCGGCCTCTGGGGCGGCTGGCTGCCGGCCGACCTGGCCCGGCGCATGACCGGCGCCGACCATCCGGCGACCTTCCTGCTGGCGAACGGCGCGGTGTTCGCGGCCTTCCTCGGCAGCTTCGCCGTGGTGATCCGCATGGTGCACCGGCGCGGGTTCGGCGACATCGTCGGCCGGTGGCGCTGGCCGCTGTTCGGCGCGGGCGCTGCGGCCTGGACGCTGGCCCTGGCGCTGCTGACCTTCGTCGACCTGGCGCTGGCGCCCTCCGGCTTCAGCGTCACGGCCTCGCCGCAGACGGCCACGCTCGCCGCCGCCGCCCTGGCGGGGCTGAGCGTGCAGACCTTCGCCGAGGAGTTCGTGTTCCGCGGCTACCTGACCCAGGGCCTGCTGGCCGCGACCCGCCGGCCGTGGGCGGCGGCGGCGCTCAGCGGCCTGATCTTCGGCGCGGTCCACATCCCCAACGGCTGGCCCCAGGCGGCCAACGCGACGGTGTTCGGCGTGGTGCTGGCGCTGATCGCCATCCGCACGGGCGGGATCGCCTTCGGCTTCGGGTTGCACCTGGTCAACAACCTGTTCGGCGCCGTGGCCGTGGTCTCCAGCCAGGACGTCTTCCGCGGCGCCCCGGCCCTGGTCACCCAGCATACGCCGCAGCTGATGTGGTGGGACACCGCCGCCGCCGCCGTCGCGCTGGTCGCCCTGGCGGCCGCGGTGCTGCGGCGGGTCCCGGCCCTGGTCCCGGACTTGCAGGACGCCCGCAGCCTGCCGCCGGGGTTCCATTCCGCGACAGGCGGGGCCCGCAAGCGAGGCGGGCAAGGTCGGGGAACATGACGCATAACCGCAATCCGTCCGGAACGCCGCAAGGCCTGCTGGCCCGCTGCGCGCGGGCCTTCCGGGCGCAGGACGGCGCGATCAGCCCGCTGATGACGCTGCTGCTGGTCCCGATCATCGGCGTGCTCGGCCTGGCGACGGAAACCTCGAGCTGGTACTTCACCCAGCGCTCGATGCAGAACGCCGCCGACACCGCCGCCCTGGCGTCGGCCACCAACGGCTGCACGCCCGCCAAATCACCCTGCGGCGTCACCTATGATCAAGAAGCCGCGGCGGCGGCCAAGCAGTACGGATTCGTCAGCGGCGTGAACAATACGACGGTGACGCCGGCCCTGGTGACCTGTCCCGCTGACGCAACCGCCACCTGTTTCAAGGTCACGATCACCAAGAAACTGCCGATTTATATGGTCAGAGTGGTTGGATTCAACGGCAGCGACGCGCTTGGCTCGGGCAGAGCGCAGAACATTACGGCGTCTGCAATAGCCAGTCCAAAGAAGAATAATACCAATGCCTACTGCCTTCTGGCGTTGGCCGCCAATACAAAGACGGTTGAGGGCATACTTTGCAACGGTTGCTCCAAGGCCGACATGCACGGCTGCAAGGTCGGAACGAATGGCTTCGCACAGTGTAATGGTGGCAATCTAAATGCGGACGTAGTGGACGCGGCCGGCGCGACCGCGACCTGCGACAAGAGCCAGAGTGGAAATACGGGCATCACGCCCCTAATTGCGGACCCATACGCCGCACTCGCGGCAAATATACCGGCCAACAAATGTTTTTCTGGTTACAATCACCCTGAAACATTCAACAGTAATCAGAGCTGGGGGTCTGAAAAGCAAGTTTGCGGAGATTTGACGATATCCGGCAATGTGGACCTGACCACCCCGGCGGGTGGCACCGTGCTGGTGATCCGTAACGGAAGCTTGACTATAGCTAACGGAAAAACGCTTAAGACGCTCGCGAATTCCGGCCTGACGATTATCTTCACCGGCCCTGACCCTACGAATACCTATAGCCACGTCCTCGCCGGCAAGGGAACGCTCGACATAAGTCCGTCATCGAGTGATCCATGGAAGGGCGTGGCCGTCTATCAGGACCCGGCCCTGCCGAATGGCTCCGGCGTCAATATGGCCAACGCGGGAAATTCTCCGACCTGGAACGTCACCGGCCTCATCTATTTACCGAATTCGGACGTCCAATTCAGCGGGATCGTCAATAAGGCGTCGTTTGGCGTTGACTGCTTCGCCCTGGTCACCAGGACATTTCAGGCCAACGGTACGGCTAAGATCGTTGAGCTCCAGACCCAATGCAACGATTGGACATTGCCCACGGGCGGTAGTGGCCCTGTTGTACGTCAGGCGTTGGTGCAATGATGCGACGCGTCGCTGCATTCTTGGATGACACCCGCGGCTCGGCCGCCGCCGAAATGGCCATATGGGCCACCGTGCTGATCGTTCCGGTGCTCAGCGTGGTCGATCTCGGGGTCTACGCCTTCCAGAAGATGCAGGTCGAAAGCGCCGCGCAAGGCGCGGTGGCCGCCGTCTGGAGGTTCTGCGACACGGCGGGTGAACTGCCGGCGGTGCAGAACTGCACCAGCCTGCTCACCAACATGAACGCGGGGGCGCAGAACACTTCGCTGGGGGCTACCGTCACCGTCACGGGCGTTACGGAGGGCTACTATTGCCGCAACGGCGCGGGCGACCTGCAACTGGTGGGAACCACCGCGGCGATCGGCGGCACGCCGACCAAGCCCAGCCCGTTCAACTGCTCGGCGGCCGGCAGCGCCACGACCGTGCCCGGCGACTACATCCAGGCGACCGCGTCCTACACCTATAGCCCGGTGTTCACCGGGATCTCGATCACCACCCTCCTGCCCACGGCGGTCACCCGGACGGCGTGGATGCGGCTCGGATGATGCGTAAAAGTCCCTCCATGACCGCGCGGCGGTTGTTCTGGCTCTGCGAGCGCGGCGCTATCGCGGCGGAGTTCGCGCTGGTGCTGCCGGTGTTCGTGCTGCTGACCATCGGCACGATCGGCGTGGGGACGATGATGTCGATGATCGTCTCGCTGCACTTCGCCGTGGAGGACGCGGCCCGCTGCGCTTCGGTCAAGACCACCGTCTGCACCAACGCCGGCACGACCCAGACCTATGCCACGGGCCAATACAAGGGCCCGACGGTGACCGGCCTGGCCTTCGCCCTGACGGCGGCGGCGGCGGGCAACTGCGGAAACAAGGTGGTGGGGACCGGGACCTACACCCTGCGCACCGGCCTGGGCGCCATCAGCGTGCCGGTGTCGGCGAGCGCCTGCTATCCGTCGAGTTCCTGACCGGGCCGCTCCGCGGCGAACCCCGCAGGCTTGAGTCAGCGCCCGTGGGCGAACGCCGGGGCGAGCGGGCACTGAGCGGGCGATCCGCCTGAACCCCTCGCGCTCCAGGAAACCGTCACCGCAACGGGCCGCCGCGCGCGTCCTTCGCCCGCAAGGTGAGCGGGGTCAGACGTGCAGGCCCAGGTGGATCGTCAGCCAGGGCAGCAGGACCACATATTCGGCCAGCGCCACGCCGTAGAGCGCCGCCAGCACCGGCCGCCCGCCGCGGAAGTTCAGCACCACCCCGGCCAGCAAAGGGCCGCTGATCGGGCCGACCAGGAAAAACGGGGCGAGGCGCTTCAACCGCGACAAAGGGTCAGCTCCATGACGATGCCGAGACCCCGCGACGACCGGCGGCTCAACGCATTTACCTATTGGTAACCTCTACCATTAACCGCCGCATCCGAAATCGGTTCCGCACCGGCCGCCTGCCCACAGAATTAGCAAAACCTAAACCCGGGGATGAGCTACTGGGCCGTGGTCGATTCGCCAGCCCCGGACCTGCTCCGCGTCACCGGCCTCGCCAAGCGCTATCGCGGCGGGGGCGGGATCGACGACGTGTCCCTGTCGGTGGCGCCGTGCAGCGTCACCGGCTTCATCGGCGTCAACGGCGCCGGCAAGAGCACCACCCTGCGCTGCGTGATGGGCCTGGTGCGGCCGGACGCCGGCGGCGTGCTGCTGTTCGGCGCCGCGGCGGGCGCCGCGGCGCGCCGGCGGGTCGGCTTCCTGCCGGAGGAGCGCGGCCTGTTCCCGCGCGAGCGGGCGCGCGACGTGATCGCCTTCCACGCCCGGCTGAAGGGCCTGGCCCGGCGCGAGGCCTTCCGCGCCGCCGACCGGCTGCTGGAGCGGGTCGGCCTGGGCGGCCGCCAGCGCGCGCGCATCGAGGACCTGTCCAAGGGCAACGCCCAGCGGGTGCAGATCCTCTGCGCCCTGGCCCACGCCCCCGAGCTGCTGATCCTCGACGAGCCGCTTTCGGGGCTCGACCCCATCGCCCAGAGCGAGGTGCTGTCGCTGTTCGCCGAGTTCCGGGCGGGCGGCGGGGCGATCCTGTTCTCCACCCATTCCATGCCCGCCGCCGAGGCCCTGTGCGACCGGGTGGTGATGCTGGCCGGCGGCCGCACGGTGTTCGACGGCCCGCTGGACGAGGCTTCCGGCCGCGCCCCGCACGGCGCGGTGGTGGTCACCGCCGACCAGGCGGCGCTGGTCGCCGCGGCGGCCAGCGTCGGCGGCGAGGCCAGGCCCATGGCCGGCGGCATCGGCGAGGCCACCCGCTGGCGCGTGGTGCTGCCGCGCGAGGTCAGCCACCCGGCCCTGGTGCGCGCCCTGGCCGAGTACGCCGTGCCGATCATGGCCTTCGAGCCGATCAAGGCCGACCTCGAAGGCGCCTTCTGGGACCTGGCCGCCCCCGCCAGGAGCCGCGCGGCATGACGAATCCGGTCAGTCCGGGTACGGAGCGGCTGCTGCTGCGCCTGATGGATCTCGGCGAACGCGCGGTGATGATCCTGCTGTTCGCGGGCCTCGTGATCCGGTTCTCGCACGGCTTGCAACTCCACCCCTACAACGCCCTGGCGGTGGTGTCGGAAGGCTTCGTGGTGCTGTTCATCGTCCTGCGGCGCGAGGCGGCGACCGTGACCACCCGGCCGAAGGACTGGGCGGTGGCGATGCTCGGCACCATGTTGCCGCTGATGGTCCAGCCCGGCGGCGACCTCATACTGCCGGCGGCGGCCGGGACGGCGTTGATGTTCGCGGGCCTCTCCATTTCCGTATGGGCGAAACTGACGCTGCGCCGCAGCTTCGGCGTCGCGGCGGCGAACCGTGGCGTGGTCGACGGGGGACCATACCGCTTCGTGCGGCATCCGATGTACGCCGGCTACCTGCTGGTCCATATCGGCTTCCTGCTGAACAATCCGCTGCCCTGGAACGCCGCGCTCTATGCGGTGACGCTGGGCTGCCAGATCGCGCGCATCCTGGCGGAAGAGAAGGTGCTGGCGCAGGACGCCGCCTATGCCTGCGTGCTGCAGCGGGTGCGATACCGGCTGATCCCGTGCCTTTTCTGACCGGCCCGTCGCCGCTGGCCCCGCTGTGGCTGATCGCCGGACGTGAGTTCCGCGTCTATGTGGCGACGGCCAGTTTCTGGCTGGCGTTGCTGGTCGGACCGCTGGTGACGCTCGGCGTGACGTTCGCGGTCGGGGCCGCGCAGCCCAGGGCCGCGACTGCGGTGACCGTCCAGTCCGCCGATCCCGCCCTGGCCGCCGCCGCCGGCCGGGCGCTTCGCCAGGCCGCCGGGGTGGAGGGCCGGCGCTACGCCGTGTCCGCGCAGGGCGCCGCGCCGCGCCTGCGCCTGGTCCGAACTTCGCAATCCGGCGCCGAGGCGCAGTTCGACGCGGCCTTCCCGCTGTCGCCCGCCGGCCGCGCGCTGGTGCTGCGCACGCTCGAGCGCGACGCCGCGGCGGACAGGCTGTCGCAGGTTCCCGGCGGCGGGCCGGCCGAGACCGTGCGCCAGCTCCCGCCCAGGGCGTCCGCGCCCTCCGGCGCCCCGGGCCCCGGCCGGTTGGTGCTGGTGATGATGCTGTGGCTGACCCTGACCGGCTCGCTCGGCATGCTGCTGCAGGCGGTGGTGCGCGAGCGCGCCAACCGGGCGCTGGAGTGCCTGCTGGCCGCCGCCCGGCCCTGGCAGATCGTGTTCGGCAAGCTGGCGGGCGTGGGCGGCGTGTCGTTCCTGGTGCTGGCGTCCTGGGTCGGCTCGGCGGCCCTGGCCGGCCTCGCCGCGCCGCGCCTGTCGGGACCGGCGGCGGGGCTGTTCGCCGAGCTCGCGCGCCCGCAGCTGCTGGCGCAGGCGGCGGGGATCTACCTGCTGGCCTTCGCCTTCTACGGCCTGGTGACGGTGGCGGTGGGGGCCGCCGCCCGGGACTCCGCCTCGGCCCAGAACTGCTCGCGGCCGATGTTCGCGGTGCTGCTGGCGGCCTTCTTCGCCACCCTGGCCGCGGCCGGCGGGACGGCGCGCCTGTCGTGGCTGGTGTTCGCCCCGCCGTTCGCGCCCTTCATGCTGCTGCTGAAGGCGCCCGCCCCCGCGGCGGCGCTGACCGCCACCGGCCTGCTGGCCGCCGCCGCCGCCGTGGCGGGCTGGATCGCCGTGCGCGGGCTGCACCTGGGCGCGGCGGAACCCCTCTGGCGGGTCCGGGCGTCGTCGCCCCTGAGTTGGCGCCGTCGCCCTTCGCCGGGGTGAGCGGAGGCGGATCAACCCAATTTCAACCCGCTCCAGCCCGGGATCAGCGGGGAAGCGGGCGACTGGGGCGGATCTTGATCCGGCCGTCATTTAATGAGTTTTTAACGCACCGCGCCTCGTGCGTGGCAAGCAACCAGGGCCCACGTCGGCAACTTGTAGACTCTATATAAGTACACCTCAGGGTCGATTTCCATTAACACAGGTTAATTGCCGCCGGGACCTGCCGAATGAGCGTGTTCGCCACATTAAATTAACATTAAATTCGAAAAATCAAGCCGTTAACTACTGATTCATGTTTACATAAAATTAAACTTATGTTTTTCTCAATCGCAGGTGGGCGGATTGGGGGGCCAATCCCGACCTTCACCTCCATGAGTTGTTCTGTTTCGGGACAACTGTTCATCAATGTGTGAAAAAGGGGAC
>NZ_DASXYF010000059.1:0-14356 GCF_036502675.1 Phenylobacterium sp.
CGTGTATCTCAATGCCACCGCGCAGGTGACATTTGCCCGCGCCGCGGGCGAGATCCGCCGTTCAGTGCCTTCCTTCGATGCACAGTCGCTGCCGGGCTCGAGCCTGGAGGCCCTGTCCCCCGATCCGGCCCGGGAGCGCCAGGCACTGGATTGCCTGGGCGCCTCCGAAATGCAGGAGCGCACTTTGGGCGCGTTGACTTTCCGCACTGTGAGCAGCCCGGTCGTCGGCGACGGGGGCGAGCGTATCGGCACGGTGGTGGAATGGACCGACCGGACGCAGGAACTCGCGGTTGAGAAGCAGATGCAGACGATGCTCTCCGCCGTCGTCGGCGGAGACCTGGCAAGCCGCATCTCACTGGACGGGAAGGCCGGATTCTTCGCGGCGGCCAGCGGCAGCATCAACCAGCTCGCCGACAATATGGCCGAGATCGT
The DNA here is from genome assembly GCF_036502675.1 of Phenylobacterium sp. Classification (GTDB taxonomy): domain Bacteria; phylum Pseudomonadota; class Alphaproteobacteria; order Caulobacterales; family Caulobacteraceae; genus Phenylobacterium. The sequence continues at coordinate 433 of NZ_DASXYF010000059.1, forward strand.
CGCCCTGGTGAAGGACGCCGCAGGCGAGGTTTATCGCGGCTCGAAGGAAATCGCGAGCGGCAACTCCAACCTGCAGCATCGTACGGAGGAGCAGTCAGCTTCGCTGGAAGAGACCGCATCATCGATGGAGCAGATGACCACCACCGTGCGGCAGAACGCAGACAACGCCGGCGAAGCGAATCAACTCGCCGTTGCCGCCCGCGATCAGGCCGAGCAAGGCGGCAAGGTAGTCAACAAGGCCATCCACGCGATGTCCGATATCAACGATTCGGCGCGGAAGATTGCCGACATCATTGGCGTAGTCGACGAGATCGCCTTCCAGACCAACCTGCTGGCCCTGAACGCCGGCGTCGAGGCCGCCCGCGCGGGAGACGCTGGCCGCGGCTTTGCGGTGGTGGCCAGCGAAGTGCGCGCCCTGGCCCAGCGCTCCGCCGGCGCCGCGAAGGAGATCAAGGCGCTGATCTCGACCTCCTCCGGCCAGGTGAAGTCGGGCGTGCAGCTCGTCGGCCAGACCGGCGAAGCCCTCGGCCGCGTCCTGGGGAAGGTGGGCGAGATCGCCCAGCTCACCGGCGAGATCGCCGCGTCCGCCAAGGACCAGGCCCTGGGTCTGCACGAGGTCAACGCCGCCATCGCGCAAATGGATCACGTCACTCAGCAGAACGCCGCCATGGTCCAGGAAAGCACGGCCGCATGCTTCGCCCTGGCCTCCGAAACCCGTCAGCTCGCCATGATGCTGGGCAAGGACGAGCGTGAGGGCGCCGCCGCCACGGCGCAGCCGCGTCCCGGGTCCGCCCCGCCCCACCCCCGCGCGGTGCGTCGGGCCGCCGGCGGCGGCGCGGCCCGCGCGGTCGCGGTGGAAGAGGACGGTTGGGAAGAGTTCTGAGGCATGTCCCAGCTCCCGCAACTGAAGTTGCCGGCGGTGCTCGACGTGACCTGCGCCGGCGCCCTGACCAGCCAGCTGAAGGATCTCCGGGGCGCGCCCCTGGTGCTGGACGCCTCCGCCGTCGAGCGGGTGGGCGGCCTGGGCCTGCAAGTGCTGCTCTCCGCCCGCGTCACCTGGGCCGCCGACGGCGAGCCTCTCGCCGTGGCTGCGCCTTCCGCCGCCTTCCAGGACGCCCTGGCGCTGTCCGGCGCCCGTCCCTTCGACCTTAGTGAAAGCCTAGAGTCATGATGGAAGCCAAGACGATCCTGACGGTCGACGACTCCCGCACCATGCGCGACATGCTGCTGATGACGCTCACCGAGGCGGGCTATCAGGTCACCCAGGCCGAGGACGGGGTCGAGGGGCTGGCCAGGCTCAGGGACGGCTCCCCCGACGCGATCATCACCGACATCAACATGCCCCGCCTCGACGGCTTCGGCTTCATCGAGCAGGTGCGCGGCGATCCCGCGCGCCGCGGCGTGCCGATCCTGGTGCTCACCACCGAGAGCGAGCCGGAGTTGAAGGACCGCGCCCGCCGGGCCGGCGCCACCGGCTGGATCGTCAAGCCTTACAATCCCGCCAAGCTGCTCGACGCCCTCCGGCGCGTGGGGGCCTAGTTGGCCGATATTCCGACCTTGCCTAAGGAGACGCTGGCCGCGATCCGGGTGGTGTTCTTCGAGGAGTGCGAGGAACACCTCGCCGATCTCGAGACCGGCCTGCTGGCGATCCAGGAGGACCGCTACGACGACGAGGTGGTCAACACCATCTTCCGCGCAGCCCACTCCATCAAGGGCGGGGCGGGGATCTTCGAACTGACGGCGGTGATCCGCCTGGCGCACGTCTTCGAGTCGGTGCTGTCGGAGGTGCGCGCCAAGTCCTTGGCGCTCGACCCGGGACTGGTGAAGACCATGCTCAAGGCCGCAGACGTGCTGAGCGACGTGGTCCGCGCCGCCCGCGACCAAACCGGGACGGACGAGGCGCAGGGCGAGGCCGCCATCCGATCGCTCTCGGCGGCCCTGGCCGCCCCGCCCGCCGACCCGCTGGAGGAATGGAGCTTCGAGCCCCGGCCCGTCGCCTTCGAGACCTTCGACTTCGACACGCCGCTCGGACGCAGCTTCGACATCCGCTTCCGCCCCTATGCGGAGCTCTACGCCAAGGCCAACGACCCGCTGATCCTGCTGCGCGAACTGCGCCGGCTGGGCCGCCTCGACGCGGTGCTGGACGACGAGACCGTCCCGCTGCTGGACGACCTCGACCCGGAGGAATCCTATCTGGCCTGGCGGCTCGTCCTGACCAGCGAGAGCGACGAGGCCGCCCTGCGCGAGGTCTTCGAGTTCGTCGAGGACGACTGCGAACTGCAGATCGCCACCTCGGACGGCGTGGCCGCCCCGACCGACCCGCCGTGGTCCCCGGCGCCGCCGCCCGCGGAATACGAGCCCGAAACGGCCGCGGTCCCGGCGGCCCCGGGGGTCTCCGCGGCGGCGGCCCAGTCCAGCATTCGTGTCGATCTCGCCCGTGTCGACCGCATGGTCAGCCTGGTGAGCGAGCTGGTCATCGGCCAATCCATGTTGGCCCAGCAACTGTCGCAGGAGACTCTCTCCCGACGCTCAAGCGTCGCTGCGACGATCGAGGACCTCGACCAGCTGACCCGCCACATCCAGGACAGCGTCATGGCCATCCGCGCCCAGCAGGTGAAGTCCGTGTTCCAGCGGATGTCGCGCCTGGTGCGCGAGGTCGAGGCCGCCACCGGAAAGCCCGTGCGCCTGGAGACCGAAGGCGAGACCACCGAAATCGACCGCACCGTCATCGAACGGCTCGCCGATCCTCTCACCCACATGGTGCGCAACGCCATCGACCACGGCATCGAGCCGCCCGAGGCCCGCATCGCCGCGGGCAAGCCGCCGGAAGGGATGGTGCGGATCTCCGCCGCCCACCGTGCGGGCCGGGTGATCATCGAGGTCGCCGACGACGGGGACGGCATCGACCGCGACCGCGTCCGCAACGTAGCCGTCACGCGCGGAATCATCGCCGCCGACGCGGCGCTGAGCGACGACGAGCTGGACAACCTGATCTTCGCGCCCGGCTTCTCCACCGCCGAAACCGTTTCCGACCTCTCCGGCCGCGGCGTCGGCATGGACGTGGTCCGCCGCAGCGTCCAGGCGATGGGCGGCCGGTTGACGGTCACCTCGCGCCGCGGCCAGGGCTCGACCTTCACCCTCAGCCTGCCGCTCACCCTGGCCGTCCTCGACGGCATGCTGGTGTCGGTGCGCGGCCAGACCGTGGTGACGCCGCTCACCGCCTTGGTGGAGTCCTTCGCGGTGACGGCGGGCGACCTGCAGCGCCTGGGCCCGACGGACGCGGTCATCACCCTGCGCGGCGCGCACGTGCCGCTGGTCGACCTGGGGGCGGCGCTCGGCTATCCCGCCGCCGCCCAGGCCCCCGAACGCGCCGTCGCCCTCCTGGTGGAAGGCGACACCGGCGAACGGGCGGCCCTCCTGGTGGACGACATCCAGGAGCAGCGCCAGGTGGTCATCAAGAGCCTGGAGACCAACTACCAGCAGGTCCAGGGCGTCGCCGCCGCCACCATCCTGGGCGATGGCCGCGTGGCCCTGATCCTCGACATCGAAGCCATCCTCGCCGCACAGCGCCGCCGCCAGGCCCCCGCCTCGCGGCCTGCCGAAGCCGCCTAGGGGCCAACAGCCATGACCAACGCCTCCGAAACCGACATGCGCGAACTGATCTCCTTCCAGGTGAGCGGGCAGCGCTACTGCGTCGACATCATGGACGTGCGCGAGATCCGCGGCTGGACCCAGGCCACCCCGCTGCCGCACGCGCCGGACTTCATGCACGGCGTGATCAACCTGCGCGGCGCGGTGCTGCCGATCATCGACCTCGCCGCCCGCTTCCGGTTGGGCCCCAGCACGCCCACCGCGCGTCACGTGGTCATCGTGGTCTCGATCGAGGGCAAGCTCGTGGGCCTGCTGGTGGACGCGGTCTGCGACATCCTCACCGTCTCCGAGGCGCAGATGCAGGCCACGCCCGATATGATGGGCCAGGACGTCCAGGAGTTCGTCGAGGCCCTGCTGACGGTCGAAGAGCGGATGATCGGCCTGGTCCGGCTGCCGGCGATCATGCCGCCGGCGGAAAGCATCGCCGCGTGAACCCCGATCCGCGCCCGCAGTCCGGGAGAGCCTGGGCGACCGCGCCGACGCGCGGCGCGTTCCCCTTCACCGGCGCCGACTTCCACCGGATCGCGGCGCTGCTGCGGGCCGACGTGGGCATCCACCTCACCGAGACCAAGGCGCCGCTGGTCTACGCCCGGCTGGTGAAGCGGGTGCAGGCGCTGGGCCTGCAAAGCTTCCACGACTATTGCAGCCTGGTGACGGGGCGCGACGGCGCCGACGAGCGCCGGCGGATGGCCTCGGCGCTGACCACCAACGTCACCCGCTTCTTCCGCGAGCCGCACCACTTCGAACACCTGAAGTCCGAGGTGCTGCCGGACCTGGTGCGGAGCGCCCGCCAGGGCGGCCGCGTGCGGGTCTGGTCGGCCGGCTGCTCCAGCGGCGAGGAGCCCTACTCCATCGCCCTGACGCTGCTGTCGCTGCTGTCCGACGCCGCCGACTACGACATCAAGATCCTGGCCACCGACATCGACCACGACATGCTGCAGAAAGCCCGCCGGGGCGTCTACGGCGACGCCTGCGTTGGTCCCATCGATCCGGCGCTGCGCAAGCGCTGGCTGACGCCCGGCACGTCCGAACACGGCGCCGTTCAGTGGACGGTCCGGGAGCCGTTGCGGAACCTGGTCTCGTTCCGCGAGCTCAACCTGGTCGGCGGCTGGCCGATGCGCGGCCCGTTCCAGGTGATCTTCTGCCGCAACACGCTGATCTACTTCGACGCCGGCCTGCGGATCGAAACCTGGTCGCGGATGGCGCCGCTGCTGTCGCCGGGGGGCCTGCTCTACGTCGGCCACTCCGAACGCATCGCGGGAACGAGCGCCTTCGAGACCGTCGGCTTGACCACCTATGTCCTCAAGCAAACGGAGCCCGGCTGATGCCCACGGCCGCCGCCATGAAGGTGCTTGTCGTCGACGACCAGAGGTCCATCCGCGCCCTGGTCCGCAGCAGCCTGAACAATCTCGGCTGCCGTCTGGTGGACGAGGCCGAGGACGGAGAGGACGCCTGGCGGCGCCTGCAGGCGCGGCCGCCCCACCTGGTGATCTCCGACCTCAACATGCCGAAGCTGGACGGCCTGGGCCTGCTGCGCGCCGTGCGAAGCGCTCCGCAGTTCAAGAACATCGGCTTCATCATGCTGACCAGCCGCAGCGACGCCGAGCTGGTGCAGCAGGCGATCAAGCTGGGCGTCAACAACTACCTCATGAAGCCGTTCGCCCTGGGCGCCCTGAAGAGCAAGATCGAATCGGTGTTCGGCCCCCTCACATGACCAGCAGCGCCGCCAGCGCCGCCCTGGAGGGTCGCGAGATGCGCGTCCACGTCCCCCAGGGCGAGTTCCAGGTCTCCGCGGACCCGCACGTGGTGCTGGCCACGACGCTGGGCTCGTGCATCGCCGCGTGCCTGCACGATCCCGTCGCCAAGCTGGGCGGCATGAACCACTTCCTGCTGCCCGACGGCGATGGGATGGACGGGCCCGAAGCCGTCCGCTACGGCGCGTTCGCCATGGAACTCCTGGTCAACGGCCTGTTGCGGGCCGGGGCGCGGCGTGACCGGCTGCAGGCCAAGCTGTTCGGCGGGGGCCACCTCCTCGACGGCCTCACCAACATCGGCGACCAGAACGCCGCCTTCGCCGAGCGCTTCCTGGAACGCGAAGGCGTGCCTGTCCTGTGTGGCAGCGTCCGCGGCGTCCACGCCCGGCGCTTGCAATACTGGCCGGCCACCGGTCGGGCCCGGGCGCTGGCGCTGGCGCGCGGCGAGGCGGCGGTCTTCGCCCGCGAGACCGCCCGGGGGGCGCCCCCAGCCGGCTCGGGCGCGCTGGAGCTGTTCGGCCGCCCATGACCCCGCGTCTTCCCGCCCTGCTGAGCGACGTGCGTGAAGGCCTGGAGATCACCGTCCGGCGGCTGGACGGCTTCCAGGGCCTGGTCGCCGACCTGGTCCGCCGCGCCGGCGCCGAGCGCGAGCCGCAGACCATCGAGCGCGTCCAGGAGATCGACGCCCTGGTGCAGCGCCTGACGCGCCTGGCGGCCATCGCCCAGGCCCTCGCCGCTGCAGCGCCGCGCGCCGAGGTCGTCCTGCCGCCGGCGACGCTGAAGGCCCTGGCCGACCTCGCACGCAAGCCCGCCACGGACGCCGCGCCCGAGAACGCCGACTGCGACATTTTCTGAAGGCCGGCCGCAGGGTCCAGGTGCGCAGCGCCTCGTGCGCCGTCTTCGCCTCCGGCGACCGACTTCGGACTTGAACCCGCACCGTCACCGGGCGCTACATAATTCCGGACAGGGTGGGGGATGCATGGACAAGGACCTGGACTTCACCGGCAGGACGATCCTGGTCACCGGGTCGGGCCGAAACATCGGCCGCGCCATAATTCTGGAGTTTGCCGCCCGGGGCGCGAACGTGATCATCAACGCCCGCTCGAATCGCGACGAAGCCGAGTCCGTGCGGCAGGATGCCGAGGGTCTGGGGGCGCGGGCCCTGGTGGTCATGGGCGAGGCCGGCGAGCACGAGGTGATCGCGGAGATCAAGGCCCGGGCCGAGGCGGCCTTCGGGCGGCTGGACATCTATGTCAGCAACGCCGCGCGCCGGCTGAGCAAGAGCTTCTTCGACACCACCGAGGAGGAGTGGACCTACCACCTGAACCAGCAGCTCACCGCCTCCTGGCGCCTGGCCAAGGCCTTCACGCCGGCCATGTGCGAGGCGGGTTACGGCCGGGTCATCCACATGAACGGCCCGGACGGTTACTTCGGCGGCTGGACGCGCGTGCCGCACTCCACGGCCAAGGGCGGCCTGCGCGCCCTGACCAAGTCGCTGGCCGGGGGCCTGGGCGAGTTCGGCGTCACGGTGAACGACATCAACCCGGGCGTCAGCAACACCATCCGCGACGCAAGCACCCACCCGCAGTTCCACGTCCCCGGCCACGCCGAGACGGTGGCCGCCGCCATCCCCATCCGGCGCGCGACGAAGGTGGAAGAGGTGGCCTTCGCCTGCGCCTTCCTCTGCTCGCCGCGGGCGGCCGCGATCACCGGCTCGATCATCCACGTGGACGGCGGCCGCGACATGCTGGGCTAGGGCGCGACGGCCTGACGTGTGACGTCGGTTCAAACCGCCCGCGTCGAGGATCACGACGTCGTCTCCAGCACGTCGCGGGCGAAAAGATCGGGCGGCCAGGTGGCGTCGGCGGCGCGGTTGTAGGCCGGCCGGCGGGCGAGGCGCTGGTTGTAGTCCGCCAGCACGGGGACCTCGGGGATTTCCTTGGTGAGCAGGCCCATGGACAGCGTTGCGCCCAGCATCACGTCGGCGGTGGAAAAGCGGTCGCCCAGCAGGTAGTCGCGATCCTTCAAGGCGGCCTGCAGCACGTCCAGCACCTGCGGCAACGGCTGCCAGCCGGGGCCCCAGCCGCCGGGTGGCGTGGGGACCGCGGCGCCGTGCAGCGACCGGGCGGGCTCCAGCACGGCGGTGGCGTAGACCATCCACTGCAGGTACGGCCCGCGCGCAGGCGCCTCCAGCTTGGGGGCCAGCGCGCCGTAGCTGTAGCGGTCGGCCAGGTAGAGGCAGATGGCGGCGGTCTCGCTCACCACCACCTTGCCGTCGGTGAGGGTCGGGACCTTGCCGGACGGATTGAGCTTCAGATAGGCCGGCGACTTCTGCTGGCCCTTGCGGATGTCGACCGTCTCGACCCGGAAGGGGACGCCCAGCTCCTCCAGCATCCAGTAGGTGATGAACGCCCGGCTGGCCGGGGAGTGGTAGAGGGTGATCCCGCGCCTGGCCGCCATGAGCGCCTCCGTTCGACCGCCTGAGATTAGGATGCCGCTCGGCCGTTCGCCAGCAGGGTCATCGCGCCGGCGGCGATGGCGGCGCTCCGCCAGCCGGCCGCGGGCCATCCGCGCCTTGAGCACGAGGACCGCGATGGCGGCAAACGGGGCGTAAAGCCGGAATGGCGCCCCGGACGCGGCAAATTTCGCTCCGTTGCAGGCGCACGCCCGGAGAAATCTTGCGGCGCATTCGGACGCCAGCGCTGTATCGCGTGGGCGGCGAAAGGGCGCGTGGTTCAACGGCCCTTGAGTTTTCCGATGCGGCTTTATATCCTCTTACCCCCCGGACGCCAACGCCCGCGGCCGGAGAAGGACATCCCCGAGGGCGACCCGAGCCATCACCTGCTATGGAAAAAGTGCCGATGACCGCCGAGGGCTATCAAGCCCTCGACGAGGAATTGAAGCGTTTGAAGACCGTGGAGCGGCCCGCCGTGATCGCCGCCATCGGCGAAGCGCGCGCGCATGGCGACCTGTCCGAAAACGCCGAATATCATGCCGCGAAAGACCGCCAGGGCTGGATCGAAGGCCAGATCGCCGAGATCGAGGACCGCATGGCGCGCGCCCAGGTGATCGACGTCTCCAAGCTATCCGGCGCCCAGGTCAAGTTCGGCGCCACCGTCTCGCTGATCGACGAGGACACCGAGCAGGAAGCCCGCTACCAGATCGTGGGCGACCACGAGGCCGACGTGAAATCGGGGAAGATCTCCATCTCCTCGCCGATCGCCCGCGCGATGATCGGCAAGGAAGGCGGCGATGTCGTCGAGGTGACCACGCCCACCGGCGTCAAGGCCTATGAGATCACCAAGGTCGAGTGGGTCTGAGCCGACCCAAAGCCGCCGCAAAGCTCCGTCATCCGCTGGCCGCGTTTAGTGGGGACGACCGATCTTGACCGCAAAGACCCCTGCGCCGCTGTCGATCTGGGCCGTGTCTGACGGCCGCAGCGGGATCGAAGGCCAGGTGCTGGGCCTGGCCGAGGCGGCAGCCCGCCTCAGGCCCGCCGAGATTGCCGTCAAACGCGTCGCCTGGACGGGCTGGACCGGCCGCCTGCCCTGGTGGGCCCATCCCTTCCCCCGCGCCACGCTCGTGCGGGAAAGCCGGCTGTCGGGCCCCTGGCCCGACCTGTGGATCGCCGCGGGCCGGGCCACCCTGCCGCTGTCGGTCCGCGCGGGCCGCTGGTCCAGGGGGCGCAGCTTCGTGGTGCAGGTGCAGGACCCGCGCCTCGACCCCGCCCGGTTCGACCTGGTGATCCCGCCGCGGCATGACGGGCTGGCCGGCGCCAACGTCTTTCCCATCACCGGCGCGCCGCACGGGGTGACCGCGGAACGGCTGGCGGAGGCCGGCGGGCGCTTCGCATCCGCGATAGACTCCTTGCCCCATCCGCGGACCGCCGTATTGATCGGGGGAACGTCCAAGGCCTTCGCGCTTCCGCCCGCGCGCGCGGCGGCCCTGGCGCGGGAGATCGAACAGTCCATTTCGGAGGCCGGCGGCTCGCTGATGCTGACCTTTTCGCGCCGCACGCCGGACCAGGCCCGCGCCCTGATGGCTGCGCGCCTGAAGGGCTTGCCGGGGATCATCTGGGACGACCAGGGAGAGAATCCTTATTTCGCCTTCCTGGCGGCGGCCGACCACGTCCTGGTCACCGAGGACTCGACCAACATGGCCACCCAGGCGGCGGCCACCGGCAAGCCGGTGCACATCCTGAAGATGGACGGCGAGAGCGCCAGGTTCCGCCGCCTGCACGCCGAGCTGGAGGCGCGGGGGATCGCCCGGCCGTTCACCGGCGTGCTGGACGGCTGGTCCTATCCACCCCTGGCCGAGACCGAGCGGGCGGCGGCCGAGGTATTGCGCCGCTATGACATCCGCAGGGTCGGGGCATGAGCGAGGATCCGCGGATTCTGTTCGTCGCCAACGCCGGCCCGGACGTGGGCGGCGGCCATGTGATGCGCTCGCTGACGCTGGCCCGGGCCCTGGCGCAGCGTGGCGCGGCCTGCGCCTTCCTGGGCGCGCCGGGGGTCGAGGCGGTGCTGCAGGCCTTCGCCCCGGACGTGGACCGCGTGGCGACGGACGGGGAGGACGCCTTCGCCGTGCTGGAGGCCACCAACGCCGCGGCCTTCGACGCGGTGGTGTTCGACCACTACGAACTGACCGCCGACGACCACCGCGACCTGGGCCGCGGCCGTCCCGCCCTGGTGATCGACGACCTCGCCGACCGCCCGCTGGCCGCCGACCTGGTGGTGGATTCCGGTCCCCAGCGGCGGGCCGAGGACTATCAGGGGCTGATCCCCGCCGGCGCGCGCCTGCTGCTGGGCCCGGGCTATGCGCCCGTGCGGCCGGAGTTCGCCGCCCTGCGCGGCCACGCGCTGGCAAGGCCCGAGGGACCGGTGGCTCGGATCCTGGTCTCCATGGGCCTGACCGACGTGGGCGGGATCACCGGCCGGGTGCTGGACCGCCTGCGCCCGCGGATCGGCCAGGCGGCGGTGGACGTGGTGCTGGGCGAGGCCGCTCCCAGCCGCATTGGGCTGGAGCGCCTGGCGCGGCACGATCCGCGGCTCACCGTCCATGTGGACACCCCGCACATGGCCCGTCTGACCGCGGCGGCGGACTTCGCCGTCGGGGCGGCCGGATCCAGCACCTGGGAGCGCTGCACCCTGGCGCTTCCGAGCGTGCTGCTGGTGCTGGCCGAGAATCAGCGGCCGGCGGCGGCGGCGCTGAACGAGATGGGCGCGGCCCTGACCGTCGATCCGGCCGACCCCGACTTCGACCAGGCCTTCGACCGGGCGACGCTGCGTCTGTTGAGCGATTCGGCGGCGCGGCGGCGCATCTCCGCCAAGTGCGCCGAGGTGTGCGACGGCCTGGGGGCGGCGCGTACGGCGGAGGCGTTCCTGGAAATCATCGCCCTCCGCGACAGCACGCCGCGCCCTTCGTTGATTTAGGTTAATAGTTCGTTTGCCTTGTGCGCCGCACCATCGGCCTACGATCGCGAATAGCGCGGTCTCGCGGCGAGGTCGGGGGCATGACCAAGGTCCGGATAGTCGGCGGAGGGCTGGCTGGAGTGCTGGCCGCCCTGGAGGCGCATCGCCTGGGCGCACGCCGCATCGAACTGCACGAACGCTACGACCAGCTCGGCGGCCGGCTGGCGCCTCGGATCGTGGGCGGCCTGGAGCTGCGCGACGCTTGCGTCACCTTCGGCGGGCGCGAGGATCCGGTCCGCAGGCTGCTGGAATGGCACGGCGCGGCGTTCGACGATTTCGACAATACCTGCGGCTCGGTCAATCCGTGTTCCCGCGGCGAGCCTGTGGCCGCCAGGGGCTTCGCCGGCCCGGTGCTGGAAGCCCGCGACCCCGCCTATGGCCGGCTGACCGGCGAGGCGCTCACCGACCGGCTGCGGGCCTATCCCGCCGAACTGAACGCCCCGCTGACCCGCTACTGCCAATGGCGCCTGGGGGTCTGGCTGGACGAGGTGCACGCCAGCGCCGCCCTGCCGCTGGGCCTCGACCAGATCCGCGTCACCGGTGCGCACGGCGGCGAAACAAGCCCGGCCGTGGCCCTGCCGCACGGCGGCTTCGGCGCCCTCTTCGCCTCCGCCCGCCGGGCCTTGGAAAGCCTGGGCGTGACGGTGCGGTTCGCCTCCCTGGTCTCCCCGCGCGAAATCCTCGACGTAGACGAGCCGGACACGGTGACGGTCTGGACGCCCTCCCCCGTCTCCCTGTTCCCCGCTCTCGGCAAGGCGCCGCCCAAGCGGATCGGCAAGGCCGTGGCGAGCTACGTCTTCCGGGCGCGCCATGCCGGCCCGGTCCCGTTCATGCTGCAGAACTTCACCGCGCGGGGATCGGTGTTCCGCCTCTCGCTCTATCCGAGCCGCGGCGAGACCCTGCTGCTGGCCGAGTGCGTCGCAGAGGTCTCCGACGCCGACCTGCGCCGCGAGATCCACGAGCTGATGGCCGGCTTCGACAGCGAGGGCCTGAAGCTGGGCGACACCCTGGCGGTCTCCGTGCGCACCCGCTGGGACTGCCCGTCGGTGGACTTCGTCCGCAAGCTCTCCGGCCTGCGTTCGGCGCTGGCCCAGGCCAAGGGCCCGGCCTTCGTCACCGGCGCCTGGGAGGCCGGCGACCCGACCGAGCGGTTCTGCAAGGTCTCGCGCGGCCTGCATGCGGCGCTGGCCGAGGAGATCCCGCCGGCCCGCGCCGCCGCCTGACCCCGTTAGCCGGATGATCCTGGGCATCCTCCAGGCGCGGATATCCTCCACCCGCCTGCCGGGCAAGGTGATGGCCCCGGTGCTGGGCGAGCCGATGATCGGCCGCCAGGTGGAGCGCCTGCGCCGCGCGCGGCGGCTGGACGCCCTGGTGGTCGCCACCAGCGACCGGCCGGACGACGACCCGCTCGCCGCCTATTGCGAAGGCCTGGGCCTGCCGGTCTACCGCGGCTCGCTCCCCGACGTGCTGGACCGCTTCCACCATGCGGCGCTGGCCTTCGGGCCCGCCTCGACCATCGTGCGCATGACCGCCGACTGCCCGCTCACCGACTGGACCCTGGTGGACCGGGTGATCGAGACCCAGGTCGGGGGCGGCTTCGACTACGCCAACAACACCGATCCCGAGCGCACCTTCCCCCACGGGCTGGACGTGGAGGCGATGCGCGCCGGGGCCCTGGCCGAGGCCTGGCGCGAGGCGGCCGACCCCTACGAGCGCGAGCATGTGACGCCGTTCCTCTACCGCCGGCCGGAACGCTACCGGCTGGGCTCGGTGGTCAGCGACCGTCCGGCGCCGGAACTGCGCTGGACGGTGGACACGCCGCAGGACCTGGAGTTCGTGCGCTACGTCTACCAGACGCTCTATCCGTCGGATCCGGCGTTCGGCCCGGACGCGATCCGCGCCCTGCCCCGCAACTCGTCGGCCTGATTGTGCGAGCGCTGTGCCGAGCAATTCGGTGAGGGTTTCGTTTTTCCCGCAGGGAAAGAAGGAAACCTCATCGAATTAGGCGCCGTCACCGCAGCCCGCCGCCGTCAGTCGGCGGCCGCGGCGACGACAGCCGCCGCGCCGTTCGGGGCGCCGCGGGAAAGGGCGGCGCGCAGGTCCTGGGCGGTGACGTCGCCTTCCCAGCGGGCGATGACCAGGGCGCCGACCCCATTGCCCACCAGGTTGGTCAGCGCCCGGCACTCGCTCATGAACCGGTCGACCCCCACCAGCAGGGCCAGGGCCGCGATGGGGATGTCGGGGATCACCGCCAGGGTCGCCGCGAGGGTGATGAACCCCGCCCCGGTCACGCCGCTCGCCCCCTTGGAGGTCAGCATGGCCACCCCCAGCAGGGTGAATTCCTGCGCCAAGGTCAGGTGGGTGTTGGTGGCCTGGGCGAGGAACAGGGTCGCCAGGGTCATGTAGATGTTGGTGCCGTCGAGGTTGAAGGAATAGCCGGCCGGGATGACGAGGCCGACGACGCTGCGCGCGCAGCCGGCCCGCTCCATCTTCTCGATCAGATTGGGCAAGGCCGCCTCCGACGAGGAGGTGGCGAGCACCAGCAGCAGCTCCTCCTTGAGGTAGAGGATGAGCTTCAGGATCGAAAATCCCGTGAGCCGCGCCATCGTCCCGAGGACGACGAGCACGAAGATCAGCGAGGTCAGATAGAAGGTGCCGATCAGCATCGCCAGGTTCTGCAGCGCCTCGACGCCGTACTTGCCGATGGTGAACCCCATCGCCCCGAACGCCCCCAGCGGCGCCGCGCGCACGACGATGCGGATCAGGCCGAAGAACAGCTGGCCGATGCCGTCGAGCGCTTGAATCACCCGCTCGCCCGCCGCCCCCATCCGCGAGGCCGCGAACCCGGACAGGATCGCCAGCAGCAGCACCTGCAGGATGTCGCCATTGGCGAAGGCCGAGACGAAGGTGTCGGGGATCAGGTGCAGCAGGTAGTCGGCCACCGTCTGGCCGTGCGCGGCCTTGGCGGCGTAGTCGGCCACCGCCTTGGGGTCGAGGCTGGCGGGGTTGATGTTGAACCCCTGCCCCGGGTGCATCAGCTCGCCGACG
>NZ_DASXYF010000060.1:0-16801 GCF_036502675.1 Phenylobacterium sp.
CCGGAATGGCCGGCGTGGCGGGCGGACTCGTCCTCGATCTCCAGGCGGGAGGGCTGGAAGGCCTCGGTCAGCTTGTCGCGGATAGCATCGAATATGGCGCCCATCGGCGGGATCTTCAATTCTGGAAATGGGAGTCTGTGACCCCCATACTTGGCCCATGCCGGACGCGTTTCAATACAAGCCGAAGTTCCTGGACATCCGCGTGCGTCCCCCGAAGCCGGAGGAAGAGGCCGCCGCCCAGGACGTCAATGCGCTGAAGCCCGGCGAGCGGGCCTGCGACAATCCCGGCTGCCGGCTGGCCGCCACGGCGCGGGCGCCCAAGTCGCGCGAGCTCCCCGGCGAGCACTACTGGTTCTGCCTGCCGCACGCGGCGGAATACAACCGCAACTGGAACTTCTTCGCCGGCATGAGCGAGGGCGAGATCCGCCGGCGGCAAGAGGACGAGCTGTTCACCGGCGGGCGGCCCACCTGGGATTTCAAGGCCTCCGCCAACTCCCGCGAGAACGGCGCCTTCTATGCGCGGACCGGCCGGGGGCGGGCGGGCTTCCGCGACCCGTTCAACATGTTCGGCCACAACGCCGGCAAGGCTGTCTCCGAGCCCGCCGGCCGCAACCTGGGCAAGATCGAGCGCCACGCCCTGGCCGACCTCGACCTGGACGAGGCCGCCGAGCCGCCGGCGATCCGCACCCGCTACACCGAGCTGGTCAAGCGCTGCCATCCGGACGCCAACGGCGGCGACCGCTCGGCCGAGGACAAGCTGCAGCGGGTGATCCGCGCCTACCAGGCGCTGCGCAAGGCCGGAATGGCCTGAACCCGCCCGCCAGCAAAGTTCATGTCGTGCGGCGGGCGGCTTCAGAGAGCCGTTTGCATCGCCGCCAATACCTTGTAATCGAACCGCGCCATGACAGCTTTCGACATCACCGAAGACAAGCTCGCCGCCCTGGTCCCCGACAAAAAAGTCTCCGTGCGCGAGACCTTCGGGGTGGACTTCGACATGCAGGTGCCCGCGTTCTCGGACCACGACGCCCACGTCCCCGATCTCGACGCGGCGTACAAGTTCGACCCCGAGACCACCAAGGCGATCTGCGCCGGATTCGCCCATGACCGGCGGGTGATGGTCCAGGGCTACCACGGCACCGGCAAGTCGACCCACATCGAGCAGGTGGCCGCCCGGCTCAACTGGCCATTGGTGCGGGTGAACCTGGACAGCCACGTCAGCCGCATCGACCTGGTGGGCAAGGACGCCATCGTGCTGAAGGACGGCAAGCAGGTCACCGAGTTCCGCGAGGGCATGCTGCCCTGGGCGATCCAGCGGCCGATCGCTCTGGTGTTCGACGAGTACGACGCCGGCCGGCCGGACGTGATGTTCGTGATCCAGCGGGTGCTGGAGGCGCAGGGCAAGCTGACCCTGCTGGACCAGAACCGGGTGATCCGGCCCAACCCCTGGTTCCGCCTGTTCTCGACCACCAACACCATCGGCCTGGGCGACACCACGGGGCTTTACCACGGCACCCAGCAGATCAACCAGGGCCAGATGGACCGCTGGTCGATCGTCACCACGCTGAACTACCTGGCGCACGACGTGGAGGCCGAGATCGTGCTGGCCAAGGCGCCCGGCTACAACAGCGCCGAGGGCAAGCGCACCATCGCCGCGATGGTCCGGGTGGCCGACATGACCCGCAACGCCTTCATGAACGGCGACATCTCCACGGTGATGAGCCCGCGCACGGTGATCACCTGGGCGCAGAACGCCGAGATCTTCAACGGCGACATCGCGCTCGGATTCCGGATGACGTTCCTCAACAAGTGCGACGAGCTGGAGCGCGGCACGGTAGCCGAGTTCTTCCAGCGGGCGTTCGGCACGGACTTGCCGGAGAGCACGGCCCGTGTGCGGGTGGCCTAGCGGCGGACTGACACGTTCATGACATCGCCGGCCGCGCCCACAAGACGCGAACGCCCGCTCCGGAGAAGCGGGCGCGCCTTGGAAAGCTTGCCGGGACCGGCTAACCGCCGGTGATCTTGCGGCCCGCGAAGACGCCGAGGGCCAGGAACAGCAGGAAGCCGATCACGAAGATAAAGAACAAAAGCTTGGCGACACCGGCCGCCGCGCCGGCCACGCCGGTGAAGCCCAGGCCGCCCGCGATCAGGGCCACGACCGCGAAAATCAGCGCCCATTTCAACATGATGATCTCCCAATCGTCCCGTCCATCGGAACTCGCCCTGAAAACGTCGGCCTCCGCCGGGCGTTCCATTGCGGGACCGCCGGCGGTTTGCGCAGGCCCCCGGTTGGTCTAAGGACGAGGGCATGGCCAAAGCCCCCGAAAGCCCGCTGGAACCGTTCAAGCGCGCCCTGGCGAACGCCGCCCGCTCGCTGGCGGAATCCGACGACCTGGAGGTGGTGTTCTCGGGCGAGGGGCCGATGCTGGCCGGCCACCGGGCGGTGCTGCCCCACCCGCCCCGCGACCTGACCGCCATCGACGCGGCGCGGATCCGCGGGCTCGCCGACCAGATGGCGCTGCGCGTCGCCCACCACGACCCCACCGCCCACGCCCGGCTGCGGCCCAAGTCGCTGCAGGCCGCGCCGATCTACGACGCCATCGAGCAGGCGCGGATCGAGGCCATCGGCGCCAACGCCCTGGGCGGGGTGCGGCAGAACCTGAAGGCGGTGCTCGACCATGCCTATGCACGGCGGGCGTTCAACCCGCAGGAGGCGATGAACAACCCGCCGATGGCGGAGGTGCTGGCCCTGATGGCCCGCGAACGCCTGACCGGCGAGCCGCCGCCGCCGTCGGCCCGGCCGCTGGTGGAGCTGTTCCGCGGGGAGGTGGAGGCCAAGGCCGGGGCCGACCTCGACCGGCTGACCGAGGCCCTGGCCGACCAGAAGGCCTACGCCCGCATCGCCAAGGCGATCATCCGCGACCTGTCCATGGGCGACGAGTCCCTCGACGACCAGGACCAGCGCGACCCCGACGAGGAGCCCAGCGAGGAGGGCGCGGACCTGGCCGCCGAGGAGCAGGACGGCGACGGAGAAGGCGCCTCGCCCCAGCAGTCGGCCATGGACGAGAGCGAATCCACCCAGCGCGAGGCCGAGGACGCCGACGGCGAGATGATGCAGTCGGACGAGGACGGCGACGCCGAGGATTCCGACGAGCCCCCGGACATGGGCGACGGCGACCAGCCGGCGCGCCCGGACCCGAAGGGCGAGGCGAAGGTCCCGACCTACAAGGTGTTCACCAGCAGCCACGACGAGGTGGTGGCCGCCGAGGAGCTGTGCGACGCCGAGGAGCTTTCGCGGCTGCGCGCCTACCTCGACCAGCAGCTGGCCAGCCTGTCGAACGTGGTCTCGCGCCTGGCCAACCGGCTGCAGCGCAAACTGCTAGCCCAGCAGAACCGGTCGTGGAGCTTCGACCTGGAGGAGGGCGTCCTCGACGTGGCGCGGCTCACCCGGGTGATCACCGACCCCACCGCGCCGCTGTCCTTCAAGGAGGAGGAGGACACCGAGTTCCGCGACACGGTGGTGACCATCCTGATCGACAATTCCGGCTCCATGCGCGGCCGGCCGATCATGGTGGCGGCGGTGTGCGCCGACATCCTGGCCCGCACCCTGGAGCGCTGCGGGGTGAAGACCGAGATCCTGGGCTTCACCACCCGGGCCTGGAAGGGCGGGGCCAGCCGCGAGGACTGGCTGAAGGCCGGCAAGCCCGCCCAGCCCGGCCGGCTGAACGACCTGCGCCACATCATCTACAAGGCCGCCGACGCCCCCTGGCGCCGCGCCCGGCGCAACCTGGGCCTGATGATGCGCGAGGGCCTGCTGAAGGAGAACATCGACGGCGAGGCCCTGCTCTGGGCGCACCACCGACTGATCGGCCGGCCGGAGACGCGGCGGATCCTGATGGTGATCTCCGACGGGGCGCCGGTGGACGACTCGACCCTGTCGGTGAACTCCGGCCACTACCTGGAGCGCCACCTGCGCGACGTGATCGGCGAGATCGAGGCCAAGAGCCCGGTGCAGCTGATCGCCATCGGCATCGGCCACGACGTGGCCCGCTACTACCGCCGCGCGGTGACCATCGTCGATGTGGAGCAGCTGGCCGGGGCCATTGTCGAGCAGCTGGCCGAACTGTTCTCCGAGGAGCCGCGGTCCATCACCCGCGCCGCCGCGGCGGGCCTGCTGCAGCCGCCGCCCGGCGGGCTGGGCGGGCTGCGCCGCTCGACCTTCAAGGAAGTGCGCCGGGTGGTGGCGTGATGCGCCGCGGGCTGGCGGGGGCGTTCGCGGCCCTGTCGCTCGCCGCCTGCGCGGAGGCGCCCGCAATCCTGCCGCAGGCGCCCGTGCCCGCGGGGCCCGGGGTCGTCGTCAAGGCCGAGCCCGTGCCCCTGAACGCGGCGGATCCGACCCAGGACCGCGTCGGCGCCTTCGCCTACGCCGGCGGCCTGAACCTCACCTCCGACCAGACCTCGCGCCTGCATGGGCTGTCGGACCTGAAGATCGGTACCGACGGCCGACTGGTCAGCGAGGGCGACGAAGGCGACCTGCTGCGCGCGCGCCTGGTGCTCGACGCGGGCGGCCGGCCGATCGGCCTGGCGGACGCCACGCTGTCGCCGCTCACCGGCCTGGACGGCCAGCCGCTGCAGGGCAAGGCCGAGAGCGACGCCGAGGGCGTGGCCGTGGCGCCGAACGGCGACCTGCTGGTCAGCTTCGAGCGCCATCACCGCATCTGGCTCTACCCGGCCGCCGGCGGCCCGCCGCGCGCGGTCCCCATGCCGGGCGAGGCCTTTCCCGACAACGACGGGATGGAGGCCCTGGCGATGCTGCCCGCCGCAGGTCCCGACGCCTACGTCGTGGGGGCGGAGGACACCGGCCACACCTGGGTGTGCCGCATCTCGGGCGGCTGCCGGGCGGGCTATACGGTGGAGGTTCCCCAGGGCTTCGGCCTGGTGGCCGCGGCGCCGCTGGACGGCGGACGCATCGCCTGGCTGCTGCGCGACTGGAACCCGCTGACCGGCAACCACGTGATCCTGCGCATCCTCGACGCCCAGGGCGGCGAAATCGACCGCATGACCCTGGCCCGGCCGCAGACCGTGGACAATTTCGAGGGCCTCGCCGCCCTGCTCCGCCCCAACGGGTCGATCCGGTTCTACATGATCTCCGACGACAACTTCACCACGACGGAGCGTACGCTGCTGCTGGCGTTCGACTGGACGCCGAAGCCTTGAAAGGGAGGACCCCATGAGCCGCCAGGACATCCAAATCCCCACCCGCGACGGCGACGTGCGCGCCTTCGCCTTCACCCCCGGCCAGGGGACCGGGCCGTGGCCGGCGGTGCTGTTCTTCATGGACGGGATCGGCATCCGCCCGGCGCTGTTCGAGATGGCCGAGCGGCTGGCGTCGCACGGCTACTACGTGCTGCTGCCCGACATGTTCTGGCGCTTCGGCCCTTATGCGCCCGTCGACATGACGGTCGGCGACGCGGCCACGCGCTGGGAGCTGCTCGGCCCGCGGATCGCCACGACCGATCCGGAGAAATCGACCGTCGACACCGGCGCGTTCCTGAAATTCCTCTCCGGGCAGCCGCAGGTGAAGGGGCCGAAGGTCGGGACGATCGGCTATTGCATGGGCGGGGCCATGTCGCTGCGCGCCGCGGCGATGTTCCCGGACCGGGTGGCGGCGGCGGCCTCATTCCACGGCGGCAACCTGGCGAACGAGGCCGACACCAGCCCCCACCTGCTGGCGCCGCGGATCAAGGCTAAAGTGCTGGTCGCCGCCGCCGACAAGGACCCCTCGTTTCCCGAGGAGCAGTACGTGCGGCTGGACCAGGCGTTCAAAGCGGCCGGCGTCGACGCCGACATGAAGGTCTACGAGGGCGCGCTGCACGGCTACGCGCCGCCCGACACGGCCGCTTATGACCGCGAGGCCTCCGAGCGGCACTGGCGCGAGATGCTGGCGCTGTTCGCCGGGACGCTGAAGTAGCCGCAACGAAAAGGCCGCCCCGGAGGGGCGGCCTTTGCAGTTCCGGGAAAGAGCCGGCCTCAGGCGGCGGGCTGGGCCGCCAGCCTGGCCTTGACCTGGCGCTTGATCTTGCGGGCGCGCAGCGAAAGCTGGTCGTCGCTGGCCTTCAGCAGGAAGGCGTCGAGGCCGCCGCGGAAGTCGATGGTGCGCAGAGCGGCGTTGGTGATCCGCAGCCGGTAGCTCTGCCCCAACGATTCCGACATCAGCGTGGCGGGCGACAGCGCCGGCAGGAAGCGGCGCTTGGTCTTGATGTTCGAGTGGCTCACGTTGTGGCCGACCATCGGGCCGATTCCGGTGAGATCGCAGCGGCGCGACATGGGAAAACCTTCGCGTGGAGACGGACGCGGCGGGCCTGACCCGCGCGGGGAGCCGGCGATATAGAGGAAGCGGTCGTCAGCCGTCAACCCACGCCGGCGGCGGCCGCGGCGGCCATGCCGGGGTGATTGTGGTCAAGCTCGGCTCGGCTACTATACCTAGCGGTGAACAAACGCCGAATCAGCCATGGTCGCTGATTCGGTCCTGCTTTGTTGCGCCGGTGTTCCCAACCTCTTTCTCATCTCGTTCGTACGTCCTGGCGTCCGCGTCGCCGGGCGCTTGCGGAAGCTTGCGGCCAAGCGCATAAATGACCGTCTGGTCAGTTATTAGAGGGGCCCGCGCATGCCTGCTGACGGCGCGCCGAAGTTCCGGCGCCGCAAGGCCGAGCGGCCGGCGGAGATCCTGGCCGCGGCGATGGCCGTGTTCGCCGAGCGCGGCTTCGCCGGCGCGCGGCTGGAGGACGTGGCGGCGCGGGCCGGCGTGTCAAAGGGGGCGATCTATCTCTACTTCGCCACCAAGGAGGAGGTGTTCCGCGCCGTGGTGGACCAGTCGCTGGCCCCCGACATCGAGGCGGTGAAGGCGATGGCGGCCGCCCACCAGGGCCCGTTCCCCGACCTGCTGCGCCTGCTGGTCGGCCGCATGGTGGGACTGGTCGCGCACACGCCGGTGGGCGGGGTGGCGAAGATGGTGATCGGCGAGGCGCGCAACTTCCCGGAGCTGGCGCGGGTCTGGCACGACCGGCTGGTCTCGCAGGCGGTGGAAGCCCTGACCCTGGCGGTGGCCGCCGCCCAGGCCCGCGGCGAGGTGCGGGCGGGCGATCCGCGGCTGTTCGCCCTGCAGATCGTGGCCCCCCTGCTGATCGGGGTGATCTGGCGCGAGACCTTCACCCCCATCGGCGCCCCGGACGTCGACATCGAGGCCCTGGCCGCCCAGCACCTCGACACCCTGCTGGACGGCCTCATGCTCAGGAAAGCCGCATGACCCCGCAACGCCTGCTGGTCGTGGGCCTCACGGCCGGCGCCGTCGTCCTGGCGGCCGTGCTGCTGATCGCGCCGCGCATGGGCCGGACCGCCATGCTGTCCGGCTATGTGGAGGGCGAGCCGCTGTACCTGGCGGCGCCGGTCTCCGGCACTGTGACCGCCATGCGCGTCGCCCGCGGCGACCGGGTGAGGGCCGGCCAGCCGCTGTTCGTGGTCGACCCGCGCCAGCTCGCCGCCCAGCGCGACCAGCTCGCCGCCGACCTGGCCGCCGCCGAGGCCCAGGCGCAGGACGTGCGCAAGGGCCAGCGCCCGGTGGAGCTGGCCGTCTACGACGCCAACGCCGCCGCCGCCGAGGCCCGCGCCCGCGACGCGAGCGCCATCCTGCGCCGCACCGAGCCGCTGGTGCGCAAGGGGATCTATGCGCCCGCCCGGCTCGACGACGCCCGCTCCGCCGCCCAGGCCGCCCAGGCGCAGGTGACGGCGGCCAGGCGCCAGCGCGACGCCGCGGCCCTGGGCTCGCGGGAGGACCAGATCCGCGCCACCGACGCCCGGGTCCGCCAGGCCCAGGCGACGCTGGCCGCCGCCAGCGCCCGCCTGAGCGACGTGGCGCCCGCCGCGCCTTCGGCCGCCCGGGTGGAGGACGTCTTCTACCAGGCCGGCGAATGGGCCAGCGCCAACCAGCCGGTGCTGGCGCTGCTGCCGGACGACCGGGTCAAGCTGCGCTTCTTCGTGCCGGAGACGGCGGTCGCCCGCTACCGGCCGGGCGGGACGGTGCGCTTCGCCTGCGACGGCTGCGCCGCCGGCCTGACGGCCAGGATCACCTACGTCAGCCCCCGGCCGGAATTCACCCCGCCGGTGATCTATTCCCGCGAAGCCCGCGACCGGCTGGTCTACCTGGTGGAGGCCCTCCCCAGCGCGCTGCTCAATCCCGGCCAGCCGGTGGACGTGACGCCGCTGGGGGCCGTCCGGTGACGCCGGCCATCGACGTCTCCGGCCTCAACAAGAGCTTCGCCGGCAAGCACGTCGTGCAGGACCTGTCGATCCAGGTGGCGGAGGGCCGCATCTGCGGCTTCCTGGGCCCCAACGGCTCGGGCAAGACCACCACGCTGCGCATGCTCTGCGGCCTGCTGACCCCGGACTCCGGGGCGGGCTCCTGCCTGGGCTACGACATCATCCGCCAGGCGGGCGAGATCAAGCTGCGCACCGGCTACATGACCCAGAGGTTCTCGCTGTACGAGGACCTGACCCTGCGGGAGAACCTGCAGTTCATGGCCCGGGTGCACGGCCTGGACCATAGAGACCGGCGGGTGAGCGAAACCCTGGAGCGGCTGGGCCTCTCGGCGCGGCGCGACCAGCTGGCCGGCTCGCTTTCCGGCGGCTGGAAGCAGCGGCTGGCCCTGGCCGCCGCCACCCTGCACGAGCCGCGCCTGCTGTTGCTCGACGAGCCCACCGCCGGCGTCGACCCCAAGGCGCGGCGCACCTTCTGGGACGAGATCCATGCGCTGTCCGCCCAGGGCCTGACCGTGCTGGTCTCCACCCACTACATGGACGAGGCCGAGCGCTGCCACGAGATCGCCTACATCAGCTACGGCAGGCTGATCGCCCGCGGCACGGCCGAGGAGGTGGTCGCAGGCTCGAACCTGATCACCTTCCGCGGCGAGGGGCCGGGGATCGACCGTCTGGCCGGCGAGGTGGCCCGGCGGCCGGGCGTGCTCACCGCCGCCCCGTTCGGCGCGGCCCTGCACGTCAGCGGCACGGACCGGGCGGCGCTGGAGGCGGCCATCGCCCCCTGGCGGTGTGACGCGTACCGCTGGACCGAGGTCGCCCCCACCCTGGAGGACGTGTTCATCCAGCTGATGAGCGGCGCGCAGGACAACTACCAATGAGCGCTCCGACGCCGCCTTTCCTCCCCTGTTCCGCAGAGGGCGTGACGGAGGGGGCGGCCAACGCGCGTGAGAACCCGCGCCCCCTCCACCACCGGCTCTTCGGCCGGTGGTCCCCCTCCCCCGTCCTCCTCGGGGCGTGGGAGGAAAGAGACGTCCCATGAGCGGCTTTTCCGCCACCCGGGTGATGGCCGTGCTGGTCAAGGAATTCAAGCAGCTGGCCCGCGACCGGCTGACCTACGCCATGATCCTGGCCATGCCGGTCCTGCAGCTGCTGCTGTTCGGCTATGCGATCAACTCCGAGCCCCGGCGGCTGCCGACCGCCCTGCTGGTGCAGGAGGATTCGGTGTTCGCCCGCTCGATCACCGCCGCCCTGAAGAACAGCGCCTATTTCGACCTCGCCCTGCAGGCGCGCAGCCCCGCCGAGCTCGACGCCCTGGTCCGGCGCGGCGACGTGCAGTTCGCCGTCACCATCCCCGACGACTTCACCCGCCGGGTAGTCCGCGGCGACAACGCCCAGATCCTGGTGGAGGCCGACGCCACCGACCCCTCGGCCACCAGCGGCGCGGCCGCGGCCCTGGCCGCCCTGCCCCGGCAGGCCCTGGCGCACGACCTGAAGGGGGCGCTGGCGCCGCGCGGCCAGGCCGCGCCGCCGTTCGAGGTGGTGGTGCACAGCCGCTACAATCCCGAGGCGGTCACCGCCTTCAACATCGTGCCAGGCCTGCTGGGGGTGATCCTCTCCATGACCCTGGTGATGATGACCTCGCTCAGCGTCACCCGCGAGACCGAGCGGGGCACCATGGAGAGCCTGCTGGCCACCCCGGTCGAGCCGATCGAGGTGATGGCCGGCAAGCTCGCGCCCTATGTGGCGGTGGGGCTGATCCAGACGGTGCTGATCCTGATCATGGCCAGGCTGCTGTTCGGCGTGCCGATGGCGGGCGGCTGGGCGGGGCTGTCGCTGGGGGTGGCCCTGTTCATCGTGGGCTCGCTGGCCCTGGGCTTCCTGATCTCCACCGCCGCCCGCTCGCAGTTGCAGGCCATGCAGATGAGCATGTTCTACATCATGCCCTCGATCCTGCTGTCGGGCTTCATGTTCCCGTTCCGCGGCATGCCGGCCTGGGCCCAGGCGCTGGGCGAGGTCATCCCCGTCACCCACTTCCTGCGGATCGTGCGCGGGGCGCTGCTGAAGGGCCAGAGCCTGGGGGACATGTGGCGCGAGCTGACGGCGCTGGCGGCCTTCGTCTGCGTGGTCACGGCGCTGGCCATGGCGCGGTACCGGCGGACGCTGGACTGAGGCGGACAAGCGTAGACAACCCTTAAGGCGGTTAGCGGTTTTCGGGGTGGAAACAGCGGTTCGAGCGCCCCCTTCCCCTCTCCCGGGGAGGTCGGGAGAATTCAGTCCCAGTCCCCTTCTCCCAGGCTCCTGGTCGCAAGCTCGGGGTTGTGGCGGGCCGTGTAGCTGTCGGGGCCCTCGCGGCGGATGCGGTCCATGACCTCCGTCGGCGGGGCGGGATCGCCGCGGGGAGCGAGGCGGGCGGCGTGCCAGCGCAGGGTCTGGATCTGCAGGCGGGCGACGCCGACGGTCTCGGGCGTGGCGTCGCGGGCGATGGTCCAGGCGAGGTCGAGCTTGAGCCCCGCCTGCAGCTCGCGCGCCAAGCCGACCATATAAGCAAAGGCCGGGTCGCGCCGCATCCAGGCGTAGACGGTGACGTAGCTGGGCATGTGCGCCTCGCGGCAGATCTCCATCAACGGCTCGCCGTGGGCCAGCCGGCGGCAGATCAGCTCGGCCATCTCCTCGGAGTAGGTGGAGGGCGGGCCGGAGGGGGCGCGGCCAGCTTCGACGAGGCGCGCCAGCCGCTTCTTCAGCTTGCCGGCCTGGACGCGGCGCTCGCGCCGCCAGGCCTTGCGCTGGGCGCGGGCCTTGGCCTCGGCGAACTCGGGGTGCAGGCCGGCCCACTTGTGGACCGTGGGCGGGGCGGGCATGGCCGGGTCGCGGCAGATGACGGCGAGGGACTCGCCGTCCGCCAGCCGGCGGCAGATCTCGGCGCCCACGGCTTCGGTGTAGCGGCTCTCGCCCCAGGCGAAGCCTTCGCCGGTGCGGAAGGGGGGTGCATCCGGCGCCGCCGCTTGATCGGGGTCGGGTCCGAAGTCCGGGACCATCGCCTGTCTCCCTGGGGACGTCCGGCGAGCGCGCCGGACAGCGCGACCCTAGCGCGAGGGGCGCAGGTTGACAAGAACAAATAGTGAACATACTGGCGGACAGCGGCGAGGCATCGGGAAGAAGCGCCGCCAAATTTGGAATGGACTGCACGCCGAAAGTCGTGCGTGTTCCCTTCCCTTCTGAGAGACCCTTTATCCGACCAGCTCCGCAGGCCACCTTCTCCCGCAAGGGGAGAAGGGGCGCTACGCGGTTCAGGCGCCCTGCCGGAAATCCCCCATCTGCGCATCCAGGGCCCGCTTGAAAGCGGGGCGGGCGGTGCAGCGGTCGACGTAGGGGGCCAGGCTGGTGTCGGCGGCCAGGTCCGGCAGGATGCGCAGCACGGTGGCCATCATCAGGTCGCCGGCGGTGAAGCGCTCGCCGTCGAGGCAGGGCTTGTCGCCCAGCGCCTTGGCCAGCGACGACAGCCGGTGGCGCGCGAAGTCGACCGCGCCCGGGCGGCGCAGCCTGGCCCATTCCTGGTCGGCGTAGAACAGGTCGATGGCGGCGACGTTCATGATGTGCGGCTCGACGGAATTGAGCGCCGCGATCAGCCACTGCGTAGCGCGGCTGCGCGCGCCCTCGTCCATCGGCAGCAGGGTCTCAGTGCGCTGGCCGATATGCAGCACGATGGCGCCGCTCTCGAACAGCACGTGGCCGTCCTCCTCGAAGATCGGCACCTGGCCGAACGGCTGCAGGGCGCGGTACTCGGGCTTGTCCTGGTCGCCCTGTTCGAGCAGGCGGGTGCGGTAGGGAAGGCCGGCCTCCTCCAGCGCCCAGCGCACGCGCAGGTCGCGCACCTGGCCCTGGGCGAACGGGGGAACCCAGCGGAAAGCGGAAACGGTGATCATGCGGTTTGCTCCTCTGTGACCCTGGCGATCACCCGGCCGAAGGCTCGGCCAGGCCGCCGCTCCGTCCGAGGACGAACGACGGGCCGGCGTTGCGACATCACAGGCGCACGATTTTGCGAAGGCGGCGAGGCGGCGCGCCGTCCGGACGCGCCGGCCAGGGCACGATGATTTCAGGCGGAATCGCCCGCTCAAAACCCGCTCGCCCCGGCCACTAGGTCCGGCCGGCGGCCGGCCCGAGGACGAACTCCGAGGGCGTGACGGTGGGGGCGAGCCGACGCACTGCGCCAAGTCCGCGCCCCCTCCGCCACCGGCTCTCCGGCCGGTGGTCCCCCGTCCTCTTCGGGACAGGGGAGGAAAAGGCGACGTCGCCCTTAAGTTTAGCGCCTACGGGCCTTCGCCGGGAGGAGCGGAGGCGGATCAACCCAATTTCAACCCGCTTTAGGCGATGACGCCTCTCCAACGGAAGCTGTCCAGGGACCTGACCTGCACCGGCGGATGGCGTTCGTCGCGCAGCGAGATCATGCCGTCGGACACCGCCGTCACCTGGTAGATCGGCATGCCGCCCGCATCGACCGACAGCAGGTCGCCGACCTTCACCGGACCGGGCGCGTATTCCGCGAGAACCCAATCGATGGCGCGAAAGCTGGCCATGACGTCACCTCATCCAGGTTCACCGCCCCGACGGACGGATCGAGAGCCAGTCTGAGGCCTGGGTCCTGAGGGGAACCTGAGCCGGAAAGTCAGCCGCCGTTCAGCTGACGGATGGCCGCACCGGCCGCGACAAATCAACTCGCCCGCCCCCGGCGGGGCCGGGGACGCCGCTTGCCGCGCCCCGATTCTGACCCCACCTTGGAGTCATGAGCGACCGCCCGTCCGGCGCGGCCCCTCCCCGCCTGGTGGCGGTGCTGGGACCAACGAACACCGGTAAGACGCACCTCGCAGTGGAGCGGATGCTGGGCCACGCCTCCGGCATGATCGGCCTGCCCCTGCGGCTGCTGGCCCGGGAGATCTACGACCGCATCGTCAAGGCCAGAGGCCCGCGGGCCGTGGCGCTGATCACCGGCGAGGAGAAGATCGTCCCGCCGCGGCCGCACTATTACGTCTGCACCGTCGAGGCCATGCCGCTGTCGCGCCAGGTGGAGTTCCTGGCGGTGGACGAGATCCAGCTCTGCGGCGACCCGGAGCGGGGCCACGTCTTCACCCACCGCCTGCTGCACGCGCGGGGGACGGCGGAGACCATGCTGCTGGGCGCCGGGACCATGGCCCCGCTGGTCCGCCGGCTGCTGCCGCACGCCGAGATCGTCTCGCGGGAGCGGTTCTCCACCCTGACCTATACCGGGCCCGGGAAACTCACCCGCCTGCCGCGGCGCAGCGCCGTGGTCGCCTTCTCCGCCGACCAGGTCTACGCCATCGCCGAGCTGATCCGCCGCCAGCGGGGCGGGGCGGCGGTGGTGATGGGCTCGCTCAGCCCACGCACCCGCAACGCCCAGGTGGCGCTCTACCAGTCCGGCGAGGTGGACTTCCTGGTGGCCACCGACGCCATCGGCATGGGCCTGAACATGGACGTCGACCACGTGGCCTTCGCGGGCCTGCGCAAGTTCGACGGCCGGCGGACCCGCTGGCTGCGGCCCCAGGAGATCGGCCAGATCGCCGGGCGCGCCGGGCGCTACCGCACCGACGGGACCTTCGGCGTCACCGGCGAGTGCGAGGACATCGATCCCGACCTCGTGGAGGCCGTCGAGACGCACAGCTTCGAGCCGGTGGAGGCGGCGGAGTGGCGCAACCCGCGGCCCGACTTCGGCTCGCTGCACCTCTTGATGCGCTCGCTCTCCACCGCGCCGGACCGGGCGGGCCTGACGCTGTCCGCCGAAAGCCTGGACGAGCAGACGCTGCGGGCGCTGGCGGCGGTCCCGGAGGTCGCCGGGCGCTGCCGTGACCGCTCGGCCCTGTTCCGGCTATGGGACGTCTGCCAGACGCCGGACTTCCGCAAGACCGGCGCCGACGACCACATCCGGCTGATCCGCGAATTCTTCGAGGCCCTCACCGGCCGCAGCGGCCGGGTGCCGGAGGACTGGATCGCCCGGCAATACGCCCACCTCGACCGCACCGACGGCGACATCGACGCGCTCTCGGCCCGGCTGGCCAGCGTGCGGACCCTGGCCTATGTGGCCAACCGCCCCGACTGGCTGGCCGACCCCGCCGGCTGGCAGGAGCGCACGCGGGCGCTGGAAGACCGGCTCTCCGACACCCTGCACGAAAAGCTGATGGCCCGCTTCGTCGACCGGCGCACCAGCGCGCTGATGCGCGGCCTGCAGGTGCGGGCCGACATGCTGGCCGGCGTGGCGGCGGACGGCACGGTGACGGTGGAGGGCCACTACGTCGGCCGGCTGCAGGGCGCGCGCTTCGAGGCCGCCCGCGGCGCGTCCCCGCTGGAGGAGAAGGCCCTGCGCGCCACGGCGGAAGCCGCCGTCGGCCCGGAGATCGCCAGGCGGCTGGGCCAGATGGCCGGCGAGCCGGACGAGGCCTTCGCGCTCGCCCCCGACGCGACGATCCTGTGGCGCGGCGAGGCGGCGGGGGCCCTGGCCGGCGGCAGGCCGTTCGCACCCAGGGTGCGGCTGTTCGGCGAGCTGGGCCCGGCGGTGGCGCGCGAACGCGCCGCCCGGCGGCTGGAGGCCTTCGTCGCGGCGGAGGCGGGCCGCAGGCTTCGGGCGCTGCGCCGGCTGGAGGCGGCGGTGGCCGACGGGCGGCTGAAGGGCCTGGCGCGCGGCGTCGCCTTCCGGCTGCTGGAAGCCGGCGGAGTGATCGACCGGGCGCAGGTGCGCGACGACGCCAAGGCGCTGAGCCAGGTGGAGCGCCGGGCGCTGAAGGCGCTGGGCGTGCGGCTGGGCGCCTACAGCCTGTATCTTCCCGCGCTGCTGGAGCCTGCGGCGGCCGGTCTGCTGCAGGCCTTCGCCGCGCCCATGGCCGCGGGCCTGAGGCCGACCGGCGTCCCCATCCCGCTGCCGGATCCCGCGCCCGCGCCGGCGGCGCTGGCCGCCTACGGCCTGCGCCGGGTCGGGCGCCTCGCCGCGCCGGTGGAGCAGCTCGAGCGGCTGGACGAATTGCTGCGCGCCGCCCCGCGGCAGGGGGGCGGCGTGGCGCTCTCCGACCAGGCGCACGAAGCGCTGGGCTGGGACGCGGCCACGGCCGAGGCGGTGCTGCGCGGCCTGGGCTTCCTGCCCGCCGGCCGCGGCGAGGCTCCGCGGGCCTGGCGCCGCGGACGGACGGCGACGGCGGCGGGGCCGGCCGGTCCCTCCCCCGCCTCGCCGTTCGCGGCCCTGGCGGCGCTGAAGGGCCGGCCCGCGCCCGCGCGGCGCAAGCGGAGGCGGCGCAGGGCGGCGCCGGCGTGAGCGAGCCCGCAGACACCTGCCGCGCCGACGTCTGGCTGTGGCGCGCCCGGTTGTTCAAGACCCGCACTCTGGCCGCCAGGGTCTGCGAGGACGGCCGGGTGCGCCTGACCCGCGCGGGCGTGGAGAGCCGGCTGGACAAGCCCGCGCGGACGGTGCGGATCGGCGACCAGCTGGTGTTCGCCTCGGGCGGCCGGCTCACCGCCGTGCGCGTCGAGGCGCTGGGCGAGCGGCGCGGACCGCCGGCGGAGGCGCGCGGCCTCTATTCGTCCTTGCAGACATCCTGAGCCGCGCCAAAGTGCTGCGCATTGACAAGCCGCGCCCGCGACGTGAAAAACCCGCGCCCCCCCGCGGGGCGTGTCCGGAGCCTAACCCTTCGATGACCTACATCGTCACCGACGCCTGCATCCGCTGCAAGTTCATGGACTGCGTCGAAGTCTGCCCGGTGGACTGCTTCTACGAAGGCGAAAACATGCTGGTAATCAGCCCCGACGAATGCATCGACTGCGGCGTTTGCGAGCCGGAATGTCCACCGGAAGCCATCAAGGCCGATACCGAATCCGGCCTGGAGAAGTGGCTGTCGGTGAACGCCGAATATGCCAAGAGCTGGCCCAATATCGCCCAAAAGGGCGAAGCTCCGGCGGACGCCAAGGAAATGCAGGGCGTGCCGGACAAGTTCGAGAAGTTCTTCAGCCCCAACCCAGGTTCAGGCTCCTAGGCGTCCGCCGTTATTGGATGGTCGCGGCGTCGCTACGCTGTTGCTAGCGACCCTTCGCTGCGCTCGGCTGGCCGTCGCTCCGCGGACGCCAAGGAGCCCGAATGCGGGTTCCGGTTCCTAACCTTTCACAGCACCGCTTGGCGCCTGGCGACCCTGCGTTCTACGCGGGGTGTGGTCTGCGTACGGAACAACCGTCACAAATGCTTGAATTGGCTGCCCTTTCCGGGAAGATTTGAATAAACGCCGC
The DNA here is from genome assembly GCF_036502675.1 of Phenylobacterium sp. GTDB lineage: Bacteria > Pseudomonadota > Alphaproteobacteria > Caulobacterales > Caulobacteraceae > Phenylobacterium. The sequence goes on from NZ_DASXYF010000060.1 coordinate 16,585, forward strand.
CAAATCAATGGGATGGCACTGTTTTTCCTTCCATTTTCGCCTTTCCTGTGATAGGGTCTTTTTCGTTCAGCAACGTGACGAATGCGTGCCATCCGGCGCCCCACCGGTGGATCACCCCATGCTTTGTCCGCACAGGAAAAGAAAATGACCGCCCTCAAGCCCCCTCCCGCCAAGATTGCCGTACCCGCCGCTCCGGCCAAGAAGATTCCCGCCAACT
>NZ_DASXYF010000061.1:0-18058 GCF_036502675.1 Phenylobacterium sp.
GGGTCTCCTCATCCGTCGTGCATGGCGCACGCGGCAACAGAGGAGGATTTATGACATGCACAGACATCACGGCCCTGGTCACCGCGTTGGCGGCACTCTTTGGGGCGCTGGCGAAATTCGTTCGGGCGCTTAGGCGGCCCCGTTGATCGGCGGGTTCGCGCCAGGAACCCCCATCAGGAAGCACCGGACAGTGTTGTGGTGGAGACATCGGAGAACAGCAGCGTGTGATCACACACGCCATGTAGCAAGACCTTGCCCGACCTCCTCTTGGTCGCCAGCGGCGGAGGAAGCCGGACTACGGGAAGACGCGAAGGACGGGGGTGCTGGACGCTCGGCGCACCCTGATCCCATCCGTCGCTTGGCCGGTCCGCAACAGAGAAGCGCCAGCGGCGCGTTGCGGAAACGGCAGGACCGCGAGCCTCCGATGCATCGGCCATCGAACTCGACGGCTGGTCGATGCAGGCTAGCGTTTGGAACGCGGCGGCTTCTTGGATTGCCGCGCTTTTGAGGCCTGCGCTGACTTGGCGTTAGCCTCTTCGGCGTCTGACTCAGCATTCATTTCAGCGTGCATCGTCTCCCAGCCGCCGATGCCCATCAGCACGCGGTCGGCATGCTTGATGGTGTTTACATGCCCATAGTGGTCTTCGATCATCTTGACCGAGGTGCCCATTTGCTCGGCGAGGAAATAGACATCGACCCCTTCGCCAAGGCGGAAGGTGGCGTAGGTGTGGCGGAAGCTATAGGTGGAGCGGATGGTGCCGCCCGGTCCTTCGCGTAGGCCGGAGCGGGTCAACAGGTCATCGATCAGATGTTTGTAGAGCGATTGCGTCGGCTGGCCGGTGCTGGTGGTGAACACGCGGTCTTCCGGCTCTGTGGCTTTTGAAATCTCTCGGATGCGATCAAGGTAGTCGCCCACGCTCTTGGGCGCGACCAGCTTGCGCGATTTGCCCTTGCCCTGCACGAACAGCACCATGATCTCGCGACCGTCACGGTCCTTGGCGGTCGTGATGTCGCGCCAACGGAGGTTTCTCAACTCCGATGGCCGCATGCCGGTGTTACAGGCGATCAGGATCATGTTGTAGGTCATGGTCCGATACCACTCGGCAACCGGCTTGTTGGGATTACCCTCGTGGTCCTTCTTGATCCACCGGCGCCCTTGTGTGTGGAGCTTTCGGTATTCTTCGACAGTGAACTCATCGCGCCGCATGGTCTTGAGCTTGGGGCGCTCGTCGAAGCGCTTGCTCGCGGGGACGTAGCGCTTCTTGACGGCGTAGTTCATCACCGCACCGAAAATCGACATCTCGAAGCGGATGGTGGAATCGCTGATGAACGCCACCGTCCGCTCGGCGAGCGGGGCTGCGGCCTTGGCCGCGAGGGCCTTGCTCAATTTGATGCCTCGGCTGTGCATCGCCTTGGTCCGCGACGCCGCATCCTGAACTGCGAACTTCTCAGCCAAGCTTGCCGACACTTCCCGCACGCCGTTGCGCTTGTTGCGCCCCGCACCGTTCTCGCGCCGCCACGCGGGATAGCTGCCCCATAGCTCGTCGCCGATCAGGTGCACCTGTGTCGAGCCGACATAGGCTTCCAGCGCACCTTCGAGCACCGCTTTGAGCTTTTTGGGCCGCGCCGGGCTGATTTCACCGCGCTTGGCGCGCGCCTCCTGCGTCGTCAAATATTCCTTCGCCACGTCGCGGAACGGACGATTGAACACCGGCACGTCATGCTTGAGCCGGAAGCGAACGTCCGCGTCATGGTCGTAAGCCCGGTCGCGGGCAGCGTTGATGTCTGAGGTCTTGAGCGAGAAGGTCTTGTAGCGGTCAGCCTTCGGCAGCTTCACCCGGCAATACCAATTGCGATGCTGCACATCCGCCCGGCGAAAGATGACCAGGCCGGGCTTCAGTTCCTCCTTGTCCGTGACAAATGCCATTGCTCGCTCCACGCTTGTGCAGGTTCTGTGCAGAACGGCGGCCTAAGTGATTGATTTTCCGTTGCTGTGCAGCCCTTGTGTAGAGAGTTGTAGCATTTTTTGTTGTTTATTTCTAGTTATTTAGGTTAAGTGTCTCATCCCCGCGAAAGCGGGAATGAGCGGTGTTTGAGGCGCGATTCAACCTGAGCGAATTCCGCTCTAGTAGCCCTGCAATCGAGCGTAGCGGTCGCGATGGAAGGCCTGGCCGCCGAAGATCGCCTCCAGGGCGCGGGCGCGCTTCAGGTAGAGGCCGGCGTCGTGGACGTCGGTCATGCCGATCCCCCCGTGCAGCTGGACCATCTCGTTGGAGACCAGGTGGATCGCGTCGCCCGTCTTGGCCTTGGCCAGGCTGACCAGCAGGGGCGCGTCGGGCGCGGCCTCGTCGAGGGCGTCCAGCGCCGCTTCCACCGCCGAGCGGGCGAGCTCCAGCTCGGTGAACATTTTCGCGGCGCGGTGCTGCAGCGCCTGGAAGGCGCCGATCGGCTGGCCGAACTGGACGCGCGTCTTGAGGTATTCCAGGGTGATCTCGAAGGCTTGGCCGGCGGCGCCCAGCATCTCGGCGGCCACCCCGGCCCGGGCGCGGTCGAGCACCCGCTCCAGCAGGTCCCAGCCTTCGTCGAGCGGGCCCAGCACATACTCCGCGCCCAGCTCCACCCGGTCGAACGCCACGGCGGCGTAGCCGCGGCTGTCGGCCAGGGCGCGCGGCGTGCGGCCGACCCCCTCCACGCCGCCGGGAACCAGGAACAGGGTGATCCCGCTCCGTTCGCCCGGGCGGCCCGAGGTGCGGGCGGCCACGACGAACAGGCCGGCGGCCATGCCTTCGAGCACGAAGGCCTTGGCGCCGGTCAAGGTGTAGCCGGAGGCGGAGGCGACGGCGCCGAGCGCCGTGCGCTCGGGCGCGTGGTGCGCTCCCTCGTCCACCGCCAGCGTCGCCACCAGCTCGCCGGCGGCGATCTTGGGCAGCCATTCCCGGCGCTGGACGTCCGTGCCGCCCAGCACGAGCGCGCTGGCCGCGACCAGGCCGGTGGCCAGCAGCGGCGAGGCGGTGAGCGTGCGGCCGGTCTCCTCCAGCAGCAGCCCCATGGAGCGGCAGCCGAAGTCCGAGCCGCCGTAGGCCTCGGGGACGATCACACCGGCCCAGCCCATCGCGGCCATCTGGTCCCAGGCGGCGGGCTCGTAGCCCAGCGGCGCCGCGCCGTCGCGCACGCGGCGCAGGGCGGTCGTGGGCGACTGCCGCCCCGCCCAGGCGCGGGCGGCGTCGCGCAGCAGCACCTGTTCCTCGGACAGCGCCGGCATGATCCATGTCTCCCTGTCCGCGCGGATCTTGCGCGAGCCGCCAGGGCTAACGTGGATTGCGCCCAGGCTCCAGGCGTTGATGATAGCGATGGACGGCGACGTGAACACAGGATGCCAGCTCATGACCGGACCCCAGCCCGAAGTGATACAGGTCGAAGGGGCCGACGGCCTCATGCTGTCGGGCGACATTTCCGGCCCGCCTGACGGCCCGTTCGTGCTGATGACCCACGGCGGGGGGCAGACCCGCCACTCCTGGCGCGACACGGCGAAAGTCCTGGCCGGACAGGGCTACCGGGTGCTGTCGCTGGACATGCGCGGGCATGGCGACAGCGCCTGGTCACCCGACGCCGACTACCGCTTCCAGCGCTACGCCGCCGACGTGGAGGCCGTGGTGCGGACCATGGCCAGGGGCCCGGCGGCGCTGGTCGGGGCCTCGATGGGCGGGCTGGCCTCGCTGATGGCCAGCAAGCCCCTGGGCGAGCGGGTCGGGGCGCTGGTGCTGGTGGACGTGGCGACGCGCATCGCGCCCGAGGGCGTCCAGCGGATCGGCGGCTTCATGCGCCGGCACGTCGACGGTTTCGCCACCCTGGAGGAGGCGGCCGACGCCGTCGCGGAATATCGTCCGGGCCGCCCCCGGCCCAAGTCCAACACGGGCCTCATGAAGAACCTGCGGCTGCGGCCGGACGGGCGCTACCACTGGCACTGGGACCCGGCGATGCTGCGGCGCGGGGGCGACGTGGACCAGGTGATCCGCACCGACCTGCTGGACGAAGCGGCTGGGGCGATCAAGGCGCCGGTGCTGCTGGTGCACGGCGTCATGAGCGACATCGTCGACGAGGCCGGCATCGACACCCTGCGCGCCAGCATCCCGCAGCTGGAGGTGGCCCACGTCAGCGGCGCCGGCCACATGGTGGTGGGCGACAACAACGCGGTGTTCGAGGAGGTGATCGTGCGTTTCCTGAACCGGGTGTTCCAGCCGGTAGGCGCTTAGAACGCACTCGGCCTCTGTTGATCCCGGCCCGCTCCCCCGGAATCGGCCAAGGGGTGCACACATCTCGTCACGCCTTTTTCCTCCGCTGTCCCGAAGAGGACGGGAGGTGGCGGCCGACGCACTGCAGAACCGCGCCCCCTCCACCACTCGCTCTTCGGGACAGGGGAGGAAAGAGGGCGCTAACCCTTATCCTTGCCGAACAGCTCCCTGAGGGCGGGCTTGAGGATCTTGCCGTTGGCGTTGCGCGGCAGGGGCTCGGAACGGACACGCACCTCCACCGGCGTCTTGAAGGCGGCCAGCCGGCCGGCGACGTGCCGGCGGAGCTCCTCGCCGGTGACCGCGGCGCCCGGCTTCAACGTCACCACCGCGGCGGGCTCCTCGCCGAGGGTGCGGTGCGGCAGGCCGATGACGGCGGCGTCGACCACCGCCGGGTGCTCGTAGAGGACGTTCTCCACCTCCACGCAGTAGATGTTCTCGCCGCCGCGGATGACCATGTCCTTCGCCCGGTCGACGATGAACAGGAAGCCTTCCCCGTCCACCCGCGCCAGGTCGCCGGTCCTGACCCAGCCGTCGACGAAGGTCTCGGCCGTCGCCTCGGGCTTGTTCCAGTAGCCGCGGACCACCTGCGGCCCGCGGAACCACAGCTCGCCCACCTCCCCCGCCGGAAGCTCGCGGTCGCCGGCCGGCGACATGATCTTCAGGTCGCCCACCGGCGCCGCCGGGCCGGCGCTGTCGGGGCGGTGGGCGTAGTCCTCGGCGGCGTGCTGGGTGGCCATGCCCGAGGTCTCGGTCATGCCCCAGCCGCTTCCCGCCACGGCGCCCGGGAATTCCTGCAGGATACGGCGGACCAGCTCCGGCGGCGCCGGAGCCCCGCCGTAGCTGATCGTCTGCAGGGACGAGAGGTCGTACTTGTGGCGCGCCGGGTGCTCGACGAGCTCCCAGGCGATGGCGGGGACGCCGCCGGCGGAGGTCAGCCGCTCGCGCTCGATCAGCCGCATGGCCGCCTCGGCGTCCCAGCGGCGCATCATGGCCAGCTTCGCGCCGCCCTGCAGCGCCGGAGACAGCACCGCGAAGCAGCCGGTCACGTGGAAGAACGGGATGGAGACCAGGCCTCCGGGCTGCGGCGCGTCGGGATCCGGCGCGGGCGGCGCCTCGCCGCGGCGCAGGAAGGCCCGCGCGGCGACGCAGGCCGCGCCGACGGCGTTCGAGAGCATGTTGCGGTGGGTGCCCAAGGCGCCCTTCGGCGCGCCCGTGGTGCCGGAGGTGTAGAACAGGGTGGCGTTGTCCTCCGGCCCCAGCGCCACGTCGGGCAAAGGCCGGTCCGGCAGGCGCTCCCAGCTCCCGGGCGGACCTATCACCGCCTCCAGGGGCGTGAAATTCGCCGGCAGGTCGGCGGCGGCCCGCGCGGCGTAGCCGTGCCGCAGGTCCGGGCATTCGCCGAGCACCTCCCCGATCCGCGCCAGCCGCTCGGCGTCGACCACCAGGAGCTTCGCCCCGCTGTCCTTCAGGGCGTAGGCCAGCTCGCCGGCGGTCCACCAGGCGTTGAGCGGCGTGGCGACGCCGCCGGCGGCGGTCACGGCGTAGAAGGCGACCGCCCACTCCGGCAGGTTGCGCATGACCAGCGCCGCCCGGTCGCCGGGCGCGAGCCCGCGCCGGACCAGCTCGGCGGCGAAGACCGCGACCGCGCGGTGGAAGGCCTCGAAGCCGACCCGCTCGTCCTCATGCACCAGGAAGGTCCGTTCGCCGAAGGCGCGGGCGGCGGTCAGCTGCGCGCCGGTGGTGGGGGCGGCGTGCTTCCAGACCCGCAGGCGGCGGCCGTCGATCACCCGCTCCTCGATCTCGAAGGGCGAGCCCGGGCCGGTGAGGGCGGCGTGGGCGGCCGCGATGCTCATGGCGGGCCAGGGTTTTGTCGCGCCGGCGCTGGGCATGGTTCCTCCACGGCGGCCATCTTCAGGGACGTACCGGTTCGGCCGCAAGGTAGTTCACCGGGGCCGCCGCCGTCGACCGACCGCATACAGGCAACTTTCTGGTTGCGTATCCGGTTCCGATCGACCATAAAAGGGCAACCAGGAGGTTGCTCGAAAATGTCCGACCGCATCGAAAAGCGCATCGCCCTGCGCGCGCCCGTCGAACGGGTGTGGCGCGCCCTCACCGACCCTGTCGAGTTCGGCCAGTGGTTCCGGGTCAAGCTGGACGATCCGTTCGTCCCCGGCCAGGCCGTCCGCGGCCACATCACCCACCCCGGCTATGAGCACCTGAAATGGGAGGCGACGGTGGTGGCGATGGAGGCCCCGCGCCTGTTCTCCTTCACCTGGCATCCCTATGCGGTCGACCCCCAGGTCGACTACGGCGCCGAGACGCCCACCCTGGTGGAGTTCCGCCTGACGCCGGCGCCGGAGGGAACGGCGCTGACGATCGTGGAATCCGGCTTCGACGCCGTCCCCGCCCACCGGCGCGAGGAGGCGATGCGGATGAACGACGGCGGCTGGACCCAGCAGACCGGGAATATCCGCGCCCATGTCGAGTCCTAGCCCGGGGGCGACGGAGCGTGGGGCGGACCCGGCGCCGGTGTTCGCGGCGCTGGGCGACCGCACGCGCCTGTCGCTGCTGGCCAGGCTCAGCGACGGCGGGGTCCGCTCGATCGCCGCCCTGTCGGCCGACACCACCCTCACCCGCCAGGCCGTGACCAAACACCTGCGCGTGCTGGAGAAGGCGGGCCTGGTGCGCAGCCTGCGGGTGGGCCGCGAGAGCCGGTTCGCCTACCGGCCCGAGCCCGTCGCCGCGGCGCGCAGCTACCTCGACGGCGTCTCGGCCCACTGGGACGAGGCGCTCGGACGGCTGCAGGCGTTTGTGGAAAGCTAGGCCGACCTCCGGAAGCTGACCTGCAGGCCGGCGCGGGTCGGCTGGAGATCGAGGCGCACGGGCTCGTCGAACGTGGGCGAGATGGTGTCCAGCCTGACGGAGCGCATGGTGCGCAGCGCCCTGAGGTGCGCCGCATAGGACTCGCTGCCGCTGGCGCGCGGAAACACCTCCAGCAGATGCTTGCCGATCACCTCCTCGGCCGACATGCCCCAGGTGTCGAGCGCCACGCCGCTGGCGGCGACGAACCGCAGGCGGCGGTCGAGGAAATAGGTCGGCTGGAGCCGGCGGTCGGACAGCCTGAGGATATCGCCATACAGCTCCCGCTCCCGCGCCGCCCAGGCCGGGTTGGCGGCGTAGAGCGCCTCCAGCTCGCCGGCGGTGAAGTGGAAGTCCAGGCTGCGGATGTAGTTGAGGCGCGTGCCGTTGACGATGCGCCGCAGCTTGCGCACCGCCGCCCGGGTCAGGCGCGAGCCCAGGATGTCGCCGAACGAGCGCTCGAAGTCCTCGGGCAGGTGCTCGGTGCGGATCCACCGCTCGACGTCGGCCTCGCCGTAGTACAGCGCATGGTCGTCCGCTTTGCCGACCTGGCCGTTCTGGTGAAAATACTCCCCGCGGCAAAACATGGCCCGGGTGACGCATTGATAGGGCGGGCGCGACGCCTCGTAGTGCGCCCGGCTCAGCATCCAGAACGGCAGGCGCCGGAAGCCGCAGATCACCGTCCGGTCCGAGAGCTGCGGGTCCGCCTCGCGGCGGCGGCGGTCGCGCGGGGAATCGTGCCAGCCTTCGCGGTCGGGCGCGTCGAAGGCGGCGGCGCGGTCGCGGCGCAGGACGCTTTTCAGCGCCTGCTCCACGGCGTGGCCGGCGCACTTGGGGAAGTGCAGCCAGACGAACTTTCCACCTACGATCACACGGGCCTGCGACGACGACTGGAATTGTGGCGCGCCGAAGTTGCACGCACCCCATGAACGCACGCCTAGGTTTCAGATCTATTTCAGGAAAACACCCCGCAAATCCAAGGTGTAACCAAGACCGGGGGCCGCCAGCCGCGGGAAATTGCAGGGACGACATCACCGCGTTTTGGGGTTAGGCTTTTGCTGTCTCCGGGATGTGGTCTGCCTCGCAACAGCCTCAGCGGCCCGGGTCGGCATGGCGGACCACGCTCCTGGAACCCACGTTCGGGAGGAGCGAGCATGTCGGCCGAAAATCACATCAGAAACCCCTTCGAGATGGGCGTCGAGCAGATCACCGACGTCGTGCAGGCGATGACCCGCCCGCGGCGCGCGCACCGCCTGGCGACGTCGAGGCTGGAAGTCCGCAGGCTCACCGCGCACGACCTGTGGGCGTCGTTGCGCGAGGGGTTCGGAGACCTCGGCGCCTATCGGGCCGACGTGGCGTTCGTCGGGCTGATTTACCCGGTCGCCGGCCTGGTGCTGGCCAGGCTGGCCTATGGCCACGACCTGTTGCCGATGGTGTTCCCCCTGGCCTCCGGCTTCGCGCTGCTGGGGCCGGTGGCGGCGCTCGGCCTCTACGAGATCAGCCGGCGGCGCGAGGCAGGCCTGCCGGTGCATTTCGCCGACGCCTTCGGGGTGGTCCGCTCGCCGGGCTTCGGCTCCATCGTGCTGTTGAGCCTGGTGATGGTCGGGATCTTCCTCCTGTGGCTGGCGGCCGCCTGGCAGATCTACAACGGCACGCTCGGCCCGCAGCCGCCGGCCTCCGCCGGGTCCTTCATGCATGACGTGGTGTCGACGCCCGCCGGCTGGGCGATGATCGCCCTCGGCTGCGGGGTGGGTTTCCTGTTCGCGGTGGCCGCCCTGGCGGTCAGCGTGGTCTCCTTCCCGCTGCTGCTCGACCGCGACGTGGGCGTGGGCGCGGCGATCCGCACCTCCCTGCGGGTGGTGGCGGCCAACCCGGGGACCATGGCGCTGTGGGGCGCGGTCATCGCCGGGAGCCTGGTGATCGGATCGCTGCCGGCGCTGGTCGGGCTGATCGTCGTGGTGCCGGTGCTGGGCCACGCCACCTGGCGGCTCTACCGGCGGGCGGTCTCGGCGAGCTGAGGTCTACGCGAGCGCCGCGGTCGCCTCGCGGGGACCTTGATGCACGACTCCCACGCCCGGGCGAGGGGCGGACAGGCGCGTGGGCCATCGCAGCGCGCAGCATGTGCTCGTAGTTTAGGCAGGATTGTCGCAACTGAACGCTCATAATTTCACCAGCGCCCGCTTTCGGCGCTGCGGAATCGGGCGACCGGCGAAAACCGCCCGCCTGCGGGCAGGACCCCGCTGTACAGGCCCGATGCTGCGCCGCCACAACGATCCCAGGTCCACGGACAACGACGTTCGAGGCTGATCGAGACGACCGCTCGGATGCGGTCACCTTCCCGGCGAAGTCGCCGCTCTCGTTCACCCCCGAGGTTCCCATGTTGAGTCGTTCGTTCCTGAAGGCGGGGCATGCGCCCACCTTGTTCTCCGCCTTCTTCTATTTCGACATCAGCTTCATGGTCTGGGTGCTCCTGGGTCCCCTCGGCGTGGCGATCGCCAGGGACTTCCACCTCGATCCCGCCCAGAAGGGCCTGATGGTGGCCGTTCCCGTGCTGTCGGGCGCGCTGCTGCGCCTGGTCGCCGGGGTGATGGTCGACCGGATCGGGCCAAGGCGGACCGGCGCCATCCTGCAGACCATCGTGCTGGCCGGCCTGGGCGCGGCCTGGATGCTGGGCGTGCACGCCTTCAGCCAGGTGCTGGCCGTGGGCGTGCTGCTGGGCGTGGCCGGCGCCTCCTTCGCCGTGGCCCTGCCGCTGGCCTCGCGCTGGTACCCGCCGGAGTATCAGGGCCTGGCGCTCGGCATCGCCGGAGCCGGCAACTCCGGCACGGCGCTGGCCGCCCTGTTCGCCCCGGCGCTGGCCAAGCACTTCGGCTGGGTCAATGTGCTGGGCCTGGCCACCCTGCCGCTGGCCGTGGCCTTCGTCACCTACCTGTTCCTGGCCAAGGACGCCCCGGAGCAGCCGGCGCCCAAGCGCCTGGCCGAGTACCTCGAGGTGCTGAAGACGCCCGACGCCTGGTGGCTGATGCTGCTGTACGGCGTCACCTTCGGCGGCTTCGTGGGCCTGTCGTCCTCGCTGACCATCTATTTCAACTCGGAGTACCGCCTGGACCCGGTGATCGCCGGCTTCTTCACGGCGGCCTGCGTGTTCGCCGGCTCGTTCATCCGCCCGGTCGGCGGGGCGCTGGCCGACCGCTTCGGCGGCGTGCGGACCCTGAGGGTGGTCTACGCCCTGGCCGCCGTGGGCCTGGCGGCCGCCAGCTTCCCGTTCCCCAGTCCCTGGATCGCCCTGGCCGTCCTGCTGTTCAGCATGTGCGCCCTAGGCGCCGGCAACGGCGCGGTGTTCCAGCTCGCCCCGCAGCGCTTCCGCAAGGAGATCGGGGTGATGACCGGGTTCATCGGCATGACCGGCGGCGTCGGCGGCTTCTACCTGGCCTCCTCCCTCGGCCTGGCGAAGAAGCTGACCGGCTCCTACCAGCTGGGCTTCCTGGGCTTCGCCGCCCTGGCGCTGTTCGCCCTCGTGGCCCTGGTCGGCCTGGGTCCCCGCTGGCGGGCCGCCTGGCCCACCCTGGCCGGCGGCGACGCCGTGCCGGTCCGGGTCTGAGGGGCCCGCCATGCAAGCGAAAGCAACCAAGCCGCGCCTGGTGGTGATCGGCAACGGGATGGCCGGGTGCCGGGCGGTCGAGGACATCCTCAAGCGCGACCCCGACCGCTACGAGATCACCATCTTCGGCGCCGAGCCGCGGGTGAACTACAACCGCATCATGCTCTCGCCGGTGCTGGCGGGGGAGAAGGCCTTCGACGACATCGTCATCAACGACGAGGCCTGGTACCGCGACAACGGGATCACCCTGCACGCCGGCCGCGCCGTCCGGTCCATCGACCGGGCCGCGAAGACGGTGCAGGCCGAGGGCGGGCTCAGCGTCCCCTACGACAAGCTGATCCTGGCCGCCGGCTCCGACCCGGTGCGCCTGCCGCTGCCGGGGGCGGACCTGAAGGGCGTCGTCACCTTCCGCGACCTGGACGACGTGGACCAGATGGTCCGGGCCGCCGACGCGGGCGGGGCGGCGGTGGTGATCGGCGGCGGCCTGCTGGGCCTGGAGGCCGCCTACGGCCTGGCGCGGCGCGGCATGCAGGCCACCGTCGTGCACCTGATGGACGTGCTGATGGAGCGCCAGCTCGACAGCGCGGCGGGCTTCCTGCTGAGCCAGGCGCTCTCCGACCGCGGGGTGGAGACCATCCTTTCCGCCCAGTCGCAGGAGATCCTGGGCGAGGACGGCCGGGTCGGCGGCCTGCAGCTCTCCGACGGCCGCGTCCTGCCCTGCACCCTGCTGGTGATGGCGGTGGGCATCCGGCCGAACGTGACGCTGGCCAAGGCCGCCGAGCTCCCGGTCGGACGCGGCGTGATCGTCGACGACCGGATGCGCACCGCCGACCCGGACATCTACGCCGTCGGGGAATGCGCCGAGCACCGGGGCGTGGCCTATGGGCTGGTGGCCCCGATCTGGGACATGTGCCGCACCCTGGCGGCGGCCCTGACCGGCGACGACGCGGCGGCCTACGGCGGCTCGCTGCTGTCGACGCGGCTCAAGGTCTCGGGCGTCGACGTGTTCTCGGCCGGCGCATTCGGCGGCGGCGAGGGCTGCGAGGACATCGTCCTGCGCGACGCCGGCCGCGGGGTCTACAAACGTGTGGTGCTGCAGGACGGCAAGGTGGCCGGCGCGGTGCTGTTCGGCGATGCGGCCGACGGCGGCTGGTACTTCGACCTGATGCGGTCCGCCAGGGACGTCACCGACATCCGCGAGACCCTGGTCTTCGGCCAGGCGATCACGGAGGCGCTGGCCGGCGTGGACCCTAGTTCGGCCGTTGCAGCGATGTCCGACACGCAGGAGATCTGCGGCTGCAACGGCGTGTGCAAGGGCCAGATCACCGGCGCCATCGCCGAACAGGGCCTGGCGACCCTGGACGCGGTGCGCGGCGTCACCAAAGCGTCCGCCTCCTGCGGCTCCTGCACACCGCTGGTCGAGCAGCTGCTGAAGCTCGCCCTGGGCGACGGCTTCCAGGCCCAGACGGGGCCGGCGCCGGTCTGCAAGTGCACCCATCACGGCCACGCCGAGGTCCGCCGCGCCATCATGGCCGACGGGCTGAAGTCGCAGCCGGCGGTGATGCAGGCCCTGGAGTGGACCACGCCGGACGGCTGCGCCACATGCCGGCCGGCGCTGAACTACTATCTGCTCTGCGCCTGGCCCGGGGACTACCGCGACGACAAGCAGTCGCGGTTCATCAACGAACGGGCCCACGCCAACATCCAGAAGGACGGCACCTTCTCCGTGGTGCCCCGCATGTGGGGCGGCGTCACCACGCCAGCCGAACTGCGCGCCATCGCCGACGTGGCCGACAAGTTCGCCATCCCCACGGTCAAGGTCACCGGCGGACAGCGCATCGACCTGCTGGGCGTGAAGAAGGAGGACCTGCCCGCGGTCTGGGCCGACCTCAACGCCGCCGGCATGGTCTCCGGCCACGCCTACGCCAAGGGGCTGCGCACGGTGAAGACCTGCGTCGGGACCGAATGGTGCCGCTTCGGGACCCAGGACTCCACCGGCCTGGGCGTGCGCCTCGAGAAGTTCATGTGGGGCTCCTGGACGCCGGCCAAGGTGAAGATGGGCGTTTCCGGCTGCCCGCGGAACTGCGCGGAGGCCACCTGCAAGGACGTGGGCGTGGTCTGCGTCGACAGCGGCTACGAGATCCATATCGGCGGGGCGGCGGGCCTGCACATCCGCGGCACGGAGATCCTCACCCGGGTCGCCAGCGAGAACGAGGCCGTCTGGACGATCTGCGCCCTGGTGCAGCTCTACCGGGAGGAGGCCTTCTACGCGGAGCGGATCTACAAGTGGATGGACCGCGTCGGCCTGGCCTCGATCCAGGACCGGCTGGCCGACCCCGAGGACCGCAAGGCGCTCTACGACCGGTTCTCCTACTCGCAGCGCTTCGCCCGCATCGACCCCTGGGCCGAGCGGGTCGCCGGCCGGCACAACGACGAGTTCCATCCCATGAGCCGCCGCCTGGAGTTCGCCCCCGCATGAACGCGCCCGTCAAAGGACCGGCCATCGCCTGGATCGACGTCGGCGCGGTGACCGACATCCCCCGCCGGGGCGCGCGCAAGCTGCCGAGCCCCATCGGCGACGTGGCGGTGTTCCGCACCGGCGACAACCAGGTGTTCGCCCTGATGGACGCCTGCCCGCACAAGCAGGGCCCGTTGAGCCAGGGCATGGTCCACGGCCGGTCGGTGACCTGCCCGCTGCACGGCCGGGTGATCGACCTGGCCACCGGCGAGGGCGTCGGCGCCGACCGGGGCATGGGCTGCGCGCCCGTCGTGCCGCTGGAGGTGCGCGACGGCCGGGTGCTGCTGGGCCTGGTCGGGGCCTGACCGTGGCGGACGGCGCGACCAGTCCGGCGGCCGTGAAGACCGCCTGCCCCTATTGCGGGGTGGGATGCGGGGTGTCCGGCCGGGTCATCGGCGGCCGGACGCTCACCGTCGCCGGCGACGCGGCCCACCCGGCCAACCAGGGCCGCCTGTGCTCCAAGGGCGCGGCCCTGGGCGCGACGGTGGGGCTGGACGGCCGGCTGCTGGCGCCGATGATCGTCGACCGCGAGGCCGCCTGGTCGGAGGCCACAGGCCTGGTCGCCCGCCGCTTCGCCCAGACCATCGCCCGGCACGGGCCGGATTCGGTGGCCTTCTACGTCTCGGGCCAGCTGCTCACCGAGGACTACTACGCCGCCAACAAGCTGATGAAGGGCTTCATCGGCTCCGGCAACATCGACACCAACTCGCGCCTGTGCATGGCCTCGGCGGTCAGCGCCCACAAGCAGGCCTTCGGCGCCGACCTGGTCCCCGGCTGCTACGAGGACCTGGACCTCGCCGACCTAGTGGTGTTCAGCGGCCACAACGCCGCCTGGACGCACCCCGTCCTCTTCCGGCGCATGGAGGCCGCCAGGGCCCGCGGCCAGCGCCATGTGGTCATCGACCCGCGCCGCACCGACACCGCCGAGGGCGCCGACCTGCACCTGCCGCTGGCCCCGCAGATGGACGTGCGGCTGTGGAACGGCCTGCTGGCCGAGCTGGTCCGCCGCGGCGCGATCGACCGCGCCTTCATCCAGGCGCACGTCAGCGGCTTCGAGGCCGTGGAGGCGGCGCTGTCCGAGGCCGACCAGTCGCCCGCCGCCGTCGCCGCCGATTGCGGCCTGGAGCTCGGCGACCTCAGCCGCTTCTTCGACCTGTTCGCCCGCACCGGGCGGACGGTCAGCCTGTTCTCCATGGGCGCCAACCAGTCGGCGCAGGGGGTGGCCAAGGGCCTGGCGATCCTCAACGCCCACCTGGCCACCGGCCGGATCGGCAAGCCGGGCGCCTGCCCGTTCTCGATCACCGGCCAGCCCAACGCCATGGGCGGGCGCGAGACCGGCGGCATGGCCAATACGCTGGCCGGCCACATGGACTTCGCCGCCGCCGACCGCGACCGGGTCGCCCGCTTCTGGGGCGCGCCCGACACCGCCGGGAAACCCGGCCTGAAGGCCGTCGACATGTTCGACGCCATCGGCTCCGGCAAGATCAAGGCCGTGTGGATCATGGCCACCAACCCGGTGGTCAGCCTTCCCGACGCGGGACGGGTGCGCAAGGCGCTGGCCCGCTGCCCGTTCGTGGTGGTCTCGGACTGCATGGCCGACACCGACACCATGGCCTACGCCCACGTGAAGCTGCCGGCGCTGGCCTGGGGGGAGAAGGACGGCACGGCCACCAACTCCGAGCGCCGGATCAGCCGCCAGCGGCCGCTGTTCCCGGCCCCCGGCATGGCCCGCGCCGACTGGAAGATCATCGCCGACGTGGCGACGGCCATGGGCCACGGCGAGGCCTTCGCCTGGTCCGGCGCCTACAGCGTCTTCCGCGAATGGTCCCGGCTGACCGCCTTCGAGAACCAGGGGCGGTTCCTCGATCTTTCCGGGCTGATCAGCCTGTCGCGCGACGAATACGACGGCTTGGCGCCTGTGCAGTGGCCGGTGGGCCCGGATCGCGCCGGCACGCCGCGGCTGTTTACCGACGGCCGGTTCCAGACCGCGGACGGGCGGGCGAACATGGTCCCGGTGCGGCCCGCCGGTCCCGCGACCGCCTGCGACGAGGCCTATCCGCTGTCGCTGAACACCGGCCGCATCCGCGACCAGTGGCACACCATGACCCGCACCGGCCTGGCGCCCGACCTGTGGCGCCACGCGCCGGAGGCCTATGTGGAGATCCATCCGCAGGACGCCGCCGCGGCGGGCGTCGTCGAGGGCGGCCTCACCCGCATCCAGAGCGCCCAGGCCGAGGCCGTGGCGATCGCCAGGCTCACCGACCGGCAGCGGCGGGGCGGGATCTTCATGCCCATGCACTGGACGGACGCCTTCGCGCCCTCCGGCCGCTCGAACCCGCTGATCGCCCGCAACCTCGATCCCGTCTCCGGCCAGCCGGAGTTCAAGCACACGCCCGCCCGCGTGCGGCCGTACCGCGAGACCTGGAAGGGCTTCCTGCTCACCCGCGAGCGGCACACCCCACCGGCGGGCCAGGAGCTGATCTGGCGGCGCATCCCGCAGACCGCCTGCGAGCTCTATGAATTCGCCGGCCGCGGCGACGAGAGCGAGCTCGAAGCGCTGCGCCGGGGCCTGCCCGAGATCGAGGAAGCCGAGGTGCTGCGCTATGAGGACCCCGCCAGCGGGGCCCGGCGCGAGGCCTGGATCCGCGGGCGGCGGCTGGAGCAGGTGCTGTTCACCACCGCCGCCGGCGCCCTGCCGCCCCGCGCCTGGCTGGCCGACCTGTTCGAAGCCCCGGAGCTCGCGCCGGAGGCGCGGATCACCCTGCTGGCCGGCCGGCCGCTGGCGCCGGTGGCCGACCCGGGCCCGACGATTTGCGCCTGCCTGCGCGTGTCCGCCCGCGCCATCGACGAGGCCGTCCGCGCCGGAGCGGACGGCGTCGACGCGGTGGGCCAGGCCACCGGCGCCGGGACCAACTGCGGCTCCTGCCGGCCGGAGATCGCGCGCCGCCTCGCCGCCTGCAACCTTCCCCAGGGGACCCGCAATGCCGCCTGAAGCTCCCCTCGGCTCGGTGCGCCTGGTGGGCGCCGGCCCCGGCCCCGCCGACCTGCTGACGGTGCGCGCCCTGCGCGCGGTCGAAACCGCCCAGGCGCTGCTCTACGACGCCCTGGTGGACGACGAGGTGATCGGGCTCGCGCCGCCCGGCTGCGTCCGCATCCAGACCGGCAAGCGCGCCGGCCGCGCCAGCATGGAGCAGGCTGCGATCAACCGCCTGATGCTGCGGCTCGCGCGCCGCGGCCTGCGCGTCGTGCGGCTGAAGGGCGGCGATCCCTCGGTCTTCGGCCGGGTGGGCGAGGAAAGCGCCTTCCTGAAGGCCCACGGCGTGCCGGTGGAGGTGGTCCCCGGCGTCACCGCCGCCTGCGCCGCCGCCGCCCAGTTCGACTTCCCGCTCACCCATCGCGGCGTCGCCCGGCGGGTGGTGTTCGCCACCGCGCGCCTGGAAGCGGGCGCGCTGGCCATGGACTGGGCCGCCGGGGCGGATCCGGAGACGACGCTGGCGATCTACATGGGCTCCACCGCCGCGGGGCAGGTCTCGCAGCGCCTGATCGCCGCCGGGCGGGCGCCTTCGACCCCCGCCCTGGTGGTGGAGAACGCCGGCGATCCGCATGCCGGCCTCACGACCGGCCGGCTCGACCGCCTGGCCGAGCTGACCGCGGGCTCGCGCGGCGGGCCGATGCTGATCGTGGTGGGCGAGGTGGCGGCCCTGGCGTCGGCGGCCGGCGCCTGCGAGGGCGCGCCGGCGCCGGGCTGGCGGATGTCGGGCTGACCGGGGCGACGCGCGGTGTCCGGTCAGAGGTAGGGCTGGCCCCAGCGGTCCAGGTGCGTCACGGCCGACAGCGGGCCCCGGCGGATCGGCCCGAAGTTCCCCAGCGGATAGCCGATCGGCAGGATCGCGAAGGAGACCACGCCCTCCGGCAGGCCGAAGACGGCGTCCACCTCCTTGCCGTAGGCCATGTGCCGGGCGGTGAGCGTCGAACCCAGACCCAGCGCCCGGGCGGCCAGCAGCATGTTCTGCACCGCCGGATAGATCGAGGCGCCGGAGCTCGCGCCCGCGCCCTGCGGCCCCACCTGCTGGCAGGCCACGATCCACACCGGCGCCTCGTGAAAGTGCTCGGTGAGATGGGCCACGGCCTTGGTCTGCCGCTCCAGCTTGTCGCGGTCCTCGCCGGGGGGCAGGGCCGCGAGCTGGGCCGCATAGTGCTTGGAGGCGTAGGCGTCGTAGGCACGCTGGTAATGCGCCTGCACCGCCTTCTTGATCTCGGGGTCCCTCACCACCAGGAAGCCCCAGGCCTGCGAATTGCTGCCGCTGGGCGCGGCCTGGCCGGCCCGCAGGATCTGCTCGATCAGCGCGTCGGCCACCGGATCGGGCTTCAGCCGACGCATGGCGCGGGTCGAGAAGATGGTGTCGAACAACTTGGGATCGGCGGACATGGGCGGGCCTTTGCGCGGTGAACGCCGGACCATAGCCTTGGCGCCGCAGCTGCGTCAGGCGTCGTCTGGCGCCGCCGACGAACCCGGCGGCGGGCGCACCATCGACCTAGGCGCCGCCGAAACCCCTGGCTAGGATGCCTCAGGTCGCGCCCCGCAGCGTCAGAAGGAGCGCGCCGCGCGCTGGCGCTGGGCGAAGATTGAACGGGCGGACTTGTATGATGGACGGATTTGTCGACACCCAGGCCGCGGACTCCGCCGGCATCCGCGACGATTTCATCCCGGCGTCCGATTGGACCTCGCCGGAGTTGCTGAAGCTCGAGAAGGCGCGGATGTGGCCGAAGGTCTGGCAGATGGCCTGC
>NZ_DASXYF010000062.1:0-3596 GCF_036502675.1 Phenylobacterium sp.
CGCCCCCTACTACGAGCACCACTGGCGTCCCGGCGACTTCGTGATCTGGGACAATTTCGGCGTCCAGCACAGGCGCCCCTACATGCCGCCCGGAATCGTCCGCAAAATGCGCGTGTTCGAAGGCGTCACCGAACGGTAGGACTTCCCCGGCAAGGCCGGATTATGGAGATAGCGAGCGCTATCCAAGACATGTTGCTCAAAAACAGGCCTGCATAACCATGGATGCTGAGTTCGATCTCGTCATTCGGGGCGGAACGGTCGTGGACGGGAGCGGGGGTCAGCCCTTCGAGGCGGACGTCGCCGTGTCGGGCGGCAAGATCGCGGCGGTCGGCCGTGTCCTGTCGCGCGGCCGCGAGGAGATCGACGCCAAGGGCCGCCTGGTCACGCCCGGCTACGTGGACGTCCATACCCACTACGACGGCCAGGTGACCTGGGATAATCGACTGGCGCCGTCGAGCGGTCACGGCGTAACCACCGTGGTCATCGGCAATTGCGGCGTCGGCTTCGCCCCCTGCCGCCCGGAGCAGCGCGACGCCCTGATCCGGCTGATGGAGGGCGTGGAGGACATCCCGAAAATCGTGCTGGCGGATGGAATTCCCTGGGAATGGGAGAGTTATCCGCAGATGCTCGACTTCCTGGCGGCGCGCCGTTTCGACGCCGACGTCGCCAGTTACGTGCCCCACGCGGCGTTGCGGACCTATGTGCTGGGGGATCGCGCGCTGGCCCAGGAGGCCTCGACCGAGGCCGAGATCGCCGAGATGGGGCGCATCCTGCACAATGCCGTGGAGGCCGGGGCTCTCGGCTTCGGCACCTCCCAGACCCTGTTCCACCGCGCGAGCGACGGCTCCTACACCCCGACGCTCGCCGCCGGCGAGGCCGAATACACCGGCCTTGCCCTGGCGCTGAAGGAGGCGGGCCGCGGCGTCATGCAATTCGTCGTGGAGTGGACCGGCGATTGGCGGCCGCGCTTCGAGATGATGCGCCGGCTGGCCGAGCGCTCGGGCCGCCCGGTGACCTTCGCCTTGACGCAGAACCATGAGGTCCCGACCGTCTGGAGCGACGTGCTGGACGCCGTTACGGAAGCCAACAAGGCGCCGGGGGTGGACATGACCCTGCAGGTGCTGCCGCGCCCGCTCGGCGTCCTCCTGGGCCTCGAGCTCACGCTCAATCCCTTCTACAGCACCGAGACCTACCGCCGCTTGGCCGACCTGCCGCTGGCGGCGCGTGTGGCCGAGCTGCGCAAGCCGGAGGTGAAGGCCAGGATCCTGGCCGAGAACAACGACCCCAGCCCGCTGCAGCTCGTCGGCCTGCGCGTGCGGAATTTCGAACAGCTCTTCGAGTTGGCGGACCCGCTGGACTACGAGCCGCTGCCCGACAGAAGCATCGGGGCGCAGGCCGGACGCCTGGGCGTGTCGCCCGAAAGCCTCGCCTACGACAAGCTGCTGGAGCGGGACGGGCGCAACATGCTCTACCTCGCCTTCGCCAACTACGCCGACTTCTCGCTCGATCCGACGCGGGCGATGCTGATGCATCCGAACGCGGTGCCCGGCCTCGGTGACGGGGGCGCGCACCTGGGTACGATCTGCGACGCCAGCACCTTTACCTACATGCTGACGCACTGGGCGCGGGACCGCCGGCGCGGTCCGAAGCTGCCGATCGAGCGGCTGGTCCACCTGCTCACCCGCGCCGGGGCCGAGGCGGTGGGGCTGCGCGACCGCGGGCTCGTCCGGCCCGGCTATCGCGCCGACCTGAACGTGATCGACTTCGATCGCCTGCAGCTGCGCTTGCCGCGGCTGTCGCACGACCTGCCCGCCGGCGGCCGGCGGCTGATGCAGGACGCCGAGGGCTATGACGCCACCATCGTCGCGGGCCGCATCACGCGCCGCGGCGGCGAGGCGACCAGCGAACTGCCCGGCCGGCTGGTGCGCGGGCAGCAGCCGGAACCGGCGGCGGCGAGAGAGCGGGAGCACCAGGCTTGAGTTGCGACCTTTC
The DNA here is from genome assembly GCF_036502675.1 of Phenylobacterium sp. Classification (GTDB taxonomy): domain Bacteria; phylum Pseudomonadota; class Alphaproteobacteria; order Caulobacterales; family Caulobacteraceae; genus Phenylobacterium. The sequence continues at coordinate 1,993 of NZ_DASXYF010000062.1, forward strand.
CCCTGTCGGCGGGCCAGCCGCCTGGAAAGGCGCCGAGCTGGACTATCGAAGCGACGGGCTCCACGTCCTTTCCGAAGCCGACGTCTCGGAGATCGACGGCGCCCTCGCCGGTCTCAAGTCTCTGGGCGACCTGGACCTGCCGCAGATCACCCGCAGCACGTTCCCGCTGCCGACACTTGGGAAAGTCCTGGCGGACCTGTGCGGCGAGCTGCATCACGGCCGCGGCTTCGTCCTGATCCGTGGCCTCGACCGCGGACGTTACAGCGCCGACGACCTGGCCCGCATCTACTATGGCCTCGGCGTGCATCTCGGCCAGGTGATCCCGCAGTCCGGCGACGGCGAGCTGCTGGGGCATGTGCTGAACGTCGACGGCCTGGTCCCCGAGGAGCTGCGCGGCTACCGCACGAACCGGTCGATGAACATGCATTGCGACGGCCACGATATCGTGGGGCTGCTTTGCCTGCAGTCGGCAAAGCGCGGCGGCGCCAGCCGGATCGCCAGCGCCGTCGCCGTCCATGACCGGATGGTGGCCGAGCGCCCCGACCTGGCCCAGGCCCTCTACGAGGGCATGAAGGTCAAGCGCATGGAGAAGGACGCCCAGCGCGGCGACGGGCGCCTCGTCACGGCCGAGCCCGTGGCCCTGTTCGCCAAGTCGAGCGGGGAGTTCATGGCCTGCATCCACCCGGCCCAGGTGCGGGACGCGGCGGCCTCGGGCGCCTTCGAGATGACGTCGCGGCAGGCGGAAGCGCTGGACACGCTGTGCGCCCTGTCCGCGTCGGCCGAGTTCTACCTCGACATGGAGATCGGCGAAGGCGACATCCAGTTCCTCAACAACCGCCTGGTGGTGCATGGCCGCACGACCTATGAGGACCACGAGGCGCTCGACCGCCGCCGTCATCTGCTGCGGCTCTGGCTGCTGGCCCCCACCTGGCCGGCCCGCCCGGCGAACCAGCAGGACATCTTCGCCCTCGACGACCTGCCGAATTGGGCGAGACACAGAACCCCGGGCATGGAGTTCCCCAGCCGCTATGCGGCGCAGATGGCGGCCTTCAAGACCGCCCCGGAATCCGGCGATCTGCTCACGGCGAAGCTGGGGCGCAAGGCCGGGGGATCGGGCCATGTCCCGCCAGCCCAGCTCCAGCCGCCGCAGGCCCTGGGCCAGCTGGATCCAGCCATGGGGCCGGGCCCGCAGCTTCGATAACGCCACCCATGTCCACGGATCTTCCGACAGACGGAAACCCGGAATCGCGCGGTCGCCCTGATCGATCAAAAACACCGGTCAGCATCACGAATAAAAGCGTTAGAGCGCGCCCAGGCGTTCGCCTAGGCTTTCGCTCGTCTGTCCAGCGCGCATCTGCATCGAGGGACGTTCCGTCCCGGCGAGGCCAAGGCGTGAGGTCGGGTGCGGCGGCGCCCGGCCATACGCCGCGCGCCGACGGATAGCGACGGGCTGGAGGACAGATATGGACGGATTTGTCGACACCCAGGCCGCGGACTCCGCCGGCATCCGCGACGATTTCATCCCGGCGTCCGATTGGACCTCGCCGGAGTTGCTGAAGCTCGAGAAGGCGCGGATGTGGCCGAAGGTCTGGCAGATGGCCTGC
>NZ_DASXYF010000063.1:0-23514 GCF_036502675.1 Phenylobacterium sp.
CGCAAGGGCGCGAAAGCATGAGGAAGACAGCCGGCGTGATCGGCGGCGGCGCCTGGGGGACGGCGCTGGCCCAGGTCTGCGCGCGGGCCGGGCTTGAGACCACGCTCTGGGCCCGGGAGGCCGACGTGGTGGCCTCGGTCAACGCCAGCCACGAGAACACCAGCTTCCTGCCGGGCGTCGCTCTCGATCCCTCGATCCGGGCCACCGGCGACTTTGCCGATCTGGCGGCCAGCGACCTGGTCCTGGCCGTGGCGCCGGCCCAGCACCTGCGAAGTGCGCTGGCCGCCTTCGCCCCGCATGCCCGCGACGGCCTGCCGATCCTGCTCTGCGCCAAGGGGATCGAGCAGGGCTCGCTGAAGCTGATGACCGAGGTGCTGGCCGAGACCATTCCCCAGGCCGCGCCGGCGGTGCTGTCGGGGCCCAGCTTCGCCGGCGAAGTGGCCCGCGGCCTGCCGACCGCCGTGACGCTCGCCTGCCCCGAGGAAGACTGCGCCCGCGACCTCGCCGAGCTGATCGCCACGCCCACCTTCCGGCCCTATTTCGCCACCGACATGATCGGCGCGGAGGCCGGCGGCGCCGTGAAGAACGTGCTGGCCATCGCCTGCGGCATCGTCGAGGGCCGAGGCCTTGGCCGCAGCGCTCACGCCGCCCTGATCACCCGCGGGTTTTCAGAGCTGACGCGGCTTGCGGTCGCGCTTGGCGGCGAGGCCGAGACGGTGGCGGGCCTCTGCGGCCTGGGCGACCTGGTGCTCACCTGCTCCAGCCCGCAGTCGCGCAACATGAGCGTCGGCCTGGCGCTGGGCGGCGGCCGGACCCTGGCGCAGGCCCTGGACGGCAAGCTCTCCGTGGCCGAGGGCGTCGCCTCGGCGCCGGCGGTGCGCGCGCTGGCGGCGAAGCTGGGCGTCGACACCCCGATCTGCGAAGCCGTCGCCGCCGTCCTGGCCGGCGAGATCGACCTCGACGCCGCCATCGGCGCCCTGCTCTCCCGGCCCCTGCGCGCCGAACGCTGAAGGACCCCCATGCCGCTCTTCACCCTCACCTGCCTCGACAGGCCCGGTTCGCTGCAAGTGCGCATGAGCGCCCGCGAGGCGCACCTGGCCTACGTCGCGCGCATGGCGCCGACGGTGCGGCTGGGCGGGCCGTTCCTTGGCCCCGGGGGCGAGATGTGCGGGTCGCTGCTGATCGTGGAGACGGCCGACCTGGCCTCCGCCCAGGCGTTCAGCGCCGCCGACCCCTATGTGCTCGCCGGGTTGTTCGAGCGCGTGGAGATCCGCCCCTTCCGCGTCACCGTGGGCGCCCTTTGAGCGAGCCTGCGATCGCCCGCCCGCCGCCGGGGGTGCGGCTCTGCGCCCTGGCGGAGATCGCCGAGCCGGGGGCCAGGGGCTTCCGCTTCCGCGACGGGGAGAAGATGTTCGCGGGCTTCGTGGTGCGGCACGCCGGCGCGGTCAGGGGCTATGTGGACTCCTGCCCGCACGCCGGCTGGGCCTTGGCGGCCTTCGACGACCGCTACTTTACCCGCGACGGCGCACACTTGCTGTGCACGGGGCACGCCGCCCTGTTCCGCCCGGACGACGGGGTCTGCGTCGCGGGGCCCTGCGCGGGCGACCGCCTGACCCCCTGGGCTGTTGCGGTGCTGGGCGGCGAGATCGTCACAGCCTGACCCTTCCTTAACCCGGGGCGGCTAAGCCGGAGGGGACGGTTCGACTTCAAGGACGCTTGGCATGGCCGATCCCCTTCGCGCGCTCGCGACGATGAACACCCGCTTCGCGCCGCGCTTCGCCCGCACCATGCTGGCCCCCCGCGCCGACGAGAGCGCGGCCTTCGACGCCCACTGCAAGGCGCAGGGCTTCGAGTTCACCGAGACCTGGGCGGACAACAACCTGCCGTTCGTCACGCCGCTGCTGCGCAGGTTCGCCGAGGCGCCGGCGGGGCCGATCCGCTACCTGGAGATCGGCGCCTACGAAGGCAAGAACCTGGCCTTCATGGACTGGCTGCTGCCCGGCCGCCTGGCGGTGACGGTGATCGACCCCTGGTTCGACGAGGCGCTGAATCCGGAAGAGAAGTACCATGCCGTCGAGCCCCGCTTCCGGCGCAACGCCGCCAAGCTGAACTTCGCCTCGCTGGCTACCCGCAAGGGCTTCTCGACCTATGAGCTGCCCACGATGCTGCAGGCGGACGAGGCGTTCGACCTGATCTATGTGGACGGCTCCCACACCGCCTGGGCGGTGGGGATCGACCTGGCCTATTGCGCGGCCATGCTGCGGGTCGGCGGGATGATCATCCTCGACGACTACTGGCACCACGAGAGCGAGATCGGCGGTCCCGGGGTGAAACAGGCCGTCGACCGTTTCCACGGGGTGTTCCGCGAGTATTTCGACATCACCGCCGTGTATCGCCAGGTCGTCCTGACCAAAACGGCGGAGATCCCGCGCTAGCCCCGCGCCCGCGGGGCGAACCCCGCGCGCATGTGCTTGCCTGCATAGCGGGCCTGCTGTGCCCGCCGGTTGAGCGTCGCGACACGGTTAACGCCACCTTAGGGAATTGGCTGGCCTGAGGCCGGCGGACGCCGTATTTGGACGCCTTGTTGCTCAGGGACGCGGAGCAATGGGGATCCTGTCGCGTGTTGATACATCTTCGCCGTGTCGTGAACGCTGACACCGCCATCCACCTGGTGGGCGTGGAGCTGGGGTTGAGCGTCCTTCTGGGGGCGAGCCTGAGCCTCGCGGCCGTGCCGCCGTCTCAGAACGTCCGCCTGGCGCAGATCACCGGCGGCGAGGTGTCGCCGCAGGCCTTCAGGCGCCTCACCGCCTCGATGGACCCGGCCATGCTGGCGCTGGCTGCTCGCCTTGAGCCGAAGGGCCCGCTGGCCTCCTGGGACGCACCCCCGGCCGACCTCCCGCTGGCGCAGGCCGGCGACAGCCACGCGACGGCCGGGGACGCCGACGGGGCGCCGGTGATCAAGCTGCAGGCGCTGTCGCCCGACGCGGCCCGCATCCTGAACGCCAACATCCCGGTCTCCACCGAGCCCAACGCCGCGGCCAGGCCCTTCAAGCTCAACGCCGGCGGGGTGCTGGACGAGGCCCGCGCCGCCGACTGCATGACGGCGGCGATCTATTACGAAGCGGCGATGGAGAGCACCGACGGCCAGCGCGCCGTGGCCCAGGTGGTGCTGAACCGCGTGCGCCACCCGGCCTTTCCCAAGACGGTCTGCGGCGTGGTCTTCCAGGGCTCCAACCGCACGACCGGCTGCCAGTTCTCCTTCACCTGCAACGGCGCCCTGGGCCGCCAGCCCTCGCAAGCCGGCTGGGCGCGGGCCCGCCAGGTGGCGGTGGCCGCCCTGGACGGCTACGTCATGAAGCGGGTGGGCAACGCCACGCACTACCACGCCGACTATGTGGCCCCGTACTGGAGCCCGAGCCTCGTGAAGATCGGCGCCGTCGGCGCGCACATCTTCTACCGCTGGACCGGCAGCTGGGGCCTGCCGCCGGCGTTCAGCGGCCGCTACGGCGGCAGCGAGATGGACGGCCTGCGGATCGCCACCCTCGACAACCTGGCCCAGACGCCGGCCGGGCTCGACGCCGCGCCGACGACCGAGGTCACCGCGCCGGCGCCGGAGGTCATGGCGGTGGAGGTGGCTGCCGTCACTCCGCGCCGCGCGCCCGCCGCCGCCGATCTGGCCGCCCCGCCCGGCGCCGCCGACGCCCTGGGCGACGCCGAGATGCTCACCGCAGCGGGCGCAGGCCAGGACGCCGGGGCCATCGCCAAGCCGCAAGACCTCGACTGGACCGGCCGTCCCCGGGAAAAGGCCCCGCCCCGCGTGGCCAAGCCGCAGGCGACGTTCTGAATTCCAGATCCCTCCCCATGAAGGGGAGGGAACTTCAGGGCGCCTCCTCGCCCGCGAACGCCCTCACGTCGTCCAGCAGGCTGGAGACCGCCTGGGCCACCAGTTCGCCGCCCTTTTCCGGGGTGGCCTGCGCCGGGTCCGAACCCATGCGGCCGTCGGGGTAGCGGGCGCGGAAGTCGGCGGCCTCGCGGATCGGGCCGCTGGGGGCGATCTGCGGGGCGTAGTTGGCGGCCTTGATAGCGTCGGGATAGGCCCACTGGGTGATGGCGATCTCCGACGGCGTAGCGTGGCTGCCGTGGCCGGCGGGGAACTGCCGCTGGGCGAGGCTCATCACGCCCTTCAGGTCCCACCAGTTCTTCAGCTTCAGGGAAAAGCCGCGCGCCCGGCCCGCGTAGCTGGCCTCGGCGTAGATCTCCGAGAAGGCCGCCTCGATGGTGGCGACGTTCCCGCCGTGGCCGTTCAGGAAGTAGATCTTCTCGAAGCCGTGGGCCGCGAGGCTCTTCACCCAGTCGCCGATCGCCAGCATGAAGGTGGACGGCCGGAGCGCGATGGTCCCCGGGAAGCCCAGGTGGTGCTGGGCCATGCCGACGTTGAAGGTGGGCGCGACCAGCAGGTCCCCCCGCCTGTGCGCCTCGTGGGCGATGATCTCCGGGCAGAGCCAGTCGGTGCCCAGGAGGCCGGTGGGCCCGTGCTGCTCGTTGGAGCCGATCGGCACCACCACGGTGCGCGAGCGTCGCAGGAGGTCCTCGATCTCCTGCCAGGTGGAAAGATGCAGCAGCATGCGGCCCGCGCCTCCGCGCAGTGGGAAATGTCACGCCGGCATATTACCTTCCGGGCGGGCCGGTAAGTTCAACTTCACGACAAGGAGACGCGCCATGGCGCTGCAGCTCAACGACACCGCACCGGACTTCACCCAGGACTCCACGGAAGGGCCCCTGCACCTCTACGACTGGGCGGGCGAATCCTGGGTGGTGCTGTTCTCCCATCCCAAGGACTTCACCCCCGTCTGCACCACCGAGCTGGGCGCGGTCGCCAAGCTGAAGCCCGAGTTCGACCGGCGCAACGTCAAGGTGATCGGCCTTTCGGTGGACCCCGCCGACAGCCACCGGGGCTGGTCGAAGGACATCGAGGAGACGCAGGGGGCGAAACTGAACTTCCCGCTGATCGCCGACCACGACCGCAAGGTCTCCGACCTCTACGGCATGATCCATCCCAACGCCTCGGACACCATGACCGTCCGCTCGGTGTTCGTGATCGACCCGAACCGCAAGGTGCGCCTGACCCTGACCTATCCCGCCTCCACGGGCCGCAACTTCGACGAGCTGTTGCGGGTCATCGACAGCCTGCAGCTCACCGACAGGCACAAGGTCGCCACGCCGGCCAACTGGCGTCAGGGCGAGGACGTGATCATCGTCCCCTCGGTCAGCGACGAGCAGGCCAAGGACCTCTTCCCCGGCGGCTGGACGGCGCACAAGCCCTACCTGCGCACCGTGCCCCAGCCGCGCCCATAAGACCCCGCAGGCGGGACCGGGGCTTGCCGGCTAGTCCGCCTCGCCCTCGGCCGGCGGGAGGGACGTGGAGACCTGGATGTCTTTCAGCGCCCGGGTCGTCACGTCCGGCGCGTGCAAGGCGACCAGCTTCCAGGCTCCGCCCTGCCTGGCGAAGGTGAGCAGGCAGCGGTCCCTGGCGGTCTCGTCGCGCAGGCAGACCCGCTCGGGCGCCAGCACGCGCAGGCGTCCGGCGATCTCGTGGGCGCTGGCCGACTTCCCCGGCAGCTGGCCCGCGCCGACGCGCAGCAGGCGGAAGGACTCCGGCGAGATCATCTTGTCGGCCGCCACGTCGCCGGTGTCGTCGCCCAGCTGGTCCTGCAGGGCGCGCACCTCCGGCACCGCCAGCAGCTGCCCCTTCAGGTCGGCGCGGACGGCCGGGCGGTCGATGCGGGCCTCGAAGGCCATGCGGTCGTCGCCCGCCACCGCGGCCAGGAACTTGCGCACGTCCGGCGCCGCGGCCTGGCGCGCGTCCCCGCAGGCGCTCAGGCCTATCGCCAGCGCCGCCGCCGCTCCTGACCAGCCCGGGGACCTCATGCCCCCGGTCTAGGCGAATCCGGCGGCGATGTGAATCGCCGACGGTTGCGCCAGCCTCCCCTCTCCGCATACTCCAGCCTGGAGACCGTTCAGGGAGCGACACAGTGAGCGACGGCGAGGTTTTTCCGGTTCCGGAAGCGTGGGCCAAGCAGGCCTGGATGGACGCCGGCGGCTATGAGGCCGCGGTCCGCGAGGTGGAGGCCGATCCGGAGAGCTACTGGCGCAGGATCGGCCAGCGGCTCGACTGGATCCGGCCGTTCACCCAGGTGAAGGACGCATCGTTCGACGCCAAGGACTTCCGCATCCGCTGGTTCGCCGACGGGGTGCTGAACGTGTCGGTCAACTGCCTGGACCGCCACCTGCCGGCCCGCGCCGACCAGATCGCCATCATCTGGGAGAGCGACGACCCCCAGGTCTACGACACGCTCACCTACGCCCAGCTGCTGGCCGAGACCTGCCGCATGGCCAATGTGCTGAAGGCCAAGGGGGTCGGGAAGGGCGACCGGGTCACCATCTACCTGCCGATGATCCCCGCGGCGGCGGCGGCCATGCTGGCCTGCGCGCGGATCGGGGCGGTGCATTCGGTGGTGTTCGGCGGCTTCTCCCCCGACAGCCTGGCCGGCCGCATCCAGGACTGCGACTCCAGGCTGGTGATCACCGCCGACCAGGGGGTGCGCGGCGGCAAGATCGTGCCCCTGAAGGCCAATGTCGACGAGGCGCTGAAGGCGTGTCCCGGCGTGACGGACGTGATCGTCGTGCGCCGCACCAGGGCCGAGGTGCCGATGACCCCGGGCCGCGACGCCTACTACAGCGACCTCAAGGCCGCGGTGTCGGGCCGCTGCGACCCCGAGCCGATGAACGCCGAAGACCCGCTGTTCATCCTCTACACCTCGGGCTCCACGGGAAAGCCCAAGGGCGTGCTGCACACCACCGGCGGCTACCTGGCCTGGGCCTCGCACACCCATGAGCTGGTGTTCGACTACCGGCCGGGCGAGGTCTTCTGGTGCACCGCCGACATCGGCTGGGTCACCGGCCACTCCTATGTGGTCTACGGCCCGCTGGCCAACGCGGCCACCACGGTGATGTTCGAAGGCGTGCCCAACTACCCCACCAACTCCCGGTGCTGGGAGGTGGTCGACAAGCACAAGGTGGAGATCTTCTACACCGCCCCCACCGCCATCCGGGCCCTGATGCGCGACGGCGACGAACCGGTGAAGCGCACCTCGCGCGCCTCGCTGCGCCTGCTGGGCACCGTGGGCGAGCCGATCAACCCCGAGGCCTGGCTCTGGTACCACCGGGTGGTCGGCGACGGCCGCTGCCCGATCGTCGACACCTATTGGCAGACCGAGACCGGCGCGTGCCTGGCCTCGCCGCTGCCGGGCGCCACGCCGCTGAAGCCCGGCTCCTGCGCCAAGCCGCTGCCTGGCGTGAAGTTCCAGCTGGTCGACGCCGACGGCAAGGCGCTCGCCGGCGCCGTCAGCGGCAACCTTTGCATCACCGACTCGTGGCCCGGCCAGATGCGCACGGTCTACGGCGACCACGAACGCTTCGTCTCCACTTATTTCGCCACCTACGCCGGCAAGTATTTCACCGGCGACGGCTGCCGGCGCGACGAGGACGGCTACTACTGGATCACCGGCCGGGTGGACGACGTGATCAACGTCTCCGGCCACCGCCTCGGCACCGCCGAGATCGAGAGCGCCCTGGTGGCCAACGCGAACGTGGCCGAGGCCGCGGTGGTCGGCTTCCCCCACGAGATCAAGGGCCAGGGCATCTACTGCTTCGTGACGCTGAAGGCCGGCGTCGAGGAGACCGACATCCTGATAGCGGAGCTGAAGGGCTGGGTCCGCCGGGAGATCGGACCCTTCGCCGCCCCCGACGTGGTGCAGTTCGCCCCGGGCCTGCCGAAGACCCGCTCGGGCAAGATCATGCGCCGCATCCTGCGCAAGATCGCCGAGGACGACCTGTCGAACCTGGGCGACACCTCCACCCTGGCCGAGCCGTGGGTGGTCGACGACCTGGTGAAGAACCGCGGAGCGCGCGGCTGAGCGTCGAGCCTCCGGCCGCCCTGCGCGCGGCGATCGACCGCGAGCTGGCCGGCGTCTCCCGCCGTGGGCTGGCCGAACGGGCGGCGAGGATCTCCGAGGCCTATCGGGCGGGCGGAACCTCCGCGCGGGCCGTAACCCAGCCGGACGATGCGCTCGCCTATGCCCTGGCTCGCCTGCCGGCCACCTACGCCGCCTGCGCCGCGGTGTTCGCCGAGGCGCGGCGGATGGCCCCGGGCTTCGCCCCCGCCCGCCTCACCGACGCCGGCGCCGGCCCCGGCGGCACGGCCTGGGCGGCGGTGGCGGCGTGGCCCGGGATCGTCCGGGTCGCCCAGCTCGACGCCAGCCGGCCGTTCCTCGACCTCGCCCGCAGGCTGGCCGCCGATGGGCCCGCCGCGCTCGCGGCGGCGGAGCTGCGCCGCGCCGAGCTGTCCGGCGCCGATCCCCTGCCCGCCGCCGACCTGGTGAGCGCCAGCTACGTCCTGGCCGAGATCCCCGCCACGGCCCAGGCCGGCGTGGTCGAGCGCCTCTGGGCCGCCTGCCAGGGCGTGCTGGCGCTCGTCGAGCCCGGCACGCCCGCGGGGTTCGAGCGCCTGCGGGCGGCGCGCACGCAGCTCGTCGCCGCAGGGGCGACGGTCCTCGCCCCCTGCCCGCACGACGCCGCCTGCCCGATGAAGGCGCCCGACTGGTGCCACTTCGTCCAGCGCCTGCCCCGCAGCCGCGACCACCGCCTGGCCAAGGGCGCGGCGCTGGCCTTCGAGGACGAGAAGTACGCCTACCTGCTGGCCGCCCGGCCGGGCGTCGCCGCGGCGCCGCGCACGCCCCGCGTGTTGGCCCCGCCCAGGGCCGCCAAGCCCGGGATCACCCTGAAGCTCTGCACCCCGGCCGGCGCCGAAGCCGCCTTCTCCCCCCGCCGCGACAAGCCCGCCTACGCCGTGGCCCGGCGGCTGGACTGGGGGGATGCGCTGCCGAGCGGGGAGTGAGCGCCGAGACGACTCCCTTTCCCCCTCCGGGGAGATGGGAGAGCGACCTTTTGTTCCCTTTGTGTTCTTGTTGTAAAACGTCGCCTGGGTTATGCTTCACAAGACGGTTGTCCGTTCGTCCGACAGACGTCTCCTGTATCGCGGGCGCCAATGCACAGCCCCGCACCACCGCCGTGATAGAGCCCGAAAAGTATCCGCCTGTTAGCCGCCCACAATGCACCGGAACTCATACAAATAATTGATTCAGCTAGTATCTCTTCCGACCACCGAACCGCTGTTTCCACCCCGAACCCCGCTTATCGCCTTAAGGGTTGTCTACGGTTTGCCGGTGGGTTCGCGGCGTCCGCAGTCCTGATGTGGCCAACCCATGACAATCCCGTAACTTCCCTCCCCGACGCCCGGTGCTAAGGACAGGCGCCGCTTCATTCGGAACGCCTCCATGCTCCGCCACGCCGCCTGCGCCGCCCTCGCCTTCGTCAGCCTGGGCCTCGCCGCCCGGGCCCTGGCCGCGGGACCGGCCTCGGTGGTCCCGCCGATCGTCTACAGCCACCGCACCCTGCCCAACGGGCTCGAGGTCTACATCTCGCCGGACAGGACCACCCCCAACGTCACCGTCCAGGTCTGGTACGGCGTGGGCTCCAAGGACGACCCGCAGGGCCGCTCCGGCTTCGCGCACCTGTTCGAGCACATGATGTTCAAGGCCACCCGGGACTTCCCGGCCGAGAGCATCGACCGCTTCACCGAGGATGTGGGCGGCTTCAACAACGCCTCCACCTACGACGACTTCACCAACTACTACGAGGTGGCGCCGGCCAACCACCTGCAGCGGCTGATCTGGGTGGAGGCCGAGCGGATGGGCGCCCTCGTCGTCGACGAGGCCAACTTCAAGTCCGAGCGCGACGTGGTGAAGGAGGAGCTGCGCCAGCGGGTGCTGGCCGACCCCTACGGTCGGCTGTTCACCCTGATGATCCCCCAGGCGACCTACGCCGCCCATCCCTACCACCGGCCGGGCATCGGCTCGATCGAGGAGCTGGACGCCGCCACCCTCGACGACGTGCGCGCGTTCCACGCCGCCTACTACCGCCCCGACAACGCCGCCCTGGTCGTGGCCGGCAACCTGGACGAGGCGCAGGTCGACGCCTGGATCGACCGGTATTTCGGACCCCTGAAGGACCCCGCAGAGCCGATCCGCCGCGTCACCGCCGCGGAGCCGCCGCGGAAAGGGCCCGGGGTCTATGACGGCTACGGCCCCACCGTGCCGCTGCCGGCGCTGGCGATCACCTGGCTGGGGCCCAAGGCCTCCGACCCGGACGCCCCGGCCCTGAAGGTGCTGGACGCCATCCTTTCGGCCGGCAAGTCGTCCCGGCTCTACGACCGCCTGGTCTACAGCCAGCAGGTCGCCACCCAGGTGTTCTCCAACGCCGACCTGCCGCAGCAGCCAGGCAATTTCATGGTGGGCGCGGTGATGGCCAGCGGCCATGACCTGGCCGAGGGCGAGAAGGCCCTGCTGGCCGAGGTGAAGCGGCTGCGCGACGCCCCGCCTTCGGCCGCCGAGCTGGACGAAGCCAAGAACGAGCTGGTCGCCGGCAAGCTGCGCGAGCGCGAGACCATCGACGGCCGCGCCTTCGCGCTGGGCTACGCCCTGCGCATCGAGGGCGACGCCGCCCGGGCCAACACCGAGCTCGCCGACCTGCAGGCGGTCACCGCCGCCGACGTGCAGCGGGTCGCCCGGAAGTACCTGGCCGACGACCGGCGGATGGTCATCCGCTACCGCCCCGACAGCCTGCGGCCGGCGGGCGTCGTCGAGGCCAAGGCCCCGCCGCCGCCGAAAGTCAGCGCCCGCTATACCGGTCCGATCTCGGTCCTGGCCCCCGAAGGCGCGCGCCAGGCCCCGCCGCCGATCGGCGATCCCGTGGCCTCGGCGCCGCCCAAGCCCGCCGAGAAAGTGTTGGGCAACGGCCTGCGGGTGATCGTCGCCCGCTCCAGCGACCTGCCGCTGGTCACCGCCGACCTCACCGTCAGGACCGGCGCCTGGGCCGACCCGCCAGGCCTTGCGGGCGCCACGGGGATGACTGCCGAGATGCTCACCGAGGGCACCAAGACCCGCACGGCGCAGCAGATCGCCCGGCAGGTGGAGGCGCTCGGCGCCACGCTGGACGCCAGCGCCGACCTGGAGTCCTCGTCGGTCACGCTGAACGTCATGCCCGACAAGCTGCCGGCGGCGGTGGCGCTCATGGCCGACGTGGCCCGCAACCCCGCCTTCGCCTCGGACGAGCTGGACCGCCAGCGCCAGCTGGCCCTCGACGGGCTGCAGGTGTCGATGCGCGAGCCGGGCTCGGTGGCGGGCTTCGTCTCCGCCCCGGTGCTCTACGCCGGCACGCCCTTCGGCCACACGCCCACCGGCACGCCGACGTCGCTGGCCCGGATCGACAGCTCCGACCTGGCGCAGATCCACGCCGGCTACTTCCGGCCGGACAACGCCGTCCTGGTGCTGACCGGCGACATCACCGCCGACCAGGGCTTCGCCCTGGCGCAGCAGGCGTTCGGCGACTGGAAGAACCCGGCGTCCGCCCCGCCGCAACCGCCGGAGATCGCCCCCAAGGCGCCGCCCCGCGCCGTCGCCATCGACATCCCGGGCTCCGGCCAGGCGGCGGTGACCGTGGTGCGCACGGCCACCCCGCGCAGCGATCCGGCCTACTATCCCGGCCTGGTGGCCAACTCCGTGCTGGGCGGCGGCTATTCCGCCCGGCTGAACGCCGAGATCCGGGTGAAGCGCGGCCTGAGCTACGGCGCGGCCTCCAGCCTCACGGCCCGGCGCACCACCGGCGCCTTCACCGCCCGGGCTCAGACCAAGAACGAGTCCGCGCCGGAGGTGCTGGACCTGATCCGCGCCGAGATGGCCAGGCTCGCCCGCGAGCCCGCCGGTCCCGAGGAGCTGAAGGCGCGCAAGTCGGTGCTGGTGGGCGGCTACGGCCGCCAGTTCGCCACCACCGGCGGCCTGGCCGGCATCCTGGGCGACCTGGCGCTCTATGGCGTGCCGCTGGACGAGGTGGGCCGCTACACCGGCAAGGTGGAGGCGGTCAGCGCCGCCGACGTCCAGGCCTACGCCGCCCGCGTGCTGACCCCCGACGCCGCCAGCGTCATCGTCGTGGGCGACGCCAAAGCCTTCGCAGCGCCGCTGAAGGCCCGCGTCCCGTCCCTGGAGGTGATCCCCATCGACGACCTGGACCTCGATGCGCCGAGCCTGCGCAAGGCGGAGTAGCCGGGGCCTAGGCCCGCGTCGTCCAGCGCGCCAGGTCGCGCTCCCGGCCGATCAGCGCCAGGCCCGAGGCGATGGACTCCAGCTCGTTGCCGCTCTCGATCCGCGCGGGATCGAACCGCTGGGTGAAGATCCGCCGCACCGCGGGCACCAGCGAGGAGCCGCCGGTCAGGAACACCCGGTCGATCGAGCGCGCCGCGAGCCCCGCGTCGGCCAGCGCCGCATCGACCGCCGCCTCGATGGCCGCCAGCTCCGGCGCGATCCAGCCTTCGAACGTCTCGCGCGCCACCGCCCGGCGGATGTCGACGCCGGCGGCCTGGAAGCGGAACTCCGCCTGGGTCTCCCGCGACAGCGTCTCCTTCAGGTGGGATACGGCCTGGTACAGCGGGTAGCCGAGGTTCTCGTCCAGCACCTCCACCAGGCGGGCGATCTTCTCCGGCTCCACGGCGTCGCGCACCAGGCGGCGGATCTCGCGCATGTCGCGCGAGGCGCGCATCAGAGCGAGCTGGTCCCAGCGTGCGAAGGTCGAATAGTAACGATTGGGGATGGGCAGGGCCTTGCCGAACGCGGTGTAGCTCGACCCTTTGCCGAGCTGCGGCGAGACCAGGTTGTCGATGATCCGGTAGTCGAAGGCGTCGCCGGCCACCCCCACCCCCGACCGGCCCAGGGGTGCGGAGACCATCTCGCCGCCGCGGTGCTCGAAACGGATGATCGAAAAGTCGCTGGTGCCCCCGCCGAAGTCGCCGACCAGCACGGTGGCGTCCCCGGTGAGCGCCCGGGCGAAGAAGAAGGCCGCACCCACCGGCTCATAGGCGTAGAGGATCTCCTCGAAGCCCATCCGCGCGAAGGCGGTCTCGTAGCGCTGCAGGGCCAGCGCGGCGTCGGGCGCGGTGCCCGCGAAGGTCACCGGCCGGCCGACGATCACCCGCCGCGGCAGCTCGGCCATGGTCGCCCCAGCACGGTCGCGCATCTTCAGCAGGAAGGCCGAGAGCATGTCTTCGAATCGGTAGCGGCGCCCCAGGATCTGGGTCTCGCTGAACGACCCGCTGGCCGCGAAGGTCTTGAACGACTGGATGAAGCGGGTTTCCCCCGGGTCCTCCGCATAGGCCTCGACAGCCCAGGGGCCTGCCTCCACCGTGCGGTCGGAGGGCCGCTCGGGCGGGGCCTGGAAGGCCAGGGCCGAGCGGAAGGCGAAGGTCTCCGCCACCGGGGCTGCGAACCGCACCAGCTCGGCCGCCCCCTGGGGACCTGCCATGGCGACCACCGTGTTGGTGGTGCCGAAGTCAACGCCCAGGCTGACATCGGCGGTCATGGCGCGCGCTCCTTGCCGGGGACTGACGCGGGATCGCTACGCCCCCGAACGCGCGCAATCCTCAGATCGGAACGGGCGCCCGCGGCGGCGTCACGCCTCCGCCTCCACGGCCGGGCTTTCGTGGGCGGCCACCGTCGCCATGTGCAGGATACGCGAGACCGAGGCCGACAGCGGGCAGATCTGCACCGACTTCGACAGGCCGAGCAGCAGCGGCCCGATCACCGTCGCCCCGCCCAGCGCCTGCACGAGCTGGGTGGAGATGGTCGCCGAGTGCACCGCCGGCATGATCAGCACGTTGGCTGGCCCGGTCAGGCGCATGAACGGGAAGTTCACCCGCCGCGCGGGGTCCAGCGCCAGCTCCGGCGGCATCTCGCCCTCGTACTCGAAGTCGAGGCCGTCCATCTCGTCCAGCATGGCCACCGCGTCGCGCACCTTCTCCGAGCGCTCGCCCATGGGGTTGCCGAAGGTGGAATAGGAGAGGAACGCCACCCTGGGCGTATAGCCCAGCTCGCGCACCGCCTTGGCGGCCTGCAAGGCGATCTCCACCAGTTCGTCGGCTTCGGGCAGCTCGGTGACGTTGGTGTCGGCGATGAACAGGGTGTGTCCCTTGGCCAGCACCACCGACATGCCCATGACCCGTCCCTGCGGCTCCGGGTCGATCACCCGCAGCACCTCGTCCAGCACCTGGTCGTAGGCGCGGGTCACGCCGGTGACCATGGCGTCGGCGTGGCCCAGCGCCACCATGCAGGCGCCGAAGGAGTTGCGGTCCTGGTTGATCAGCCGGTGTACGTCGCGCAGCAGGTAGCCCTGGCGCTGCAGGCGGGCGTAGAGGAAGTCGGTGAACTCCGGGTTCCAGTGCGACAGCCGCGCATTGATGATCTCGAGCTTGGCGTCGGCCGGGACCAGCCCGACCAGGTGCATGTTCTCATGCACCAGTTCCTCGCGGCCGATCAGCACCGCATCGCCCAGGCCGGCGCTCTGGAAGGCGTAGGCCGCACGGATCACGCTGGGCTCCTCGCCCTCGGCGAACACCACCCGCTTGCGGGGCGCCGACAGCACCGAGCCCTGCAGCTTCTGCAGGAAGCCGGCCGTGGGATCGAGCCGCTGGGCCAGCGAGGCGCGGTAGACGTCCATGTCGGCGATCGGCCGGCGGGCCACGCCGGTGTCCATGGCCGCCTGGGCCACGAACGGCGGAATGTAGGAGATCAGCCGCGGATCGAACGGGGATGGGATGATATATTCCGGCCCGAACTTCAGCTGTGTGCCGTGGTAGGCCGCCGCCACCTCGTCGGGCACGTCCTCGCGGGCCAGCTGGGCCAGGGCGTTGGCGCAGGCGATCTTCATCTCCATGTTCACCCGCCGGGCGCGCACGTCGAGGGCGCCGCGGAAGATGTAGGGGAAGCCCAGGACGTTGTTCACCTGGTTGGCGTAGTCGGACCGGCCGGTGGCCACGATGGCGTCGGGGCGCACGGCGTGCACGTCCTCCGGGGTGATTTCCGGGTCCGGGTTGGCCATGGCGAAGATGATCGGCTTCGGGGCCATGGTCTTCACCATTTCCTGGGTGACCGCGCCCTTCACGGACAGGCCGACGAACACATCGGCGCCCACCAGCGCCTCGGCGAGCGTGCGGGTGTCCGTCTCCACCGCGTGCGCGCTCTTCCACTGGGTCATGTCGTTCGGGCGGCCGCGGTAGATCACCCCCTTGGAGTCCACGGCGATGACGTTCTCGTGGCGCACGCCCATGGCCTTGATCAGATCCAGCGTGGCGATGCCCGCCGCGCCGGCGCCGTTCAACACCACCTTCACGTCCTTGATGTCGCGCCCGGTGATGGCGCAGGCGTTGATCAGCCCGGCCGCCGAGATGATCGCCGTGCCGTGCTGGTCGTCGTGGAACACCGGGATGTCCAGCAGCTCCTGCAGCTCGGTCTCGATGCGGAAGCACTCGGGGCTCTTGATGTCCTCCAGGTTGATGCCGCCGAAGGTCACGCCGATGTTCTTGACCACCGTGATGATCTCGTCCGGATCGGTGGCCAAGACCTCGATGTCGATGGAATCCACGTCGGCGAAGCGCTTGAAGAGCACGCTCTTGCCTTCCATCACCGGCTTCGACGCCAGGGCGCCCAGGTTGCCCAGGCCGAGGATCGCGGTGCCGTTGGAGATCACCGCCACCAGGTTGCCCTTGGAGGTGTAGTCGTAGGCCTTGTCCGGGTCCTCGGCGATGGCCAGCACCGGCACGGCCACGCCGGGCGAATAGGCCAGCGACAGGTCGCGCTGGGTGGCCATCGGCTTGGTGGGCTGGATGGCGATCTTGCCGGGCGTGGGGTGCTGGTGGAAGTACAGCGCCTCGGCGTCGGTGAAGGTGCGTTTCTCGGACTCGCTCATGCGGCCGGATCCTCAAGGTGCGGCAGGTGGAAGCGCCTACCTATAGAGACCGCCGCCCCGCCACAACCGTCACGCTTCGACCGCGTAGTCCTTCAGCACGCCCAGGGGCACGATGGCGAGGGTTTCCTCATGCGTCGCCTCCAGAACCACCCGCGGCGCCGCCCCCGCGTCCAGCGCCTCCTTCCAGCGCGGCGCGCAGAGGCACCAGCGGTCGCCGGGCTTCAGGCCCTGGAAGCCGTACTCCGGGACCGGCGTCGACAGGTCGTTGCCCACCGATTTGGAATAGGCCAGGAACTCCGCGGTCATCACCACGCAGACGGTATGCATGCCGAGATCGTGCGGCCCGGTCTCGCAGCAGCCGTTGCGGAAAAAACCGGTCATCGGCGAGGCGGAGCACATCTGCAGCTCCCCGCCCATGACGTTGCAGGCGCCTTCGTCGTATCGGGTGGTCATGCCCCTATTCTAACCGCTAAGAGTCCGTGCGAAGCAACATGAACCTAGGCGATCCGTTGAACGTCCGGCCCCGCCGCAGCGTCCTCTACATGCCGGCCGGCGCCACGCGCGCCGTGGAGAAGGCCCGCAGCCTGCCCTGCGACGTAGTGATCCTCGACCTGGAGGATGCGGTCGCCCCCGACGCCAAGACCGAGGCCCGCGACCTGGCGGTGGCCGCCGTGCAGGCCGGCGGCTTCGGCGGGCGCGAGGTGGTCATCCGCGTGAACGGCCGCGACACCCCCTGGGGCGCCCAGGACCTGGCCGCCGCCGTCGCCGCCCAGCCCGACGCCGTCCTGGTCCCCAAGGTGAGCACGCCGGAGGACGTGGCGGCCTACGAGGCCGGCCTTTGGGGACGGCCTCGCCTGTGGGCGATGATCGAGACCTGCGCCTCGATCTTCCGGCTCGACGCCATCGCCGGGGCGGCCGCCTCGCAGCGGCTGGAAGCCTGGGTGATCGGGACCAACGACCTGGCCAAGGAGATGCGCTGCCGCCCGGGCGTCCTGCGCGCGCCGCTGGCGGGTCCGCTGAGCCTCGCGGTGGCCGCCGCACGGGCCCATGGGCTGGCGGTGATCGACGGGGTCTACAACGACATCGGCGACGCCGAGGGCCTGGCGCGGCAGTGCGCGCAAGGGGCCGACTTCGGCTTCGACGGCAAGAGCCTGATCCACCCCAGCCAGATCGAGGCCGCCAACGCCGCCTTCTCGCCCGCGCCGGACGACATCGCCTGGGCGCGGACCATCGTGGAAGCCTTCAACTTGCCGGAGAATGGCGCTAAGGGCGTCGTCAGGGTGGAGGGGCGCATGGTGGAGCGTCTGCACCTGGCCGAAGCGCGGCGGCTGATCGCCGTGGCCGAGGCGATCGCCGGCCACGAGACCAACGACCCATGACCGCCCGCCTGCGACGCATGCTCCGAGAGGCCGCCACCGCGGCCTTCGTGCTCGTCGCCGCCGGCGCCGTCCAGGCCCAGACCGACTCCATCGGCGCCCTTCTCGACCAGGAGGCCGCGCCGGCCCCCGCCGCTCAGCCGCCCCCGCCCGCCGAACCCCAGTACGAGGACGAGGAGGCCGCCGAAGCCGCCCCGCAATCCGCCGCCCAGCCCGGCGGCGCGGCGCCGGCGCTGGCCGCCGCTCCGCCGCCGGCCCCGACGACGCCGCTGGAATACGCCCGGCCGCCGACGCCGACGCCCTCTATGGCCAGCGCGGCGTCCTATCCGCCCTTTCCGGCCCGCCCGCCGGGCCAGGCGATCGCGTCCCTGCCGAGGCCGAGGCCCGGCACGGCCGGGACGCCCGTGCATATCGACGAACTCGGCAAGACGCCGGAGGGTCCGCCGAGCGCGGTCGAGGTGGGCTACGAGCAGCGCCTGCGCGCCTCATTCTCCTCGGCGCAGGGGTTGCAAGGACCGCTGGACGGCAGCTGGGTGCTCTCGGCCGACGGCGGCGGCGACCTCTATTCCCTCGAACTGGTCGACCGTTCCAGCGGCGCGCTGGAAGGCGCCTGGCGCGACCTGCGCCGCGCCGGCGCGCTGAACGCCTCGGGCTTCGTCGACGACATCCAGCGCTACGGCGGCCAGCTCACCCTGCGCTTCTTTCCCCACGGCCGCGAACCGGCCGTCGCCACCCTGGCCGCCGGCCTCGACGGCCGGTGGGCCGGCGAGTTCACCGACGGCGGCGAACGGCGGACGGTGACGCTGAGACGGAAATGAACGCCCGCCTTCCCCTGCCCGCCATGGAGAGGGCGTTCAAATCCCCAATGCGTCCCGCGCCGCCGCCATGACCGGGGCCAGCGCCGCCTCGCCGTACGCCTCCGCCGCGCCGGCGCCCCACACCGGCCCCGGCCAGGCCGGGTCGTCCGCGCGGCGGCCCACCACATGCAGGTGCAACTGCGGCGTCAGATTGCCCAGGGCGCCGACGTTCAGCTTCTGCACCGGCCGCCCCAGCGCCCGCCCCACGGCCCGGACGGCGGCGCCGGCCAGCACCGCTTCCTCCATCAGCCGGGCCCGGTCGTCGGCCGGAAGATCCTCCAGCTCCCGCGCGCCCGCCGTCCGGGGGATCAGCACCAGCCAGGGAAACCGCGCGTCGTCCTGCAGCCGCGCCTGGCACAGTGAAAGATCCGTCAGAAAGACGGATGTGGCCTCGAAAGCCGCGTCGAGAATGAACATGTCCTGCACCATGACCACGTCCGCAGGCGTATAGGAAGCTATGTGGCATTGCGGCAGGGCGCCAAGTTGGCTACGCACCCGGCGACTTGGCCCGCAGGCCGCCCGCATCACGTTCGGAGCAGCACCATGAGCATCAAGAAGGCGATCCGCGTGGCGGTCACCGGCGCCGCCGGCAACATCGGCTACGCCCTCCTTTTCCGCATCGCCTCGGGCGAGATGTTCGGCAAGGACCAGCCGCTCATCCTGCAGCTCCTGGAGATTCCGGCCGAAGGTCCGCAGAAGGCGCTGAAAGGCGTGGCCATGGAGCTGGAGGACTGCGCCTTCCCGTTGCTGCAGGACATGGTGCTCACCGACGACGCCAACGTCGCCTTCAAAGACGCAAGCTGGTGCCTGCTGGTCGGCTCCAAGCCGCGCGGCCCGGGCATGGAGCGCGCCGACCTCCTGAAGGACAATGGCAGGATCTTCATCGCCCAGGGCAAGGCGATCGACGCCGTGGCCGCCGACGACGCCCGCATCGCCGTGGTCGGCAACCCCTGCAACACCAACTGCATGATCGCCGCCTCCCAGGCCAGGCGGCTGCCGGCCGAGCGGTTCACCGCCATGGTGCGTCTGGACGAGAACCGCGGCCGCGCCCAGCTCGCGAAGAAGGCCGGGGTGTCGATCACCGACGTCTCCGAGCTCTTCATCTACGGCAACCACTCGCCGACCATGTTCGCCGACTTCACCCACGCCAAGATTGGGGGCAAGCCAGCCGCGGAGGTGATCGGCGACGACGCCTGGCTGAAGAACGAGTACCTGCCCACCGTCGGCAAGCGCGGCGCCGCAATTATCGACGCCCGCGGCCAGAGTTCAGCGGCTTCGGCGGCCAACGCCCTGATCGACCATGTTCGCGACCTGACGACGCCCGGGACGGTCCACTCCGTGGCCATTCCCAGCAACGGCCGCTACGGCTTCGCGCAAGGCGTCTGGGCGGGCATGCCGGTCAGGTCCACCGCGACAGGGTACGAGGTAGTCACGTCATACCAGATGGACGAGTTCGCCAGGTCGAAGATCGCCATCACCAACGACGAGCTGGTGGCCGAACGCGACACCGTGAAGGATATGCTGAGCTGAGTCTGCGGCAGGTCTACTCGCCCGCCGCCATGTCATCCAGTTCCTGGATGCGCTGGGCGTAGACCTGGGCGAGCGCCGTGGCGGAGCGCTGGGCGGCGTCCTCGCGGATTTCCCGCCAGTCGGCCTGCTCGTCGCGGAGATCCTGCGGCGGAACCCCGGACGCCAGGGCCCGCTGGTAGGCCCGGGCCATCCGCCGGTCGGCGGCGGCCAGGCCCACGTCGCCGCAGACCATGTCCTGGGCGAGGCTGGACGCCTTGGCGCAGTCGAAGCTGGGCCGGGGCTCCGCCGCGGTCGCCATCTCGGTGGGCGGCGGCGCGGCGGTTTCCCCCTGCGTCTCGGTCGGCGGCGGGACCGGCAGGGCGGGCGGCGGCGGGGCGGCGGACTCGGCCATGCCGGGCGCCAGCACCTCCATCGGCGGGCCCGAGGACTTCACCGGCCGCGGCGGCTTCTCCGGATTGACCAGGATCTTCATCTGGCCGGTCCCTGAAGGCTGCGGATCGGGATCCATGCCGAGCGCCGGCAGCGCCAGATAGGCCAGGCCCGCGCCGACGGCCAGCGCCACGAGGATTCCCGGGACCAGCAGCGACCGGCGCCCGCGCGGCGGCGCGTCCGGCGGACGCGGCGGCGGGGGCGCGGGCCGGTCCGGCCGCGGCATCGGCTGGTCGAAGCGGTCGCTCGGCGTCACGCGTTCGTCTCCTTCGCTCCCAGCCAAATCCCTCGCCCACCCGGACGTTGCAAGCGCGAAGCTCCCGCCTAGGGCTCGTCGTCCTGCGCCCGGTCGGCCTCGGTCTCCAGCTCGGCGATGCGGGCGTCATAGACCCGGGCGACCGCCCAGGGCGCTTCTTCCGCCGCCGCGTCGCGGGCCGCCCGCCAGCGGTCCTGCTGCCGCCGCAGCCGCCCGGGCGAGACGCCGGCCGCCTCCGCCTGGCGGTAGGCTCGCTCCAGCCGCCGGTCGGCCGCCGCCAGGCGCGGGTCGGCGCAAAGCAGCGCTTCGGCCCGGCTCTGCGCCGCACAACCCGCCCGCGCCGCGCCGCGGGCCGGCTCGGCGGCGGGCTTCGGCTGCGCGGCCGGGACCGGGGCCTTCGGCTTCAGCGGCTCGGCGCGCAGGGCGGCGAGCTGCAGGTCGAGCGTGCCGGCCGGCCCCCGCGCCAGGGCCAGGGCCAGCGGCGTCGCCCGCGCCGACGCCGCCTTGGCCACCGCGAGCTGCAGCCTGGGCGGCGCGGCCTTGGCGACCGCCACCGGCGGCGGTTTCGGCGCGGCCTTGACCGGCGTCTTGACGAGGATCGCCTTGCCGACCACCGGCGGAGCCGCGGGCTTGCCCTTCGCGGCGGGCTTCACCCTGGGCTCAGCCGTCTGCTTCGCCGCGGCCTTCACCAGCCCGGCGGGCGGCGGTTCGGCCTTGGGAAGTTTGACCTTGAGGGTCTTGGCGGCAGCCGGCCCGGACAGCGCCTTCACCGGCGTCGGCTTCGGCCTCGCGGCCTTCGGCGCGACCGCCTTCGCCCGCATGAGCTTCGCCGGCGGCGCGGCGGGCTTGGGCCTGGTCTTCACCGGCGTCGCCTTCAGCGGCGGCTTGGCGGGCGCGGGCGGCGTCCTGATAGCCACCGGCCTCGCAGCCGGAGGCTTAGGCGCCGGCTGCGCCTTCACAGGGATCGCCTTCGGCATCGGCGGCGCGGCGATCGGAGGCGGCTCCGTGGGCGTGGGCGGCGCCTCCAGCGGCGGCTCGGGCGCTGCGGCCGGCGCCGGGGCCGGGCGACCCAGCGTCACGGGCGCCGGCGCGGCGGCGATCTGCACCAGCGGCTCGGGGACGGACGCCGGCGAGACCTCGTCGACCAGGATGCGGATCCGGCGCGGGGCCTCGGCCCCCAGGGCGGCCTTGGCGTCGGCGCGCCGCAGCACGGCCTCCTCGTGGCCCGGCCGCGCCCAGACCCCGGCCGCCACCCCCAGCGCGCAGGCCCCGACCACACCGGCGCCCAGCAACCCCCAGCCGCCGAGCAATCCACGGTCCGGCGCGCTGACCAGCGACGACGGCGCGCGCGGCGAAGCTTCGGGGCGGTCTTGGTCCATGAGCCTCCTTGGGGTGATTTCCGTTAACCAAGTCCTTGGTGAAGCTTGGCTTTTCGCGACAACGAGCTTGGCCGGCGAAAGCTGAATTGAGGCTGAACGGCGCCGGTTCGTCCACCGTCGCGACACGCGGAGGCTGCGACCGAACGGCGCAGGCCGGACTGCGCCGTTTTGCAAGCGGGACCAGCCACGCGTAACCCAGCGTCAGGCGTCTGCGCCCGGGCGGTTGCCACGCTGCATTGGGGCGCCTATAACCCCGGCCACTTGCCGCAACGGCGCGGCGGTCTCCCCAAAAGCACGCCGGCTCCATGAACATCCACGAGCATCAAGCCAAAGCCATTCTCGCTGAGTTCGGCGTGGCGGTCCCCCGCGGCTTCGCCGCCTTCACCCCCGACGAAGCGGCGGAGGCGGCCAGGAAGCTGCCCGGCCCGGTCTATGTGGTGAAGTCGCAGATCCACGCGGGCGGCCGCGGCAAGGGCCGGTTCGAAGGCCTCGGCCCCGACGCCAAGGGCGGGGTCCGGGTGGTCAAGTCAGTGGACGAGGTGAAGTCCAACGCCGCCGAGATGCTGGGCCGGGTGCTGGTCACCCACCAGACCGGGCCCAAAGGCAAGCTGGTGGGCCGCCTCTACATCGAGGAAGGCGCGGCCATCGCCAAGGAGTTCTACCTCTCCCTGCTGGTCGACCGCGAGACCAGCCGCGTCTCCGTCGTCGCCTCCACCGAGGGCGGCATGAACATCGAGGACGTGGCGCACGACACCCCGGAGAAGATTGCCAGCTTCTCCATCGACCCGGCCACCGGCTACTGGGCGCACCACGGCCTGATGCTGTCGGCGGCGCTGGGGCTCTCCAGCGACCAGGCCAAGCAGGCCGGCAAGCTGCTCTCCCAGCTCTACCGGGCGTTCGTCGCCAAGGACATGAGCATGCTGGAGATCAACCCGCTGATCGTCACCGAGGACGGCCAGCTGCGGGTGCTCGACGCCAAGATATCCTTCGACGACAACGCGCTGTTCCGCCACCCGGAGATCCGCGAGCTGCGCGACCTTTCGGAGGAGGACGACAAGGAGATCGAGGCCTCCAAGCACGATCTCTCGTACATCGCCCTCGATGGCGACATCGGCTGCATGGTCAACGGCGCGGGCCTGGCCATGGCCACCATGGACATCATCAAGCTCTACGGCGCCGAGCCCGCCAACTTCCTCGACGTGGGCGGCGGCGCCTCCAAGGAGAAGGTGACCGCGGCGTTCAAGATCATCACCGCCGACCCCAACGTGAAGGGGATCTTCGTCAACATCTTCGGCGGCATCATGAAGTGCGACACCATCGCGGCCGGCGTGATCGCGGCGGTGAAACAGGTCGGGCTCAAGGTGCCACTCGTCGTGCGGCTCGAGGGCACCAACGTCGACCTGGGCAAGAAGATGCTCGCCGAGTCGGGGCTGGCGGTCACCACCGCCAACGACATGGCCGACGGCGCGCAGAAAATCGTGGCGCTGGCTCGCGCCGGAGAGGCGAAGTAGCCATGTCGATCCTCGTCGGAAAACAGACCAAGCTCATCGTTCAGGGCATCACCGGCGGCGCCGGGACGTTCCACGCCAAGCAGATGCGCGAGTACGGCACCAACGTCGTTGGCGGCGTCACGCCGGGCAAGGGCGGCCTGGTGCACGAAGGGTTCACGGTGTTCGACACCGTACAGGAGGCGGTGAAGAAGACCGGCGCCAACGCGACGGTCATCTACGTGCCGCCGCCCGGCGCGGCCGACGCGATCCTCGAGGCGGCGGGCGCGG
>NZ_DASXYF010000064.1:0-14146 GCF_036502675.1 Phenylobacterium sp.
ACGCGATAGCTGTTGCCGGCGAGGAGCTGCTTCTGCAGCTCGCGGGCGACGGCAATGACGACGCCCTTTTCCGGGGTCCCGTTATAGCCCAGCGCACCGGGATCCCGGCCACCGTGACCGGGATCGAGCGCGATCAGCTTGGGCTTGGGAAAGGGCTTCTTGATCGGTGCTTTCTGCGGCGCCGCCCACGTGCCAGGCGCTGACAAGATCAGCGGCAGAGCGATGATGGAGCGGCGCAGCATTTTTGTTTTATAGCATTTTCAACGACTTATATCAATTTTCTAAGGAACTACTTTTTGTTTGTCGGGTCCACCCGAACACCGTATGTTGAGTCTGCGAGCAGTCGCCGCCGTCGTAGCGCCCCTTTCGGAGGCCGCGCTCCGGGTGACGACTTATCAGGAACCTCGAGGTCGGCAGGACTGCGTTTGTAGTCCGGCGATGCGATGCTTCCCCGTCTTGGCCAGATTGAGTGGGCCGTTCGGCGGGTCGAAACGCACCGTCCCCCTCGCGCCAGAGAGGCGGCAAGGCCGCCGGTTGCTCGCGCCGGATCGGGTCCCCAACGTCTCGAGGAGCGCGCCAATGGCCCGCCGCATGCTGATCGATGCTTCCCACCCCGAAGAGACCCGGGTGGTCGTCGTCGATGGAACCAAGCTTACCGAATTCGACTTCGAGACGGCCTCGCGCAAACCGCTCAAGGGCAATATCTATCTCGCCAAGGTCATCCGCATCGAGCCCTCGCTGCAGGCCGCCTTCGTCGAATACGGCGGCAACCGCCACGGCTTCCTCGCCTTCTCGGAAATACATCCGGACTATTTCCAGATCCCGGTGGCCGATCGGGAGAAGCTGATCGCCGAGCAGCAGCGGCTCGCGGACGAGGAGCAGGAGAACAGGTCGGAGAGGATCGACCGGACGGACATCGAGGACGCACGGGAAGAGGCAGCCGAGGCTGCCGAGGCCGCAGCGGCCACGAACGAGCGTTTGGAGGAGGCGCCGGTCGCCGAGACCGTTGAAGAGCCTGCGGCACACGAAGAACCTGTGGCGTCCGAGGCATCGCCGGAACCGGCAACTGAGACTGAGGCAAAGACCGAGACGGAGGCAGCGCCGGCACCCGCGGAGACCGCTGCCGCCGATACAAACGGCGAAACCGCTTCCATTGAGCCAACCCGCGACGCCGCTGCCGAGAAGCCGGTCGGCGAAGCCGTGGCGGTGGAACCGATCGGTGCCGCGGCAGTCGTGGATCCGATCGGCGAAGCAATCGTCACTTCCGAGGCGGCGGCCGAGCCCCCCGCCGAAGCGCAATCGGAGACAGCACAGGCTGCGGAGATTCCAGTCGACAGCATCTCGGCGCCTGCCCCGGTGGAAGTGCTCGGCGGCGACGATGCCGGCGAGGAGCCGCAGAGCCGCGAGCGCCGCCGCCGCCAGCCGATCCGCCAGTACAAGATCCAGGAAGTCATCAAGCGCCGCCAGATCCTGCTCGTGCAGGTCGTCAAGGAAGAGCGCGGCAACAAGGGCGCGGCGCTCACCACCTACCTGTCGCTGGCCGGCCGCTACGGCGTGCTCATGCCCAACACCGCCAGAGGGGGCGGGATTTCCCGCAAGATCACCACAGCCACCGACCGCAAGCGCCTGAAGGGCGTCGTCCAGAGCCTGGAGGTGCCGCCCGGCATGGGCCTGATCGTGCGCACCGCCGGCGCCAAGCGCACCAAGGCGGAGATCAAGCGCGACTACGAATACCTGCTGCGGCTGTGGGAGAACATCCGCGAGACCACCCTGCACTCCATCGCGCCGGCGCTGATCTACGAGGAGGAGGACCTGGTCAAACGGGCCATCCGCGACCTCTACGACAAGGACATCGAGGGTGTCTGGGTGGAGGGCGACCACGGCTTCAAGGAAGCGCGCGACTTCATGCGCATGCTGATGCCGTCCCAGGCCAAGAAGGTGCAGCTCTACCGCGAACCGACGCCGCTGTTCGTCAAGCACCGGGTGGAAGACCACCTGTCGCAGATCTATTCCCCGGTGGTGCCGCTGAAGTCCGGCGGCTACCTGGTGATCAACCAGACCGAGGCCCTGGTGGCCGTCGACGTCAACTCGGGGCGTTCGACCCGCGAGCGGAACATCGAAGCCACCGCCATGAAGACCAACATGGAGGCCGCCGAGGAGGCGGCCCGCCAGCTGCGGCTGCGCGACCTGGCCGGCCTGATCGTCATCGACTTCATCGACATGGACGAGGGCAAGAACAACCGCGCCGTCGAAAAGAAGCTGAAGGATTGCCTGAAGGACGACCGCGCCCGGGTGCAGATGGGCAAGATCAGTCCCTTCGGCCTGATGGAGATCAGCCGCCAGCGCCGCCGCTCGGGCGTGCTGGAGGGCACCACCCACGTCTGCGAGCACTGCGCCGGCACCGGCCGCGTACGCTCGGTGGAATCCAGCGCGCTCTCGGCCCTGCGGGCCCTGGAGATCGAGGCCCTGAAGGGCGGCGGCGAGGCGACGCTGAAGGCGCCGCGCGCCGTGGCGCTCTACATCCTCAACGAGAAGCGCCCGCACCTGGCGCGCCTGCAGCAGGCCTCGGGCCTGTTCGTGACCGTGCAGGTGGACGACGCCCTGTCGCACGCCGACAGCGCCATCGAGCGCACCTCGACCGAGACCCGCGCCGAGCACGCCGCCTTCCTGCAGGCGCCGCTGGCGCCCTATGAGCCCGCCGACGACTACCAGGACGAGCTGGACGAGGCGGAAGAGGATCTCGAGGACGTCGAGGACGAGGAAGAGGAAGAGGAAGAGGAGATCGTCGAGGCCGCCCCGCGCGTCGAGCGCCCCGCGCGCGACGAGGCCGGCGACGACGAGGAGGGCGGCGGCCGCAGCCGCGGCCGGCGTCGCCGTAGAGGCCGGCGCGACGAACCGCGCGAGGCGCAGGCGCCCGCCCATCCCGCGGAACCCCGCGCCGCCGCCGCTGACGGCGACGAGGAGGGCGCTGCTGGACGCCGCCGCCGCAGGGGCCGCCGCGGCGGCCGGCGGATGCGCGACGACGCGCGTCCCGCAGAGGCCTTCGCCTGGACCCGGCCCTGGGTGCCCTACGGCGACGATCCCTTCGTCTGGTACGACCCGGCGGAAGACCTGCGCATAGTGGCGGCCCCCGCCGCCGAGGGCGCGGCGTCCGCCCCCGCCCCGCAGCCCATGCCCGCCCCGGCGGCGGCCGGCGGCGAGGAGGATATCTGGGTCGAGCTGCCCGCCGCCGAGGACAAGCCCAGGCGCCGCCGCGCGCGGGGCCGCGGCCGTGGCGCTGCAGAAGCTGCAGACGCTGTGGAGACTGTGGAGGCTGACGCCGCAGCGCCGGCCGAACCCGTCGCCGAGGCGCCGACGCCCGACGTCGCGCCCGCCGAGCCGGTGGAGGCGGCCCCCGCCCCGCGGGCGCGCCGGACCCGTACGCCGCGCGCCGCAGCCGCCGCCCCGTCCGAGACGGCGCCCGAGCCCGCCCCCGCCGCGGTTCCGGAAACCGTCGCAATCCTGGAGCCGGTCGCCGAACCCGCCCCCGCCCTGGTCGAAGCCGCTCCGGCGCCCGTGGACCGGGCGCCGGACCCCGCCGAGATCTCCGCCCCGCCGACCGCGCCCCGCCGCGGCTGGTGGCGGCGCGGGTGACGCGGGACCCGCATTTCTGAGCCGTCATGCGCCGGCATGGATCATGCCCATGCCGGCGCAGGGCGAGCCTTACAATTGCCCAAGAGCTCGCTACATCTAGCCTCGTGCGACCGCGGCTCCTTTTCCTGATCCGCCCCGTGATCGGCGGTCGCCCGCCGTTGTCGAGCAGAGCATGACGCCTTTCCGTCCTCTCGCCCGCCTGGCGCTGACCGTCGGGCTCACGGCGACCCTGGCGGTCCAGGCGCTCCCCGCCTTCGCCCAGCAGGACAGCGGCATGTCGCTGATCCGCGACACCGAGATCGAGGATATCCTGCACAAGGACGCCGACCCCATCCTGCGGGCCGGCGGCTTCGACCCCAGGAACATCCAGATCCTGCTGATCGGCTCGAAGGAGCTGAACGCCTTCGCCGGTCCCAAGACCATGGCCGTCTACACAGGCCTGATCATGGAATCCAAGACGCCCAACCAGCTGCAGGGGGTGATGGCGCACGAAGTGGGCCACTTGGCGGCCGGCCACGTGGCGCGTTCCGGCGAGATGACCGCCGCCGGCATGAAGCCCTTCCTGCTGACCATGGGCCTAGGCGTGCTGGCCGCCATCGCCGGCTCCGGCGACGCCGCGGCGGGGCTGGTGGGCAGCGCCGGCTACTTCGGGACCCTGGGCGCCATCGGCTTCAGCCGCGAACAGGAGTCCCGCGCCGACCAGGCCGGCGCCACCTTGCTCGAGAAGGCGGGGCTCTCCGGCCGCGGCCTGGCCGATTTCTTCGACAACTTCCGCTACCAGGAGGTGTTCGACGAGGCCCGCCGCTACGCCTTCTTCCGTGACCACCCGCTGTCGTCCGACCGGATCGAGGCCCTGCGACTGCGGGTGGAGAAGCTGCCGCATTACTCGCAGGTGGATACGCCCGAGGCGACCGCCGAGCACGAGATCATGAAGGCCAAGCTGGAGGGCTTCATGAACCCGCAGGTGGCGATCGTGAAGTACGGCGAGAAGGATCCCGCCTACCCGGCCCGCTACGCCCGCGCCATCGCCTACTACCAGATGAAGGAGCCGGACAAGGCGTTGAAGCTGATCGACGCCCTGCTGGCCGAGCAGCCGAACAATCCCTTCCTCTGGGAACTGAAGGGCCAGATCCTGTTCGAATACGGCCGCGCGCCCGAGGCCGAGGCGCCGCAACGCAAGTCGGTGGAGCTCCAGCCCGACGCGCCGCTGCTGCGCATCAACCTCGGCCAGACGCTGATCGCGCTGGACGACAAGGCCAAGGTGGCGGAGGGCGTTACGGAGCTCCGCAAGGCGCTGACCCGGGAGGAGGACAACGCCGTCGCCTGGCGCCTGCTGGCCGAGGCCTACGACAAGCAGGGGCGGGACGGCCTCGCGCGCCTGGCCACCGCCGAGTACAACTTCGCCGTCGGCGACAACCGCCAGGCGCTGGTGTTCGCCATGCGCGCTCGGGAGAAGCTGGAGAAGAACTCGCCGGAATGGCGCCGGGCCACCGACATCGTCCTGGTCTCCAAGCCCAGCAAGGACGACCTGAAGGATCTGGCCAAGGAAGGCTCGATCCGCACCGGCTCGATCCGCTGAGCTTCGCAAATCGGCGCCGGGCCGCTATCTGGACCGCATGAAAACCAACCTTGCCGCCGTGGCCGCCCTCGCCGCCGCCCTGACCGCCTGCCACAACCCCGCGGAACCCGTCGCCGACGGCAAGCCCAGCCGCGCCGAGGCCGCCTTCGGCCGGAGCGTGCGGGCCTATCTGCTGGAGCATCCCGAGGTGATCGAGGAGGCGGTGGCCAAGCTGCAGGACAAGAAGCAGGCCGAGGCCGAGGCCCAGGCCGCTGCGGCCCAGGCCGACGCGCGCAAGCTCATCCCGCACTACCGCGCCGAGCTGGAGCGCGACCCGCGCGACTTCGTGGCCAATCCCGACGGCAAGGTCACGGTGGTCGAGTTCTTCGACTACAACTGCGGCTACTGCAAACTGGCCGCCCCCCAGGTCCTGAAGCTGATCCAGGAGAACCCGGACATCCGGTTCGTCTTCAAGGAGTTCCCGATCTTCGGCGCCGCCTCGGACTCCGCCGCCAAGGTGGCGCTGACCCCGGCCGGCAAGGCCAACGGCCTGGCGCTCTACCAGGCCTGGATGGCGGAGAAGCCTCTGGACGAGGCCGGTATCGACCGCCAGCTCGCCGCCCTCGGCCTCAACCCGTCGCAGGTGCGCAAGGCTTCCGACACCCCCGAGATCGCAAAGCAGGTGGCCGAGATCCGCGCCCTCGCCGCCAAGCTGAAGGTGCAAGGGACGCCGGCCTTCATCGTCGGCGACACCATGATCCCCGGCGCCGACATCGGCGCGCTGAAGGCGGCGATCACCCAGGCGAAGGCCGGGGAGCTGAAGCAGCCTGCAGCCGGCTGATCCAGTCCCGCTCGCCCCGGCGAAAGCCGGGGCCTAACCGGACACGCCGAGTTCTATGCAATTGCCCTGCCCATGAAGGGGAGGAATTGAAGCAACGCGAAAAACTTGACTTTCGCCGCTCCATATGTTCTTGTTTTGTTCATGTCCGACCGCGACGCCACGGCCGAGGAGCAGGATCGCGTTTTGCGCGAACTGGCCGAGCTTGGCCTGGCCTTCGCCCGCGAGTTGAAGACCCAGGTTGGGCTGGTGAAGTCTGTGGGTGAAGCCGACGCCCTGGCGCTGGCCTTCCACCGGGCGACGCGCAGCGTGCGCCTGGCGATCGCGCTGCAGGCCAAGCTCGCCCGCGAGCGCCACGAAGTGGCCCGGCTGGACCGCACGGCGGCCGCGCGGCGCACCGAGGCGCGCAAGGAACAGATCCGCACCGCCCTTTCCCGCGAGATCTTCACCGACGAGGCCGAGCAGGAGGCCGCCGAGTCGCTCGCCGAGCGGCTGGACGAGCGGCTGGACGAGGACGCCCTGTTCGAGGCCTTCCTCGTCGGCCCGCTCGAAGCCGCCATCACCCGCATCCGCGACGACCTTGGAATGCCCGCCGAGGGCGAGATCCTCCCCCAGCGCGAAGCGCGATCAGGGGGAGGGGGACCGCGAAGCGGTGGAGGGGGTTTCAGCCGCGGCGCTGTGGGTTTCAACCCCCTCAGTCAGCCTGCGGCTGACAGCTCCCCCTATGGGGGAGCATCTGTTTCCACCCCCGGCGCCGGGGGTGTAACCCCCTCAGTCAGCTTCGCTGACAGCTCCCCCTGAGGGGAGCACTTGGAACCGGCTCGAACCTCTTCGCCCCTAGATCAGCCCCGCCGTCGGCGAGGACGGGTCGCCCAGCATCTTCTTCGGCATCCGGCCGGCGAGGAACGCCTCCCGCCCGGCGATAACCGCGTGCTTCATCGCCCGCGCCATGCGGATCGGGTCGCCGGCCAGCGCGATGGCGGTGTTCACCATGACCGCGTCGCAGCCGAGCTCCATGGCGATCGCCGCGTCCGAGGCCGTGCCCAGGCCGGCGTCCACCACCACCGGCGTCTTGGCCTGTTCGACGATCAGCCGGATGTTCACCGGGTTGAGGATGCCCATGCCGGAGCCGATCGGCGCGGCCAGCGGCATGATGGCGACCGCCCCGGCGTCCTCCAGCTTGCGGGCGTAGACCAAGTCGTCGGTGCAATAGACCATCACCTGGAAGCCGTCGGCCACCAGCAGCTTCAGCGCCCGCAGCGTCTCCTCCATGTCCGGATAGAGGGTGCGCGCGTCGGACAGCACCTCGAGCTTCACCAGCGTCCAGCCGCCGGCTTCGCGGGCCAGGCGCAAGGTGCGCACCGCCTCCTCGCCGGTGTGGCAGCCGGCGGTGTTGGGCAGGTAGGTGAATCGCTCCGGCTTCAAATAATCGGCCAGCATCGGCTGGCTGGGGTCGGAGAGGTTCACCCGGCGCAGCGCCACGGTCACCATCTCCGCGCCCGCAGCCTCGGCGGCGGCGGCGTTGACGGCGTAGTCCTTGTACTTGCCAGTGCCCACGATCAACCGCGAGGTGAAGGTGCGGCCGGCCACCGTCCAGGTTCCGTCCGCCGGGGTCGTCGTTCCATCCATGTCAGCCGCCTCCGATGAAGTGGACGATCTCGATCCGGTCGCCGTCGGCCAGCGCCGTGGCCGCATAGGCCGACCGCGGCACGATCTCCAGGTTGCGCTCCACGGCCACCTTCCTCGGGTCCAGCCCAAGGCTCATCACCAGGGCGGCGAGGTCGCCGACGGGGCCAATGGCGCGGGTCTCTCCGTTAATGGTCAGGTTCAAGGGTCAGCACTCCGGCGCCAATGCTTGTGACGCGCAGCCCCGCCCGTTACAAGACGGCGGAATCGACGGCGGAGCCGAATGTCGAAACCGATCTATGTGCTAAGCGGACCCAACCTCAACCTCCTGGGCGTCCGTGAGCCGGAGATTTATGGCAAGTCCACCTTGGACGACGTGCGCCAGCTTTGCGAGGCGCGCGCGAAGGCGCTTGGCCGCCAGGTGGTGTTCCGCCAGTCGAACCATGAGGGCGAGCTGATCGACTGGATCCAGGAGGCCCGCGAGCAGGCCTCCGCCCTGGTCATCAACCCGGCGGGCTACGGCCACACCTCGGTGGCGATCCTCGACGCGCTGAAGATGGTCGGCGTGCCGGTGGTCGAGTGCCACCTGTCCAACCCGGCGGCGCGGGAAAGTTTCCGCCGCAAGACCTACGTGTCCCTGGCCGCGACCGGCGTGGTCTCCGGCTTCGGCGCGGCGAGCTATGAACTGGCCGTCGAGGCCGCCGCGGGCCTTTCCGCCTGAGCCTCCAGCAACAAGGGATTCCCCATGGCCGGCAACGCCAAGGCTCCAGCCGAACCGATCGACGCGCGTCTTGTGCGCAAGATGGCCGACATCCTCACCGAGACCGGCCTGACCGAGATCGAGGTGGAGCGCGAGGGCCTGCGGATCCGCGTCGTCAAGGCCCCCGGCGCGACGCTGCAGTACGCCGCCCCGCCGATGGCCTACGCCCCGGCGCCCATGGCCGCGTCGCCCGCCGAGGCCCGTCCGGGCGTGGCCGACGTCCCGGAGCGCGGCGAGGTGGTCAAGTCGCCGATGGTCGGCACCGTCTACCTGCGCCCGCAGCCTGAGGCCGAGCCCTTCATCAAGGTGGGCGACCGCGTCGAGGCCGGCGCCACCCTGCTGATCGTCGAGGCCATGAAGACCATGAACCCGATCCCGGCGCCGCGGTCCGGCCTGGTGATCGAGGTGCTGGTGGGCGACGCCCAGCCGGTGGAGTTCGGCGAGCCCCTCGTCGTCATCGAGTAGCGCGATGTTCGACAAGATCCTCATCGCCAACCGGGGCGAGATCGCTCTGCGGGTCCACCGCGCCTGCAAGGAAATGGGCATCGCCACGGTGGCGGTGCACTCCGAGGCCGATTCCGGCGCCATGTGGGTGCGCCTGGCCGACGAAAGCGTCTGCATCGGCCCGCCGCCGGCGGCCAAGAGCTACCTGAACATCCCCTCGATCATCGCCGCGGCCGAGATCACCGGCGCCCAGGCGATCCACCCGGGCTACGGCTTCCTGTCGGAGAACGCCCGCTTCGCCGAAATCGTCGGCGCCCACGGTTTCACTTTCATCGGGCCGAAGCCGGAGCACATCCGCATGATGGGCGACAAGATCGCCGCCAAGCAGGCGGCGATCGAAGCCGGCATCCCGGTGGTCCCGGGCTCCGACGGGGCGGTGACCACCGAGGAGGAGGCCCTCGTCGCCGCCGAGGCCATCGGCTTCCCGGTGCTGATCAAGGCCGCGGCCGGCGGCGGCGGACGCGGCATGAAGGTGGCCGCGACCCGCGAGGACCTGGCGGAAGCGGTCTCCACCGCCCGCGCCGAGGCCCGCGCGGCGTTCGGCGACGACGCGGTCTACCTGGAGCGCTACCTACAGAAGCCGCGGCATATCGAGCTGCAGATCATCGCCGACAGCTTCGGAAACGTCTGCCACCTCGGCGAACGCGACTGCTCCCTGCAGCGCCGCCACCAGAAGGTGCTGGAGGAGGCCCCCTCCCCGGCGTTGGACGCCAAGGCCCGCGCCGCCATCGGCAAGGTCGTGGTCGAGGCGATCAAGAAGATCGGCTATCTCGGCGTCGGCACCATCGAGTTCCTCTACGAGAACGGGGAGTTCTTCTTCATCGAGATGAACACCCGCCTGCAGGTGGAGCACCCGGTCACCGAGGCGATCACCGGCATCGACCTGGTGCGCGAGCAGATCCGCATCGCCGCCGGCCTGCCGCTGTCGTTCAGCCAGTCCGACGTGGTGTTCGAGGGCCACGCCATCGAGTGCCGGATCAACGCCGAGAACCCGAAGACCTTCGCGCCCTCGCCTGGCCAGGTGACGGACTTCCATGCGCCGGGCGGCCTGGGCGTGCGCCTCGATAGCGCGCTCTTCGCCGGCTACACGATCCCGCCCTATTATGACTCGCTGATCGGCAAGCTGATCGTACATGGCCGCGACCGGGCCGAGTGCATCGCGCGGTTGAACCGCTGCCTGGGCGAGATCGTGGTCGCGGGCATCGACACCAACATCGCGCTCTTCCAGGAGCTGCTGGTGCAGCCGGACATCCTGACCGGCGACTACAACATCCACTGGCTGGAAAACTGGATGAAGGCGCAGGCCGCCGCGGTTTGACGGCGATCTGGCGGCGAAAGCCCGGCGTCAGCTTGGGCGGCCAGGAACGGTCGCGCGCGCCCCGCCAGCCGGGCTAAGCTGCGGCGTGCCCCGCTTCGACCCCCGCGACCTCCTGGACTGCTATGCGCGCGGGGTCTTTCCCATGGCCGACGCGCGGGACGACGAGCGCGTCTTCCTGGTCGATCCGGAACGGCGCGGCGTGATCCCGCTGACCGCCTTCCATGTGGCGCGCCGGCTGGCCCGAACCGTGCGCGCCGAGCCTTTCGAAATCCGCGCCGACGCCGACTTTCGCGGCGTGGTCCAGGCCTGCGCCACGGCTGGGCCAGGCCGGCTGGAGACCTGGATCAGCCACCCGATCGAAGACCTCTACGTCCAGCTCCACGAGCTCGGCTTCGCCCATTCGGTGGAATGCTGGCTGGACGGCGAGATGGTCGGCGGCCTCTACGGCGTCTCGCTGAAGGGCGCGTTCTTTGGGGAGAGCATGTTCTCGCGGCGGCGCGACGCCTCGAAGGTGGCGCTGGTCCACCTGGTGGCGCGGCTGGTGGCCGGCGGCTACCGGCTGCTCGACGCCCAGTTCATGACCGGGCACCTGACGCAGTTCGGGGCGACGGAGATTTCGCGCGCCGACTATCACCGCCGCCTCAAGGCGGCGCTGTCGGTGGAGGCGGAGTTTCAGCGGGCGGGCGCGCTCGGCGGGGCGGCGGCCCTGCAGGTGATCAGCCAGGCGTCGTAGACCGGGTGCTCCAGCGGATGGAGGCCCGGCGAGGAGGCATACATCCATCCCTTGAACGCCTGGCGCGGGGCGAGCGCCGGCCGGCCGGGCGCGGCGCGGGGCTGGCTGTCGACGGTCAGGTAGGCGATGGAGTCGTTCACCGGTTCGTCCGGCGTGGAGCGCTCGCAGGCCTTCACCGTGAAGACCAGGCTCTTGTAACGGACCGGGCGGCCGACCGCGGCCTCGAAGCGCAGGCTCTCGGCGGTGACCTTGTCCAGCGCCTCGATCACCGCGACGTCGTAGCGGGTGCGGCGCACAGGGGCCGGCGGCGGCTTGGGCTGGTTCGGCGGCGGAGCGGCGGAGACCTCCTTCTCGGAGATCGGCGGCACGGCCACGGGCTCGGGCGTGGCGACGGTGGCCGGCGGCGCCTGCTCCACCGCGCCGGTCTTGGGCGGCGGGGCTTCGGCCGGGACCACCTGGATCAGCGGGCCGGGCGGCTGGGCGGACACTTCGCCAGACGCGGCCAGCCCGCCGAGCACGACGAGCCAGGCGGCGCGGCCCAGCATGGATTTCGGCGACGGGCGGGACGGCATGGCCTGGCCTACTTGGGGGTCCAGGCCTCGTAGTCGCCGGTCGCCTTCTGGCGCTCGCCACCCCGCGACAGCGCGCCGGCCGGACGATAGGCGTGGATGGTGCCGGTGAGGTTCGGCAGGTGGTCCTTTTCCCAGCTCTTGATCCGGAAGGGCTCCACGGTCGGCGGCTCGGCGAAGGTGTAGTGCAGCCAGCCGTGCCAGTCGGGCGAGACCTTCGAGGCGTCGGCATAGCCCTGGTAGATCACCCAGCGGCGCTTGCGCCCGTCGTAGCTGTCCGACGCGTCCTTGGCCTCGAAGTAGCGATTGCCGCGGTCGTCCTGGCCCACGAACACGCCGCGGCGGCCGATGTGGAAGCGCGCGCCGATCGTCGCGCCGTTCCACCAGGTGAAGATCGCTTTCAGGAGGTTCAGCACAGGCGTTCTGGTCTCTGGGAGAGGGAGGATTGGGCGGGCGGACTATAGGCGGGGCGATTTGGAGCGTCCAGCGCCGCGCCGGGCGTCGATAAAGCAAGATGTTGGGGATGAAGCGCCCTGGCGCCGCAACATCTATTGATTGGCCGCGCCGGAGCGCCCTACCCTTCCGCGAGGGAGTCGGCGAATGGCGCGCGAAGTGTCGCGGACGAGAATCGAAGCGCGGACCGCCGAGGTCGGCGGACGCCTGATCGAGGTCCTGGCCCCGGCCCATTGGACGGCGGCGCAGCTCGACGCCTGGCTCGACTGGGCCGAGGGCGCGCCCGACCTGCCGTCCGCCATCGGCGACTACGTGGAAGACCTGACCGAACGGGCCCAGGCCAAGGGGCTGGTCAAGGATCTCGCCGGCCGCACGCGCTTCCGCAACGACCTGACCGAGGCGCTGCTCGGCGGATCCCTGGCCATCGGCCGCGCGCCGTCGGGCGACCCGGCGACGGTGGCGGAGACCGGATCGCCGGAGATCGCCGGCGCGGTCGCGGCGCACCGCGGGCGCATCGCCGCGGAAATCGCCGCCATCGAGTTCGGGCGGCGGATGCAGGCGGTCATGGACGCGGTCCTGCGGTGCGAGGGCGATCCGGCGGCCTGCGCCGACCCGCAAGCCAACCCCAGCCTCGCCAGGGCCGCGGAGGCCGCCCGGACGGTCGGGGCGTCCGACGCCATGATCCTGGAGGCGATAGCGCTGGCGAGGGCAGGCGACAGCGCCTGGGACCTTGAGCTTCCCGCCAGGACGGGCGCCGGCTTGGGTCTGGTGGTCGTCGGCCCCGCTGACGAGGCCGTCGCCAAGGCCGCCTGGGCAACCGGCGAGGTCGTCGTGGCGGCGAGCCGCGCGAGCGCCGAGCGCATCGCCTTCGCCGGGACGAGCCTGCGCGGCGGCGTGAACCTGATGGCGCTCTGGACTGTCGACGGCTTCGACATCGACGGCTTCGAGGCCGCGGTCGCCCTCCTGGCTCGCGCCCTGGCGGCGGCCGGCGAGACGCGGGGAACCGTCGGCCTCGCCGGGCTCGGCGATTGGCTGGTGGCGCACGGCCTGGATTTCGACAGCGACGCGGCGCGCGAGACCGCCTGCGAGCTCTACCTGGCGGCCGAACGCGCGACGGCGGGGACCGGGGCGGGCCTCGCCCTGTTCCGCGATCCGGAGCTGGAGCTGCGGCTCGGGGCCGGCCGCCTGTCGGGCGAGCCCTGGAACGGCCCCGTGACCCTCGCCGAGAGCGCAGACGGTGAAATCGTCCGGGTGCTGAGCGAAGCCGCTGTGCGGGGCTTGGCGTTGGCCGGCGTCGAGGCGGCCGACGCCCACGCCGAACTGCTCGGTCGCGCGGACCTGGCCGATGCGCCCGGCGTCAACCACGCGGCCCTCGCCGCGCGCGGCTTCACCGAACACGAGATCGCCGCCGTCGAGGCCATGCTGCCGCTGGTGGCCCGACTGAACGACGGCTTTGCGCCGTCGGTGATCGGCGAGGGTTTCCTGCGCGACGTCCTGGGCGCCAGCGCCGAACAGCTGACCGATCCGCAGTTCGACGCCCTGGCCCTGATGGGGTTCACCGCGGCCGACATCGCGGCCGCGGAGGCCCATGCGCGGGGCGCCGACAGCCTGGCCGAAGCGGAGTTCCTGACGCCTGAGACCCGCGCGGTTTTCCGCACCGCCGACGCGCTCGGTGACGCCGCGCGGCAAGCGATGGTCCAGGCGCTTGAACCGGCCCTCGCCGTCCCGCCGGTCGCCGAGCTTGAACTGGCGTGGGACGCGACGCCCGCCGACGTGCTGGCCGTGCTGAACCAGGCCGCCGGCGCGATCTGTGTCCGCCGAGCGCCGCCGCCCGCCGACCTGGTGCTCAGCCTGCCCGCTCTCCCCGAGGTGCGCCCCGCCCGCGCGCCCGAGCCGGAGGAGCGCATCGTCGAGCGCGTGGTGGAGCGCGACCGCACGCGGCGCAAGCTGCCGGACCGCCGCAAGGGTTACATCCAGAAGGCCGCGGTCGGCGGCCACAAGGTCTATCTGCACACCGGCGAGTACGACGACGGCGAACTCGGCGAGATCTTCATCGACATGCACAAGGAAGGCGCCGCCTTCCGCTCGCTAATGAACAACTTCGCCATCGCGATCTCCATCGGCTTGCAATACGGCGTGCCACTGGACGAGTTC
>NZ_DASXYF010000065.1:0-14323 GCF_036502675.1 Phenylobacterium sp.
CGCCGCCGGCGATCACGAAGCCGTCGCGGTCCTTGTCATAGGCTCGGGACGCCACGGCCGGGGTTGCGTTGAAGTTCGAACTCATGGCGCCCATGGCGTCGAACATGACGCTCAAGGTCCAGTCCAGCTCCTCGACGCCGCCGGCGAAGACGATGTCCTGTTTGCCCATCAGAATCTGCTCGTAGCCCACCCCGATGCAGTGGGCGGAGGTGGCGCAGGCCGAGGAGATCGAGAAATTCAGGCCCTTGATCTTGAACCAGGTGGCCAGCACGGCGCTCGCGCCCGAGCTCATCGCCTTGGGCACCGCGAACGGGCCGACCCGCTTGGGGCCCTTGGTGCGGGTGATCTCGGCGGCCTCGACGATGGCCCGGGTCGAGGGGCCGCCGGAGCCGACGATCAGGCCGGTGCGCTCGTTGGAGACCTCGGATTCGTCCAGGCCGCTGTCGGCGATCGCCTGCTCCATGGCGATGTGGCCGAAGGCTGTGCCCTGGGCCAGGAACCGCGCGGCGCGCCGGTCGACCATGGACTCCCAGTCGAGCTGCGGCGGGGCGTGCACCTGGCAGCGGAAGCCGAGCTCGGCGTATTCCGGCGCGGCGACCACGCCCGAACGGGCCTCGCGCAGCGAGGCCAGCACCTCGGCCGCGTTATTTCCGATCGAGGAGACGATACCCATCCCCGTGACGACGACGCGGCGCATGATTTCCTTCCGAATTCGCGGCTCTTAGGTCCGCTGAGAGAGCCCGACGCGGAGATCCTTGGTCGTATAGATGGGGTTTCCGTCGGCTTCCAAAACCCCGTCACCGATGCCCAGCACCAGGCGTCGATTTATGACGCGCTTCATATCGACCTTGTACGTGACTTTTTTAATCGCCGGCGTCACCTCGCCGCCGAACCTTACTTCGCCGCAGCCGAGCGCGCGGCCGCTGCCCTTGCCGCCGATCCAGCCCAGGTAGAAGCCGACCAGTTGCCAAAGCGCGTCGAGGCCGAGGCTGCCGGGCATCACCGGATCGCCGATGAAGTGGCAGTCGAAGAACCACAGGCCCGGATGGATATCGAATTCGGCCTCGATATAGCCCAGGCCATGGGCCCCGCCGTCGGCGTTGATCTTGGTGATGCGGTCGAACAGCAGCATCGGCGGCGCCGGCAGCTGGGCGTTGCCCGGTCCGTACATCTCGCCGCGGGCGCAGGTCATCAGCTCTTCGAAGCTGTAGTGGTCCTTGGCCTTGGGTTCGGTCATCTGCAGTCTCGAATTCCTGGGGCATTGGCCGTAGCAGAGCCGCACCCGACGCTCAATGGCGGCCTCATGAGCCACCCTGCCGACACTGCGGCGCATCGGTGGTGCCCCAGAGTACGCCTTCCCGCACCCAGCCCGAAGCGCGGTCGGCCTTCACCTTGCACCAACCCTTGTCGCAGCGGTCCAACGCGGCCAGCGAACGGGAGTTCAGATAGGCCACCGCCTTGAAGCCGTCCTTCGGCCGTTTCAGCAGGGCCACCGGCTGGGACCGCATGTTGATCGTCGTGCGCCGACCATCGGTGACCCGCTTGTGGATCCACGCGAGCGTTCCTTCCGGATCGCAGACCCGGCGCCACTCGGACGTCTCGGCGATCACCTGCAGCGGAAGGCCGCGCACCCGGTAGACGAAGAGCAGCCTGTGGTCGTCGCCCGGCCCGGCGCGGGCGTTGACCTTGTCGAATTTCAGCGAGACATAGCGCGGCACCGGCATGCCCGAAGGGGTCTGTCGCTCCGCCGCCTTTTCCCCCGCCCAGGCGCCGGACACGAGGCTCCCGGCCGCCAACAGGCCCAACGCCGCCGTTTTCAGCAAACCCCGCCTCGCCCTCACCAATCGCCGCGCCTCGCTTGGCCGTCCCAGACGCCTTTGCTAGAGGTTCTAGCAACAGGTAAGCGCCGGTGAAGCGGCGCCAGGAAACGCGCCCTCTTCACGCCCGCAATCTCAAGTCACACCCCTCTATCTCAAGGCAGATATGGCCGCCCGCAAGCCGAAAGTCATCGTCACGCGAAAACTCCCCGATCCGGTGGAGACGCGGATGCGCGAGCTGTTCGACACCGAGCTCAACCTCACCGACGAGCCGATGTCGCGCGCCCAGCTGTCGGAAGCGGTCGGGCGGGCCGACGTGCTCGCGCCGACCATTACCGACAAGATCGACGCGACGCTGCTGGAAAAGGCCGGGCCGAAGCTGAAGCTGATCGCCAATTTCGGCGCCGGCATCGACCACGTCGACGTGGCCGCCGCCAACGCGCGCGGCATCACGGTGACCAATACGCCGGGCGTGCTGACCGAAGACACCGCCGACCTCACCATGGCGTTGATCATGGCCGTGGCGCGACGGATCGTCGAAGGCGCCAACGTCACCCAGGCGGGCGATTTCGCGGGCTGGACCCCCACCTGGATGATGGGCCACCGGATCACCGGCAAGCGGCTGGGGATCATCGGCATGGGCCGCATCGGCCAGGCGGTAGCGCGCCGCGCCAAGGCCTTCGGCCTGCAGATCCACTACCACAACCGAAAGCCGGTCAGCCCGCGCATCTCCGACGAACTGGAGGCGACCTACTGGGAAAGCCTCGACCAGATGCTGGCCCGGATGGACATCATCTCGGTCAATTGCCCGCACACGCCGGCCACCTACCACCTGCTGTCGGCCCGGCGGCTGAAGCTGATGCAGCCGCATGCGGTGATCGTGAACACCGCCCGCGGCGAGATCATCAACGAGAGCGCGCTGGCGGACATGCTGACCGGCGGCGCGCTGGCGGGCGCGGGGCTGGACGTGTTCGAGTTCGAGCCGGCGGTGAACCCCAGGCTGCTGAAGCTGCCCAACGTGGTGCTGCTGCCGCACATGGGCTCCGCCACGGTCGAGGGGCGCATCGACATGGGCGAAAAGGTGATCATCAACATCAAGACCTGGATGGACGGGCACAGGCCGCCGGACCGGGTGATCCCGTCGATGGTCTAGGACGCCTCCCCGCACACCTCGCACTTCGGGTCCGCCCCGACCCGCACCGTCCGGGTTTCCGCCGCCAGGGCGTCGTAGACCAGCAGGCGGCCGGTGAGCGGCTCGCCGGCGCAGGCGACGAGCTTCACCGTCTCCACCGCCATCATCGAGCCGATGACCCCGGCCAGCGCCCCCAGCACGCCGACCGCCGAACAGGTCTCGGCGTCGGGCGGGGTCTCGGGGACCAGGCAGCGGTAGCACGGCTTGCCGGCGAAGACGCCGACATGGCCGGTCCAGCGGCCGATGGCGCCGGAGACCAGCGTCTTGCCCTCGGCGACGCAGGCGGCGTTGATGGCGAAGCGGGTGGCGAAGTCGTCGGTGCCGTCGAGCACCAGGTCGACCGGGCGGACCAGCCCGGCGGCGTTGGCGGGCTCCAGGCGCGCCTGCACCGGCTCGACGACGACGTGGGGATTGAGGCCGGCCAGGCGGCGGGCCGCCACCTCCACCTTCGGCCGGCCGATGTCGGCCTCGGCATAGAGCACCTGGCGCTGCAGGTTGGAGCGGTCCACCACGTCGGGGTCGACCAGCACGATGCGGCCGACGCCGGCCGCGGCCAGGTAGAGGCAGGCCGGCGCGCCCAGGCCGCCCGCGCCCACCACCAGGACGCTGGCCGCCTTCAGCGCCTGCTGCCCGGGGCCGCCGATCTCGCGCAGGACCAGATGGCGGGCGTAGCGTTCGACCTCGGCGTCGGAAAACGTCATGCGGCTTGACCTTGCACCTGCCCCTCGCCATGTCGCGGCCATGTCCACGACCGCCACCTTCCCAGATTGGCATGGGACCACCATCCTCGCCGTGCGCAAGGGGGATCGCACCGTCATCGCCGGCGACGGCCAGGTGTCCATGGGCCAGACCGTCGTCAAGGGCAATGCGCGCAAGGTGCGCCGCCTGGCCGAGGGCAAGGTGCTGGCGGGCTTCGCCGGCGCCACCGCCGACGCCTTCACCCTGATCGAGCGGCTGGAGGCCAAGCTGGAGCAGTACCCGGAGCAGCTCGCCCGGGCCTGCGTGGACCTGGCCAAGGACTGGCGGACGGACCGCTACCTGCGACGCCTGGAGGCCATGCTGATCGTGGCCGACAAGTCCGCCATCTACACCGTGACCGGCGTGGGCGACGTACTGGAGCCGGAGAGCGGCGTGGCCGCCATCGGGTCCGGCGGCAACTACGCCCTGGCCGCGGCCCGCGCCCTGATGGAGTTCGACCTCACCGCCGAGGAAGTGGCCAGAAAGGCCATGGCCATCGCCGCGGACATCTGCGTCTACACCAACAGGGAACTGACGGTTGAGGTCCTGTAGCGCCCTCGACCGTCCTTCGGACGACGCGCCGCCGCCCCCCTCCAGGTTTCAGGACCGAATGACCGAGTTTTCCCCCCGCGAGATCGTCTCCGAGCTCGACCGCTTCATCGTCGGCCACCAGGCGGCCAAGCGCGCCGTGGCCGTGGCCCTGCGCAACCGCTGGCGGCGGCGGCGTGTGCCGGACGACCTGCGCGACGAGGTGACGCCGAAGAACATCCTGATGATCGGCCCGACGGGCGTGGGCAAGACCGAGATCGCCCGGCGGCTGGCCAAGCTCGCCCAGGCGCCGTTCCTGAAGGTGGAGGCCACCAAGTTCACCGAGGTGGGCTATGTGGGCCGCGACGTGGACCAGATCGTCCGCGACCTGGTGGAGAGCGCCATCGCCATGGTGCGCGACAAGCGCCGGGCCACCGTCCGCGCCAAGGCCGAGGCGGCCGCCGAGGAGCGCATCCTGGACGCGCTCACCGGCCCCGGCTCCACCGCGGCGCGG
The DNA here is from genome assembly GCF_036502675.1 of Phenylobacterium sp. Lineage (GTDB taxonomy): Bacteria > Pseudomonadota > Alphaproteobacteria > Caulobacterales > Caulobacteraceae > Phenylobacterium. The sequence continues at coordinate 4,790 of NZ_DASXYF010000065.1, forward strand.
GAATCCTTCCGCAGGAAGCTGCGCGCCGGGGAGCTGGACGACAAGGAGGTGGAGCTGACGCTGGCCGACACCTCGTCGCCGCTGCAGGGCTTCGAGATTCCCGGCCAGCCGGGCGCCTCGGTGGGGATGCTCAACCTGGGCGACATGTTTGGCAAGGCGTTCGGCGGCCGGACCAAGGTGCACAAGACCACGGTCGCCGGGGCTTACGCGCCGCTGCTGGCCGAGGAGAGCGACAAGCTCCTGGATCAGGAGGCCCTGACCCAGGAGGCGCTGGACCTGGCGGAGAACCAGGGGATCGTCTTCCTGGACGAGATCGACAAGGTCGCCAGCCGCTCCGACCGCGCCGGGGCGGACGTGAGCCGCGAGGGGGTGCAGCGCGACCTGCTGCCGTTGATCGAGGGGACCACGGTCTCCACGAAGTATGGGCCGGTGAAGACCGACCACATCCTGTTCATCGCCTCGGGCGCCTTCCACGTGGCCAAGCCCTCGGACCTGCTGCCGGAGCTGCAGGGCCGGCTGCCGATCCGGGTGGAGCTGAAGGCCCTGACCCGCGACGACCTGCGCCGCATCCTGGTGGAGCCGGAGGCCAACCTGATCCGCCAGCACCAGGCGCTGCTGGCCACCGAGGGCGTGACGCTGGAATTCACCCCCGAGGCCATCGACGCGGTGGCCGACGCGGCGGTGACCGTCAACGGCGCGGTGGAGAACATCGGCGCCCGGCGCCTGCAGACCGTGCTGGAGAAGGTGCTGGAGGAGGTCAGCTTCAACGCCGCCGACCGCAGCGGCGAGACGGTGACGGTGGACGCGGCCTATGTGCACGACCGGGTGGGCGAACTCGCCAAGAACAGCGACCTGTCGCGCTTCATCCTCTGACGTGTAAGCTCGGCCCATGCAGGTGGAGCTGACCGAGGAGCGGGTCTTCCGCATCCGCTCGCGGATTTCCCAGGAGGAGGCCGAGGGCCGCGCCTGGGCCCGGCGCACCGACGCCTTCGGGGCGCTGTCGAAGATGGCGGGGCTGCTGGCCAAGCCGAAGGACGAGGACTTCGCGGTGGTCTACCGCGAGCGGCGGCTGCAGCCGTTCTGGCGCTGCGTGGCGACCTCGGTCTGCGCCTATCAGCGGACGCGGACCTACCCGGTGAAGGTGGCCGAGGCCGTGCGCAGCGTGACGGTGGGCGGCGCAGCCCTGCCCGTCGCGGGCGGGCAGATCCTGGTGACCGGCCTGGAGGCCTGCCGTGAGGAGGGCCGGCGCGAGGTGTTCTACGACGGCCTGACCAAGGCGCTGAAAGCCGAGCTCGCCGCCTATCTGCAGTACGACAGCGCCGAGGTGGCGGCCGACGAACTGGCGGCCATCGCCGCCGAAGGGGTCGTGCTGGTGCCGCCGGAGGCGCGGGCGTCCGTGGTGGTGCGCGACGTGGTGGCCGGCGCCATCGGCAAGATCGAGGCCGACACCGTCACCGAGGAGCTGGTGCGGGTGGAGGCGGTCGAGCTCTACTACCGGCCGGTCTACGCCTTCCGCTACCGGCGCCAGGAGAAGGAGGCGGTGGTGGAGGTGGACGGCCTGACGGGCGAGGCGAAGACCGGCGGCTCGACCTTCGAGGCCCTGATGGGCAAGGCGCTGGACCCGATCTTCCTGCTGGATATCGGCGCCGAGGCGGTGAACATGGTCATCCCCGGCGCGAACCTGGCCAAGATGGTGCTGGTGAAGGGGATCGAGGCGCGGCGGAGGAAATAGGCGCGCGGCGATCGGAGCCGCCCTTTCCACCGCCTTGGATTGCGCCCCGGCCACTGCCGATGCAGCTTCCTGCGGGGAGACGCTTCATGCCCGGTACAGACGCACCCTACCAGCCGGATCAGTTCAAGGCGCCCGGCAAGGTCTGCGACCTGGTCATGAAAGGCGGCATCACGTCCGGCATCGTCTATCCCCACGCCATCCTGGAGCTGGCGCAGGAATACCGTTTCCGTTCGATCGGCGGCGCCTCGGCCGGCGCCATAGCGGCCGCTTTCGCCGCAGCCGCGGAATACGGGCGCCAGGGCGGAGACCCTGGAGCCTTTGTCCGCCTCGCCCAACGGTGCGACCAGATCCCCGACATCCTGCACGGCCTGTTTCAGCCCTCCAGGCCGCTGAAGCCGTTGATGAAGGCCGTCGAGGCCTGGTCGCAGACCAGGCGCTGGAGCCGCTGGCTGCGGGCGGCGGCGCAGTTCTGGCCCACGATCCTCTTGGGGCTGGTTCTGGGCCTGATCGTGATAGGGGCCGCCGACGCGCTGGCGGCGGGCTCGTCAGGCCTGCGGCGCGGCGACGCTCCCGGCCTGGTCCTCGCCGCAGCGGTCGGAGCCGTCGCTTCCCTCGCGGTCCGCATCCGCCACCTGGTTTTCCGTGTGCTGCCCGCCCACAACTTCGGCCTGTGCAGCGGCATGGCCGACAGCGGCCGGCCGGTCCTGACCGACTGGATATATCGCTCGCTGCAATTCATCGCCTTCGGGCGCGAAGACGCCCCCGTCCCGCTGACGTTCGGTCACCTGGCGCGGCTCGGGATGAGCGGGGAAGCCCTGGCGCGGGGCGAGCGCAATATCGACCTGCGGATGATGACCACCAACCTGTCGATGCGCCGGCCGCACGTCCTGCCGGGACTGGGCGGCGAGTTCTACTTCCGGAGCGCGGCCTGGGCGCGGCTGTTTCCGCCAGGCGTCGGCGCCTATCTGGAAGGTCGCTCCGTGCACGCCCCCGAGCGCGACGTGGCCCCTCTGGAGGCGGAAAACCCGGACTACCGCAAGGCGCCCGAACCGGATGACTGGCCGGTCGTGGTCGCCGTGCGCATGAGCCTCAGCTTCCCGGTCCTGATCGAGACGGTGCCGATGGCCGCGCGCGACCTTGCGCCGGAAGCGGCGCGTTCTCCGCTCGCGGAGGACGCCGGTCCGCCGAAACTTCCTTTGAAGGACGTAGTCTTCTCGGACGGCGGGCTGAGCAGCAACTTCCCGATCCACTTCTTCGACGCCCTGCTTCCGACGCGTCCCACGTTTGCGCTCAGCCTCGATCCCCTGCAGGCCGACGACGATCCGCGCGAGCGGGTCAGCATGCCCCAGACCGCGGCGGCGGGCTCCTTCAGCCCCGTCCTTCCCGTGCAGGGCATATTCGGCTTCGCGCAGGCCGTGTTCGGCGCGGCGAAGGATTGGCAGGATCAACTGCTGAGCACGATGCCGGGGCAGCGGGAGCGGATCGTCCACATCAAGCTCGCCAAGGACGAGGGCGGGCTGAACCTCGCCATGCCGCCGGAAAAATCCCGGACCCTGATGTCTTACGGCACGGCGGCCGGGACGCTGATCCGCAGCGCGTTCAACTTCGACGAACACCGCTGGCGCCGCACGCTCGTGGCCTATCAGCAGCTGCAGTCCAACGTGGAGGCGCTCGATCGGGTCTGGCCGGACTACGACCAATGGCTCAAGGCGTATGGGCCCGAAGTCCAGAGCTACAAGCGCGTGACGGTCCGTGACCTGGGGTCCATCCGGAAGCGTTTTCGCACGGTCGCGGCGACGGCGCCCGATGGCCGCCCAGGCGTCACGGGCCAGGACAAGTTCCCTCGCCCGTCCGGTCGGCTGCGCATCGTGCCCGACGTCTAGGCGCGGGCCGCCGGGCCTCAGCTGCGCTCCCGCCGGGCCACCGAGATGGCCTTCTGCAGGGCCTTGGCGAACTCGGCGCGCTCGGGTGGGCTCAGGGCGGCGGCCACCGGCAGGTCGCGGCCGGAGAGGGCGAGACGGACGTCGACCACCCGCTCGTCCTCCACCTCCATCGCCACCCGGGTGAAGGCGGTGGGGGATTCCCAGACCACCTGGGACCAGCGCGCCGTCTCGCGGGTGACGCGGACTTCGCGGGCGGTGACCTGGACCCGCTCCACCTGCCTGGCGGCGCGGAAGCTGGCCATGAAGGCGACGGCCACGGCGGCGACGTCCAGCACCAGGAACACCAGCACCAGGCTGGCGCCCATGGCCACGAACACCGCAGCGGACAGGCAGTTCAGCGCCGTCACCACGCTGATCAGCACGACGAACCCCCGCGGCGACAGCGAGCGGTTGGGGGTGATCACCGCGTCCATGTAAAGGGCCGGGTTCATCCTGAACGAGCATAACCGAGCGCATGGGCTTGGCGAAGCGGCGCGATCAAGGCCATGGTCCGCCGCGACATGGCCAAGCCGAAAATCCCCGCCCGCAGGCGCCTGAACCTCGCCGAACAGGCCCGCGTAGAAGCCATCTTCGAGCGGCTGAAGGCCATCGAGGAGGATCCGCGCACCGAGCTGGAGTACGACACCCCCTACACCCTGGTGGTGGCGGTGGCGCTGTCGGCCCAGGCCACGGACAAGTCGGTGAACAGGGCCACGGAGAAGCTGTTCGCCGTGGCCGACACGCCGCAGAAGATGCTGGCGCTCGGGGAAGAGGGGCTGAAGCCCTACATCGCCTCCATCGGCCTCTACCGCACCAAGGTCAGGAACGTCATCGCGCTGTCGCGCATCCTGGTGGAGCAGCATGGCGGCCAGGTCCCCCTCAACCGCGAGGCGCTGATGGCGCTGCCGGGCGTGGGGCGCAAGACCGCCAGCGTGGTGCTGAACGAGCTGCGCGTCGAGCCGGCCATCGCCGTCGACACCCACGTGTTCCGGGTGGCGCGCCGGCTGGGCCTGTCGCAGGGCAAGACGCCGGACCAGGTGGAAGCCGACCTGATGGCCATCACCCCGCAGCCGTTCCTGACCCGGGCGCACCACTGGCTGATTCTGCACGGGCGCTACACCTGCGTGGCGCGCCGGCCGAAGTGCGAGGCCTGTCCGATCAGCGACCTGTGCCCATCGCGAAAGCTGTTCATGGCCTGAGGCGCCCGCCACGGGGGCTGCGCATTGCCCCCCGGGCGGTTTGGCTGTAGGCAGCCCGCTCGCCAGTCGGAAACCTCAACCATGCCGGACCTTTACGACGTCGCCGCCATCGGCAACGCCATCGTCGACGTGATCGCGCCGGCGAGCGACGCCTTCCTCCAGGCCGAGGGGCTGGAGAAGGGCGCGATGATGCTGGTCGACCCGGCGCAGGCCGAGTCGCTGTATTCCCGGATGGCCGGCGCCGTGGAAGCGTCCGGCGGCTCGGCCGCCAACACCATCGCCGGCGTGGCGAGCCTCGGCGGCCGCGGCGCCTACATGGGCAAGGTGGCCGACGACCAGCTGGGCCAGGTGTTCGCCCACGACATGCGCGCCATCGGCGCCTTTTACGGCACCGCCCCGCTCCTCGGCGGCCTGGCGACGGCGCGCTCGATGATCAACGTGACGCCGGACGGCGAGCGGACCATGTGCACCTTCCTGGGCGCGTCGACGCAGCTCGGGCCGGACGACGTGGATCCGGCGCTGATCGAGAGCGCCAAGATCCTCTACCTCGAAGGCTATCTGTTCGACCCGCACGAGGCGCGGCGGGCCTTCGCCAAGGCGGCGGGGCTGGCGCGGGCCAGCGGGCGGAAGATCGCGCTCACCCTCTCCGACGCCTTCGTGGTGGAGCGACACCGGACAGCGCTGCTGGAGTTCGTCGAGACCCAGGTGGACATCGTCTTCGCCAATGAGAGCGAGCTTTGCGCGCTGTTCGAGACGAGCGACTTCGATCAGGCGCTTGCAGCCCTGGTCAGCCGGCCGCTGGTCGCCGCCGTGACCCGCAGCGAGCGGGGCTCGGTGGTGGCGCAAGCCGGGGCAAGCCATGTGGTCGACGCCTTCCCGGTGGAGAAAGTCGTGGACACGACCGGCGCCGGCGACCAATACGCGGCGGGTTTCCTGCACGCCCTGGCGCAGGGCCGCCCGCTGCCGGTCTGCGGCCGGCTGGGCTCGCTGGCCGCGGCGGAGGTTATCTCGCACTATGGGCCGCGCCCCCAGGTCTCGCTGAAGGACCTGGCGGCGTCGAAGGGACTTTAGGACGATGGCGCGCTCGGCGGAGGTGGTCCGCGACACCAAGGAGACCCAGATCCGCGTGCGCGTGGACCTGGACGGCGCCGGCGCCTCGAAGGTGACCACCGGGGTGGGGTTCTTCGACCACATGCTGGAGAGCTTCGCCCGGCACGGCGGCATCGACGTGGAGATCGAGACCCGCGGCGACCTGCACATCGACATGCACCACACGGTGGAGGACACCGGCATCGTGCTGGGCCAGGCCATCGCCAAGGCGCTGGACGGCTTCAAGGGCATCCGCCGGTTCGGCCACGCCTACATCCCGATGGACGAGACCCTGACGCGCTGCGCCATCGACCTCTCCAACCGGCCCTATCTGATCTGGAAGGTGCAGTTCGTCCGGCCGAAGGTGGGGGAGATGGACACCGAGCTGTTCAAGGAGTTCCACCACGCCCTGGCCATGAACCTGGGCGCGTGCCTGCACCTGGAGACGCTCTACGGCGACAACTCGCACCATATCGCCGAGAGCGGCTTCAAGGCGGTGGCCCGGGCGCTGCGGACGGCGGTGGAGATCGACCCCAAGACCCACGGCCAGGCCCCCTCCACCAAGGGCGTGCTCTAGGAACATTCCATGCAGAGCGTCGCCCTGATCGACTATGGGTCGGGCAACCTTCGCTCGGCCGAAAAGGCGCTGGTGAAGGCCGCCGGCGAAACCGCGCGGATCGTCACGACCGCCGATCCGGAAACCATCGCGCGCGCCGATCGCATCGTGCTGCCGGGCGTGGGCGCCTTCGCCGCCTGCCGCCGGGCGCTGCACGCGCGCCCCGGCCTGTTGGAGGCGGTGACCGAGGCGGTGCGCGGCCACGGGGCGCCGTTCCTGGGCATCTGCGTCGGCATGCAGCTGATGGCCACCCGCGGCCTGGAGTTCGGCGCCACGCCCGGCCTCGACTGGATCGGCGGCGAGGTGCGGCGCATCCAGCCGGACAACCCGGACCGCAAGGTGCCGCACATGGGCTGGAACGAGCTGACAGGCGTGGCCGACCAGCCGCTGGTGGCGGGGCTGGCGAACGGCGCGCCGGTCTATTTCACCCACTCCTTCGCCTTCTTTCCGGACGACGACGCAACCGTCATCGCCTGGGTGGACCATGGCGGCCGCTTCCCCGCGGCGGTGGCGCGGGACAACATGGCCGGCGTACAGTTCCATCCGGAAAAATCGCAGACCGCCGGCCTTTCGCTTCTTGCGCATTTCCTGGAGTGGCGACCGTGATCCTCTATCCGGCCATCGACCTGAAGGACGGCCAGTGCGTGCGGGTGCTGCACGGCGACCTGAACACCGCGACGGTGTTCAACACCTCGCCGGCGGACCAGGCGCACCGGTTTGTGAGCGATGGTTTCCATTGGATCCACGTCATCGACCTCAACGGCGCGGTCGCTGGCAAGGCGGTCAACGCCGAGGCGGTGGAGGCGATCCTGGGCGCCGTCTCGATCCCCGTGCAGCTGGGCGGCGGGGTGCGCTCGCTGCCCGAGATCGAGCGCTGGATCGAGGCGGGGGTCAGCCGGGTGATCCTGGGCACGGTGGCGGTGCGCGAGCCCCAGATCGTGCGCGACGCCGCCAAGCTCTACCCGGAGCAGATCGCCGTCAGCGTCGACGTGCGCAAGGGCAAGGTGGCGGTGCAGGGCTGGACGGAGGATTCCGACCTCGACGCCGTGACCGTCGCCAGGCGGTTCGAGGACGCCGGCGTCGGCGCGCTGATCATCACCGACATCGACCGGGACGGAGCGCTGATGGGCTTCAACGTCGAGGTTTTCGGCGCCATCGCCGACGCGCTGGCGATCCCGGTGATCGCCGCGGGCGGCCTGGCCTCGGTGGAGGACATCGTCAGGCTGAAAGCCCGCAAGGGGACGGCCATCGCGGGCGCGGTGCTGGGGCGGGCGCTCTACGCCGGCGCGATCACCCCCGCCGAAGCGCTGAAGGCGGCCGCCTGATGCTGCGGGTGCGGGTCATACCCTGCCTGGACGTGAAGGACGGGCGGGTGGTGAAGGGGGTCAACTTCCTGGCCCTGCGCGACGCCGGCGATCCCGTCGAGCAGGCGACGGCCTATGACGCGGCCGGGGCCGACGAGCTGATGTTCCTGGACATCACCGCCAGCCACGAGGGTCGCGGGGCGATCCTGGACGTGGTGGCGCGCACGGCCGAGGTCTGCTTCATGCCGGTCTCGGTGGGCGGCGGCATCCGCAGCGTCGAGGACGCGCGCCGGCTGCTGCTGGCCGGCGCCGACAAGATCTCGATCAACACCGCGGCGGTGGAGGACCGTGGGGTGGTGACCCGCTGCGCCGACGCCTTCGGCGCGCAGGCGACGGTGGTGGCGATCGACGCCAAGCGCCGCGCGGAGGGCGGCGGGTGGGAGGTGTTCATCTACGGCGGCCGCAAGGGCGCCGGCCTGGACGTGGTCAAATACGCCGAGGAGGTGGTCGCCTGCGGAGCGGGCGAGATCCTGCTGACGTCGATGGACCGGGACGGCGCCAAGACCGGGTATGACCTGGAGCTGCTCAAGGCCGTGACCGGGGCGGTGGGCGTGCCGGTGATCGCCAGCGGCGGGGCGGGGAGCGCCGCACACATGGTGGATGCGGCCAAGGCCGGCGCCGACGCGGTGCTTGCGGCCTCGATTTTCCACTTCGGCGAGGTGAGCATCGGCGCGGTGAAGCGGGCGATGGATGCAGCCGGCCTGCCGGTGCGTCTGACGGAGGCCGCATGAGCGAGTTCGCAGAGGTCCTGGGCCGGCTGGCCGCGGTGATCGAGAGCCGCAAGGGCGCCCCGGCCGCGGCGTCCTACACCGCCCAGCTGCTGGCCGATCCCGCCCGCGCCGCCAAGAAGCTGGGCGAGGAAGCGGTGGAGGCGGTGATCGCCGCGGTGTCCGCCGACCGCGACGCCCTGGCGTCCGAGAGCGCCGACCTGATCTACCACTGGCTGGTGGTGCTGGCCGCCGCGGGGGTCTCGCTGGACGAGGTGGCCGCGAAGCTGGCGCTGCGCGAGGGACGTTCCGGACTGGACGAGAAGGCGGCGCGGAAGCCTTAGGTTGGTGACTCAATCATTTGGCCCAGAAGCTGAGGGTAGCGGCGAGGGCGACGGCTGAGAGAAAGTTCCTGGCGGTGCGGTCGTATCGGGTGGCGATGCGTCGCCAGTCCTTTAGCCGGCAGAACATCCGCTCGACGAGGTTGCGGCGTTTGTAGGCGATCTTGTCGAGGGGATAGGGCGTGCGCCGGGTGGCGTTCGAGGGGATGACGGCCTGTACACGCCTGGCTTTGAGCCAGTCCCTGAGGTGGTCGGCGTCATAGGCCTTGTCAGCGAGTAGTCGCTTGGGGGGCGCCAGGGTTTCCAGCAGGTCCTTGGCGACGCTGATGTCGGCAATATTGCCGGGTGTCAGGGTGAAGGCGACCGGCCGGCCGAGATCGTCGGCCAGCGCGTGTATCTTGCTCGTACGGCCGCCCCGCGAGCGACCGACCGCTTGGATCGCGTCCCCCTTTTTTTGGACCCCCGCGCCGAGCGGTGGACCTTGATGTGGGTGGAGTCGATGGCGAGTTCCTCGGGGACGCTGCCGCTCGCCGCGAGTTGCTCGAAGAGTCTTCGCCAGACGCC
>NZ_DASXYF010000066.1:0-12769 GCF_036502675.1 Phenylobacterium sp.
AGCCCGGCTCGTTGGAGACGATCATCCCGGGCCTCAGGGCCACCATGTTCGGCAGCTTGGCGATGCGGTGCGGGCCCTCGTGCACGCCCAGGTAGGAGCCGACCCCGTGGCCGGTGCCATGGTCGTAGTCGAGGCCGTGCGCCCAGAGCGCCACCCGGGCGAGCGCATCCAGGGCCGAGCCGGTGGTGCCGGCCGGGAAGCGCACGCGGGCCAGCGCCAGATGGCCCTTCAGCACCAGGGTGAAGCGTTCGCGCATCTCCGCGGTGGGCTCGCCGATGGCGACGGTGCGGGTCACGTCGGTGGTGCCGTCCAGGTACTGGGCCCCGGAATCCACCAGCAGCAGCGAACCGGCCTCCACCTTGCGGTTCAGCCGCTCGGTCGGGCGGTAGTGCACGATGGCGCCGTTGCCCGCCGCCCCGGCGATGGTGTCGAAGGACAGGTCCTTCAGCGCCCCGGTGCCTTCGCGGAAGGCCTCCAGCCGCGTCACCACCTCGATCTCGTCCAGCGCCCGCGTGCGGCTCTCGCCGTCCAGCCAGTGCAGGAAACGGGTCAGCGCCGCCCCGTCGCGGACGTGGGCGCGCCGCGCGCCCTCCACCTCCACCGGGTTCTTGCAGGCCCGCGGCAACAGGCAGGGGTCGTCGCCGCGCACCACCTCGGCGCCGCCGGCGGCCAGCGCCTCGAAATACCAGGCCGAGGACTGGCCGGGGTCCACCAGCACCTTGCGGCCGCGCAGGTCCGCCAGCGCCCGGGGCAGGTCCTCGGGCCGTTCCAGCGTCACCTGGTCGCCGAGCCAGGCGCCCAGCTCCGGCGTCGCCTTGGCCGGATCGAGGAACAGCCGCGCCGTGCCGTCATAATTGAGGATCGCCTGGCCCAGCGGCAGGGGCGAGCGGATCACGTCGCCGCCGCGGATGTTGAACAGCCAGGCCAGCGAGGCGGGTGCGGTCAGCACGGCGGCGTCGGCTCCCATCTGCCGGCCGACCCGCCGGCGCTTGTCGGCCGACTCCTCGCCGGAGAACTCCAGCGGATGCGGCACGACCGGCGCCGCGGGCTGGGCCGGCCGCTCCGCGCCCCAGGCCTCGTCCAGCGGATTGACCGCGACGGGACGCAGCTCGGCGCCCGCCTTGGCGGCGGCGGACTTCAGCTTGGTCAGCCCGTCCGGACTGTGCAGGCGCGGGTCGTAGCCGATGGCCTGGCCCTGCGCCGCCGCAGTCTCCAGGTAGGCCGGCACGCCGCCGTCCACCAGGTCGCGGATCTCGAACAGCTCGCCGTCCACCTGGTCGCGGACCTGCAGGCTGTAGCGGCCGTCGACGAAGATCGCCGCCTTGTCGCGGAAGATCACCGCCGCCCCGGCCGAGCCGGTGAAGCCGGTGGCCCAGGCCAGCCGGTCGTTGGCCTTCGGCAGGTACTCGTTCTGATGCTCGTCCTCGTGCGGCACCAGGAAGCCGTCCAGGCCCTGGCGGTCCATCGCCTGGCGGATCAGCGGCACGTGCTGCGGGCCGAAGGAGGGGGTGGTGGTTTCGTCGAACGTCTGGCGCATGAAGGTTATGTAGCGCCGGCGGCGGCGGCGGCCAATCACGCCGGCGAAAAACGCGGGCGCAGCTTCCTGCGCCCGCGTTCGCGACCTGAAGCGGTCCGCCGGGGACTACGGATTGCGCTCCGGCGCGGTGTCGGAAGCCGGCGTGCCGGCGTCCGTCGCGGCGCTGGCGGCGTTGGCCGCGGCGTCGCGCGTGTTCTCGGCGGTCCGGGCGGCCGCCTGGCGCGCGTTCTCCGCGGCTGCGGCGCTGGAGCGCGCCATGGTGTCGGCGGCGTCGCGCGAGGCCTGGCTGGCGGAGAGCGCGACCTGCTGGGCGTTCACCGTGGCGCTGTCGACCATCGCCTCGGCGCGGCCGGTGTCGCGGGCGGCCTGCAGGTCGGCGTCGCTGCGGTTGTTGCTGAAGAGGTAGATGGCGCCCAATACCGCGACCGTCGCGACCACGGCGGCGATCCACCAGCCGGCGGTGCTGCGGGCGGGCTCGGATGCGATTTCGCGGCGCACGACCGCGGGCTCTTCGATCACCGTGCGCTCGACATAGGGATCGTTGGGATTGGACATGTGCGGGCCTCCGGGCTGCGACGGCGTCGGCCGTCCGTAGCCCTCAGAACGTCATCTTCCCGCTGCGGTTCCGCTTCGCCGCGCGCGCGCCTGTCGGGGACGCTACGGTCGCCGAAGCACCAAAGCCGACCAGGCGTCGCGCCGGAGCCGGCCCGCCAGCCCGAAGCCGCGCGAGCGGTAGGCCGCCAGCACGCGGCGCTCCTGCACCCGCAAAAGCCCCGAGAGGATCGCCACGCCGCCGGGCCGCAGGCCGTGCTTGATGTCCTGCGCCAGGGCCACCAGCGGGGGCGCCAGGATGTTGGCGAACACCAGGTCGTAGGGCCCGGCCGCCCGCACCGCCGCGTGGTCCAGGCCCGAGGCGTGGACAAACCGCGCCGGGGCCCGGTTGAGGATGGCGTTCTCGCGGGCGATGCGGACGGAGACCGGGTCGATGTCCACTCCCACCACCGTGCGCGAGCCGGTGCGCGCCGCGGCCAGCGCCAGCACGCCGGTGCCGCAGCCCACGTCCAGCACCTTGCCGAACCGCCGCGACTTCAGGAGCTGGTCGAAGGCCAGCAGGCAGCCCACCGTCGTCCCGTGGTGGCCGGTGCCGAACGCCGCCCCGGCCTCGATGCGCAGGTTGACCTTGCCCGACGGCGCCAGGCCGCGGTCATGGGCGCCGTAGATGAAGAACCGGCCGGCCCGCACCGGCGGCAGGCCCGACAGCGCCATGGCCAGCCAGTCGGCGTCGGCCAGCACCTCGACGTGCACCTTCAGCCCGGCCAAGCCGCGCAGCAGCCCCTGCAGCGCCTCGGTTTCCTCCGGCGTAGTGGGGAAGGCGTCGATCCGCCAGAGGTCGCGGTCCTCATCCTCCTCGAGGATAGAGTAGGTCGCCTGCTCGGTGGCGGGGTTGGCGTCGATGGCCTCGGCCGCGGCCTCGGCGATCGCCCGGGGGCCGCGGGCGGTGATCTGCAGGGGGTCGTGCGTCATGCCGCCCGCTCTATTGCGGCGCGGGAGGAAAGGCGAGCGGCTTCAGACGTCCGGCAGGGGCGGCGCGCTGTCGTCGTCCGACGATGACGGCGCCTCGGCGTGCAGGCCGGCAAGGATGTCGCCGCGCTCCGACGGATAGGCGGCCGGCTCGCGCGCGTCGGCGTCGAACTCCGCGCGCTCATGGCGGAGCGGTGGCGGCTCGTAGGTGGGTTCCGGCGCGGGCAGGGGAGCCTCGGCTAGCGCCTGGGCGATGGCGGCGTCGTTGCGCGGCAGCCAGTCCGTGCCGACGACGTAGTCGGGCGCCGGCCCGGTATAGGCGGTCATGGCGGCGCTGTCGTCGAATTGGGGCTGCGGATTGGCCGCCATCGCGCTGGAGCCGGCCTGCAGCGTCAGGTTGGGCCGCAGCACCCCGCCGGCCGCCAGGCCCAGGGCCGCGGCCACGCTGGCGCCGATGAACAGCTGTCTCACGTGCTCGCGTCCTTCCGACGTCACGCGAACAAAGCGCGCGCGGCGGCCGAAGGTTCAAGCCGCCGCCGGCTGCGCGCCCGAACGACTGCGCGGCCGCGGGGCGGGAAGCGGCGCCGACGCGCCCTGCGCCGTCGGCCCCAGGTCTCGGTCGCCATCCTCGCCCGCCTGTGCCAATACGGCGCAGACTCACCGGTTGCGCGCCGCCTTCGGCTGATGCGCTGCAAGGGGAGGGCCCGGCCGCAACGCCGGGCCGACGCCGACGTTTTTCACGCCAGCGGAGACCTCATCGATGACCAAGTACCAGCCGCTCAGGGACCACCTGCAAGGCCACAAGGCCGCCTTCTGGCGCGCCAGCTTCGACGACCTGGAACAGGTGCTGGGCTTCACCCTGCCGAAGACGGCGCGGGAGAGCACGGCCTGGTGGGCCAACGACGCGGAGAAGGCCCACTGCCGCACCTGGCTCGACGCCGGGTGGCGCATCGAATCGGTGGATCGTGCCGGCCAGGTGGCCCTGTTCGAGCGGCAGGACGTCCTGGAGGACGATCTGCCGGAGCGCTACTTCACCCCCGTGCCGAACCCGGCGGTCAGCGACGGCTCGGAGAGCAAGCTGCGCCGGGCGATGGGCCTGACCGCGGTGGTGGGCGGCGTCGTCGCCGTGGCGGCGGGGCTAGGGGCTGTGGCGTTCAAGGTGATGCGGAAGAAGGGATAGAATCGGTCATTCGTCGAAGGTTGCCATTCAGCTGAAGCTGCGCTACAAGTGTTCCTGTTTTGTTCTGATGGAGCCCGGCATGACGCAAACGAGTGGACAGGCCGATGAACCTTCCGACTGGGCCCGAAAGCAGCCTGCGGACGGCTCCTTCGACGTCGCGGGCATGGGAGGGTGGCTTGCACTGCCGAAGTCGAAGATCTTCCAGCTTTGCAGGGCATCGAGGCGGGTTCTCCAGTCTGGCTGAATCCCCCAAGCAAAAAACGCGGATTGATCGCTTGATGGACAGATTGGGCGACGATGACCTCGGACGAAGGGCGCGGCGCGGGATGCATACGGCGGCACCGTGCGGAATGGCCAGATCAGGGTCCGAAAGTGAAGGTCGGGTGAAAGCTGCGCCACGATGGTATGCTCTGGCGCCGCTGGCGCTGAGCCTAGCAGCGCTGCAGCCTAGCCTTTGGGGGTGGGATTTTTGCCACGGCGCGCGCGGCTGCGCCGGCCTGCAAAGCGCACTGAGCTGGATCGCTGCGGGTTTTCCTCACGCTCCGGCTTATCCTCTGGCGTTCCCCAATATCGGCGCCTGGGGTATTTTCGGCGTCCTGGCCGCCTTGGATTTTCTCCTGTCCTGGGCGGTGTGGCGAGCGCTCCCGTCAAGGCCGACAATTCTGTAGCTGACGTCAGCCTGGATCTGCGGGTTGGCGCTGTCGGCCATGTCGGTCCTGGCCACTCCGTATCTGATCGCACTCCTGTGGAAATCGCATAACGTTTAGGCGTGGGCCCCGCCGCCTCACGTCTTCTCCACGAAGCTGTCGATCACCTTCTTGTCGCCGGCCTTGTCGAAGGCGACGGAGAGCTTGTTGCCCTCCACGCCGGTCACCTTGCCGTAGCCGAACTTGACGTGGAACACCCGGTCGCCGCGGGCGTAGGCGCCCGACGCCGCCGAGGGCTCGGAGACCGCCACCAGCCGGCCCTCGCCTTCGATCACCGGCTGCCGGCCGGGATGGCCGCCATGGTAGTCGCGGGCCTGAGCCCTTCGCCAGCCGGGGGAGGAATAGCCCGCCCCGAACGTCGGGCTCTCGTCCCAGCGCGAGCCGTGCTGCTCCATGCCCGGCCCGCCGCCGTAGTAGCCGGTGTCGGAGGCCGCCTCCACATTGGCCAGCGGCAGCTCGTCGACGAACCGCGACGGCAGCTGGCTGGTCCAGCGGCCATAGACCTGCCGGTTGGCGGCGAAGGAGATCCGCGCCTCCTCGCGGGCCCGGGTGATGCCCACGTAGGCCAGCCGCCGCTCCTCCTCCAGCCCCTTCTCGCCCTTCTCGTCCATGCTGCGCTGGGAGGGGAACACCCCTTCTTCCCAGCCCGGCAGGAACACCAGCGGGAACTCCAGCCCCTTGGCGGCGTGCAGGGTCATGATCTGCACCGCGTCCTCGCCGGCCGCCCGGTCGATGTCCATCACCAGCGAGACATGCTCGAGGTAGGCCCCCAGGCTGTCGAAGGCGCTCATCGACTGCACGACCTCCTTGAGGTTTTCCAGCCGGGTCTGGGCGGTGGGCGTCTTGTCCAGGCGCAGGGCGTCGGTGTAGCCGCTCTCCTCCAGCACCATCTCCATCAGCCGCTGGTGCGGGATGCGCTGCGCCTCCGCCCGCCAGCGCTCCAGGTCGCGCAGGAAGTTGGCCAGCGCCGTGCGCGTCCGCGCCGTCAGCTCGTCGGTGCGCACCAGTTCGTGCGCCGCCGCCCCCGCCGACACGCCGTTGGCGCGGCCCAGGTGCAGCAGCTTCTGCACGGTGGTGTCGCCGATCCCCCGCTTGGGCGTGTTGACGATCCGCTCGAAGGCCAGGTCGTCGTCCGGCGACTGGATCAGCCTGAGGTAGGCGTGGGCGTCGCGGATTTCCGCCCGCTCGAAGAACCTGGGCCCCCCCACCACCGTGTAGGGGATCTGCAGCATCACGAAGCGCTCCTCGAACGCCCGCATCTGGAAGGAGGCGCGCACCAGGATCGCCATGTCGCGGAACCGGCGCGGGTCCTTCTCGGTCCCGCCCTTCCTGGCCCGCTCGATCTCGTCGGCGATCAGCCGGCTCTCGGCCTCGCCGTCCCACACCCCGCGGACCACCACCTTCTCGCCGCCCTCGGCCTCGGTCCACAGGGTCTTGCCCAGCCGGCCCTTGTTGGCGGCGATCAGGCCGGAGGCGGCCGCCAGGATATGGCTGGTGGAGCGGTAGTTGCGCTCCAGCCGGATCACCTGGGCCCCTGGGAAGTCGCGCTCGAAGCGCAGGATGTTGTCCACCTCCGCCCCGCGCCAGCCGTAGATCGACTGGTCGTCGTCGCCGACGCAACAGACGTTCCGCCGCTTCTGCGCCAACAGCCGCAGCCACAGGTACTGGGCGACGTTGGTGTCCTGGTACTCGTCCACCAGCAGGTAGCGGAACTTGTCGTGGTACTCGGCCAGCACGTCCGGCTGCGAGGTGAACAGGGTGATGTTGTGCAAAAGGAGGTCGCCGAAGTCGCAGGCGTTCAGCACCCGCAACCGCTCCTGATAGAGGCGATAGAGCGCCTGGCCGCGGTTGTTGGCGAAGTGCGCCCCCTCGGGCGGCGGCACGCGGTCCGGCGTCCAGCCGCGGTTCTTCCACTGGTCGATCAGGCCGGCCAGATGCTTGGGCGTCCAGCGCTTGACGTCGACGTTCTCCGCCTCCAGCACCTGCTTGACCAGCCGTTCCTGGTCGTCGGTGTCGAGGATCGTGTAGCTGGACTTCAGCCCCACCAGCTCGGCGTGCCGGCGCAGGACCTGGGCGGCGATCGAGTGGAAGGTGCCCAGCCAGCGCAGCCCCTCCGCCTGCGCCCCGATGACGCCCGCGATCCGCTCGCGCATCTCGCGTGCGGCCTTGTTGGTGAAGGTGACGGCCAGCAGCTCCCAGGGCCTGGCCTTGCCGGTGGCCAGCAGGTGCGCCAGCCGCGTGGTCAGCACCCGCGTCTTCCCTGTGCCGGCCCCGGCCAGCACCAGGATCGGCCCCTCCGTCGCCTCCACCGCCGCCCGCTGCTCGGGGTTCAGCCCCTCCAGGTAGTCGGGGCCGCGCACGCGGGCCAGGTCGCTGACGCGGGCGGGGAGGGGGGATGAATCGGGGACAGGCATCGGAACATATGTAGCACGGGCGGCCGCGCGCTTAAGTCCCGTTCGGCGGATCCTCCGGAACCCCTGCGCGACGGCGCCGTTTCGCCAGGGTCTTCGCGAAATATCGAAGGAGACCCGCTATGGCGCAGCGCATGGAGGGGCGGATGCCGCCCTGGCTGGCCTTCGTGCTCGGGGCGCTGGCCGCAATGGCCGCTGTCGCGGTCCTGACGGTGTACACAGGCCTCGGGCCGCTTGCGGCCAGGCCGGTCGCGCTCAATCTCAACCTGCCGAGGGCGCCCTCGCTGCCCGATACGCCGAGGCTCCCCCCGCCGCCGATTCCGACGCCCAAGTAACCTTCAGCCCGAACAGGCGCCCGATGTCAGACTGTCCACCGCCGCCGCCGCGCCAGCCGGCGCCCGCGCTGCTGTGGGGCCTGCTGGGCGCCTTGGCGGTGATCGCCTTCCTCGTCGTCCTGAAATTGATGAGCCGCGGCGGGCTTTAGCCGCCCTGCGCGAACGCCAGCGCGGCCAGCCGGCAGGCCGAAGCCAGCGGCCGGCCCCCGCGCCCCGTGTCGATGGCGGTCATCAGCGCCGCCAGGCTGAGGCCTTCCGCGGCCGCGCGCGCCTCCAGCACCGCCCAGAACTCCGGCTCCAGCGCCACCGAGGTGGCGTGGCCGGCGAGCAGGAGGGAGCGTTTGCGCAGGCCAGGCATGGCGCCGTTCTGGTCCGGCCGCGCCGACGTGGCAAGCGCCCCGCCCGAAGCGAAGGACGGCGACCGGCCGTCGCCACTTCCAGCCGCCCGGCCTGCGGTCGCGCAGGGCGTTCCAGAGCCGGCGTTCCGCATCTGTCGCTTCCCGCCGTAATTTACGCGCGCGTTCGCGCATGATCTCGGAAGGTCGCAGCGCGTCACCCTTCGCCCCGCTTGCGGGGAGAGGATGGTTGAGGGGCCGCGCCGCAGGCGCGGTTGCGGCGGATCGGCCTTCCTCAGATTTCTCCTGAAGCTCACCGCGCGGCGTCGACGCCCCCTCACCTATCCTCTCCTCCCGAAGAGGCGGGGGAAGAGGGGTGCGCAAGCTGCGCCCCATCGAGCAGCTTGCGCGCCGCTTCGCGCTTCAGCTGCTCCGCCGCCTTTTCCGCCTTGGTGCGGCCGAACCTGGCGCGGTTGGCGGCGGCGGCCGATTGCGCTTCGCCCTTGGCGCGGGCCTTGCGGGCCTTGTTGAGGTTGATCGGCTCGGCCATCAGCCGTCGTCCCGGGCCATGGCGCGCTGGAAGGCGGGCCGGGCGGTCAGCCGTTCCAGATAGGCGTCGAACTGCGGATGGCCGGGCAGCAGCGCGCGGGCGAACTGGATGGCGCTGCCCACCAGGATGTCGGCGCCGGTGAAGGCCTCGCCGAGCACGTAAGCGTGCGCGGCCAGGATGTCGGCCAGCCGCCGCTCCATGTTCTTCGGGTCGCCCCAGGCCACCCTCGCGGCCTCCCCGGCCGCCTGCGCCTGGCCGCGGGCCACGGCGTAGAGGGCGGGCTCGATCACCCCGGCGGAATAGGCGAGCCAGGTGAGGTAGGCGCCCCGGTCCGGTTCGCCCACCTGCGGCCCCAGCCCCGCGCCCGGATAGGCGTCGGTCAGGTAGAGCACGATGGCCGAGCTCTCGGTGACCAGCGTCTCCTCGTCCACCAGGGCCGGGACCTTGCCGTCGGGGTGCGGGCTGCGCGGACCGGCCTGGGCGGTCCCGTCACCGCGGGCGATGCCCACATATTCCACCTGGAACGGCCGGCCGAGCTCCTCCAGCAGCCAGAGGATGCGCGTCGAGCGGGAGCGGGGGGCGTGAAAGAGCGTCAGCATGGGCGCGTCTCCGAAAGGCGATCCGGAACAATACAGGAACAAAACTCGCCGACAAGGTGCTGAACCTGTCCGCGTTTCACCCGTTTGGAGAGTTCACGTCCAGTCAAGGAGCAGAATGATGACCGAAGCCTCTCAAATCAGCGAGCACATGGACGTCGTGGGATCCGACGGTCGCCACGTGGGCCGCGTCGACCGTGTGCGCGGCGATGAGATCGAACTGACCAAGCTCGACCTGGGCGCGGGCCTGAAGCACCACATGATCCCGCTGAGCTGGGTCGATTACGTCGACACCGACGAGGTGCGCCTCAACCTGACCAAGGACGCCGCCAAGGCCGCTTGGCGCGAGAAGCACTAAGCCTGCCGGCCCCGGTTCGCGAGGCCGCCAGGCTTCACCCCGGCCGCCGCCGACCGCGGCGGCGGCCGGGGCCTATTTCACCGCCGCGCAGAACCGCTGGATGCGCGTGCAGGCTTCCTCAATGGCGGCGTTGGAGGTGGCGTAGCTGATGCGGAAGAACGGGGCGAGGCCGAAGGCCGCGCCGAACACCACCGCCACGCCCTCGCTCTCCAGCAACTCGACGGCGAAGTCGGAATCGGTTCCGATCACCCTGCCGCTGGGGGCGGTCTTGCCGATCAGCGCCTCGCAGGAGGGATAGACGTAGAAGGCCCCTTCCGGGGTCGGGCAGCGGATACCGTTCGCCTGGTTCAGCATCGAGACCACCAGGTCGCGCCGGCCCTCGAACAGCTTGGCGTTGGGCTTGATGAATTCCTGCGTGCCGCTCAGGGCCTCCACCGCCGCCCACTGCGAGATGGAGCAGGGGTTGGAGGTGGTCTGGCTCATCACCTTGCCCATCAGCTTGATCAGCGGCTCGGGGCCTGCGGCGTAGCCGATCCGCCAGCCGGTCATGGCATAGGCCTTGGAGACCCCGTTCATGGTCAGCGTGCGGCCGTAGAGCGCCGGCTCCACCTGGGCGATGGTCGAGAACTCGAAGTCGCCGAACACCAGGTGCTCGTACATGTCGTCGGTCAGGATCCAGACGTGCGGATGGCGCAGCAGCACGTCGGCCACCGCCCTGAGCTCGGCGCGCGTATAGGCCGCGCCCGAGGGGTTGGACGGCGAGTTCAGGAACACCCAGCGCGTCTTCGGCGTGATCGCCGCTTCCAGGTCCGCCGGCTGCAGCTTGAAGCCGCGCTCGGCCGTGGTCGGGACCGCCACGGGCGCGCCTCCCGCCAGCAACACGATGTCCCAGTAGCTGACCCAGTAGGGCGTCGGGATCACCACCTCGTCGCCGGGGTTCAGGGTCGCCAGCATGGCGTTCCAGATCACCGGCTTGCCGCCGGGCGAGACGTTCACCTGGCTGGTCTTGTAGCTCAGCCCGTTCTCGCGCTGGAACTTGGCGACGATCGCCTCCTTCAGTTCCGGGATGCCGTCGACGTTGGTGTACTTGGTCTTGCCGTCGCGGATCGCCTTGACGGCCGCTTCCTTGATGTTCTCCGGGGTGTCGAAGTCGGGCTCGCCCGCGGCCATCGAAATCACGTCGCGCCCCTGCGCCCGCAGTTCGCGCGCTTTCGCGTCCGCCGCCAGGGTGGCGGAGGGCTTCACGCGGGCGAGCGCGGCGGATTCGAGCGACATGGCGGGAACTCCCGGTCGAGGTTGCAAGGAACGGGCGCGGGTGTAGCCGATGCTGCGCCGCAGGAAAACCCGCGGCGGCCGCCTTGACCCGTGGCCGCCCTTGGGCGAACCAGCCGCATGCGCCGGGTCCTGGACTTCATCACCAACATGGACGCGAAGGCCTGGCGTTCGCTGGCGGTGTCGTTCGTGCTGTTCGGCGGCGTCGGCCTGGTGTTCCTGTTCGGGGCCCAGGTGCTGGGCTTCAACGGCGAGACCACGGTCGAGGGCTGGCTGGACGCGGTGCGGGGACCGGCCGCCCTGCCGGCGGCGGTGGCGGCCTTCGCAGGCCTGGCCTTCCTGGGCGTGCCGCAGTTCATGCTGATCGCCGCCGCCGTGGTGGCGTTCGGGCCGATCACCGGCTTCGCCTACAGCTGGGTCGGGACCATGGTCTCCTCCCTGGTGGGCTTCTACCTGGGCCGGGCGGCCGGCGCGCGCACCCTGGAGCGGTTTTCCGGCGAGGGCGTGCGCAAGTTCATGGACCTCGTCGGCCGCAACGGCTTCCTGGCCAGCCTGATCGTACGCCTGGCGCCCTCGGCGCCGTTCATCGTAGTCAACATGGCCGCCGGCGTGACGCCCATGCGGGTGGTCGATTTCGCCGCCGGCACGGCGGTGGGGATCGTGCCGAAGATCGCGCTCACCGCCTTCGCCGGCGCCTCGATCGTGCAGGTGATGAAGGGGCGGGGAGGCCGGGACGCGCTGTGGCTGGTCCTGGTGCTGGCCGCCTGGCTGGTGACGGGCTGGTTCGCCCGGCGATGGCTGAAGGCGCGGGAAAGCGCCAGGGACGGGGCGGACTGAGACGCCGTCGCGTCGGCGCCTCTGCCCGGAAGATCCTTGCGCCTGCGAGGGACGCCGCCCGGAGTTGCGCAATTATCTTGCGCCGGAGAGGGGATTTCGCTATGGGGGCGGCATGCGCGCCTCCGCTCCCAGCCTGCTTCTTAGCCTGCGGCTTAGCCGCCCCTGGGCGCCTCTCTAGGCTGCGCACTCTTCGCGGCCGGGCGCGCAGGGGATGACCTGACCGCCCGACCCCCCTAAAAACCTCTCCGCGAAGAGACAGGCCATGACCACCCCCAATCCCGATTCCGATTCCGCCACCACTCCCGCCGCGCCCGCGTGGGACCGCGTCATCGTCTTCGACACCACCATGCGCGACGGCGAGCAGTCGCCCGGCGCCTCGATGTCGCACGACGAGAAGCTGGAACTCGCCAAGATCCTCGAGGAAATGAAGGTCGATGTCATCGAGGCCGGTTTCCCCATCGCCTCCAACGGCGACTTCGAGGCCGTGCGCGAGGTTTCGAGGATCGTGACGGAGAGCACGGTGGCCGGCCTCTGCCGCGCCAACGCCATGGATATCGACCGCTGCGCCGAGGCGATCCGCCCTGCCAAACGAGGGCGCATCCACATTGTCATCGCGACCAGCGAATTGCACATGAAGCATAAGCTGCAGATGGAGCCCGAGGTGGTGCTGGAAGCGATCACCCGCTCGGTCGGCCATGCCCGAAACCTGTGCGACGACATCGAATGGTCGGCCGAGGACGCGACCCGCAGCGAGCCGGCTTTCCTGCGCCGGGCGATCGAGGCCGCCATTCGCGCCGGCGCCAGGACGATCAACCTGCCCGACACGGTGGGCTACACCTATCCCTCGGAATACGCGGCCCTGTTCCAGGACATGATCTCGACCGTGGAGGGCGCCGACAGCGTACTGTTTTCCACCCACTGCCACAACGACCTGGGGCTGGCGGTCGCCAACAGCCTGGCCGGCATCCAGGGCGGCGCCCGGCAGGTCGAATGCGCAATCAACGGACTCGGTGAGCGGGCCGGCAACGCCGCGCTGGAAGAGATCGTAATGGCGCTGAAGGTGCGGAAGGACATCATGCCCTTCGCTACCAATATCAACACCACGCTTCTCAATCGCGCCTCCAAGCTGG
>NZ_DASXYF010000067.1:0-29324 GCF_036502675.1 Phenylobacterium sp.
AACTACGAATCTGAGGGTCGGACGTTCGAATCGTTCCGGGCGCGCCATTTTCTTTGTAGAAAATCAAAAATATTCCGGCGGGCCGCGACTCCGACCTGTCTTACGAATTGCGATTAAGACGGGGTTTTGAGCTGAAGTCGGCTTGCAGGCCGCCAACTCTGCGAGTTCGCACGCCGCTGCGCACGACTGCGCGACGAGGAATTCGGCTAGATTCGCTCGATAATCAGCCCACCGCCCATATGGCGGGAATCCGAGGGCACTTCTCGATATCGGGATCGATATTCAGCTCCCAGCGCGACGGCCATGCGCCTCCCTGAGCGATCTGGTGGCAGTGTCGCCTCTGGAGTACGGGAAATCGTGGTCGATGTGTTGAGCGAGACGGCGAAGAAGGCGTTGGGGCTGGGCGTATGGCCATGCGAACCTCGGCCACGCGTCGCCAGCTTGGCCGAGGCCGCCGATCGGACGATAACGAACGGGGGTGAGGGACGATGAAGGACTTCTCCGGCAAGGTCGCCGTGATCACCGGCGGCGCCAGCGGCGTCGGTCTCAACCTCGGACTGCGCCTGGCGGCGGCGGGCGCGAAGATCGTGCTGGCGGACATCGAAAAGGACGCGCTCGAGGCGGCTGTATCGCAGGTGCGCGCGGCCGGCGGCGAGGTGATCGGGCAACCGGCGGATGTCGCCAGGCGCGAACAGGTCGATGCGCTGCGTGACCGTGCCTTCGAGGCGTTCGGCGCGGTCCATCTGGTGTTCAACAACGCCGGTGTCGGCGGCGGCGGGGGGGTCCCGCTCTGGGAGACGCCGGAAAAGTCCTATCGCTGGATGATGGACGTCAACTTCTTCGGACCGCTGAACGGCATCCTCTCCTTCATGCCCAAACTGATCGAGCAGGATCAGGAGGCCTTGATGGCCTCCACATCGTCGGGCGCCGGAATCATCTTCCCGCCCACGGCGCCGGCCTATTCCGCTTCGAAGGCGGCCCTGATCGCCCTGATGGAGATTCTGGCGCAGCAGTTGAAGGGCGCCGGCTCGAAGGTGAAGGCGGCGATCCTGTTTCCGGGCCCGTATGTGGTCGATACGAACCTCTTCAATTCGCACCGCAACCTCCAGACCGAATACCTGGATCCTTCGTTCGATCTAAGTCGCGGGATCAACACCATGTCCGAGTTTCAGGGCTTGATGAAGCAGCTGATCGGGCGTGAAGCGGAAACCACCTCGCCGAAGGATTTTGCCGAAGAGGTGTACCAGTCGCTCCTCAGGGACGAATTCTACATCCTTCCGCTCAACGAAGGGGCCAAGAACGCGGTTCGCGAGCGCTACGAGATCATGATCGCCCGGGGCCAGCCCGTCATGCCGAACATGTTTTGAGAATTGAATTCTCCAACCATCGAGGCGTCGGCGTAGGTTGTGCGGCTCAGGGGTCGACCGGCCGCGTCGCCACCAGGCCAAGAACGCGGTTGGCGTTGGCTTGTTCTGCGCTCTCGGTGGGCCCGCGCCGGGTTTGCAATGGCCCGGGGGTCTGCTAGCCGCTGTCGCCAGGCGTCTCGGACGGCGCCGGCCCCGTATTAGGGAGGATGCGCGACGGTGGAGCAGGTTCTGAAGGGCGTCCGGGTGCTCGACTACGGGCGCTTCATCGCCGCTCCCTGGTGCAGCGCGATCCTGGGCGACATGGGCGCCGACGTGATCCGGGTGGAGAAGCGCGAGGGCGGCGAGGACCGCTGGGTGCAGCCGGTGACCGAGACCGGCGAGGGCGCCACCTTCCTGCAGTGCAACCGCAACAAGCGTTCGCTGACCCTGGATTCCACGACGCCCGAGGGGGCGGAGATCACCCGCAAGCTGGTGGCCGGCGCCGACATCGTCATCGCCAACATGCCCGGCAAGGCGATGCGGGCCAGCGGCCTGGACTACGCCAGCCTGAAGGCGGTGAAGCCCGACATCATCCTGGCCAGCGCCACGGCCTACGGCGAGGGCGGCCCCTACAGCGAGCGGATCGGCTTCGACGGCATCGGCCAGGTGATGGCCGGCGGCGTCTACCGCTCCGGCACGCCGGACCAGCCGATGCGCTCGGTGGTGCCCTATGCCGACTTCGGCACGGCGCTGACGCTGGCCACCGGCGTGATGATGGCGCTCTACCACCGCAAGAACACCGGCCAGGGCCAGCACGTGGAGGGGGCGCTGCTGCCCACCGCCCTGATGATGACCAACGCCATGCTGATCGAGCGCGACCTGATGCAACTGGACCGCCCCCGGATGGGCAACCGCGGGATCGCGGTCGCACCCTGCGACCTGTTTCGCATGCAGGACGGCTGGGTGCTGGTGCAGGTGGCCGGCCAGCCGATGTTCAAGCGCTGGTGCCGGATGATGGGCCGCGAGGAGCTGTTCGACGAGCCCCGCTTCGCCAACGACGACCTGCGCTCGGTCAACGGCGACGTGCTGAACGACATCATGCAGGCCTGGTGCGACGGCAAGACCAAGGCCGAGGCCCTGGCCGTGCTGGACGCCGCCCGGGTATCGGCCTTCGCGCTCTACTCGCCGCAGGACGTGCTGGACGACCCGCACGTGAAGGCCATGGGCTATCTGAAGCCCACGCCGTTCCCGGGCGCCTCGAAGCCCGCCCCGATCATCGAGACGCCGTTCCGTCTGTCGGCGACGCCGGGAACCATCCGCACCCGCGCGCCGCTGCTGGGCGAACATACCGACGAGGTGCTGGGCGATCTGGGCTACGCCGCGGCCGAGATCGCCGGCCTGCGCGCCCGCGCGGTGGTCTGACGTCCGCCGCCGGCCCGACGGGCGCGGGGTCCGTTGACGGCGACGAACCGCAGCCGGCTCAGGCGGCTGACAGCCTGGCGGCGCGGTGTTAGCGTCGGCGTCCAGCGCGGGCGAGGTCGCTCGGGCCGCTATGACGACGAGGCCGCCATGTCCGATCCGAATACGCCGAAGACTCCCGAATCCGACAATGAAGACCACCTGCGCGTGGCCAGGAAGGGCGTCAAGGACACCGACGAAGTGGTCACCGGGGCGCTGGGCGAACCGATTCCCGGCGCCGTGGCCGACACCACCGACGGCGACCGCTGAGGCGCGCCGGTCGCGCGGACGCCGGGCTGGCGTCCGCGCGACCTCGCCCGAGGGTTTCAGGTCGGTTTCCTAGCCGGGTGACACGGCTCAGTGCGCCGTATCGGCGCCGTAGCCATCCCGGACGAAGCAGGTGACGCGCTTGGCTTTCAGGCGCTCGCACATGGCGACGGCGTCGGCCTTGACCGGGAACTTGTAGAACAAGGCGCGATAGAGCGTCCGCCCGTTGACGC
Source organism: Phenylobacterium sp. (assembly GCF_036502675.1). GTDB lineage: Bacteria > Pseudomonadota > Alphaproteobacteria > Caulobacterales > Caulobacteraceae > Phenylobacterium. The sequence continues at coordinate 3,305 of NZ_DASXYF010000067.1, forward strand.
TGACCTTGACCAGGGAGGTCGGCAGGGCGGCGGCCTCTTCGGAGACGTGCCGGACGTGGGCGATGGCCTCCTTGGCCTGCGCCTCGGTCTCCGCCGCGGCGACCTGGACCGCGGCCTTGCTGAAGGTCGCCGGCGCAGGCCTGGGGCGGGGCGCGGGTTCCGGCGCGAAGGTGGGCGCCGGGACGGCCGCCGGCGAGGGCGGCGGCGGGGCTGCGGCCACGGCCACCTGGACCTTCGGCGGCTCTTTCCCCGGCTTGGCGGGGGGCGGCGTGGGCGCCTCGGCGACCACGGCCGGCGCACTGGCGGGCCGAGGCGCTGGCGGAGCCGTCGCGATCACCGTCGGTTCCGGGGCCGACGCAGGTTGCGGAGCCGGCCTGCGCGGCGCCTGCGCGACGACGGCCGCCGGCGGCCTCGGCGCCGGGGAGCGCGGCGGGACGGAAGCAGGAGCCGGCAGGGGCGCCGCGGCGACCTGCGGCGCCAGCGGCCGCTGGAAGCTGTCGTCGCAGACCGCCGAGATCAGGCTGTAGAGCTGGGTGCCGATGGTGGGCGAGACCCAGTCCGCGCCGGGGCCGCCGACCACGCGCGGCGCGCCCTTCAGGTCGCGGGCCGGATAGTTGGTGATGCCCATGGCCCGGCTGCGCCGCTGGGTGCAGTCCACGTCGATGTCCGCCGACCAGGAGAGGTAGCCGCCTTGCACGGCGGTCTGGCGGTTGACCACCTCGGCGCGGATCTGGACGTGGAACCGCCCCGGCCCGACGGGGTCGGAGACCATCGAGCGCAGGCCGATGATGCTGTTGGAGCCGATGGAGACCACCGTCGCGGCCGGCAGGTTGGTGTGGCTGGCCAGCCAGGTCCTCAGGTTCACCTCGTCGAGGGCGGCGGGGAAGTCGCCCGCCTGCTGGGCTGCGGCCGGCGGGGCGGCGGCGGCCAGGACGGTCAGGCCGCAAAACGACGCGGCGATGATCTTGGATTGCACGCTCACACTCCGGATAGGCGAAGGACTGCGCCGCCGAGATCCGCAGGCCCTCGAGCGGCCTCCTGGCGCGGCCAGTCACCATGACTTTCGACGATGCGGGGCAATTCCATGCGCGAGCCCGCGGCGAAGTCAATGAGTCGATAACCACGGTATGGGGTTTGGCGGCCGTCAAGAGAGTCTTCACCGGGACGCGCCACGATGAGGCATGCTTCGCCGACACGCCCCGACCGTCGCCCGCGTCCTGCTGCTGCTTGCGGGCGGGGTCTGCGCGGTGGGGATGGTGGGGCCGTTCCAGGGGGTCGAGGAGGCTTTCGTGCCCTGGGACAAGGCCGCGCATTTCATCGCCTTCTACGGCCTGACGATCCTGATGTTCGCGGCCTTCCCGAAGCGCCGCCGGCTGGACCTGACGACGATCGCGGTGCTGGCCGGCTGCGGGATCGAGCTCGCCCAGCGACTGACCGGGCGCGACGCCGAGCTGGGCGACGTCGCCGCCGACGCCCTGGGCGCGCTCGCGGTCATGGCCCCGGTCTGGGTCGGGCGGCTGCGCAGTGACTCACGGCGGGAGCGCCGCCGTCCGTTCGCCGCACGGCTGGCGGCGCGCCGGGTCATCGCCGCGAAGCCCGCACCGCCGCCTGAAGGGGTTGCGGCAGGGTGAGCAGCCAGGGTTCCGGCGCCAGCTGATCGGCCACGCGCCGGCGGGCGGCCTCGGCCAGCCGCCGGCCGAGGCCCGCATCGAGCCGCAGCCGGGCGAGCGCCCGGGCGGCGACGTCCACGTCCGGCTCGGCCCAGGCCTGGCCCCGATAGATGCCCTGGGCGTCGTCCACCGGCGTGAGGCCCGCCGGGACCAGCAAGGCGCAGGTCTCGTCCATGAAGTCGAGGTTGCCGGAGAAGGCGGTGGCCACCACCGGCGTTCCGACCGCCATGGCCTCGGCCAGGGTCAGGCCGAAGCCCTCGGCCCGGTGCAGGGAGACCAGCGCGTCGGCGCCGGCGATCAGCGACATCACCCGGGCGTAGGGCCAGGTCTCGTCGACGATCTCGACATTGGCCGGCGCCTGGGCGCGCAGGGCGGCCAGGAGGTCGGGGAAGCAGGCGCCGTTCTGGGTTTTGACGGTCAGCCGGGCGTTGGCGTCGTCGGCGAAGGCGCGGGCGAAGGCAGCGATGGCGCCCTGTGGATTCTTCCGCGCCATCGAGGAGTTGAAGTCGAACAGGGCCACCGCCTGGAAGGCGTGCGCGCGGGGCGCGGGCGCCACGCCGGCGTAGTCGCCGGGCGCCACCGGGTGGGGCGTGACCCGCACGGGGGCGGCGGCGCCGGCCAGGGCTTCGGCGGTGTAGCGGCTGGGAACCCAGACCTCGTCCAGCAGCGCGGCGTCGCGCAGCCAGGCCGCGGGCGCCCGCGGCAATTCCCAGGCCCAGGCGCCGTAGCGCGCGCCGAGGATGCGGCCCGGCCCCAGGCTCGCCAGGGCGAACGGCAATTCGGGCGGGTTCAGGTGGAAGATCCACGCGGCGGCGGCGGTGGGCCGGGGCAGGCGGGCCGCGGCGTCGAAGCCCGGCCTTACGCCGATGCGCTCGACGGTCGCGCCCAGGGCTTCCAGGGCGCGGGCGGAAAGCTCGGCGCCGGCGGCGATCCCGTGCGAGCCGGCGAACAGGCCCACCACGCGGACCGGACCTGCGGCGGCGCCGCCGCCGCGCGGCAGGGTGTTCGCCACGTAGCGGCGGACCGCGCTCGCAAGGGCCGGCTGGGCGCGGCGGCGCAGGCCTTCCGGCAGGGCCTGGCGCCAGAGGGCGCGCGCCGCGGCCAGGCCGTTCATGCGCCGATCAGGCCGAGGAGCGCCGCCTGCAGGGGATGGTTGCGGTCCAGAAGCCCGGCGGGACGCGACAGGCCCGGGGGGGCCGGTCCATCGGACCACACCTGGTCGACGAAGCCCAGGCCGATCTCGCCGGCGTCGAGGCGGGCGGCGGTCTCGACGTCCCACACCCCCAGCGCCCGCGAGACGGCGACGCCGCGGGCGTGCAGGGCCATGGCGTCGGCGGGGACCAGGGGCGGCGCGGTGAGGAAATAGGCGGTGCCGGCGCTGCGCGGGGCGGTCGCCGCGGCGCCGCCGGGGGTCAGGAAGCGGCTGGCGCCGGCGTCATAGACCAGCACGTCCGCGGACAGGCCCGCCAGCCGTTCCGCCCGCTCCATCACCACCAGATGGGCGCAGGCGCCGTTGCCGGCGGGAGGGGTGGACAAGCGCTTGCGGACGCTCAAGGCGGCCAGCAGCATCGTCGGGTGGTTGCGGATCACCGGCGGCAGGGCCATCAGCTCGACGCCGTACTCCGCCAGCCCGCCGGCGATCAGCCAGCGGAGGTAGCGCAGCCGCTGGGCGAAGCCGCCGAGCGGGTAGAGCCGCTGCAGGTCGCCCCGGCTCTCCCAGATCTCCAGGAACAGGGCGACGAAGGGCTCCGGAAGGCCCGGCGCCGGGCGCAGCCAGGGCGCACGCAGCGGTGCGGTCATGGCGGCCGGCCAGCGGGCGCGCTCGCCCAGGCCGAAGCCGGCGAACAGCCGCCGCCGCAGGTCGCCGCCGGTCGAAGCGTCGGCGAACCGGGCGGCGGCGTAGAGCGGCGTGGGGTCCTGCGCCAGGGCGGCGACCTGCGCGTCCGGCAGCAGGTCGGCCGCGAAGCGTCCGGCGGCGGCTTCCGGGCCCAGGCACCAGGCGAGGCGGGCGGCGGGATCGGCGTCGAACCGCTGGCGCAGGTCGCGCCGCGCCGCCATCAGGGCGGTGACGGCGCGGGGCTCGCCGGAGGCGCCCGTCCGCCGCAGCCAGTCCAGCGCCTTCGCGGCCGGGCCGGTCCACGGGACGTCACGCCAGACCGAGGGATCGGGCTCGCGCGCCGCGGCGCCGGCCCGCAGCAGGGCGCGGGCGGCCTCGACGGCGGTCTCGTCGGCGCCCAGCGCCGCGGCGTTGTCCTCGAACCAGCGGTGGAAGCTGAGCCGGCCTTCCAGGCTCGTGCGGTCGAAGGGATCGGCGGCGGTCGCGTCGCGCCAGATCCCGTCCATCAGCCGGGTGATGTCGGGCAGGCCCGGCGCCGCGGCCTCCGGCGCGGGGGCGTCGAACCAGGCCGAGGTCGCCGCGCTGAGCCCTTCGGAGAAATCCCAGCCGCGGCGGGCGGCCGCCAGGGCGGTGCGGCGCATGGCCGGGGTCACCGCGCGCCCGTCGGCGAAGCGGTTGTGGGCGTAGGGAATCGCGGCGGTCTCGTTGTGGCCGTTGCGCAGCATGGCCTGGGCGAATTCGGCCAGCAGCTCGGCCAGCGGCGAGCCGGGCTCCACCCCCACCCGGTTCTGGTGCCGGCTGAGCGTCCTGGGTCGGTTCGGGTCGAAGCCGGAGAAGTGGAAGAACACCAGCGGGCGGCCGTCCACCGTCCAGCCGTCGGCGCCGCGGAACAGGTTGCGGCCCTCGAGGTTCCAGTAGGCGAGGTTGAGGCCGGGGTCGCGGATCAGCGACAGGCTGTCGACGAAGCCCGGCGACAGGTCCATCCACTTCTGGTCGGTGAACAGGCCGCTGACCAAGTCCACCCGGCAGTCGAAGCGGCAGCGGTCGGCCCACCATTCCAGCAGCTGGACCGGCCTGGGCTCGTTGCGCATCGAGGCGAAGCCCAGGTTGTAGATCCCCGACCGCAAGAAGTCGCGGTCGTTGGGCGCCGCCTCGCCCAGCAGCGGCCGGGTGACGTGCGGCGTCAGTACGAGCTGCGCCTGCGCAAGACCCGCGCGCACCGCGTCCAGGGGCTGGAACACGTAGATGTCGGGATCGAGGTAGGTGGCCGAGGTCACGCCCGGTTCCGTGAGCAGGCGCTTGAAGGCGAAGGGCTTGACCGCGGTGTTGAGCTCCAGCGCCTCGTAATGGACGCTCATCGCCGCCAGCGGCGCGCCCAGGTCCTCGGCGGCGATCACTTCGGCGCGGCTTTCGAGCTGCGGCATCGGCCCGTCGGTGGCCACCACCACGCGGCGAGCCTGCGGCTCGGCGACCGCCAGGCTGTCCATCAGCGTCGCCGCCTGGGCCGCGTAGTTGCGCGACACGATAGTGAAGATGACGTCCAAGCCCGCCCTTCCGCGTCCGGGGCCTAGGCCGCCAGAAGCTCGTCCAGCTTGCGGATGTCGGTGACCGGCGAGGCGATCCCCCCTTCCAGCCGCATGACCTTGTTGCAGTAGAGGCGCAGGAGGTCGACCTCGTGCGAGGCCAGGACCAGGATGCCGGCCCGCTCCACCAGATTGAGCAGCCGCTTGTGCGCCATCTGCTGGAAGTCGGCGTCGCCCACGGCGATCCACTCGTCCATCAGCAGGACGTCGGCCTCCACCGAGGTGGCCGCGGCGAAGGCGAGCCGGGCCTTCATGCCGGCGGAATAGGTCTTCATCGGCATGGCCAGGAACGGGCCGAGGCCGGTGAAGCTGCCGATGTCCTCCAGCCGGGCCTCGATCTCCTTGGAGGTGAGGCCGGCGATGCGGCCGCGCAGGCGGATGTTGTCGATCCCCGACGCCGTCGGGTCGAGGCCCAGGTTGAGGTCCAGGAGGGCGGCGATGCGGCCGCGCACCTCGACCTGGCCCTCGTCGGGCTCGTAGGCCCCGGAGAGCGCGCGCAGGAGCGTGGTCTTGCCCGAGCCGTTGTGGCCGATCAGGCCCAGCCGGTCGCCGGCGCGCAGTTCGAGATCGAGGTTGCTGAGCGCCAGGACCTCGGTCGAGCCGGTGGTCGAGGGACCCAGCCGGCCGCCGACGGTGACGCGGGCCAGGCGCTTCTTCAGGGACTTGGCGTCCACCCCGTAGACGGGGAAGCGCAAGGTCAGTCCACGGACCGAGATCGAGACGGGGGACGGCTTCATAGGTAGTGCACGATCCGCCGGCGGGTGAGGGAGAAGACGGTGAAGGTGAGCGCCCAGCCCGCCACGGCCATGCCGATCAGGATCAGCCAACTGGCGGGGTCCACCGGCTTGCCGAGCATGGGCGCGCGCACGACGTTCAGCAGATGGTTGAACGGGTTCAGGAACAGCACCGCATGCCGCCCGGGGAACCGCTCGGGCGTCCAGAACACCGGGGTCATGAACATGGCGAACTGCATGACCGAGATGACGATCTGCGGCACGTCGCGGAAGCGGGCCGAGGCTATGCCCACCAGCATGCTGATCCAGGACGTGTTGAGCAGCAGCAGCACGAAGCCCGCCGCCGCCAGCGGCAGGTCCATCACCCGCCAGTAGCCGTAGATCGCCAGGACGGCGACGATGATCACCAGGTGGTGGCCGAAGTTGACCAGGTTGCGCAGCACCGTGCGCCACACGAAGGTGAACATCGGCAGCGAGGTCTGGGACAGCATGCCGGCCGCCTGGACGAAGGTTTCGGTTCCTTCGGTGATGATTCCGGTGATGGTCCCGAAGACGACGATGCCCAGGGCCACGAAGGGCATGAAGTCGTGCAGGCTGATCTTGAACAGGTTGGCGTAGAGGAAGCCGATGCCCAGGACCATCAGTCCCATGGACAGCGTGATCCAGAACGGGCCCAGGATGGAGCCGCGGTAGCGCGCCACCACGTCGTGGCGGGCGAGCGCCCAGGCGAGGCTCAGGCGTTCGAAGGACCGCTGCAGGTCGTTCAGCGCCATACTGAACTCGAACAGCGTCCCACGCCGTCCGGTCCGCAACATGTGGGTGGCGATTTCCATCAGGTCTCCGACCAGCCAGGGCGGCTGGTAACAGGCGGCATATTGCGGCGCAAGCGTGGCGCTGCGACGCGAATGCCATGGATTTCTAACAGGGTTTCGTGAGCCGCGGCGCCCAAGATCTAGAGCGGGCTTTCGTCGTCGAACGGCGGGCGCTCGGCGGCGTCGGCCTTCATGCGCGCATGGTCGGCCCGGTACTGGTTGAAGTGGCGCCGGTCGGCGGGCGGCGGCTGGACGGCGGCGCGGGCCAGGCCGCCCGCGGCCAGCTCGGCGGCGGGACGCTTGCGGACGACGAGCTCTATGCCGCTCTCGGCGACCGGGGTCAGCGTCTGGTCGAAGCGGGGCAGGTCGTATCGGTAGCCGGCGTTCAGGAGGGCGAGCTTCTCGATGTCGGCGGCGGCTCCCAGGCCTGCGGCCAGGTCGATGAGGTTGATCGACCGGTCGCTCCAGGAGCGGGCCTTCAGGACGGTGAAGGTCCACCTGTGGTCGCGGTTGAAGGTGGAGGGAAAGGCGCCCTGCTCGTAGAGGTCCTCGTCCGGGACGGTGAGGATCAGGAAGCCGCCGGGTTTCACCGCCCGGAACCAGGCCGCCAGCCCCGCCGCGGGATCGCGCAGGTGCTCCAGGCAATGGCTGGAATGGACGAAGTCGAGGCTTTCCGCCGCCACGCCGGCCAGGTCCTGGGCGTCGCCGTCCTCCCAGTCCCACACGCGAACCCCGCCCATCAGCGGGAAGAAGCCGGCGTAGAGGCTCAAGGGATCGGGCTTGCCGCCGATGTCGAGGCCCGCGCCCACGAACCAGCGGCGGGCGAAGTTGGGCTCGGACATGCGCCGGACGATGGACTTGGAGAGCTCCTTCATGGCCGTCGCCTCACCGCACCGTCCAGGACTGTACGCCGCCCGCCTCCAGCCGGCAGCCCTGGGCCGCGCCGCCAAAGCGGGTGAGCAGGCGCTTCAGCGCCTCGCGCCGGGTGGGCTCGACCAGGAACATCATGAAGCCGCCGCCGCCGGCCCCGGAAACCTTGCCGCCGAGCACGCCGAAGGCCTTGGCCGCATCGTAGACCGCATCGATGCCGGGGGAGGAGATGTTCTCGGCGGTGAGCTTCTTGCTGGACCAGCCGGCGTCCAGCAGGGCGCCGAAGCGGGGCAGGTCGCCGGCGGCCAGCGCGTCGCGCATCTGCAGCGCCCCGGCCTTGAGCGCGTGCAGGCCCTCCAGGGAGCGGGGCGCGCCGGCGGCCATGTTGGCGGTCTGCCGCTCGATGATCGCCGCCGATTCGCGGGAGACGCCGGTGAAGTAGAGCACCAGGGATTCCTCCAGCTCCTGCAGCACGGCCGCCGGCGCGGCCACCGCCTCCAGCTCCACCGCGTCGCCGGGCTCGAAGCGCATCAGGCTGACGCCGCCGAAAGCCGCGGCGTACTGATCCTGCCGGCCGCCGGCCAGGCCGAGGTCGCGCCGCTCGACGTCGAAGGCCAGGCGGGCCGTGGCGGCGGCGTCCAGCTCGCATCCGAAGAACCGGCAGAGGGCGGCCACCATCGCCACCACCAGGGCGGAGGAGGAGCCGAGGCCGGAGCCGGGCGGGCAGTCTGCGTAAGTGGTCAGGCTGAGCGCCGGGGCCTCGCCCGGCGCGAACTCGGCCGCGAGCCGCCCGTAGACCCCGGCCAGCAGGCGCAGGTCCGGATGGGCGTCCGCGGCGGCGCGGGCGGGACCGGTCCAGACCAGGTCGCGGTCGGCGGCTTCGAAGCGGACCTGGCCGTCGCCGCGGGCCTCGACGCTGGCGTGGGCGAAGACGTCGATGGCCGCGTTCAGCACCACGCCGCCGTGCTCGTCGCAGTAGGGCGACACGTCGGTGCCGCCGCCGCCGAAGCCAAGCCTGAGGGGGGCGCGGGCCCGCACCAATCGACGCTGCATCCAGCCTGGCCTCTCACCGGAGCCGGTCGCGGGCTCCCCGAAGCGCCGGGGTAGTCGCCGGGGCCGCGCTTTGCAACCGCCGCGCCTGCGTGATAGCCCGGCGGCCTGGACGCAAAGGACCCGATGGCGACCACCTACCAGATGGACGAACGGCGCGTCGTCGAGCGCCGGAACCCGGAGACCAGCCTCGAGGGCGCGGGCGTCTGGCTGGTGATCCCCTGCTACAAGGTCAAGGCGCTGATCCTGCGGGTGATCGACAAGACCCCGCCCTGGGTCGAGGGGATCGTCTGCGTCGACGACGCCTGCCCGGAGCGGTCCGGCGACTTCATCGCGGCCGAGGCGCGCGACCCGCGGGTGGTGGTGGTGCGGCTGAAGCAGAACCAGGGGGTCGGCGGCGCGACCCTGGCGGGCTACGCCGAGGCGTCGCGGCGCGGCGGGCGGATCCTGGTGAAGGTCGATGGCGACGACCAGATGGACCTGGGCTACATCCCGCAACTGGTGGCCCCGATCCTGCTGGGCGAGGCCGACTACGCCAAGGGCAACCGCTTCACCTCGATCAGCCACCTGCGGAACATGCCCTATGTGCGGGTGCTGGGGAACGCGGCGCTGAGCTTCGCGGCCAAGGTCTCCACCGGCTACTGGAACATCTTCGACCCCACCAACGGCTACACCGCCATCGAGGCCTCGGTGGCCAAGCAGGTGATGCAGAAGCGGGTGTCGCGGCGGTTCTTCTTCGAGACCGACCTGCTCTACCACCTGGGCACCCTGCGCGCCGTGGTGCGCGACGTGCCGATGCCGGCGCGGTACGGGGAGGAGGTCTCCAACCTCAGGATCGGGGGGATCATCGGGCCCTTCGCCCTGAAGCACGCGCGCAATTTCTTCCAGCGGGTGCTGGGTCAGTATTTCGTGCGCGACTTCAACGTCGCGACGGTGGAGCTGATCTTCGGGGCGCTGTTCCTGCTGTTCGGGGTCGGCTACGCCGCGCACTGGCTGTCGATCCGGGAGGGAAACCAGCCGGCCTCGCCGGGGCGGGTCATGGCCGCCGCCCTGCCGGTGATGATCGGGGTGCAGTTCATGCTGCAGGCGATCAACTTCGACGTGCTGAACGTGCCGTCGCGGCCGATCCACCCCTACCTGCGCACCATCGAGCGCATGGAGGCGGAGGTGGACGCCTAGAATATGGTTGGTTCTCCTCGAACCAAACATATTCGGCAAGTCTTTGAAATAGAGCGTGATGGTCGCCGGAACCGGCTTCCACCTCCGGCTGTCACGACCTAGCCTGCTGCGGCGAAGCGGCGCTCCCAGGCCGCGGCGAGGTCGAGCCGCGGGCCGCGGGCCTCGATGAAGCGGTAGAGCGAAAGCTGGCGGCCGAGGCCGAAGCTGCGCACCCCGACCTCTCTGAACATCAGCCGGCTCAGCGCCTCGATCTCGGCGGCGGTGTTGAGGTGCTCGTGGCGCATCATGACGCCGTAGTCGAGGCCCCGCTTCAGCCGGAACTCCAGCCCCGTCGTCAGCCGCCAGCCCAGGCCCCAGAGGAAGCCGCCCTCCGCGGGGATGGCGGCGCGGAAGACGCCGTCCGGCTCCAGCAGCCGGGCCGCGCGGGCGACGACCAACGGCAGGTCGCCGGCGTGCTCCATCATCGCCACGCTGGTGACGCGCTGGTAGCGGCGGTCCTGCGGGACCTCGGCGATGTCGGCGTAGATGTCGCGCACCCGGCGTCTCAGCGGCGAGTCCTGGTAGAGGGCGGCGAAAGGCTCGACCACGTCGTAGGGCGCGCCCTCGGGCTCGAACGGAAGCTGGTTCAGGGTGCCGGCGCCGAGTTCCAGGGTCGAACGGGCCGCGCCGCCGGCCACGTCCCTGGCCACCTGCCGGTGCAGCCAGCGCTCCAGCCGCTGGGCGAGCGAGGCCGCGGCGGTCTCGCCGGTGCGGTTGGTCTTGTACTGCTCGACGTAGATCGCCTGGAATTCCGGCGGCAGCGGCGGACGCGCCTTGGGAAAGGGCGCAAGCCAGCGCTCGGCCGGGTCGGACGCTGCATCCATTGGCGGAGATCTCCTTCGGGCGGGACTTTGCGAATTCCGCCGGTCAGTTCAAGCCCGTCCGCCGTTGGCCCCTTCTCAGGCCGCAGGCGAAGCCATAACAGGGGCGGCCCAAGGAGACGCCGCATGCCGCCAACGAACCGCGCCGAGGTTGCGTCGCAGAGCCGGGAGACCCTGGCGGGCGCGGCGTTCCGCTGGGTGGTGCTGGGCGGGCTGGTCCTGAGCCTGGCGGCGAATCTTCCCGGCCACATGACCTTCGATTCGGTGGTGCAGCTCTTCGAAGGCCGGATGGGCGTGCATCTGAGTTTCAACCCGCCGGTGATGTCCTGGCTGCTGGGCCGGTTCGACCATATCCTGCCGGGAACCGGCCTCTATGTGGCGGCCTGCGCGGCGGTGCTGTTCGCCAGCCTCGCCTCGCTGGCGGCGCTCAGGCCGCGGACGTCGTGGATCGGCGTGATCCTGGCGCTGGCCCTGCTGCTGACGCCGCAGGTGCTGCTGTACCAGGGGATCGTCTGGAAGGACGTGCTGTTCGCCAACCTGGCGATCGCGGGGTTCGTCTGCCTTGCATACGCAGCCCGGGACTGGACCCGGGGGGCGGCCCGGCTCGCGCCGCTGGCGGGGGCGCTGCTGTTCCTGGCGGTGGCGGGACTGGTGCGGCAGAACGGGCTGCTGATCCAGGCTCTGGCGGCCGTGGCGCTGGGCTGGACGGCGTGGGGACGCGGGTGGGGGCGCGGCGTGGCCTGGGGCGTCGGCGGTTTCGTGGCCCTGGTCCTCGCCAGCCAGGCGATCGGGACGGCGGTGGAGGTTAAGGGCGCGACCCAGGCCGGCGATCTGGACCGGGGGCTGCGCGTCCTGCAGCACTACGACATCGTGGGCGCGGTGGCCCATGACCCTGGCGTGCGGCTCGACGTGCTCGAGAAGGCGGCGCCGGCGACCGCGGCGGCGATCCGCAGCCGGGGCGTGAAGGTCTATTCGCCGGAGCGGGTCGACACCCTGTCCGACGACCCGATCTTCAGCCGGGAGCTCTGGCAGGCGCCGGAAGGGGCGGCCGGCGCCCAATGGCGCAGCCTGATCCTCCATCAGCCGCTGGCCTACCTGCGCGAGCGGATCGACGTCTACCGGTGGCTGATCGCCCCACCGAAAATCGACCGCTGCCTGCCCTATACGATCGGCGTGGACGGGCCGCCGGACAAGATGGACGCGCTCGAACTGCCGCACGGCTGGGATCCGCAGGACATGGCCATGGCGGCCTATACCCAAAGGTTCGTGCACACCCCGCTGTTCTCCCACCTCAGCTATGCGGCCGCGGCCTCGGCGGTGGCGCTTGTCCTGCTGCTGCGGCGCGATCCGGCGGACATGGCGGTCGTGGGGCTGATGCTGGCGGGACTGGGGTTCGCGGCGAGCTTCTTCGTCATGTCGATCGCCTGCGACTACCGCTACCTCTACTTCCTGGACCTGGCGGCGATCACGGGGGTGATCTACGTCGCGCTCGATCCGCCCTGGCCGCGGCGGAAGCGCGCCCGAGCGTAAGCCGCGGAGGCCGGCAGGCCTCAGGCCGGGGCGCCCCGCGCGACCGCTTCCAGCCGCGCGACGTAGCGCAGCCCCACCGCGCGGGCGGAGAAGTCGGTGCGGATGTGGCGGCGCGCCCGGGCGCCCAGGGCGCGCATGCCGGCGGGATCGTCCAGCGCCTGCTCCATTAGCCGGGCGGCGTGGGCCACGGAGGGCTCCGCCCAGACCTGGCCGTCGCCATGCGGATAGGCGCCGGCCGCCACGGGGACCAGATCGTAGTCCACCAGCAGGCTGGTTTCCGGCGTCATGAAGTCCAGGTTGCCCGAGTAGCCGGTGGCGATGGCGGTGCGGCCGAGCGCCATGGCCTCGGCCATGCCGCGGCCGAAGCCCTCGGAGCGGTGCAGGGAGACAAAGACGTCGGCGTTGCGGACCAGGTTCTTGATCTCGTTGTCCGAGAGGTCGGCGTTGATCGCCTGGACGCGGCCGCCCAGCGCCTGCAGCCGCGCCTCCAGCGCCTGGCGGGCGGCCTCCGTGCCCGCGGCGCCGCGGAACTTGATCACGCAGTGCAGGCGCGCCTCGGGACGGGCCAGCGCCAGGCGCTCGAAGGCCTCCAGCACCGCCCCGGCGTTCTTGCGCTCGGCGTAGGAGGAGAAGTCGAAGAAGAACAGGAAGACGAAGGCGTCCTCCGGGATCGCGAAATGCCGCCGGCCCAGGAAGGAGGAGAGGGTGAGCTCGACGGCCAGCGGCATGTGCGCCACCGGCCGGCCGACGGCGGGGACCAGGGCGTCGCGGATGAAGGCCGACGGGGCCCAGACCTCGTCGAAGCGCTCGACGAGGCGGGCCCAGGGCTGCGGATAGACGGCGAGCTCCCACGCCGGGTAGATGATGTTGCGGGCGCCCTCGAAGGCGCCGCGGTCGAGGAGGGCCGTGACCCGCTCCACCTCGTCGGCGTTGATGCAGAAAAGGTTCAGCCCCGGGGATGGGCCCGCGCGCAGGTGCGGGGCGAAGGTGCGGCGCAGGTCGGGGTCGAAGGCGCCGCCTTCGGGCGCTACGTCGACCAGGGCCGGCGCGGCGCCGGCGGCCCACAGCGCGCGGCAGACCGAGCGGGCGTGCTCGCCCATGCCGCTGGGGGAAAAAGGGTAGCCGACGACGGCCAGGTCCGGGGCGGTCACGGGTGTTCCAGCAGATCGGCTTCGGCGGCGTTGCGCAGCGCCTCCAGCCAGCCATGGCCGAAGCGCACGTCGGGCTCCAGGCAGGCGCCGTGGGTCCAGGCGTTCCAGGCATGAATGAACACCAGCCGCGCGCCGGGCGGACTGCGGCGCCGGGCCAGCGCCATCGCGGCCTCCAGCCAGGCCTGGAAGGCGCCGGGCGTGGCGTGGTGGAAGACGCTGGCCGCATCCTGGCCCAGGGGCGTGTCGTCGAAGCCCGTGGCGACGACGGGCAGGCGCGCGCCGCCGGCCGCCGCACAGGCCCGGCGCGCCAGGTCGCGGTAGTCGCGCACCACGCCCTGGTGGCGGCGGTTGACCACCGGGCCGGGCGCGGGGACGGCCGGCGTCTCGGCGGCCTCCGGCAGGCTGGCGCAGGCGTCGAAGCCCTGGGCCAGCGGGTCGCCGCCGCCGGGCAGGGCGAAGTCCTGGAAGCGGACGAGATGGAGTTCGCCCAGGCCCTGGGCGCGGGCGGCGTCGCGCAAGGCCGCCGTCCAGGCGGCGGCGCCCGGGTCCGCGTAGGCGGGGGAGAGGAGCAAGGGGCGGGCGGCGACCCGGATCTGGCCCGGATGGCGCAGGTAGGGGGCCAGCGCCGAGACCAGGGCGGCGGGGTCGCCGCCGGGCTCGGCGACCCGCAGGCAGAAGGGCAGGTCCGGGGCGCCGGCCGCCAGCAGGGCCGCCGGTGGCCGGGCGGCCCGGAAGGGGTGGCACAAGCCGCCCAGGCCATAGCGGCGCGCCAGCTCGGCCTGCCGGCGCAGGGTCGCAGGCTGGGCCGGGTCGTAGAAGCCGAGGTCGGCGGGCAGGTGGGGCTGATAGTGGCCGCGGTAGTTGGGCAGGGCGCGGACCACCTCGCCCCAGGCGGCGGGGCCGCAGAGCTCCGGATGGACGAAGGCGATCGTGCGCACCGCCCGGCCGGATTCGATCGCCTCGGCATGGCGTTCCAGCAGCCGCTGGGCGTCGTCCGGGGCCGGCGTGTCGGGCGGGGGGGCGCCGGCGAGAACCGTCCGGGCCGCAGGGTCGTAGAGGGTGGCGAGACCCTGCTCGCGCAGGCGGAAGGCCAGGTCGGCGAGGGCGGCGTCCGGCGTGACGAAGGCTGCGTCGAGACCGCCGGCCGCAAGGAAGGCGGCGCGGCGGACCACCAGCACGCCCGCAGCCGCGGCGACCTCGCGGGCCTGGGCCCAGTCCCGGGCGCCGGCGGGCTCGCCCGCGCCGTTGCGCCGCGCCGTCCCGTCCGCCGCCACCTCGGCGCCGGCGGCCCAGAGGCGGCCGGCGGGGGTCAGTATCCGCGGGGTCAGGGCGGCGAGACCGGGCGCCTGGGCGAGGCGTTCGACCAGGGGCGCCAACCAGTCGACGGGCGCTTCGACCGGCAGGGCGGCGAAGACCAGAGGGTCTTGCACGGCGGCCCGCGCGGCGGCGTTGGCGGCGGCGATGTCGCCGGCGGCCAGCGGGATCGCTCCGACCGGCTCTCCGGCGGCGGGCGGAACGGCGGGGGCCGGCGCGCCGCGGCGCTCGGCCTCGATGCGGGAAAGCTCGGGGCCCAGGGCGGCGTAGGCGGCGAGGTTGTAGATCGCCGGGTCGCGGCTGCGACCGTTGGCGCGGAGCTGCTCGAACAGCGCCTCGGCGGAGATCCAGCGGCCAGTGGGATTGGAGGCCGGCTGCGGCCGGGCGCCGTGGGTGCGCAGCCAGTGCTCGATCCCGCTCCAGCCGCTCCCGGCCAGCTCCGGGTGCTCGGCGAGATAGCCCGCCTCGTCGAAGTCCGCCGCCGGCCAGGCGCCGCCGAAGGCGCCTTCCGTGAGATAGTGGATCAGCGGGTTGGCGCCGGTCTCGGCCAGCTCGGCGTGCTGCTCCAGATAATAGGCGGTGTCGAAGTGCGGGCCTGGATTGCGCCGCTCGCGGGCGCCGGACCGGAGGAAGTGGATCAGCGGGTTCTGGCCCGAGCCGGCTAGGTCGCGGTGGCGGGCGGCGTACCAGGCGGCGTCGAACAGGGGATGCGGGTCGCGGCCCTCGTCGGCGCCGATCAGCACATAGTGCAGCAGGGGCGCCGTGTCCGGGGGCGCCTCGGGGCCGAGCTTCTGCAGGTACCAGTCGCCAGCGAACAGGGGATGCGGGTCGCGGCCCTCGCGCCAGCCCTTCAGCAGGTAGTGGACCAGGGGATTCTCGCCGGTCTCGGCCAGCTCCTCGCACTGGCCGACGTAGTGGCGCAGGTCGAACAGCGGGTGGGGGTCGAAGCCTTCCAGGGCGCCGGCGGCCTCGAAGTGCTGCAGCGCCGAAAGCCGGCTGGCGGCGACCTTCACCGCGTGGCGGGCCTTGTAGTCGCGCAGGTCGAACAGTGGGTGGGGCGCGCGGCCCAGGGCGTCGCCGAGGATCAGGTAGTGGGCCAGCGGCGGCCATCTGGAGCCGGCCAACTCGGGATTCTGGCGCAGGTACCAGGCCTGGTCGAACAGGGCCTTGGGCAGGACCGTGGGATCGGGACCGGCGCGGACGTAGCGGGGCAGGTTGGCCGGGCGGCCGCCGCCGTAGCCCAGGCTCTCGGTCAGGCGCGGGCGCCAGAGGCCGGAACGGGCGAGCTGCAGGGCGCGGCCAGGCCACTTGCCGCGCGCCAGCAGGCGGTCGAGGCGTTGCTCCAGCCCGCTGCGGTCGCGCAAGGCCACGCGGCGGGTGGCGGCCTCGCGGTAGCGGCGCCAGCGGTCCTCGGCCAGGGCGCGGCGCTCGCGCAGCGCGGCCCGGCGCTGGGCCTGGAGCGCCTCGGCGTCGGCCGTTCGCGGCGTTGCGTCTGGGACGGGGCGTCGGGCCACGCGCGGGCGCCTCGCCCTAGCCTTCGGCCAGGATCGAATCGACCAGGGCGGTCACCGCGGCGAGCTCCTGGTCGTGCTCGAAGGCCCGGCGCTGCTTGAGATCCAGAATCTCGGCCCGGGCGGCGTCGAGGTCGCGGGCCACGGGAGAGACCAGCACGCCCACCTCCTCCTGCCGGCGCGCGAGCGCCCGGCCGGCGGCGTCGAGGACCGTCGGATCGGCGGGCCGGTCCGCCGCGGCGTCGGCGAACCAGTCGTAGACCCCCTGGGTCAGGGCGCCGGCCCAGCCGTAGGCCGTCATCCCGGCCTCGCCGGTGTTATGGCGCAGGTCGGTGGTGAGGAACCGGTCGATGGCCTTGGCGGCCCGGGCGCCCACCGGCGGCAGGCCCGCGCCGTGGGCGGCCTCCATGCGGGCGAGCTCCGCGCGCCAGTCCGAAAGCAGGGCGTCGTAGGCCACGAAGGCGCGCGGCAGGTCGCGGGTGTAGGCCTCCGCCGCCAGCATGTAGGCGCTCCACAGCAGCAGCGACTTCTCGACGGCGAAACCGTTGCGGCGCGACAGCGAGCCGGCGACGGCCAGCGGATGGCGCACGGATATGACGCAACGGGCGGCGACCCCCAGGTCGGCCAGCGCCGTGCGCCAGAAGGGCAGCAGGACGGTGGCGCGGGGGTCCTTCAACAGCGGATAGGCGGCCTCGCCGTACTCCTCGGCGAACACGGCGGCGGCGCGGTTCAGCCACTCGCGCTCGGCCTTGCGCGGCAGGGGGCGGTGGGGAAAGGCGAAGACGTCGTCCCAGGCGCCGCCGCCGGCGCGCAGGCGCTGGTCGTTGAACAGGGCGATCTTCCAGGGCTCGAAGTAGCCCTTGGCGTTGTGCTCGTCGCCCGGCATGAGGTTGCTGGGCAGCCGGGCGCCGGCCAGCGCCAGCATCTGGGTGGCCGCCGAGGTGCCCGAACGGTGCATGCCCAGCACCAGATAGGCGGTGCGACCCGGGGTGGCCTTCGCGGAAGTGTCCGTGCTCATCTCTCGTACGCCGGCTCTCCAGGCATTCCCGCTGTATGTCCCGCGGCGCGCCGTCGCAAGCGGCGAGCGCGGTTGATCGCCGGCGCCTTTCGTTGCACACAGCGGCGCCGGGGCCGTGCCCCGCGCGCGCAGGAGTTCCCCGCCAGATGGCCGTGACGGCTGAGCTCGACCATGTGCAACTGGTGATCTCGACGGCGGTGGACGCGGCGTTCTACCGGGAGATCTACCCCGAGCTGGCCAGGCTCGGGGTAGACCCGGTGGCGCATTACGCCGACGCCGGTTGGCGCGAGGGCCGCGACCCGGCGCCCTGGTTCTCCACCCTCGCCTACCTGACGATCAACGACGACGTGGCGCGGGCCGGGATGAATCCCCTGCAGCACTACCTGCTCAGCGGCCGGCTGGAAGGCCGCGAGATCGCCCGCTCGCCGCACGCGACGGCTTATCTGGCCGAGGCCCTGCGCCGCGGGGAGGACCCCGCGTGGCGCCCGACCCTGACTCCGCCGGCGGCCCGCCGGCTGGCCATGCCGCCGGCGGCCCTGACGGCGGCGGAGCGCGCCGCCGTGGCGGCGGAGTTCGACGCGGCCTACTACCTGGGCGCCAACGCGGACGTCGCCGAGGCCGGGTCGGATCCGTTGGGGCACTTCCTGGCCAGCGGCTGGCGCGAGGGTCGCGATCCCAGCACCGCCTTCTCCATCGCCGACTACCTCGAGGTCTATCCGGACATCGCCGCGGCGGGAATTAATCCCTTCCTCCACTTCATCTTCACCGGCCGCGCCGAGGGACGCCTGCCTCGCCAGAACCTGGGTTTCCGCTACCGGCTGATCGCCGACCTCGTCGCCATCGAGGCGCGGGTCGCACGGGTGGCGGCGGCCTCGCGCGGCGTGGCGCTGGAGGATCCGGCGCGGCTGGCGGACGCCTTCGCAGCGTCCCGTGCGGGCTGGACGGACCTGCACCTCAGCGTCAGCCACGACGACTACATGGCCAATATGGGCGGGTTGCAGATCTGCCTACAGCGCGAGGCCGCGCGGATCGCCGCCATGGGCCGGGACCACCTGCACGTCTTCCCCGCCAAGCCCTGGCCCACGGTGCGCGCCGAAGGCGAGCCCGGCCCGACGGGCGTGGTGTGGAACGGCGAGACGCTGGGCGTCTTCGCGGCGGAGGC
Source organism: Phenylobacterium sp. (assembly GCF_036502675.1). Classification (GTDB taxonomy): domain Bacteria; phylum Pseudomonadota; class Alphaproteobacteria; order Caulobacterales; family Caulobacteraceae; genus Phenylobacterium. Next base: position 21,586 of record NZ_DASXYF010000067.1, read on the forward strand.
GGTGGTGGCGGCGGTGGCGGCTGCGGCCTCGGCGGCTGCGCCGGGTGCGCGGAGCTTCGCGATCCACAGCCTGCTGGGACATGCCGCCGACGAGGTCGCCGACCTCGCCCTGGCGGCCGGGATGAAGGCGGGGTTCTTCTGGCTGCACGACTTCGCCAGCCTCTGCGCGGGGTATCATCTGTTGCGCAACGACGTGGCCGACTGTGGGGCGCCGCCGCCGGACAGCGCCGCCTGCGGCATCTGCGTCTACCAGCCGATGCGGGCGCGCCACGTGGACCAGCACCGGCGGCTGTTCGAGCGGCTGGCGCTGACCGTGGTGGCGCCTTCGGCGCCGACTCTGGCGACCTGGCGGGGCCGCGGGTCGTTCCCGGCGGCGGGTGAGATCATACATCCGCACGCGCGGCTCGTGCCGCGGACCGGCTGCGGCCTCCCGCCGCCGCCAGGGCCGTTCCGCTTCGCCTTCCTGGGGTTGCCGGCGGCGCACAAGGGCTGGCCGATCTTCCGGGCCCTGGCGCTGAAGTACGCGGACGACCCGCGCTACCAGTTCCTGCACCTCGGCATGCGCACGGAAGGCGGCCTGCCGGTGGCCTTCCACCCGGTGACCGTCACCGACGAGGCGCCTGCGGCGATGCCGGCGGCGGTGGAAGGGCTGGGAGTGGACGCGGCGATGATCTGGCCGCTGTGCCGCGAAACCTTCTCCTTCACCGCCTATGAGGCCGTGGCCGGCGGGGCCGCGGTGGTCACCAGCCCCGACAGCGGCAATGTGGCGGCCTTCGTGGAAGGGGAGGGCCATGGCCGGGTGCTGCCCGACGAGGCGGCGCTGGACAAGGCGTTCGCGACGGGCGAGATTCTGGCCCTGGCCCGCGCCAGGCGGCGGCCGCAGCTCTACGATCTGGCGTTCAGCGGAGTCACCGCCGATCTCGTCGTGGGGACGGCGCCATGAAGGTGCTCTGCTACTCGAGCTTCACCTTTTCCTATCTCGACCGGGCGCGGGTGCTGTTCCGGACGCTGCGGCGGTTCCATCCCGACTGGGAACTGGTGGCGCTGATCACCGACGAGCCGCCGGAGGGGTTCGCCTTCGATCCGGCGGCCGAGCCCTTCGACCGGGCGGTGTTCGCCAAGGCGCTGGGGATCGCCGACTTCCGCGCCTGGCTCTTCAAGCACGACGTGGTGGAGGCGTGCACGGCGGTGAAGGGGCCGTTCCTGCTCCAGGCGCTGACGGGGTCCGGGGCCGAGGCGGTGATTTATCTCGACCCCGACACCGCGCTGTTCGAGAGCCTGGCGCCGCTGGAGCGCTGGCTGGAGACCGACGAGATCCTGCTCACCCCGCACCTGATCGACGCCAACGACGATCCCACGGCGATTCTCGACAACGACCTGTCGGCTTCCCGCACCGGGATCTTCAACCTGGGCTTCGTCGCCGTGCGCGCCTCGGGCGAGGGCCTGCGGTTCGCCAGGTGGTGGAACGACCGGCTGCTCGCCTACTGCTATGACGAAATGGAGCGGGGGCTGTTCGTCGACCAGCGCTGGTGCGACCACGTCCCGGCCCTGTTCGACAAGGTCAAGGTGGTGCGCGATCCCGGCTACAACGTGGCGAGCTGGAACCTGAGCCGGCGGACGGTGGCGGTGGGCCGGGACGGGCGAATCACCGTCAACGGCGCGCCCCTGCGGTTCTGGCACTTCACCAAGCTGGGCCCGCTGGGCGACGCCATGACCAAACGCTACGCCGGGGCGAACCCTGCGGTCTACGAGATCTGGAGCTGGTACCGGCGCCAGGTGACGGCGGCCGGCGACCCGGCGATTCCCGCTCGCTACTGGGCCTACGGGACCTTCGACGACGGCGCGCCCATCGACAGGGCCCAACGGCTGCTCTACCGCGGCCGGCAGGATCTGCAGGCGGCGTTCCCGGACCCGTTCGCCACCGGGGCCGGCACCTTCTGGGCCTGGCTGGCGGAGGAGGGTCGTCAGGCTCTTGGCCGGGGAGCGCCTTGACAGCCAGCGGTCCAGCCCGGAGACAGCCGATCACACGGGGTGAAGGGGGGCCGCCCGCGGCCGGGGCCTTGGCGACAAGCGACTTCAAACATGCACCCGCGGCTGATGAGCCCACGAGCCTGCAGCAGAAAATCAGCCTGATCGCCGGCCGCCTGGCCGACGCCCGGCGCCTGGCCGAGCAGGCGCAGGTGCGCGAGGCGGTCACCCGCAATTCGCTGACGCTCGCCCTGGTGGAGGCGTTGTCGGCCCGCGCCGAGGGAGAAGCCAGGCTGCGCAGGTTGGCGTTCGACGCCTATCGCCAGGCGGCGTTGCGCCGCGAATCGCGGCCGCGGCGGCGCAGCGGCCTGGTCGACCGGCTGCTTGGAGGGCTGCGCGCGCCGGGCCAGGCGCTGCTGATCGCCCGTTCCGGCCTGTGGCGGCCGTCGGGCCCGGGGCCCGCGCGCAAGCTGCACGACCTTCGCCACATGGCGGCCTACGCGCGGCGAGGGCCCAATCCCGCCGTGGCTCCCAGCGCGCTCCTGGACCAGGCGTGGTACCTTTCCACGCTTGGCGAGGCGCCGTCGCGGCTGAGCCCGCTGGCGCACTATCTGCTGTCGGGCTGGGAGCGGGGACGGGCGCCGCATCCGCTGTTCGACCCGGCCTACTACGCGGCGCGCAACGCCGGGGCGCTGGCCGGCTGGCGGGCCTCGCCGCTGGAGCATTTCGTCCGCCTGGGCGCGCCGCGCGGCTTCGACCCCCACCCGCTGTTCAGCCTGGCCTGGTACGTGGCCCAGCGCCCGGAGCTGGCGCAAAGCGGCGCCAATCCGCTGGCGCATTATCTCGAAGAGGGCTGGGGCCAGGGTCTCTCGCCGCACCCGCTGTTCGACCCCCACTGGTACCTCAGCCAGGCGCCGCGCTCCGCGGCCTCCGGCCCGCCGCTGGTCCACTATCTCGCCGAGGGCTGGCGGCAGGGCCTCTCGCCGCACCCGCTGTTCGACCCGGCCTGGTACCTGACCCACTATCCGGACGTGGCCCGGACAGGCGACGAACCGCTCAGCCATTTCGCCGCCGCCGGCGGGCGGGAGGGGCGCGACCCCGGGCCCTGGTTCGACACCGCCCACTACGCGGCGGCGCGGGGCGATGCCCTGGGGGCGGACGCCAATCCGCTGGTCGACTACCTGCTGGGCGGAGCCTGGCGCGTCAGCGAGGCGCGGCCGGGGTTCGCCACCGCCGCCTACCTGGCGGCGCGGCCCGAGGCGGCGGGATCCGGCCTGACGCCGCTGGACCACTGGGCGCGGCTGGCCGGGCGGGGTTGAGGCCGCGCGGCGCGGCGTCAGGCGCCGAGGGCGCGGAGCTGGTCCCAGATTTCGCGGTAGTAGCCGTCGACGTAGTGGAAGGGGCTCAGGCCCCAACGGTGGCCGGCGTCGGCGACATGGCTTTGCGCCCGCACCCGGACGACGCCCGGCGTCGCCGCGCGGAATGCCTCCTGGTAGCGGGCCAGCATGGCGTTGTGCGCGGCGATGTCGGCGGGGCGCCCGGACCAGATCTCCACATCCTCGAAGGGCCGGCGCGCCCCCTCGGCGTCGACCCAGGTCTCCGCCCAGCGGGCCTCGTGCAGGACGAGGACCGCGTCGCGCAACGGGGTGGCGCGCAGGAAGGCCGAGAGTTCGCCGGCCGCCCGCAGCCACAGGCGCTCGCAGGCGTCCGACAGCCGCGGGATGGCGCGCGCGGACTGCAGCGCCGGCTGGTCCAGATAGCCGGAGACCTCCAGCTCCCAGCTGTGGGTCGCGAATGTCCCGGCCACGGAGAGCAGGTCGAACCGCTCGTCGATGAAGTCGAAGATGATATGCGTCGGCCGGTGGGCGACGAGGGCGGCGAGCGCCCGCTTGGCGAGGTCCGACACCACGGCCTCGTGCTGATGGCGCCCGAGGCCGTTGGGGGGCGCCGGCGCCGGCTCGAAGCCCGCGACCGGCGGGGCGAACAGGCTGGGCAGGCTGGTGCGCGAGATATAGAGCAGCCCCTCGACGCGCTCGCCCGGCACCGGCCAGAGGTCGCGGGTGATGCAGCTTCCGACCACTGCGACCCGGGGCATCAGGCCGCCTCGCAGGCGCGGTGTGGCGCCCGCGCCCGCAGGCCGCGCGCCCGCCCCGCAAGGCGATTTGGCCGCACGGGAGACCATTGACACGGCGCGGAGGCCCGAGCATCTGTCGCCCGCATCCGACGGACCCAGCCGATGTCGGGTCGGCTCAGCATTGCCCGGGCGTTCTTCATGACGATTTGGCATCCTACGGGAGCTTGCAGCTTTGGGTAACCGCGGAACGGGGCTGCGCCCATGAAGATGTTCAGGTTCCTTTTCAACCAGCCCGACAACGTGCTGACCCGTGCGATCCGGGAGGGGTACAGTCCGGCGTTGGCCGCGTTCGGCTTCAGCCTGGTGAGCAATCTGCTCTACATGGCGATGCCGCTCTACACCTTTCAGGTCTATGGCCGGGTGCTGGTCAGCCAGAGCCAGGCGACGCTCTGGGTGCTGACGTTCGCGACGCTGTTCGTGTTCGCGATCTCCGGCATCATCGACGACTTCCGGGCGCGGATACTGATCAACTACGGCATGCTGCTGGACCAGCGGGTGTCGGGGCACATCTTCTCCAGCCTGTTCGACGCGGCGGTGCGCGGCGAGCCCAGCGCGCGGGCCCAGGCGCTGCGGGACCTGGACACCTTCCGCCAGACGCTGACCGGCATCGGGGCGGCGGCGCTGTTCGACCTGCCGTGGATCCCGGTCTTCCTGATCACCCTCTACGTCATCGACCCGCTCATCGGCCTGGTGACCACGGCGGGCGCCGTGGTGCTGCTGGTGCTGGCGCTGATGCAGGAGCGCGCCACGCGGCCGGCCATGAAGGAGGCCAACGACGCGGCCCTGAAGAGCTACGCCTTCACCGACGCGGCGCTGCGCAACGGCGAGGTGGTGCGGGCCATGGGTATGCTGCCCCGCCTGGGCGCGGCCTGGGCCAAGTTCCGCGCCATCTCCATCGAGCGCGGCGTCGACGCCAGCGAGCGGTCGAACATGCTGAGCGACATCATCCGGGCGGTGCGGATGGGCATGCAGGTGCTGATCGTAGCCATCGGGGCGGCGCTGATCCTGAAGGGCAAGATCCACTCGGGCATGCTGTTCGCCAACATGATCCTGGCCAGCCGGGCGCTGGCGCCGATCGAGCGGGTGGTGGGCTCCTGGGAAACGCTGAACAACGCCGCCCGCGCCCACGAACGGCTGATGAACCTGCTTTCCAAGGCCGAGCCGCAGGCGCTGGCCACCAGCCTGCCGCGTCCCTCGGGCCGGCTGAGCGTCGAGGGGGTGAACTTCGCCCCGTTCGGCGCGGCGAGGCTGACCATCCTGGGCGTGAGCTTCGCCCTGGAGCCCGGCGAGGTGATGGGGCTCGTCGGGCCCTCGGGCGCCGGCAAGTCGACCCTCGCGCGGCTGCTGCTGGGGATCTGGCGGCCGGTGGCGGGCGCGGTGCGCCTGGACGGGGCGGACGTGTTCGCCTGGGACCGCGCCGACCTCGGGCGGCACGTGGGCTATCTGCCGCAGGACACCGAGCTGTTCGCCGGCACGGTGCGCGACAACATCGCGCGGTTCCGCATCGACGTCCCCGACGCCGAGGTGGTGAGCGCCGCCCAGATGGCGGGCGCGCACGACCTGATCCTGCGCATGCCCAAGGGCTATGACACCGACGTGGGCGAGGGCGGCCTGGTGCTGTCCGCCGGCCAGCGGCAGCGGGTGGGCCTGGCGCGCGCCATGCTGGGCGATCCGGCCTTCGTGGTGCTGGACGAACCGAACGCCAGCCTGGACTCCGAGGGCGAGGAGGCGCTGTTGAAGGCCATCGAGGCGCTGAAGGCCAAGGGCGCGACCATCGTCATCATCTCGCACAAGCCGGCGATCTTCCGGCCGGCGGACAAGATGCTCGTGCTGCGCGAGGGGCGGGTCGAGGCCTTCGGCCCGCGCGACCAGGTGATGGCGCGGATGATGAAGCCCGCCGAAGTGCGTTCGATAGAGGCCGGCCGATGAGCAACAACATCCAACCGCTGCGTCCACACGCCTACGTCGCTCCGTCGTTCAACGACAACGACAAGCTGCCGGCCAACGCCGAGCTGATTCGCCGGGTGCGCCATCCGATCCGCGTCGGCGCCGCGGTGATCGGCGTGGCGGTGGTGGGGCTGGGCCTCTGGGCGTCGCTGACGCCGATCAGCTCCGGCGTTTCGGCGCCCGGGCAGATCCGGGTCGAAGCGAATCGCAAGGTGCTGCGCTATCGCGAAGGCGGCACGGTGCGGGCGATCCTGGTGAAGGAGGGCAGCCACGTCAAACCGCAGCAGGTGCTGCTGCGCTTCGACGACGTGCAGGCGCGCGCCAACGCGGACGTGACCCAGAACGCCGTGGACGTGGCCCTGGCCCAGAGCGCGCGCTACCTGGCCGAGGCCACCGGAAAGCCGGCGGTCGAGTTCCCGGCGGAACTGACCGCGCGCCTGAACGACCCGCGCGTGGCGGGCATGATCCACGACCAGCAGTTCCTGTTCACCTCGCGCCAGCAGCTGTTCGAGAGCCAGGGCGCGGTGCTGAACCAGCGGCTGCAGCAGCAGGCCGATTCGATCACCGGCCTGCAGGCCCAGCTGGCCTCGATCGACGAGCAGGCCCGGCTGACCAAGGAGCAGCTCACCGGCTACCAGACCCTGTTCGAGAAGGGCTACGCCAGCAAGAACCTGATCCTGCGCTACCAGGCGTCGATGGCGGACCTGGCCGGCAAGCGGGGACAGATGATCGCCGAGATCGCCAAGACCCGCGAGCAGATGGGCGAGACACGGATGCAGCTCGGCAGCCTGCGCAACCAGCGTCAGAGCGAGGCCGCCGACGGCCTGCGCGAGATGCAGTCGCGGCTGGCCGACGGCCTGCCCAAGCTCACCGCGGCCAGGCAGACCCTGCAGGGGACGGTGATCCGCTCGCCGGTGGACGGCTATGTGTTCAACCTGAGCCAGCACACGGTGGGCGGCGTGGCGGGCGCCGGCGAGCCGCTGATGGAGGTGGTGCCGGACAACAGCCCGCTGATCGTCACCGCCCAGATCAAGCCGCAGGACGTGGACGAGGTGCACATCGGCATGCCGGCGCGCGTGCGCCTGAGCGGCTTGAACCAGCGCTGGACGCAGCCGGCGCCCGCCGAGGTGGTCGGCCTGTCGGCCGATCGGCTGATCAACGAGAAGACCGGCGAGGGCTATTTCCTCGCCGACCTGCGGATCGATTCCCGGCATGTGGGCGACCTTCCGAAGGGCGTGAAGCTCAGCCCCGGGATGCCCGCGGACGCCATGATCGTAACTGGTAAACGAACCGTTATGGGATTCTTGATTTCTCCCATAACCGACACGATTCACAACGCTTTCCGCGAAGAATAGGGTCGTGTCGCCCGGGCGCCACAGACCTCGTTTCGGCCGCTTTTTGCTGTTGCGTAAAATCAGCGGTTCCGATACCTGTTCTCCCGGGCTCGTTTAACCTTGGCCGCGGCGTCGCCGTGGGTGGGGGGTAATGGACCGCTGGGACTGCCCCATCGGGGATGGGGGTCAAGCGTGCCGGGGGTCCTGTGACACACACTGGAGAGATAAATGGCGACCTACACTTATGAGACGATCACGGCGGCCCAGGCCCTAGCGGTCCTGACCACCGACAACGTGATCGTGCAGACCGGCAACGCCGCGCAGGCGTCCGTGATCTACAACGCGGCGACGCCGAC
>NZ_DASXYF010000068.1:0-38326 GCF_036502675.1 Phenylobacterium sp.
CAGAACAACACCAAGGTCACCGCCTCGGCGACCATCCAGCCGATGGCCCTGGCGCCCGCCTTCTGGGCCCACCCGGCGGTGACGGTCACTACGGACGTGGTGCGGAACTCCAAGAACCTGGAAGTGTCCCTGGTGCTCGACCTGACCGGTTCGATGTCCGGCTCCAACGTCGGGGATCTGAAGACCGCAGCCCAGAACCTCGTGGACCTCGTGGTGAAGGATCCGGCCCAGCAGACGCCCTACTATTCCAAAGCCGCGCTGGTGCCGTGGTCGTCAGCGGTGAACGTGGGCGCCCTGGCGGATCAGGTCCGTGGCCCGGTCGTCGGGACGAAGAGCATCAGCGGCGTCTCGGTTTGGACGACCGGTTCCCAGCTCGACGTTTCGGGTGCGACGAAAGCCAATCCGATCGTAATCACCACGGCCACCAATCACAACCTCACCACCGGTCAAATGATAATGCTGACCGGCGTGCAGGGCATGACTCAGATCAATGGGGTGCCCTATAAGGTTGTTAATAAGACCGCTACCACCTTTTCGCTGCAAACCGCTGGCGGAAGCAATGTCAATGGTAGCAGTTATGGTACTTACTCCGGGTCTTCGGGCGATAAGGTCACAAAATGTGCTCGTACCGACTGCAGCGTGACCGTGACCGCAACCTCTCATGGGTATGCGAATGGGGCCTACATCTACATTGATGGGGTTACCCCGAATTCAGGACTTGGCAGCTTGATCAACGACAAGGTCTACGCCATCTCTGGCGTGACCACCAATACGTTCAATGTGTTCGCCGGGGCGACGACGGCCGCCTACTCTTCGGGCGGCAATTCCTACTGCACAACCTACGGATGCCAATACATCCGCTTCCTCAACAACAGCAGCGCCGTGAAGGTCTACAAGGCGAGTAACTGCGTCACCGAGCGGACGGCGGCCCAGGTGACCAGCGACGCCGCGCCCAGCAATACGGTGATGGGCTTCCATTACCCGGCGACCACGCCGACCTATGCGGGCACGTCCACTCCCGCCTACGACAATCCCTGCCTCACCAACACAATCATTCCGCTGACGGCGACCAAGGCCACACTCACCAATGCGATCACCCTCATGGCGCCTGGCAACGTCACCCAGGGGACCACAGGGGGGCAGGTCGGGACGGCGTGGGGCTGGTACATGCTTTCGCCGAACTTCAACTACCTGTGGCCCAGCAACGCGGCCGCAGCCTACACCGCGCCGGACACCCTGAAGGTGGTGGTGCTGATGACCGATGGCGCGCTCAACACCGCCTATTGCAACGGCGTGGTCTCGGCGGACTCGACGCCAGCCTACGGATTCATGGCCGCGGACCACATCACCTGCAACGCCACCAACGGCGACACCTTCACCCAGGCAAAGGCGCTGTGCGACTCGATGCACGCGGCCAAGGTCGTCGTCTACACGGTGGGCTTCGACCTTGCCGGGGACACCACCGCACAGGACCTGATGGACCACTGCGCCACCGATGCGAAGCATAAGTACATGCCGAGCAGCGGCACTGAGCTGAAGGACGCCTTCAAGGCCATCGGCGCCGATATCAACAATCTAAGACTGGCGCACTGACGCCGGCGTCGTATGGGTGACCTCGGCCCGTCCGGCGCTCCGCCGGGCGGGCTTTTTCTCGGCCGTCAGAGCAGCTTGATCTCCCGCAGCCGCTCCATCAGGAACGCGTCGGCGGTGATCGGCTGCGGATAGCGGTCCGGATGCGCGGCGTCGACGCAGCCGGGCAGGGTGCGGATCAGGTAATCCGAGTTGAAGTGCAGGAAGAACGGCGTCGAATAGCGCGGCGTCCCGCGCCGCTGGGGCGCCGGATTGACCACCCGGTGGCTGGTGGAGGGCAGGCGGTGGTTGGTCAGTCGCTGCAGCATGTCGCCGATGTTGCACACCAGCGCGCCCGGCGGCGGGTTGACCGGCAGCCAGCGGCCGTCGCGGTCCTTGACCTCCAGCCCCGCCTCCTCGGCGCCCAGCAGCAGGGTGATGACGTTGATGTCCTCGTGGGCGGCGGCGCGCTCGTTGGGTCCGTCGAACGGTGCCGGCGGATAATGCAGCAGCCGCAGGATGGAGTTGCCCTCGTCCACCGTGCTCTCGAAGAACCCCCGTTCCAGGTCCAGGTAGGCCGCCACCGACTGCAGCAGCTTGCGGCCCAGGCCGTCCAGCGCGCCGTACAGCCAGCCCACGTGCTCGCGGAAGCGGGGGATCTCCGCCGGCCAGACGTTGTGCGGCATCGAGCCCTCGTACCGGTGACCCGGCGGCAGCCCGCGGCCCACGTGCCAGAATTCCTTCAGGTCGTAATGGGCCGCGCCCTTGGCGGTCTCCACGCCGAAGGGGGTGTAGCCGCGCTGGTGGCCGGCCCCCGTCTCGTAGCGGCGCTTCACCTCGCCCGGCAGGGCGAAGAACGCCTTGGCGTCGGCCAGCGCCGCATCGACGCGCGCCTGCGGCAGGTCGTATTCGGTGACCACCGCAAAGCCGAAGCGCTCGAACGAGCCGCCCAGGTCGCGGGTGAAGCCCGGGAAGTCGTGGGCGTAGGTCCCGAACGAAACGGGCGGGATGCCGGCTTGGCTCATGGTTCGTCTCCTGAAGCGCGGTGGGGGGCGCCTGGATCAAACATTCCCCTAAACGGTCTCCTCGTCGGCCTCGGAGAGGGCGACGGCGGACATGTCGCTGGCCTCGTCAGCTTCGTCCACCGCCAGCCGCTCCATCTCGCTGCGCAGCAGGCGGTCCATGGTCTCGCGGGACTCGCGGGTGGCCAGCAGGTAGCGCTCCTCCTCGCCGGCCACGGGCGCCAGTTTCTGGAACAGCTCCAGGTCCGTGCGGCGGAAGACGTTGGCCGCCTGGGTCGCCCGACGCTCGCTGAAGCCCAGCCGGCCCAGGGCCCGCCGACCCATGGCGAGCGAGGACTCGAACGTCTCCCGCTCGGCCTCGTGCGCCCCGGCGGCCAGCAGGTCGTAGGCGTGCCGCCGGTCCCAGGCCCGCGCCAGGATGGTCAGGTTCGGAAACGCCTGGCGGGCGGTCTCCACCAGGTCGGTGGCCTTTTCCCGGTCGTTGATCGCCACCAGCAGCAGCCTGGCCTTGTCCGCGCCGGCGGCGCGCAGGAGGTCGAGCCGGCTCGCGTCGCCGTAGAACACCTTGCGGCCGAACCGGCGCAGCAGCTCGATCTGCTCGATGCTGGAGTCCAGCGTCACCGTCCTGAAACCGTTGGCCATCAGCAGGCGCCCGGCGATCTGTCCGAAGCGGCCGAAGCCCGCGACGATCACGTCGGGCGCGCGCTCGTCGAACACGGCGGCCTCCGGCTCGTCGCGGCGGGGCTGGCGGTTCAGCACCAGCCGCTCGTAGGCGGCCATGGCCAGCGGGGTGGCGGCCATGGACATCACCACCACGGCGGTGAGCAGCTTGACGAGGTCGGCGTCCAGCACGCCGGCGCCCAGGGTGAAGCCCAGCAGCACGAAGGCGAACTCGCCGCCCTGCGCCAGGGCGACCGCGGCGGTGGCCGCGTCGCGGCCGGCGATGCCGAACAGCCGGCCGGCCAGGGTCATCGCCGCGACCTTGACCGCCATCAGCCCGGCCACCAGCCCGAGCAGCAAGCCTGGCCGCGCCAGCACCACGCCTAGGTCGAGGCCGGCGCCCACGGTGATGAAGAACAGGCCGAGCAGCAGGCCGCGGAACGGTTCTATGTCGGTCTCGAGCTCCCGGCGGAACTCGCTCTCCGCTAGCACCACCCCGGCCAGGAAGGCGCCCAGCGCCGGCGACTGGCCGACGAGCTGCATCAGCGCGGCCACACCCACCACCAGCAGCAGGGCCGAGGCGGTGAAGATCTCCCGCAGCCTGGCGGCGGCGATGAACCGGAACATCGGCCGGGTCAGGTAGCGGCCGCCGACCACGACGGCGGCCACCGCGGCCATCACCGCCGTGGCCCGCGCCCAGCCCGGCAGGCCGTCCAGCAGTATCGATCCGGCTTCCGCGGCATGGTCGGCGCCGCCCGCGGCGGCGTGCACGGCGAGCAGCGGCAGGAACGCGAACAGCGGGACGACCGAGAGATCCTGGAACAGCAGCACGCCGAAGGCGGCCTCGCCGACCGCCCCCTGGCGCAGGCCTTTTTCCTCCAGGCTTTGCAGCACGATGGCGGTGGAGGACATGGCCAGCACCAGCCCGGCGGCCAGCGCCGCGCGCCAGTCCAGGCCCAGGGCCAGGCCGGCCGCCGCCAGGCCGCCGGCGGTAAGCAGCATCTGCGCGCCCCCGAGGCCGAAGATCGCCGTGCGCATGCGCCAGAGCAGCGCGGGGCGCACCTCCAGCCCGATCAGGAACAACAGGATGACGACCCCGAACTCCGCCACCCGCATCACGTCGCCGGCGGCGCCCACCAGGTCCAGGGCGAAGGGGCCCACCACCACGCCCGCCACCAGGTAGCCCAGCACCGAGCCCAGGCCGAGGCGCTTGGCGATCGGCACGGAGATCACGCCGGCGGCCAGGTAGACCAGCGCCTGCAGCAGGATCGGCCGGCCCTCCATCAGGCGCCGATGGTTTGTGCGGTCAGGGTCGTCGCGACGAGCATTCGCGCAATATGGACCGTCCGCCCCGGATTCGCCCCGGCGTTTTTTTCATCGTCGGCTTGCAAATGCTGCGCTGCGGCGTAACAGGGCGGAATGGCCAGCAAGGTTCAGAAAGACGCCGCCGAGGCCCTCGACGGGCTGCTCTTCGACGGCATGAGCATCATGTCCGGGGGCTTCGGCCTCTGCGGCATCCCTGAAAACCTGATCGCCGCGATCCGCGAGCACGGCGTCAAGGACCTCACCGTGATCTCCAACAACTGCGGGATCGACGGCTTCGGCCTGGGGATCCTTCTGGAGAGCGGCCAGATCCGCAAGATGGTCTCCTCCTACGTGGGCGAGAACAAGCTGTTCGAGCAGCTCTACCTCTCCGGCCGGCTGGAGCTGGAGTTCAACCCCCAGGGCACGCTGGCCGAGCGCATCCGCGCCGGCGGGGCCGGCATCCCGGCCTTCTTCACCAAGACCGGCGTCGGCACCCTGGTGGCCGAGGGCAAGGAGGTCCGCGAGTTCGACGGCGAGACCTATGTGATGGAGCGCGGCCTGACCGCCGACCTGGCCATCGTCAAGGCCTACAGCGGCGATGTGGAAGGCAACCTGATCTATCGGAAGACCGCCCGGAACTTCAATCCGATGATGGCCACGGCCGGCCGCACGACGGTGGTCGAGGTCGAGAAGCTGGTGGCCGTCGGCGAGCTCGACAAGGACAGCATCCACACCCCCGGCATCTTCGTGGACCGGCTGTTCCAGGGCGCCCGGTTCGAGAAGCGGATCGAGCGGGTCACCACCCGCCCGCGGGAAGCAAAGGTCGCCGCCTGATGGCCTGGACGCGAGACGAGATGGCCGCCCGCGCGGCGCAGGAGCTGCGCGACGGCTTCTATGTGAACCTGGGGATCGGCATCCCGACCCTGGTGGCCAACTACATTCCGGAAGGCATGACGGTCACCCTGCAGAGCGAGAACGGCATGCTGGGCATGGGCCCCTTTCCCTACGAGGGGGAGGAGGACGCCGACCTGATCAACGCCGGCAAGCAGACCATCACCGAACTGCCCGCCTCGTCCTATTTCTCTTCCGCCGACAGCTTCGCGATGGTCCGCGGCGGCCACATCGCGCTGTCGATCCTGGGCGGCATGCAGGTGGCGCAGAACGGCGACCTGGCGAACTGGATGGTGCCCGGCAAGATGGTCAAGGGCATGGGCGGGGCCATGGACCTAGTGGCCGGGGTGAAGCGCGTGGTGGTGGTCATGGACCATGTGGAGAAGTCCGGCGCGCCGAAGCTGCTCAAGGCCTGCACCCTGCCGCTCACCGGGGCCGGAGTGGTCGACCTGCTGATCACCGACCTGGGCGTCTTCGACATCGACCGGGGCAAGTCGCCGCTGCGGCTCACCGCGCTCGCCCCCGGCGTCGGCCTCGACGAGGTGAAGGCCAAGACCGAGGCGGCGTTCGAGGTCGCCCTGACGTAATCGTGAGGGGCGGGTGTAACCGCTTCCGCTTTCGGCGCGATTACGTAGACGCAAGGCCGGGACGGGTCGTACGCTCCGGCGCTCTGCGCAAGGACTGGCGGACCCGCCGATGAAAAAGCCCCTGTTCGCTGCGGCCGTCGCGGCCCTGGCCTTCGCTTCCGCCGCCGCGCCGGCGGCCGAGGCCTACCGTACCGCCGTGTTCGCCGGCGGCTGCTTCTGGTCGGCGGAGCACGACAGCGAGCACCTGCCCGGCGTGAAGTCGGTGGTCGTCGGCTATGCCGGCGGGACCCGCCAGAATCCCACCTACCGCGATCACGAGGGCCACCTCGAGGCGATCCAGGTCGCCTACGACCCGAAGCAGACCACCTACGCCCGGCTGGTCGACGGCTTTTTCCACCATATCGACCCCACCGACCCCAACGGCCAGATCTGCGACCAGGGCCCCAGCTACCGCACGGCGGTGTTCGTGGCCGACGCCCAGGAACGCGCGGACGCCCTGGCGGTGAAGGCGCAGGCAGCCAGGACCCTGGGCAAGCCGGTGGCGACCCAGGTCCTGCCGGCCGGCCGCTTCTGGCCCGCCGAGGCCTATCACCAGGACTACGCGCGCAAGAACCCCGCGGCCTACGCCGCCTATCGCACCGGCTGCGGCCGCGACCGGGCGCTCAGGGCGGTGTGGGCGGGCCGCTGACCGGGCCGGTCCGCGGCCTGGGTGCGAAACGCTCGCCGACGAACAGCTCGGCGCGGCGCTGGCGCTTGCGGTCCAGGCGCACGCGGATCAGCTCCTGGCCGGTGACGGCGGCGAAGTCGGCCATCATCAGGTCGCGGTAGCTGTCCTCCAGCACCACCCCCAGCACGCGCGCGCCCCGCGCCGGCGTCAGGGGGGCGGTGGTCTCGGCCTGGTTCTTCGGCTCAGCGGCCAGCAGCCAGACGGTCAGCGGCGGCGTCGCCGGATCGGTCAGGGCGTCGCGTCCGTAATAGGCGATGGCGTTGTAGAGAAAGCGGTTGTTGACGGCGATGGCGGTCAGTCCCGGCTCGCGCTCAGCCCTGTCCAGCACCATCCGGGTGATCTGCGACCAGCCCTTGGCCCGCTTGAAGCTGTTGGCCGCCCCCATGGCGTCGGCGGTGGCCGGAACGATGATCCACACCAGGAACAGCGCCGCCAGCGCCGCCTGCAGGGCGATGGCGCCGGCAAGCCAGCGTTTCGCCCGCCAGCGGACCAGCCAGGCCGCCACCAGGACCGCGCCCGGCAGGTAGCCCGCCCCCGACCAGTTGGCGTTGGCGCGGCTGATGAACGACTGGATGGTGACGATCAGCAGCGGCGGCAGGGTGAAGCAGATGAGCAGCACGTCGGCCCCGGTCAACCTGCGGCGCGCCGCCAGCACCGCGGTTCCGCCCAGCAGCACGGCGAAGGGGATCGGCCCGAACACCCCGAACTGCGAGATCAGGAAGTCGCCCAGCTCATGGGTGTTGAACAGCTGGCTCCCGCCCCAGGCGGCGTTGTCGGCGGTGTGGTGGAAGGTGACGAAATGGTGGGCCGCGTTCCAGGCGAGGTTGGGCGCCAGGATTACGGTGAGCGCGCCGGCCGCCGCGGTCGCCGTCGGCCCGCGCCACGCCGCCCGCGCGGCCGGTGAGACCGCCAGATGCAGGACCAGGCCGATGACCGCGTAGATGGCGGCGTATTTGCTGAGGAACGCCAGGCCCAGCGCCGCGCCGAAGCCCGCGGCCAGCCACAGCCGCCGGCGTCCCGCCGCGCCCTGCAGCTCGACATAGGCCAGCAGGGTCAGGCTGAGGAAGAACAGCAGCGGCGCGTCGGTGGCCATGATCGTCGCCGAGAGCTGCACCCCGGGCATCAGGGCGTAGAGCGCCGCCCCCGCCAGTCCGACCGTTTCGCCGTACAGCCGCCGCCCGATGCCGAACACCGCCAGCGTCGCGCCGGCGTGGTAGAGCGGCGAGGCCAGCCGCACCCAGGGCTCGGCGTCGCCGCCGAGGGCGGTGGTGGCCCAGATGGTCCAGGCGATGACCGGCGGCTTGGAGAAGTAGCCGAGGTCGAGAGTGCGCGACCAGAGCCAGTACTGAGCTTCGTCCGGGTACAGATCCAGCGGCGTCGCAAACAGCGCCATCAGCCGCGCCACCGTCAGCGCCGTGGTCAGCAGCAGCACCATACGCCAGGGGTCGCAAGAGGCTTGAGTACGGATCTGGGCGTCGGCCACAGGCGCTCCGGTTCGGAGATGTCTATCTCGCCTACTACGCGGTGTGAAGCTTGGGCGCCACAGTTGCCGGCAGGTAACGCAGCGCCGCAACACTTTCATCAGACTGTCGCCAACCGCAGGATTTTTGACGTTATGGGGCAGCTTGGACGGACCCGCGGGGGCGTCGCAAGGTCCGGAACAGGGGATAATGATGACTCGCACATCCAACCGCGCGCTATGCGCATCGACCGTCCTCGGCGGCGGGCTGCTGTTCGCCGCGCCGGCGTTCGCGCAATCCACCGGCACCTCGATCGTCGAGGAACTGGTCGTCACCGGCTCCAGCGGGCCGCGCAATCTCAACGGCGAGATGGTCGCTGTGGAGGCGCCGAAATCGCGGGCGTCGATCACCCAGGAATTCATCTCGACCCAGGCGCCGAGCCAGACCGTACTGGACACGATCAACCTGCTTCCGGGGGTCAACTTCACCAACAATGACGCCTTCGGCTCGGCTGGCGGCGACGTGACCATTCGTGGGTTCGATTCCCAGCGCGTTTCTCTGCTTCAGGATGGCATCCCGCTGAACGACAGCGGCAACTATGCGATCTATCCGGGCCAGCAGATGGATTCGGACCTGATCGAAAAGGTCGACGTCAACCTGGGTACGACCGACGTGGACAGCCCGACAGCGGCGGCGGCGGGCGGCACGATCAACTATATCACCCGCAAGCCGCAAAACGAGATGGGCGGCCGCATCACGCTGGGCGTCGGCAGCGAGAACTTCAAACAAATCTACGGCGTGTTCGAGACTGGCCGTATCGGCCCGTGGGGCGCCAAGGCTTGGGTGAGTGGAAACTATTCCCGCAACAATATATTCGATGCACCAGGGAAAATAGAGAAAAAGACGTTCAATGCGCGCGTCTGGCAGGACATCGGGGACAATGGAGACTTCATCAGCCTGATATTCAACTACGACGAAAACCGAAACGCTTTCATCCGTCGGATCTCGCTGGCGCAGTTCAATCAACACGGCGTCACGGCTGCCAACCTGCCCGACACCACTTTGCACTATGACCCCGCTTGCGCGCGGCCGACGCCCGTGGCCGGGACCGTGCAGAACGAGGCGACCACCGCCACCGGCTTCACGGTCATCTGCGCCAACTACGTCGGCAACAACATCAACCCCTCCAACACCGGCAACATCCGTGGACAGAGCAGCTTCCACCTCACCGACAACCTGATCCTCACGTTCGATCCGTCGTTCCAATATGTTCTTGCCAACGGCGGCGGCCGGACGATCTTCGCCGAGAACGATCCGCAGTTGCGCGCGCCTACGGATCTGAACGGCGACGGGGACACCCTGGATCGGGTTCTGACCTACTGGCCCAACACCACCAACACGCGGCGCTATGGGTTGAACGCATCGCTGATCTGGAAGTTTTCCGATAGTCAGAGCATCCGGCTCGCCTACACCTATGACTACGCTCGCCACCGTCAGACTGGCGACGCCGGCTACTTCGAAGCCAACGGCGATCCGCAGGACGTGTTCGGCGGCAAGGACGGCTATGGCCGGCAGGTCCTGCTGTCCGACGGCACGGACCTTCGCCGCCGCGACCGCCTCTCGATCGCCTCCCTCAACCAAATCGCCGCCGAGTACCGCGGTCGCCTGCTGGACGACAGGCTGCTGATCAACGTCGGGGTGCGTGCGCCGTTCTTCAGGCGCGAGCTGAACCAGTTCTGCTACATGCGCGACACGTTCAACGCCCTCTGCACCACCCAGACCCCGACCGTCGTGCCCGGCACCAACGACGGGGCCGGGGTTCCCTTCGTCACCTTCCCCGCCAGTTCCCAGGTCCCGGGCGCGACCACGCTGTGGGGCCAGCCGCGCAAGTTTACCCGCAAGTACGACAAGGCGCTGCCGAACCTCGGCGCGAGCTACAACTTCACCGGGGAGAGTTCGGTCTACGTCAGCTACGCCCAGACGCTGTCGGCCCCGCGGACCGACGACCTGTACGACCGCAACGCCGTCGATCCAGGTCCGGAAACCGCCGACGCCTACGACATCGGCTACCGCTACCAGTCGACCAACCTGCTGGTCTCGGTCGCCGCATTCTACAACGACTTCAAGAACCGGATCGAACGCCAGTTCGACGAGGCGGGGGGCATCTTCTATTCGGTCAACGTCGGCGAGGTGAAGCTCAAGGGCGTCGACGGTCAAATCGGCTACAAGCCGGAGGATTACCTGTCGTTCTACGCCTCGGTCTCGTACCTGGAGTCCGAGATCCAGAGCAACTTCCCGAACGGCGCCGGCGGCGCCATCCTGCAGACCAAGGGCAAGTCGCTGTACGAGACGCCGAAGCTGCAGGGCGGCGTGCGTGTCGACTGGGACATCACGGACAAGCTTTCTCTGGGCATGCAGGGCAAGTTCGTCGGCGATCGCTGGACGAACCTGACCAACACCGAAAAGGCGCCGGGCTACAGCCTTTGGGACCTGGACGTGCGCTACAAGCTGCCGCTGTTCAAGGCGGACCACACGTACCTGCAGATCAACGTGCGCAACCTGTTCGACGAGCGCTACCTGGGCGACATCACCACGAACACCAACGGCACCGCTCTGTTCCAGCCGGGTTATCCCCGCGCGGTGATCGCCAGCCTGCATGCGGAGTTCTGACGCGCTGACGACGCCGCGTCCGGCAAGGGCGGCTCCTTCGCGGAGCCGCCCTTTTGCCTGGCGCGCTTGACGTGCGGCCCGCCGCCGCCCATCTGCGCCCGTCACCGCCGCATCGAGGAGCCCGATGAGCCTCAGCGTCCCCGCCGAATGGTCGCCCCATCGGACCATGTGGCTGGGCTTTCCCAGCCATGCGGACCTGTGGGAGGAGGACCTGGGCGCCGCCCAGGCGGAGGTCGCGGCCCTGGCCCGCACCCTGGCGGGGCCGGGCGGCGAGCGTGTGCGCCTGCTGACCGGCGCGCCGCAGGGCGAGGCCGACGCGCGGCGCCTGCTGGGCGATGCGGACGGGGTGGAGATCGTCCCGGGCGCTTTCGGCGACATCTGGCTGCGCGACACCGGCCCGATCTTCACCCGTACCGAGACCGGCGAGATGCAGGCCCAGGGCTTCGCCTTCAACGGCTGGGGCGGCAAGTACGAACTGGAGCATGACGACACGGTGGCGGGCCAGATCGCCCGGGCCGCCTGCGCGCCGCTGGCCGAGCATCGCTTCATCCTGGAGGGCGGCGCCCTCGACCACGACGGCGCGGGCACGGTGCTGACCACCTCCCAGTGCCTGCTGAACCCCAACCGCAATCCCGGCTGGACCGAGGCGGACGCCGAAGCGGCGCTGGCGGGTGCGCTGGGCGCGCGCAAGCTGCTCTGGCTGGGCGAGGGCCTGGCCAACGACCATACCGACGGCCATGTGGACAACCTCGCCCGCTTCGTGGGCCCGGCCCACGTCGCCGTTCCCGTCGCCTGGGGCCGCGGCGACCCCAACGCGGACGCCTATGACGACGCCGCGCGGCGCCTGGCGTCCATGACCGATGCGGAGGGGCGGCGCCTCAAGGTGAGCCGCATTCCCTCGCCCGGCTGGGTGGAGAGCCGCGAGGGCGGCGCCGCGGCCGCCTCGCACATGAACTTCCTCGTCGCCGACCGGGCGGTGATCATGCCCCTCTACGAACAGCGCCCGGGGGAGCTGGCGGTCCAGGCGCTGGAGGCGCTGTTCCCCGGCCGCACGGTGATCGGCCTGCCGTCGCGGGCCATCCTCACCGGGGGCGGCTCCTTCCACTGCATCACCCAGCAGGAGCCCCTCTGATGGCCCGCACCCTCCGCGTGGCCGCAATCCAGGCCGCCTACGGCATGGACCTGGCGGCCAACATCGCCAAGACCGCAGACTTCATCCGCGAGGCCGCCGCCGGCGGCGCCCAGGTGATCCTGCCGCCGGAGCTGTTCCAGGGCCCCTACTTCTGCGTCGCCCAGGAGGAGCGCTGGTTCGCCGAGGCCCACCCCTGGCGCGAGCACCCGTGCGTGGCCGCCCTCGCGCCGCTGGCCGGGGAACTGGGCGTCGTGCTGCCGATCTCGATCTTCGAGCGCGAGGGGCCGCACTACTTCAACAGCCTGGTGATGGCCGACGCGGACGGCCGCCTGCTCGGCGTCTACCGCAAAAGCCACATCCCCGACGGCCCGGGCTACATGGAGAAGTACTACTTCCGGCCCGGCGACACCGGCTTCAAGGTCTGGGACACCCGCTTCGGCCGCCTGGGCGTCGGGATCTGTTGGGACCAGTGGTATCCGGAGGCCGCCCGCGCCATGGCGCTGATGGGCGCCGAGGCGCTGTTCTACCCCACCGCCATCGGCTCGGAGCCGCACGACCCCAGCCTCGACACCGCCGCGCCGTGGCGGCGCGCCATGCAGGGCCACGCCGTCTCCAACGTGATCCCGGTGGTGGGCGCCAACCGCACCGGCTTCGAGCCCTGGGACGGCTATCCCGGTGGCGGCCAGCGGTTCTATGGCTCCAGCTTCATCGCCGACCACCGCGGCGACCTGGCCGCCGAGCTGGGCCGCGACGACGAAGGGGTGATCGGCGCCGCGTTCGACCTGGACTTCCTGGCCGCGCACCGCGCCGCCTGGGGCTTCTTCCGCGACCGGCGCACCGACCTCTACGGCGGCCTCGTCCAGCCGCGTCCGGCGTGATCGGGGCCGGCGGCGCCGCGCCGTTTGCCGGGCCCGACCCGATCGGGTAGAAGCCCGGTCTTCGCGCGACCCCGGCCGCCGCCGCCGCGCCGCCAGCTTCCGGAAGGGCTCCATGGCCGAAACCACCACCTCCAGCCCTGCGGGCGAGATCAGCGGCAACGTCCTGTTCTATTCCCGGCCCGAGCCCCTGTCGGTGCAGATGCACGGCAAGTTGGGCGTGAAGCGCCTGGACGGCCCCTTCGGATTCGCCGCCGCCGGCCACGCCGTGCCGCTCACCGTGGGCGAGTTCCAGCTCGCCGCCGTCACCGGGCCGATAATCTTTGTGGGCGACGAGAAGCTGCCGATCGCGGTGATGGGCCTGAACTCCGGGGAGAACATGTTCGTCACCCCGGCCGGGGTCTTCGAGCCCGGCGTCTATGTGCCGGCCTATATCCGCCGCTATCCGTTCGTCTACGCCAACGACACCACGTCGGAGCAGATGGTGCTGTGCATCGACCGCGACGCGCCGTTCATCGTGGAGGGCGGCGAGCTGCCGTTCTTCGACGAGAAGGGCGAGCCCAGCGAGTACACCAGGACCTGCGTCGAGTTCTGCAACAACTTCGAGGGCGAGCGGCAGCGGACGGAGAGCTTCGTGAACCTGCTGAAGAGCCTGGACCTCTTCGAGCTGAAGACCGCCAGCTTCACCCCGAGCCAGCCCGACGGCACGGCGCTCGAGCCGCAGAAGATCGCCGACTACTTCGGAATCTCCGAGACCAGGCTGCTGGCTCTGCCGGCCGACAAGCTGGTGGAGCTGCGCGACAACGGCGCCCTGGCGCAGATCTACGCCCACCTGCTGTCGCTGGTCGGCTGGGACCGGCTGATCGCCCTGGCCGTCGCGCGACAGCCGCAGGCGGCGAACGGATAGCGGGCCGACCGCTAACGCGCGAACAGGCTGCGGGTCAGGCAGGAGAAGACCAGCCGGCCCGCCTCGTCCAGCAGGTCGTGCTGGGCGATGACGATGCCCTTGCCTTCGCCCACCGGGTCCTTGGCCATGACGGTCATTCGCCCGCGCAGCCGCTCGCCGACCGGCGGGTTGCGCATCCAGCGCACGGCGTCGACGCCCAGGCGCTTGGTCTGCGGCCACTGGCTAGACGCCTCGACGTCCAGGCGGCTCCAGATCGCGTAGACCATGGCGTCGGGCGCCCCGCGGGAGACGTCCCAATCGGGGGCGAAGGCGGTGGTGAAGGCCTCCAGCGCCTCGGCCTCCAGGGCCATGGTCCCCAGGCCCACGACCTGGCCGATCTCGATCTCGTCGAACGCCGCCGGCACCTGGCTTTCCTCCCCTGACCCCGATTCGCCGATCATGGCCGCGCGGCGGGGGAAGTCGAGACCGCTTTGCGCCGCCGTGCCGCCCGCGCCATATAGCGGCCGGGCGGGTGGGTTTGGAGCATGGCATGATGCGTCTGTTGGCAGGGCTGGCCCTCGCCCTGGTCCTGGCAGGCCCCGCCGCCCGCGCCGCGCCGGTCGAGACCGGCCACCTCGCCGCCGAACTGGTCGCCGAGCGCCAGGGGATCGCGCCGGGCGAAACCCTGCAACTGGCCCTGCGCCAGAAGATCCGGAAGGGCTGGCACACCTACTGGCGCAACCCTGGCGACGCCGGCGAGGCGACCCGGCTCAGATGGACCCTGCCGGCCGGCTGGACCGCCGGGCCGATCGTCTGGCCCGCGCCGCGACGCTTCGTCACCCGCTCGGGCGCGGTGGCCCTGATGAACTACGTCTATGAGGACGAGGTGCTGCTGCCGGTGGCGGTGACGGCGCCGGCCGGCGCCCGGCCCGGCGAGACCGCCGTCCTGCAGGCCGCCGCCGCCTTCCTGGTCTGCGCCGAGATCTGCGTGCCGGAGGACGCGGCGCTGACGCTGACGCTGCCAGTGACCGCGACGCCGCCGCCGCCGGATCACCGCTGGTCGGCGGCCATCGCCAAGGCGGTCGCCGAGGCGCCGCGCCCGGCCGGACTGCAGGCCGCCTTCACCCACGAGGCCGGCCATGTCGTCCTGGCGGTGGCCGGCGCGCCGCTGGCGGGGGTCGACCTCGGTCGCGCCTACTTCTTTCCGTTCAAGGGCGCGGTCATCGACCAGACCGCCCCGCAGGCGATCGAACGCGGGCCGCAGGGTCTGACGCTGACCATTGCCGCGGGCTACGACTTCAGGGGCGGCCAGGCGCCGGAAGTGCTGGCCGGCGTGCTGTCGCTGGGCGCCAGGGCCTATGAGATCGAGGCGCGGGCGGGGCCGCCGCCGGCCGGCGCGGCGGGCCTGGGTCCGGTAGCTGCAGAGCCGCAGGCAGGGGAGGACGCCGCCGCGACGCCCGCCGGGCCCGGCCTGGGGCTCGCCGCCGCGGCCCTGCTGGCGCTGGCCGGGGGGATCGTGCTGAACCTGATGCCCTGCGTATTCCCGATCCTGGCGATGAAGGCGGCGTCGCTGGCCGGCCACGCGCACGAACGGGCGGCGGCGCGCGCCCAGGGGCTGGCGTTCCTGGGGGGCGTGCTGGCGGCCTTCCTGGCGCTGGCCGGGCTGATGATCGCCCTGCGCGCCGGGGGCGCGGCGGTGGGCTGGGGGTTCCAGCTGCAGGCGCCGCCGGTGGTGGCGGGGCTGGCGCTGCTGATGCTGGCGGTGGCGCTGAACCTGTCCGGCCTGTTCGAGGTGGGCGCCTCGCTGCAGGGGGTCGGCGGCCGGGCGGCGGGCCGCGGCGGGATTGCGGGCGCCGCGGCGACCGGGGCGCTGGCGGTGCTGGTGGCCGCGCCCTGCACCGCGCCCTTCATGGCCCCGGCCCTGGGCTGGGCGCTGACGCAGAGTCCGCCCGCGGCGCTGGCGGTGTTCGCGGCGCTGGGCCTGGGCTTCGGCCTGCCGTTCGCCGCCGCCGCCTTCGTCCCGGACCTCCTGTCGCACCTGCCGAAGCCGGGCCCCTGGATGCAGGGGTTCAAGCGGCTGATGGCCTTTCCGATGTACGGGACCGCGGCGTGGCTCGCCTGGGTGCTGTCGATCCAGGCCGGACCTGCGGGCCTGGGGCGGCTGCTGGCCGCCGGCGTCGCCTTCGCCTTCGCCGCCTGGCTGCTGGGGATCGCCCAGCGGCGGCGGGCGGCGGGGGGACGCCCGGTGCTGACGGCGGGGCTTGGCGTTGTCGTGGCGCTCGCTGCTGCTGCGGGCGTCGTCTGGCCGGGCTACGGGGCGGGGCCGGCGGCGGCGCAGGCCGAGGGCCGCGTCCCTTCGGAGCCCTACAGCGCCGGGCGGCTGGCGGCGGCGCAGGCCGAGGGCCGGCCGGTGCTGGTCAACTTCACGGCCGCCTGGTGCGTCACCTGCCAGGTCAACGAGCGGGCGGCCCTCTCCAGCCCCCGCGTCGCCCGGGCCTTCGCCAGGGCGAACGCCCTCTACCTGAAGGGCGACTGGACCCGGCGGGACGCGGGGATCGCCGCCGAGCTGGCGCGGCACGGCCGGGCGGGGGTGCCGCTCTACCTGGTCTATGGAGCGAAGGGCGGCGAGCCGGCGGTGCTGCCGCAGATCCTCACCGAGGGGACGGTGGAGGCGGCGCTCGCCAGGGCCTCCGGGCGCTGAGGAGCGGGGTTTCGGAGGTCCGCTCTAAACCGGCGGCTTCGGCGGGGCGGTGATGACTTCGACGTTGTCGTTCAGCAGGTAGGCGAGGTCGGCGAGCGCCATGTCGCGGTCCTTGGGCGACTTGGCGGCGTCGAGCGCCTCGAGCTTCAGGGGCAGGTCCTGGGAGATGCCTTTCAGGATGCATTTCAGGTCGCCGTCCGTGCCGCGCGCGGCCAGGGTGACGTGGCCCTTCATGTCCAGGTCGGACAGCGCGCGGACCTCGGTCCGGAAGGCCTCGGGCACGGCGCCGTGGGCGGCGCGGAAGCCCTCGACCTCGGACTTCAGCCGCCTGGCGCGCTGGACGATGTCGGCGAACAGCGGCTCGTAGGCCACGGCGCCGGAAGGCGCGGCGACCTGGGGACTCGTGACCGGCGTCGCCGCCATCGGAGAGGCGGCGGCGAGCCAAAGATAGACAGCGGCGGCGGCGGCGTCGCAGGACATTGGGCAGTCCTTTCGAAGGGCGCGGAACCCGCACGTGCGGGCGTTGCTTTGCTATCGCCTTAGGGTAAACGCGATCCTACCGGGCGGGCACAGGAGCACCGAATGCGCGATCTCACCACCGCCTGGACGCCGCTGCTGGCCGGCGCGGCCGCCGCCCGCAGCCGCCGCATCCTGGATCTGTTCGCCGCCGAGCCGGACCGGCTGGCGACCTTCGCCGTCGAGGCCGCCGGCCTGCGCCTCGACCTCTCCAAGCAGCCCTGGTCCAACGCCGATCTCGAGGCGGCGCTGGAACTGGCGCGCGCCGCCGACGTGGAGGGCGCGCGGGCCCGGCTGTTCGCGGGGGAGCCGATCAACCGCTCGGAGAACCGCGCGGTGCTGCATATGGCGCTCAGGGCCCCGGCGGGCGCCGATTTCCGCAACGCGGGCGTCCCGGTGTCGGGGGAGGTCGAGGCGACGCTGGCCGCCATCGCCGCCTTCGCCGCCGCTGTCCGCTCGGGCGCGTGCAAGGGCGCGACGGGGCAGGCGTTCACGGCCATCGTCCACATCGGCATCGGCGGCTCGGACCTCGGGCCGCGGCTGGCGTGGGAGGCGCTGAAGCCGCTGGAGCCGGCCATCGAGCTACGCTTCGCCGCCAACGTCGACCCCTCGGAGCTGGCCGCGGCCCTGGTGGGCCTCGACCCCGCCCGCACCCTGGTGGTGGTGGTCTCCAAGACCTTCACGACGCTGGAGACCCTCGCCAACGCCGAGGCCGCCCGGGCCTGGCTGCGCGCCGGCCTGGGCAAGGCCGGGGACGCGCACCTGGCCGCGGTCTCGGCGGCGCCACAGGTCGCCCGGGCGTTCGGGGTCCCGGCGGACCAGGTGTTCGGCTTCGGCGAGTGGGTGGGCGGGCGCTATTCGGTATGGTCGGCGGTGAGCCTGTCGGTAGCGACCGGGCTCGGCTTCGAGGCCTTCCGCGAACTGCTCGACGGGGCGGCGGCGATGGACGCCCATTTCGTCCAGGCGCCGCTGGCCGTCAATGCGCCGGCGCTGCTGGCGCTGGCGCATGTGTTCAACCGCAACGGCCTGGGCCGCCCGGCCCGCGCTGTCGTCCCCTACGCCCAGCGGTTGCGGCTGCTGCCGTCCTGGCTGCAGCAGCTGGAGATGGAGTCCAACGGCAAGCGGGTGCGGACGGACGGGACGCCGGTCTCGCAGGCGACCGCCTCGGTGGTGTTCGGCGACGCCGGCACCAACGGCCAGCACGCCTTCTTCCAGCTGCTGCACCAGGGGACCGACGTGGTGCCGGTGGACTTCGTGGCGGTGCGCGAGACCCGCGAGGGCGGTCCCGCCGCCCAGACCAAGCTCCTGGCCAACGCCATCGCCCAGGCCGAGGCGCTGATGGTGGGGCGGAGCGAGGCCGAGGTGCGGGCCGAGTTGGCCCAGGCGGGCCGCGACCCGGCGACCATCGAGATGCTGGCTCCGCAGCGGACCTTCCCCGGCGACCGGCCGTCGAGCTTCATCCTGCTGCAGCGGCTGGATCCGCGCAGCCTGGGCGCGCTGCTGGCGCTCTACGAGCACAAGACCTTCGTGGAGGGCGTGCTCTGGGGGATCAACAGCTTCGACCAGTGGGGGGTGGAGTTGGGCAAGACCCTGGCCGCGCGCATCCTCGGCGAGTGGGGCGCCGGCGCGACGGGCGCGCACGACCCGTCGACGGCCGACCTGATGGCGCGGCTGGCGCCGGGGTGAGACCATATTTCCGGACGTCATGGCGGGCTTGTCCCGGCCACCATGAACACCGACTCAGCGGAATAGCCTGGACCTCGGTGTTCATGGGTCCTTGGCGTTCCGCGCTTCGCGCTTCAGCCGAGGATGACGTTCGAAAGATTGTGCCCGGGCCCCCCGGGGGTGGATTTTCGGGCCCGGCTCGGCTATAGGCCGGCCCGCCATGACGCTGATCGCCGCCCTCCGCCGCCGCCACCATCCGACCTGCCTGTGCGGGACGGATGGCGATCGTGCGGCCTGACGCGATCGCAGCACCGCCCCGCCCGAAACCGGACGGGGCCTGCCGCCCGCCGCCCCGTCCGTCGACCGACAACCGGATCTCGACGACATGACCGACGCCCCGAAAGACGCCTCACGACCTGAAGCGCGAGCGCCCCGCGGCTTCCTCGACCGCCGCGCCCGCGACCTTGTCGCCGAGCGCCGCATCCTGGCCGCGGTGACGGCGGTCTACGAGCGCTACGGCTTCGAGGCGCTGGACACCGGGGCGCTGGAGTACGCCGACGCGCTCGGCAAGTTCCTGCCGGACGCCGACCGCCCGAACGAAGGCGTCTTCGCCCTGCAGGACGACGACGAGCAGTGGGTGGCGCTGCGCTACGACCTGACCGCGCCGCTGGCCCGGTTCTGCGCCCAGAACTGGGAGACCCTGCCCAAGCCGTTCCGCCGCTATGCGACGGGCACGGTGTGGCGCAACGAGAAGCCGGGGCCGGGGCGGTTCCGCGAGTTCACCCAGTGCGACGCCGACACCGTGGGCTCCGCCCGGCCCGAGGCCGACGCCGAGATCATCGCCATGGCCGCGGAGGGCTTCGCCGCGGCCGGCCTGCCGGCGGGCGCCTACCAGCTGAAGATCAACAGCCGCAAGCTGCTGAACGGCCTGATGGCCACGGCGGGGGTGACGGACGACGGCCAGAAGCTGGCCGTGCTGCGGGCGGTGGACAAGCTGGATCGCCTGGGGCCGGACGGCGTGCGGCTGTTGCTGGGCGCGGGGCGGCTCGACGAATCCGGCGCCTTCACGAAGGGAGCGGGCCTCGGGACCGCGGCGGCCGAGTCGGTGCTGGCGTTCACCGCCGCCGGCGGGGGCGGGCGGGCCGAGACCCTGCAGCGGCTGGCGGCCGTGGTGGGCGGTTCGGCGGAGGGCGTCGAGGGGCTGAAGGACCTCGACGCCATAAACGTTGCGCTGACCGCCCTGGGCGTCGGCGACGATCTGGCGGCCATCGACCCGGCCGTGGTGCGCGGGCTTGAATACTACACAGGCGCGGTTTTCGAGGCCCAACTGCATTTCGACGCCGAGGACGAGGCGGGCCAGCCGATACGCCTTGGCTCGATCGGCGGCGGCGGCCGCTATGACGACCTCGTGGCGCGGTTCACCGGCGAGCGGGTTCCGGCCACCGGCTTCTCCTTTGGCGTCTCCCGCCTGGCGCTGGCGCTGCGGGCGGTCGCGGGCGCTCAAGGCGTCCAGGCCCGCGGACCGGTGGTGGTGATCGCCTTCGACCAGTCGCACATGGGCGAATACTTCGCCGCGGCCGGCGAGCTGCGGGCCGCGGGCGTCGCCGCCGAGGTCTACCTCGGCTCCTCCGGCATGCGGCCGCAGATGAAGTACGCCGACCGGCGCATGGCGCCCGCCGCGGTGATCCTGGGCGGCGACGAGATCGCGGCCGGGACGGTGACCATCAAGGACCTGGACCTGGGCCGGGCGCTTTCGGCCGGCGTCAGCGACAACGCCGCCTGGCGCGAGCAGCGCCCGGGCCAGGTGACCGTGCCGCGGGGCGAGCTGGTGGACCAGATCCGCCGCATCCTCGAGGCCCGACCGTGAGAACCGAACCGCGCGTTCCCGACGACGCCCTGGCGGCGATCCGCGCCCCGTTTGCCGCGGCCGGCGCCGTGTCGGTCGACGCGCCGATCCTGCAGCCCCTTGGCCTGCTGCTCGACCTGGCCGGGGAGGCCATGCGCGCGCGGCTGTTCGTGGTGCAGGCGGAGGGCGGCGCCGAGGCCTGCCTGCGGCCCGACTTCACCGTCGCCATCGCCCGCCAGCACCTGGAGGGCGGGGCGGCGGGAGGCCGTTACACCTATGAGGGCAAGGCGTTCCGCGCCTCGCCCGGCGGCGACCGGCCAGAGGAGTTCCTGCAGCTGGGTCTGGAACGGTTCGACGTGGACGGCGCGGCTGCGCCGCCGGCCGCCGACGTGGAGATCGCCGCCCTGGCCTGGGCGGCCGCGGCGGCCGGCGGGCGCCGGGACCTGACGCTCTGGCTGGGCGACGTCGGGTTGTTCGGGGCCTTCATCGAGGACCTGGCCCTGCCGGACGCGCTGGCGGCGCGGTTGAAGCGGGTGGCGGGGCGCCCGCGCCTGTTGCAGGCCGAGCTGGCCCGGGCGGGCGGCGGGGCGGCCGCCGGGCGTGGCGGCGGCGAACTGGCCGCGCGGCTGGCGGGCCTCCCGGAGGCGCAGGCTGCGGAGCTGCTGCGTGAGGTCTGGGCCCTGGCCGGCGTCGAGCCGGTGGGCGGGCGCGGGCCGGCCGAGATCGCCCAGCGGCTGGTGCGGCGGGCCGAGGCGGCGCGGGCCCCGGCCCTGGCGCCGGAGCAGGCCGAGGCGGTGCGCCGGTTCCTGGCCATCTCCGACGAACCCCAGGCGGCCTTGGCGCAGGTCAAGGCCGCGGCCGGCGCGGTCTCGCCGGCGGTGGATGCGGCGCTGGCGGCCTGGCGGACGCGGCTTGCGGACCTGACCGCCCGGGTTCCGGGTGCGCGCCTGCGCTTCGCCGCGGCGCTCGGCCACGCCTTCGACTATTATGACGGTCTGACCTTCGAGATCCGCAGCGCCGCGCTGGACGGCGATCGGCCGGTGGCCTCCGGCGGCCGCTATGACGGGCTGCTCGCCCGGCTGGGCGGGACGGCGGACATGCGGGCGGTGGGCTGCGTGGTGCGGCCCTGGCGGGCCTACGCCGGAGGCGAGGCATGAGCGAGCCCCTGATCATCGGCCTGCCGTCGAAGGGCCGCACCAAGGAGCAGGTGGAGGCCTGGCTCGCCGATTGCGGCCTGGACCTGAAGCTGACCGGCGGGGCGCGCGGCTATCTCGCCAGCCTGAGGGGGCTGGACGATGTCCAGGTGCGGCTGCTGTCCGCCGGCGACATCGCCGATGCGCTGGACTGCGGCGAGGTCCACCTGGGGGCCACCGGCGAGGACCTGCTGCGCGAGCGGGGCGGCGACGTGGAGCAGCGGGTGCTGTTCCTGCGCGCCCTGGGCTTCGGCCGCGCCGACCTGGTGGTGGCCGCGCCCCGGAGCTGGCTGGACGTGGAGACCATGGCCGACCTGGAGGACGTGGCGCACGACTACCTGGCGCGCACTGGCCGCAGGCTGCGGGTGGCCACCAAGTACCTGGCGCTGACCCGCGGCTTCTTCGCCCGCCACGGGGTGGCCGACTACCGGATCGTCGAATCCGGCGGGGCGACCGAGGGGGCGCCGGCCGCCGGCGCCGCCGAGCTGATCGTGGACATCACCACCACCGGGGCCACGTTGGCGGCCAACGGACTGAAGGTGCTGTCCGACGGGCTGATCCTGCGCAGCCAGTTCCAGCTCGCCGCCAGCTTGCGGGCCGACTGGGACCTGCGGCGGCTCGCAGCCGCAGAGCGGCTGCTGCGGGTGGTGGAGGCGCGGGCGGCGGCGCGGACGCGGGCCACTCTGGTGTGGGCGGCCGACGACGGAGCGGCGGAGGCGGCGGCGGTGGAGGCCCTGGTGGCGGCCGGCGCCGGCCGGCGGCCCAACGGCCTGCTGATCGACGCCGACCGGGCGCCCTCGGCGGCGGCGTCCCTGACGGCGGCAGGGGCCGGACCCGTCACCTCGGCCCGGCCGGACTTCGTGTTCGACATCGCCTGCCGTCCCTACGACGAGCTGCTCGTCCGGCTGCGGGCGGCGGGACGGATATTCTGACGAATTGGTCAAAAAAACACTGATAACTGTGTCAAGATTGCCGTGATCGCGGAATTCTGTTGGCCTTTCAGCGCACGCAAAGCCAAGCGCCGGTTGACACTGGAGAAAAATTGCCGTTTTGTCACATGGCGAGAGACAAGACGGCGACAAGTCCGACGGTCTCCGGCGTTTCGGGGAGGAAACGCCCTCTTAAAAATGAACGAATGCTCAAGTTTGGCCCGTTGCGACTATCCCCCGCAACGGGCCAAATTTTTGTCAGCGGCCAGTTTTGACCATAGGGTCAAAACTGGCCGCTGGATGGCGCGCGAGCTGCGACCCCCCTTGAAGGGCGGGGCTATCGCATACGGCGGCGGCCCTTTCAGATCTTTCCCCACTGCGGGCGGGGAACCGCCGAAGGCTGGTGGAGGAGGCAGGCGGCCGCGCTGGAAAGGCCCCTCAGCCTGACGGCCGATAGCTTTCGACATCGGGGCCGCTGTGCGATAGCCCTGCCGGAGGGTGGACACTGCGTCGGCAGCGGCCGGGCCGGAAGACCCTTGCCTCAGCAATTCCCCACTCCATCGCCGGCCGACGCCGGCTCTTCCCTTTCCAAGCGGGGGAGGGAGGGGCGCACTGATCCACCATGGGGCCGGATCATCATGAACGGCCTGTTTACCCAACTTACGATGTATGAACGCCTTGCCGCGCTCAGGAGGCCGCCGTGTCGGACTGGATCTACGCCATCATTCTGGGGGTGGTGGAAGGCCTGACGGAGTTCGTTCCGGTCTCCTCCACGGGGCACCTGCTGCTCGCCAAGGAACTGCTGGGCCTGCCGGACGGGTTCTGGGACACCTTCGTGGTGCTGATCCAGCTGGGGGCGATCCTGGCGGTGGTGGCGCTCTATTTCGCCAAGCTGTGGAAGGCGCTCACCGGCCTGCCCACCGATCCGGCGGCGCGGCGGTTCGCGTTCAGCGTCCTCGTGGCCTTCCTGCCGGCGGTGTTCGCCGGCCTGGCTTTTCACGACGTGGTCAAGAAGGTGCTGTTCGCCAGCCCGCAGGTGATCTGCATCTCGCTGGTGGTCGGCGGCATCGCCCTCCTGGCGGTGGACCGCTATGCGCCCAGGCCCCGCCAGCGCGACGCAACGCAGCTGGGCTGGCTGACGGCGCTGGGTGTGGGGATCTTCCAGTGCCTGGCGCTGGTCCCCGGGGTCTCGCGCTCCGGCGCCACCATCGTGGGCTCGATGCTGCTGGGGGTGGAGAAGCGGGCGGCGGCCGAGTTCTCCTTCTTCCTCGCCATCCCCACCATGGCCGCGGCCTTCGCGCTGGACGCCTGGGAGAACCGCAAGGCCATCGACCTGAACCACGCGGGCGTCATCGGCCTGGGCTTCGCGGTGTCGTTCGTGGTGGCGGTGGTGGTGATCCGCTGGATGCTGGACGTGGTCTCCAAGCGCGGCTTCGCCCTCTTCGCCTGGTGGCGGATCGTGGTGGGGGCGGCCGGGCTGGCCTGGCTGGCGATGCGGTGAAGGGTCAGGCTCCCTCGCCTGTCGCGAGCCAGCGGGCGCAGTCGGGGCCGAGCTTTTCCAGGGCGGCCGCCTCGTAGGCGGCGCTTTCCTCGGAGCTGAGCACGTCGCGCCAGCGGCCGTTGACGCCCTTGTTGATGAAGGTCTTGGCGCCGCCTTCGAAGATCGCCCCGCCCAGGGGGGCCATCTGTTCGGCATGGCTCTTCATGTAGTCGAAGGTGCAGTGGGTCACGAGGGTCGGCCAGCGCTCGGCCGGGATGTCGATCTGCAGGAAGTCGGCGATGGCGCGCATTTCGCCGGCCAGGTCGGCCTTCAGCCGGTCGAAGTGCACCAGCCTGACATTGGGCAGGTCCCGCGCCGCCCACCAGCTGGCGACGTTCTCCCAGTAGGACCAGAACGGATGGCCGTCCCGCTCCAGCCAGGTGCGGAAGTAGCTGCGGATGTCGGGGTCGGGGCGCTCGATCGGCGGGCCGACCCGGCCGGGCGTGTCGTTGAGCGCGTCGTACCAGAGCTGGTTGGCGTTGGCGTGGTGGTTGTAGAGGCTCCACAGCACGTCGCGTCCGTCGCGGCCGATGTAGAGGTAGCGGGCCTCGGGCGAGAGCACGAGGGCGTCCACCGGCAGGTGGGTCTTGATGATCCGCCGGTGGGTCTGGGCGGCGAGCGCGGCCCTGGTGTCCGGCGGCATGATCCGCAGGTCGAGCCAGGGGGAGATCTCATGGATCGCGATGGCCCCGTCGCCCTGGAACACCAGCTGGCCGACGATCTGCTGCGTCCAGGTGGTGCCGGACTTGGCGTAGGTGGCCACGATCACGTCGTCGTTGCGGAACAGGAAGTCGTTCCAGACGGTGGAGTCCATGTGATGGTTGTGGATCTCGCGCGTCTTGCGCGGCCAGGCGATCGCTGTCTCGCTCATCTTGGATTTCCCCCTTGGTCGGCCGTCATACGGCAGCGACGCGTTCCTCCTGGTCGGCGAACTGGCCGCCCTTGCGATAGCGGTAGAGATAGGTGGGCAGCACCGCCTCCAGCGTCGTGGCCGTCAGGCCGAGGTCGGCCAGGCCCGGGCAGGTTCCGCTGACCACGTTGTCGCGCCGCAGCATCTCCACCTGGTCGGAGGTGAGCGGCGGCTTCAGGCCCGCTCCGGCGATCAGGTCGCCGCCCTTGCCGATCAGGGCCGCCACCGGGAAGGGCAGCGGCAGGAGGATGCGGCGGCGGTGGATCTCGGCCAGCATCAGCTCCATCAGCCGGCGGAAGTCGTACTGCGCAGGTCCGCCGAGCTCGTAGGTGCGGCCGGCGGCCTGCGGCTCGGCCAGCATGCGGACGACGGCGCGGGCCACGTCGCCTACGAACACCGGCTGCAGCCGCGTGGCCGCGCCCACCAGGGGCAGCACCGGACTCAGCCGCGCCATGGCGGCGAAGCGGTTGAAGAAGGCGTCGTTCTGGCCGAACACGATGGAGGGCCGCAGGACCACCGCCTCGGGGAAGGTCTCGCGCACGGCGGCCTCGCCCATGGCCTTGCTGCGGGCGTATCCGGACGGTGCGTCGGGGTCGGCGCCCAGGGCCGACATCTGCACGAACCGGGTCGCGCCCTGCAGCCTGGCGGCGGTCGCCACCGTCTTCGCGCCCATGGCGTGCAAGGCCTGGAACTTCTGGCGGCCGGTCTCGTAGAGCACGCCCACCAGGTTGACGCAGGCGCTCGCCCCCTCCAGCGCGCGGCGCACGGAGGCCTCGTTGCGGACGTTGGCCTGGATGATGTCCACCTGGCCGACGTCGCCGTGCAGGCGCATCTCGTAGGCGAGGTTCGGCTGGCGCACCGCCACCCGGATCCGCCAGCCCTGCTTGGCCAGCGCACGGACCGCCTGGCTGCCGACGAAGCCCGAGCCTCCGAAGACGGTCACTAGGTTTTGCATGCGGTTGGATCCTGCGGCTTCCCGAGCATGCGGATAGACGATGCGGACCTCCGCCGCAATCTGAGGCGAAGCCCGCCGTTGACCGGCCGGAGACGGCGCCCTATCTGTCCGCTCCCGATCCGACGGACGGGGCCCAGGTGGCGGAATTGGTAGACGCGCTGGCTTCAGGTGCCAGTGGCTTAACGGCCGTGAAGGTTCGAGTCCTTTCCTGGGCACCACCCGCCGGTGGACGCGCCGCCTTTCGGTCCTGGCCCGGACATGCGAGGCTCGCGCCCCTGGCGCAGCGCTGACCGTCGGAGCGAGCTTGGCGATATTCCTGCATGACGGCGACCTCCCGGACGGCGCGCTCGCGGGCGTGGCCGCGGTGGCGGTGGACTCCGAGGCCATGGGCCTGCGCATCGGGCGCGACCCGCTCTGCGTGGTGCAGCTCTCCGACGGCCAGGGCGACGCCCATGTGGTGCAGCTCCGGCGGCCGGCCTACGACGCGCCCAACCTGAAGCGCCTGCTGGCCGACCCGGCGGTGACGAAGATCTTCCACTTCGGCCGCTTCGACATCGGCATGTTCCACCGCTACCTCGGCGTGCTGACCGGGCCGGTCTACTGCACCAAGATCGCCTCGAAGCTGGCGCGGACCTACACCGACCGCCACGGGCTGAAGGACGTCGTCAAGGAGCTGGCCGGCGTCGATCTTTCCAAGGCCCAGCAGAGCTCCGACTGGGGGACGGCCAAGCTCTCCGACGAGCAGCTGGCCTATGCGGCCTCCGACGTCCTGCACCTGCACGCGGTGCGCGCCCGCCTGGACGAGATGCTGGCGCGGGAAGGTCGCGACGCGCTGGCTCGCGCCTGTTTCTCCTTCCTGCCGCACCGCGCCCTGCTGGACGAGGCCGGTTGGGAAGACGTCGACATCTTCGCCCACAGCTGACCGCATGGCGGACGCCTCCAGCCTCACCGTCCCGGCAGCCCCGCCCAGGCGGCGGGACTTCGAGCGCTGGCGCCGCCGCTCGCGGCTGATCCGGACCCTGCGGATCCTCCTGCCGGTGCTGATCGCGCTGATCTTCGCCGGCCTGGTGGGGAGCGTCGTGCACCACACCGTGACCGCGGAGGTCGCCGCCGCGGCGGACCAGGGGCCGATCCGCCTGCTGAACCCGCGCTTCGTCGGCCGCGACGCCAAGGGCCGCGCCTTCGTGGTCACCGCCCAGTCGGCGGTGCGCGACCAGCGCGACTTCCAGCGCGTGATCCTCGACCGCCCGGCCCTGGTGATCGACGAGGGCGGAGAAAACCCGACGCGGCTGACCTCCCGCTCGGGCGTCTACCACGAGGGCACGTTCAAGCTGCAGCTGCAGGGCGGGGTGCGGCTCACCAGTCCGCAGACCGCCCTCGACACGGCCGCCTCGCTCTATGACACCAAGACCGGCGAACTCATCGGTTCAGGCCCCATTCAGGGCTCAGGGTCCCTTGGAGAAATCAACGCGAGGTCCTATGGCGTGTACGACAAGGGCGATCGCATGGTTTTCACCGGGGGCGTGAGCGCCCGCATCGATTCCGAATAGGCGGCGACATGGGGATGACGAGGCTGGGGTGGATGTCGCGGGCGGCGGCGGCGATCGCCGTCGCCATGGCGGCCGTGTCGCCGGCGGCTGCGCAGCTCGCCCGCGGCGGTAACAACAGCAATGCGCCCATCGACCTCACCGCCGACGAACTGGAGGTCACTAACGCCCAATGCCTGGCGGTGTGGCGCGGCTCGGCCGAAGCGCTGCAGGCCGACGCCCGGCTGCGGGCCGACGTGCTGAAGATCTACAACCTGGTGGGTCCGCCCAAGCCCGGCGGCGCCGGCCCGAGCTGCGGCGCGGTGGCCAAGATCGAGGCCCTCGGCAACGTCTACTACGTCACGCCCCAGCAGCGGATCCGCGGCGACAACGCCAGCTACGACAAGGCCAGCGACCTGATGGTGGTCACCGGCGACGTGGTGGCGGTGCAGGGCAAGAACGTGCTGCGTGGGGGACGCATGATCATCCACGTCAAGTCCGGCGAGGCCCAGATGCAGACTGACGTGAAGGGGCGCAACAAGCCCGGCCGTGTGCGCGGCGTCTTCTATCCCAGCGAACAGCAGCCGGCGGGCCAGCCGGCTGCCGGCCAGTGACGCTCCCTTGAGGCCCGAACGCATCTCTCCCCCGCCCGCCGTCGCCGCCGACGGCCTAGTGGTCGAGAACATCGGCAAGTCGTTCCGCGGCCGGCCGGTGGTCAAGGGAGTGTCGCTGACGCTCAGCCGCGGCGAGGTGGCGGGCCTGCTGGGCCCCAACGGCGCGGGCAAGACCACCTGCTTCTACATGATTACCGGCCTGATCCCGGTGGACTACGGCTCCATCTACCTGGACGGTGAGAACATCACCGAACAGCCCATGTACCAGCGCGCCCGCATGGGCGTGGGCTACCTGCCGCAGGAGACCTCGATCTTCCGCGGCATGACGGTGGAGCAGAACGTGATGGCGGTGGTGGAGCTGCGCGAGCGTGACGCCCGCAAGGCGCAGGGCACGGTGACCGAGCTCCTAGAGGAGCTGCATATCGAGCACCTGCGCAACGCGCCGGCCAATTCGCTGTCCGGCGGCGAGCGCCGGCGGGTGGAGATCGCCCGCGCGCTGGCCAGCGAGCCCTCCTTCATGCTGCTGGACGAGCCTTTCGCCGGCATCGACCCCCTGGCCATCGCCGACATCCGCGAGGTGATCGCCTACCTGAAGGAACGGGGGATCGGCATCCTGATCACCGACCACAATGTCCGCGAGACCCTGGAGATCATCGACCGCGCCTCGATCATCCACGCGGGCGAGCTCCTGTTCGAGGGCACGCCGGAACAGGCGGTGGAGGATCCGGAAGTCCGCCGCGTCTACCTGGGCGACCGCTACGGGTGACCGCCTGCGGCCCCGCGCCGCAGGGGGCGCTGGAAAGGTGGGTTTTCCACGCCGCAACCGCCCCGGTCGTCGGAACCGTGATCGCGGTTAACTATCGGTTGGGGATGGGCCCCTAGTCTGGACAGCAAGATCCAGGCCAGGAGGGCTGTTTTGGCGCTCAGCGCGCGACTCGAGCTTCGGCAAGGCCAAGGCCTTGTCATCACCCCGCAGCTGCAGCAGGCGATCAAGCTTCTGCAATTGTCGAATCTTGAGCTCGAGGCCTACGTCGACACCGAGCTGGAGCGGAACCCGCTTCTGCAGCGCGAGGAGGGCGAGCCCGAGCCCGAGGCGGCCGCCGGTCCGTCCAGCGCCGCCGAAACCTCCACCGACCAGGTCTCCGACAGCGCGGCGGCCGCCGAGATGGACGCCGGCGCCGACGAGGTCTCCCCCGGCGAGCGGGCCACCGGCGACGGCGAGGCGGCCGACGTCGGGGGCGGCGTCGACTGGTCGCGCGCCGGCCGCGGCGGCGGGTTCGACGGCGACGCCGACGGCCTGGAGGGGACGCTCACCCGGGCCAAGACCCTGGCCGAGCACCTTACCGACCAGATGGTGGTGGCGGGCCTTGCCGGGCCTGAGGCCGCCGTCGCCCAGGTGCTGATCGACGCCGTGGATGAAGGCGGCTACCTGCGCGCCGATCTCGCCGAGACCGCCGAGCGCCTCGGCTGCCCGCAGGCGTTCCTGGAGGGCGTGCTCTCGGTGCTGCAAGGCTTCGAGCCCACCGGCGTCTTCGCCCGCGACGTGCGCGAATGCCTGACGCTGCAGCTCAAGGAGAAGAACCGCTTCGACCCGGCGATGGCTGCGCTGCTGGACAACCTGGACATCCTCGCCCGCCGCGACCACGCGGCGCTGCGCAAGCTCTGCGGGGTGGACGACGAGGACCTGAAGGAGATGGTCGCCGAACTGCGGGCCCTGACGCCCCGGCCCGGCGCGGCCTTCGGCGGCGAACCGGTGCAATCGGTGGCCCCGGACGTGTTCATCCGCGAGGGCCAGGGGGGCCTGTGGCTGGTGGAGCTGAATTCCGACACCCTGCCCAAGCTGCTGGTCGACCAGCGCTACCACGCCCGGATCGCCGCCGGGGCGCGGACGGACCAGGAGAAGACCTTCGTCGCCGACTGCCTGGCCTCGGCCAACTGGCTGATGAAGAGCCTGGACCAGCGGGCCAAGACCATCCTGAAGGTGGCCAGCGAGATCGTCCGCCAGCAGGACGCCTTCCTGGCTTACGGCGTGACGCACCTGCGGCCGCTCAACCTCAAGACCGTGGCCGACGCCATCGGCATGCACGAATCCACCGTCAGCCGGGTGACCTCGTCCAAGTACGTCTCCACCCCGCGCGGGGTTTTCGAGATGAAGTTCTTCTTCACCTCCGCCATCGCCTCCAGCTCCGGCGGCGAGGCTCATTCCGCCGAGAGCGTGCGTCACAAGATCCGCCAGCTGATCGAGGCCGAGCGGCGGGAGGAGGAGGTCCACTCCGATGACCGCATCGTCGAGATCCTCAAGGAAGCCGGCGTCGACATCGCCCGGCGCACCGTGGCCAAGTACCGCGAGGCCCTGCGCATCCCGTCTTCGGTGGAACGCCGTCGGATGCTGAAGGAGACGGCGTAGGCGGCTGCGCGACGAGGTGAGAGAACGGGCCGACTTCGCCCGGCGGCGGTTGCCAGTGGCGGGGCGGGCCCGCGGCGGCTAGGAAGGACTTCCGCACGCGAACCCAGTCCCCACGCCGCATGGCCGACGCCGAGACCGACGCCCTTCCGCTTTCGGCGATCCTGCGCGGGCTTTCCGCCCTGGACGGCGAAATCCCGATCAGCGTCTTCGTCGACCGCTTCGGCGCGCGCGCCTTCGGGGCGTTGCTGTTCGTGTTCGCCGTCGCCTGCGCCCTGCCGTTGCCGCCGGGCTCGTCGACCCTGCTGGGCGCCCCTCTCGTCCTGCTGGCGCCGCAGGTGGCGCTGGGCGCCAAGACGCCGTGGCTGCCCCGGGGCCTGCGCGGCCGGACGATCCGCGCCGAGCACCTGCGCCACGCCTGCGAGCGGCTGCTGCCGGTCCTGGAACGCATCGAGAAGGTGTCGCGCCCACGGCTGGGCTTCCTGTTCGGCCCGGTGGGCGAGCGGCTGATGGGGGCGGTTTGCACCCTGCTGGCGCTGGTGCTGATCCTGCCCATCCCGTTGGGCAACGTGCTGCCGGCCGCCGCGGTCGCCGGCTTCTCCCTGGCGCTGGTCCAGCGCGACGGCGCCCTGGCGCTGGCCGGCTATGCCCTGACCGCCGCCAGCACGGCGGTGCTGGCGCTGGCCGCCCACGTCGTCATCGGCGCGGCGCGCCATCTCGTCTCGATGATCGGCGGCGCTTGACACCTTTCCCGGTCCGGCGCGTTGATTGGCCATGCAAGTCCAAGTCACCGGCAAGCACGTCGATGTCGGAGACGCCCTGCGGATGCGGGTGTCCGACGACCTCACCAGCAGCATCGGCAAGTACTTCGAGCGGGGCGGCGGCGCCGACGTCGTGGTCGCGCGCGAGGGTCACGCCTTCAAGGTGGACTGCGCCGTCACCCTCGCTTCCGGCCAGCAGCTGCAGAGCCACGGCCTGGGCGGCGACGCGCATGCCGCCTTCAGCGCCGCGCTGGAGAAGATCGAGACCCGCATCCGGCGCTACAAGCGGCGGCTGAAGGACCACCATCCGGCCGCGGCCGCCAAGCAGGCCGAGGCGGCCGCCTATTTCGTCATCCGCTCGCCGGAGGACGAGGAGGACGGCCTGGAGGACGACGGTCTGTCGCAGCTGGATGGCGCGCTTCCCGGCGCCATGATCATCGCCGAGACCGAGAAACCGCTTCGGACCATGACCGTTTCCATGGCCGTGATGGATCTCGACTTGACTGAAAGTCAGACAATCGTGTTTAGGAACGCCGCTCACGGGGGTTTGTCCGTGGTCTACCGCCGCCCGGATGGGAACATCGGCTGGATCGACCCGGAACGCACCAAGCCGATGGATGGTGACGCCGCCCTAGGCGCCCACTAGCCGCCGGACGCCCGGATCGGTCCCTGGACCGACCATCGATCTTAAACAGGCGTTTTGGCATGCAGATCGGCGACATCCTGGATCGCGGGGCGATCTCCCTGCGCGTCAAGGCGGCGGACAAGCGCCAGGCCTTGGCCGTGATTGCCGAGATCGCCGCCCGCAGCTTCGGCCTGGAGGCGGGCGACATCCTCGACCTGCTCGTCGAGCGCGAGCAGGCGGGCTCTACCGGCGTGGGCTATGGCGTCGCCGTGCCGCACGCCCGGCTGGAAGGGCTGTCGCGCATGCGCGGGGTGTTCGTGCGCCTGGAGCATCCGGTGGACTTCGATTCCGTCGACGACCAGCCGGTTGACCTGGTCTTCGCCCTCTTCGCCCACCCCAACGCCGGGTCGGAGCACCTGCGGGCGCTGGCGCGGGTGTCGCGCCTGCTGCGCCAGGCTGAGCTGCGCGAGCAGCTGCGCAACGCGCGCACCGCTGACGCCATCCATGCGCTGCTCGCGCAGGAAGCGGCCTCCGCAAGGATCTCGGCGGCGTAGAAGCCTTCTCCCGCGAGGGAGAAGGCTTCTACGCCTGCTTTCCAGGAAATTGCAGCCGGCCCAGCGCCGGACGCGAGGATCAGTGCACCGACACGGGCGCCAGTTCGTGGGCCAGAGCGGCGGCGACGGCGGACTGCTTGTCGGTCAGAACGGCGAGCCGCTGTCCGTCGGCGCGGTGCACCGCATAGAGCGTTTGCTCAGGATCGAGTTCGAAGCCCTCGACCTGCGCCGAGGGGGTGCTGGCCAGGATCTCCGCCGCCTTCACCGGGCGCACATAGACCAGGTCCGGCCCTCCGAGCGCGGCGAAAGCTTCAGTCGTCAACCTATCGATAACGGGCGTCATCATGACCACCTCCATAAAACTCAACGCGCCGAGCGGTCGCCGGTTCAGCCGGCCGTTCGGATAGGGATGCGCTGCACGTGCCGCTCCGGCTCGGGTTGCGCCAGATCGATGTGCAGCAGGCCGTGCTGCAAGAGAGCGCCGTCGACGATCATGCCGTCGGCCAGGACGAAGGTGCGGACGAACCCGCGCGCGGCGATGCCGCGGTGCAGATAGGCGTCCTCGTCCTTGCCGGGCTGGCCGTCACGCCGGCCGGCGATGACCAGTTGCCGATCCTCCAGCGTCACCTCGAGCTGGTCCGGCGCGAAGCCGGCCAGCGCCAGGGTGATCCGCAGCCGCCCATCGCCGCGATCCTCCACATTGTAGGGGGGATAGCTCTCGGCGGCCTTGGCGGCGCGCTCGACCAGGGCCCGGGTCTGCTCGAAGCCCAGCAGGAACGGGCTGTCGAAGATCACGCTACGGTTCATCGTCGTCTTCGAGTCCTCTTGCAGCGACTCTCCGGACGGACCGCCCTGTAGCGGCGCGGCTCGTCCGGACCTCAACTATGTGGGTGTCCGGTCCAATCTAATCAATGTCAGGACTGCGCCCGCCTGGTCGGCGACCACGTTGAACAGGCGGGCGCAGTCGCTGATGCGGCGCCTGGTCGAGGCGTGGCGGCCGGCGGGGTAGCGAGGGCTGTCGCCGGCGTGACGCTTACGTCGGTAAACACCTTTTTCGCTGGCGAACAACACCTCTGCGGAGGGCCGGCCGCGGATGGGGTTTGATAATTTTCTCCATAAAGTCATTGTGTTGTGAAGGCCCTCAGCGGGGTTGGCTGCGATCGGCGGTGTTGACCAGGGGTGTTGACCGGTCAACACCTTGAGCGGTTTGTCCAGGCGCGCCGTCAGGGCGCCGGGCGCACTTCAGGATAGCATGGTGGCAGCGGCCTGGCAAGAACAAAAT
Organism: Phenylobacterium sp.; assembly: GCF_036502675.1. Taxonomy (GTDB): domain Bacteria; phylum Pseudomonadota; class Alphaproteobacteria; order Caulobacterales; family Caulobacteraceae; genus Phenylobacterium. Next base: position 33,806 of record NZ_DASXYF010000068.1, read on the forward strand.
AGGAACATAGATGACGACGCGCCCGAAGCCGGACAACCGGTTCGTCGCGCGCCTGGCGCGTCCAGACGATTGCATGCAATCGTCAGTCGCCGACCTGCGGCGGGGGCAGTTCGTCCGCCTTGCCCCAGGATAGGAGCCAGGCCTTCATCGCCTCGTGACACCCGCCCGGCCTCGATGTCCGCCAACGCCTCAGCCTCGCGCCGGGCGTCAGCCTCTTCATCAACGATGTCAAAAATGGAGGGTTCAGGCTTCGTTCCGCCAAGATACCATGCTCGACTGCCCCCGAAAGCGGCGAAGGCCCGCCGGTTTCCCGGCGGGCCTCCATGGTGGAGCTAAGCGGAGTCGAACCGCTGACCTCTTGAATGCCATTCAAGCGCTCTACCAACTGAGCTATAGCCCCGAGGTCTCGGGTCCCGGCGGGCCGGGAAGGCGCGGAACCTATTGAAACCGGGCCCGGCGATCAAGCCCGCTCTCGCGGGAATTTCGCAGGGTTAGCGTTCCTCGCCCTCGCCCGGCAGGCCCTCGATCTCCGAATCGTCGAATTCGTCCTCGTCGTCGTCCTCCAGGAACGGCACGTCGGCGTCGTCCTCCAGGGCCTCCTCGTCCTCGCTGAAGCCGGCGAGGGGGTCCTCCACGGGGGCAGGGGCTACCGGATCGGCGTCCTCGTCCTCGTCCTCGACCAGGACGGGTTCGTCGACGGCGGCGTCCAGCGCGGGCGTCACGCCCTCGTCGTCTTCTTCTTCGTCGGCGTCCTCGACCTCGCGCTTGGCGACAAGGTCCTCACGCTCCTCCTCCGGCTCCGGCGCGACGGCGCGGATGCGGGTGCGGCGGCTGCGCACGGCCTCGTCGGGATCGAATTCCGTGTCGCATTTCGGACAGTGCGCCGGCCGTTTGCTCAGGTCGTAGAACTTCGCCTGGCAGTTGGGACAGAGCTGCTTCGTACCCAGTTCGGGATTGGCCAAAGGCGACGACCTCTAAAGTCAATGGAATGCGCGGGTTCTCGGAAGGCGGCTCCCTTGCCACGGGCGAGGGCGGCTGTCAAAACCTTAGCCCCTGCGAATCCCAGGTCCTCCGGAGGCGCGTTTTTTCCCAATGACGGCGCAAGGTCTGACCGCGCGGCGCGGCGGCCCGCTACGCGGCGTGGTCCGCGCCCCCGGCGACAAGTCGATTTCCCACCGTTCGCTGATCCTGGGCGCCCTGGCGGACGGGACGACCGAGGTCGAAGGGCTGCTGGAAGGCGACGACGTGCTGGCCACCGCCCAGGCCATGCGGGCCTTCGGGGCCGTGGTGGAGCGGCTGGGCGACGGGCGCTGGCGGGTGCAGGGCAAGGGCGGTTTCGCCGAGCCGGCGGACGTCGTCGACTGCGGCAACGCGGGCACCGGCGTGCGGCTGATCATGGGCGCGGCGGCGGGCTTTGCGCTAGCGGCCACGTTCACCGGCGACGCCAGCCTGCGCGGGCGGCCGATGAACCGTATCCTGGGGCCGCTGGGCCAGATGGGGGCGTCCTGGGTCTGCCGGGCGGGCGGGCGGCTGCCGCTCACCCTGCAGGGCGGCGGGCTGCAGGCGATCGAATACCGCCTGCCGGTGCCGTCGGCGCAGGTGAAGTCGGCCGTGCTGCTGGCCGGGCTGCACGCCCAGGGCGAGACGGTGGTGATCGAGCCCGAGGCCACCCGCGACCACACCGAGCGCATGCTGCGGGCGTTCGGGGCCACGGTGGCGGTCAGCGACGCCGGCGGCGAGCGGACCATCCGCCTGGCCCCCGGCCAGAAGCTGCGCGGGGCGGCGATCCGCGTGCCGGGCGACCCCTCCTCGGCGGCCTTCCCGCTGGTGGCGGCGCTGGTGGTCCCGGGGTCGGAGGTGACGGTGGAGGGGGTGCTGCTCAACCCGCTGCGCGCGGGCCTGTTCGAGACCCTGCGCGAGATGGGCGCCGACCTGGCCTACGCCAACCTCCGCGACCAGGGCGGCGAGCCGGTGGGCGACGTCACCGCGCGGCATTCGGCGCTGAAGGGCGTGGACGTCCCCCCGGAGCGGGCGCCCTCGATGATCGACGAATATCCGATCCTGGCGGTGGCGGCGGCCTTCGCCGACGGGCCCACCCGCATGCGCGGCGTCGGTGAGATGCGCGTGAAGGAAAGCGACCGCATCGCCTTGATGGCCGCGGGCCTGGCCGCCTGCAGCGCGGGGGTGGAGGAGGAGCCGGCGGGGCTGACCGTCACCGGGACCGGGCGTCCCGCCGCCGGCGGCGCCCGGGTCGCCACCCACGGCGACCACCGCATCGCCATGTCGCACCTGGTGCTGGGCCTGGCCGCCGAGGCGGCCGTCGCCGTGGACGAGCCCGGGATGATCGCCACCAGTTTCCCGGGCTTCGTGGAGCTGATGCGCGGCCTGGGGGCGGAGATCGCGTGAACAGGCAGGGCCCATTCCTCCCACGTCCCGCAGAGGACGGAGGAGGGGGACCGCCGGCCGAAGAGCCGGTGGTGGAGGGGGCGGCCGCTTGCGCCGTGCTCCGGCCGCCCCCTCCGTCACGCCCTGTGCGGGGCGCGCTACCTTCCCCGTCCTCTGCGGGACGTGGGAGGAAAGGATGAAGCCTGGCTTCGTCATCGCCGTCGACGGGCCGGCGGCTTCCGGCAAGGGGACGATTGCGAACCGCCTCGGAGCAGCATTTGGTCTCCCGGTGCTGGACACCGGCCTGCTGTACCGGGCGGTGGGCGTGGCCCTGGCGCGGGGCGGAGGCGACCTGGACGACGCCGAGGCGGCCGCCCGCGTGGCCCGCGGGCTGGACGCCGGCGCCCTGGAAGATCCGGCCTTCCGCACCCGCGAGGCCGGCGAGGCGGCCAGCCGGGTGGCGGCGCATGCGGCGGTGCGCGCCGCGCTCCTCGACCTCCAGCGCAGCTTCGCGGCCCGGCCCGGCGGCGCGATCCTCGACGGCCGCGACATCGGCACGGTCATCTGTCCCGACGCGCCCGCCAAGCTGTTCGTCACCGCGACGCCGGAGGTGCGCGCCGAGCGCCGCTGGCGCCAGCTCGCCGGCCAGGGCGAGACGGTGGGGCTGGACGACGTGCTGGCCGACATCCGTGTCCGCGACGCCCGCGACGCCGGGCGCGACGCGGCCCCGCTGGTGCGCGCCGCCGACGCCGTCTTGCTGGACACCTCGGAATTGACTATAGAGCAGGCCGCCGATGCGGCCCGCCGTATCGTCGAGGCGGCGCGCGCGCGCCGGGAGCGCTCTTAGACGAGAGCCCCCGGCCTGCAAATCCAACCGCGCCTTTTCCTCGGGCGGCTGCGGGCAATTCACCCGCGCGGGGTTCCCGCGCCTTCGGTTGCAACCCTTAACCTGACGCCGGGACTCCGGCCGCCTGGGCGGTCCGGTCCTGCCGTCATTCGAAATGAAAGCATCCTATGGCTGACGACATGAGCCTCAACCCGTCGCGCGACGATTTCGCGGCGCTTCTCGACGAGTCCCTCGGCGGACGCGACTTCATGGAGGGCCAGGTGGTCCACGGGAAGGTCGTGGCCATCGAGAAGGACTTCGCCATCATCGACGTGGGCCTCAAGACCGAGGGCCGGGTCCTGATGAAGGAATTCGGCGTCGACGACGACAACAAGGCGACGATCAAGATCGGCGACTCCGTCGAGGTGTTCCTGGAGCGCGTCGAGAACGCGCTGGGGGAGGCGGTCATCAGCCGCGACAAGGCCCGCCGCGAGGAAGCCTGGACGCGCCTGGAAGGCGTCTACGAGAAGAACGAGCCGGTCATGGGCGCCATCGTCGGCCGCGTGAAGGGCGGCTTCACCGTCGACCTGGGCGGCGCCTCGGCCTTCCTGCCGGGCAGCCAGGTGGACATCCGCCCGGTGCGCGACGTGGGCCCGCTGATGGGCAAGGAACAGCCCTTCGCGATTCTGAAGATGGACCGCCCGCGCGGCAACATCGTCGTCTCCCGCAGGGCCATCCTGGAAGAAGCCCGCGCCGAGCAGCGCACCGAGCTGGTCAGCCAGCTGCAGGAAGGCGAAGTCCGCGAAGGCGTGGTCAAGAACATCACCGACTACGGCGCGTTCGTGGACCTGGGCGGCATCGACGGCCTGCTGCACGTCACCGACATGAGCTGGAAGCGCGTTTCGCACCCGAGCCAGGTCCTGGCCGTGGGCGACACCGTCAAGGTGCAGATCGTCAAGATCAACCCCGAGACCCAGCGCATCTCGCTCGGCATGAAGCAGCTCCAGTCCGACCCGTGGGACGGCGTGGAAGCCAAGTACCCGGTGGGCGCCAAGTTCAAGGGCCGCATCACCAACATCACCGACTACGGCGCCTTCGTGGAGCTGGAAGCCGGCGTCGAGGGCCTGGTCCACGTCTCGGAGATGAGCTGGACCAAGAAGAACGTCCACCCCGGCAAGATCGTCTCCACCTCGCAGGAGGTCGAAGTCGTGGTGCTCGACGTCGACGCCTCCAAGCGCCGCGTCAGCCTCGGCCTCAAGCAGGCGATGCAGAACCCCTGGGAGGAGTTCCTGGAGAAGCATCCGATCGGC
>NZ_DASXYF010000069.1:0-31098 GCF_036502675.1 Phenylobacterium sp.
CGACGCCAACTGGTACGCCATCGTCAACAACACGATGATGAATTGGGACGACTACAGCGGGCCGAACCTCTCGGCCGCGCCCTATGCGACGCAGAACCCCTCGGACCTCAAGGTGCGCAACTTGCGCATCTGGGGCAAGGCCGACACCCGCTACGGCGGCGACCGCTCGCCCGTCGTCCCCGGGCCCGCGAACTGGGTGGCGCCGGCGGTGAACAGCGTCTCGCCTTCGCTGCACGTCAAGTTCCCGGGCCTGGTCTACGCGGACGGCGGCAAACGCCAGCTCAGCCATGTGATCAACACCGTGGAGGGGGTGCAGCACGGCTATGGCGCGCTGTTCAAGGCGGTCGCGGCGCAGACCGGGACGCTGGTGGTGAAAACCACGGCGGCGGCCGGCGGCAACGCCGCGGCGCTGGGCGCGATCCTGTCACCCTACGAGTGGGCGTGGATGCTGGTCGCGGTCGGACAGGCCACGGTGGGCTTCGCGAACGCTGGCGGCGACCTGGTCGTGACCGGCTTCGGCGCGGGCCGGAAGACCATCGTCCGGTCCTGGGACACCGGCGTCACCAAGGGCTGCATCTCCGGCGGGACCGTCGCCTCGATGGCCGGCGGCAACCTGTCCTACCTGGGCGAGCGGATGAGCGTCGGCCTCTCCTGGTACGGCGACAGTCCCTATGACGGGGTGATCGACGAGATCATCTACTACCCGCACGCCACGGCCCTTTCCGACGCGGCGATGCAGGCGCTCTAGCGTGACGGCCGCCCTTCCTGGTGCTGGTCAGGGAGCCATGAACCCGATCTCCCCGCCGGGTTATGGCGGGGGCCGAGGCGCGCCAACGCCTCGAGCCGCGGGCAGTACCCCGCACATCCGGGGGTGCGCACCCCCTTCCGCCCCGCCACCGGTCCGACCGGCGGGGCCTTTCGAGCAACCTTGCATCATGGAGTCGAGTCCTCAGTTGACGCCCGTCCAGCCGACGAAGCCGGCGGCGCCCTATATCGGCGGCAAGCGCTACCTCTCGCGCCGCCTGGTGGCGATGATCGCCGCCGTCCCCCACCGCACCTATGCAGAGCCCTTCGTCGGCATGGGCGGGGTGTTCCTGCGCCGCGAGAGCCGGCCCCAGAGCGAGGTGATCAACGACTGGAGCCGGGACGTGGCCACCTTCTACCGGGTGCTGCAGCGCCACTATGTGGCCTTCCTGGAGATGCTGCGCTTCCAGATCACCACCCGGGCGGAGTTCGAGCGCCTGACGGCCGTCGATCCGGACACACTCACCGACCTGGAGCGGGCGGCCAGGTTCCTCTACCTCCAGCGCGTGGCCTTCGGCGGGAAGGTCGCCGGCCGCAACTTCGGGGTCGCCCACCATCGCGGCGGCCGGTTCGACATCACCCGTCTCGGCCCGATGCTGGAGGAGCTGCACGAGCGCCTGGCCGGGGTAGTGATCGAGCGCCTTCCCTGGCAGGCCTTCCTGGCCCGCTACGACACCGCGGAGACGCTGTTCTACCTGGACCCGCCATATTTCGGCTGCGAGCGCGACTACGGGGAGGGCATGTTCCTGCGGGCCGAGTTCGAGGCCTTGGCGGCGGCGTTGAAGGGCGTTCGAGGCCGCTTCATCCTGTCGTTGAACGACCGGCCGGAGGTGCGCCAGATCTTCGCCGGCCTGTCGATCCAGGCCGTGGGGACCCATTACGGCGTCGCGGGGCAAGGAGCCCAGGCGGCGCGGGAGGTCATCATCACCAGCAGCCTTGCCGGGGTCGGCCCGTGACCCTAGATCGCCCCATGGGCGGGCGCGTGGAGTTGGGTCACGACGATGCGGGACGCGCCGGTGGTGGGGATGGTTGGCCTGCTGGAGACCAACACCCACCTCTATATAGCGTGCGCCTACCCCACCTGTCGCCGCAGGGTGCGCCTTTCGGCCATCGGAGCGGTGAGGCTGCTGGGTCCGGCCACCACGGTGGGCGAGGCGGTGGAGCGCCTCAGATGCACCGGCTGCGGCGCGCGGGGGAGGGACGGCTTCCTGACGGTCTGGCCCTGCACCCTCGACCTCTCGGCGGCGGCGGCGCGTTGGACCTATCAGCGGGCGATCGAAGGAGGAGAGGATCGCGCGCGGGCGGCGGCGGCGCTGGCACAGAGCCTGGACAACCTGGCGAAGCTGCTGGGGTCAGACGGCGAGTTGGGCGGGGACGGGCCGGTGCAGTTGCCGGGCTAGGCGGCGGCTACGAATTACGAAGCGACTCCAGAACCAAGTGTCCCGCGCTCCAGAACCAAGTGTCCCGCTACACCAGTCCATCGCATGCCCCCCGCGTTTGCTCTGCGAATGGGAACACAAAGAGAACGAAGGCGCAAGTTGTGCCAATTCTGCAACAGTCGGCCCTTGCGCCGCTGCGCGAACCGACCAATCTACCGCGGCGTCTCCCCCACGTTTCATGAGGTCTTCAACTTGGCGCGCGACCCCTATCAGGAACTGGGCGTTTCCCGCGGCGCCACCGCCGACGAGATCCGCAAGGCGTTCCGCAAGCTCGCCAAGCAGCACCACCCGGACGCCAACCCGGGCAAGAAGGAGTCCGAGGAGCGCTTCAAGCGGGTGAGCGGCGCCTTCGACATCCTGGGCGACGTCGCCAAGCGCAAGCGGTTCGACGCCGGCGAGATCGACGCGGACGGCCGCGAGACCATGCGCGGCGGCCCCTGGGGCGGCGGCCCTCAAGGACCGTTCCGGCAGGGACCGGGCGCGGGGGGGCGGGGCGAGAGCTTCGAGGGCGTCGACCTGGGCGACATCCTGAGCGAGATGATGGGGCGCGGCGGCCGGGGCGGCGGCGGCCCGGGCGGGTTCGGCGGCTTCTCCCAGCGCGGGAACGACGTGCGGGCCCGCCTGGAGATCGACCTGGAGGAGTCCATCGCCGGCGGCAAGAAGCGCATCGGCTTCTCCGACGGCCGCACCATCGACGTCGCCATCCCCAAGGGCGCGCAGGAGGGCCAGACCCTGCGGCTGAAGGGCCAGGGCTCCCCCGGCCGCTCCGGCCCCGGCGACGCCTTCATCGAGATCTCGATCAAGCCGCACCCGGTGTTCCGCCGCGAGGGCGAGGCGCTGGTCATGGACGTGCCGGTCACGGTCTATGACGCGGTGCTCGGCGGCAAGGTGGAGGCCCCGACGCCCGACGGGCCGGTGACCCTGACGGTGCCGAAGGCCTCCAACACCGGCGCGCGCCTGCGGCTGAAAGGCCGCGGCCTGCCGGACGCGCAGGGCCGCCGCGGCGACCTCTTCGCCCGCCTGGTCGTCACCCTGCCGGACGCCGTCGACCCGCAACTGGAGGCCTTCGCGGCCGAATGGCGCAAGGACCATCCCTACAAGCCGCGGCGTCGCGCGTGACCGGGTGTCGTAACTGCCGGCCAAACCGGATATTCACGCAGGGTTCAGCGCGTCCAGCCTAGAAACGCCCGGATGAAACGCCGCCTCGCCCTCGCCGCCCTGTTGCTGTGCGCCGCACCGCCGGCGTCCGGCTGGGCGCAGCCCTACCCCGACAACGGCCGCCCGGTGTTCGGCGCCGAGGGCGGCGAGCAGGACCGGGCGCGCGACGCCGTGCGGGCCGGCCGGCAGGTGCCGCTGGCTCGCGTGCTGGCGATGATCGGCCAGCGGACCCCCGGGCGGCACCTGAACACCACCCAGGGCGAGGCGGGCGGCCGCGCCGTCTACCTCGTGCAATGGCAGCTTCCCGACGGCCGGGTGGTGGTCTTCGTGGTGGACGCCGAGAGCGGCGGCATCCTGTCGCGCCAGGGCGGCTGAACCCGTAACGGAAGGGGACGACGTGCGCATCCTCCTGGTTGAAGACGATCCGGACCTGTCGCGGCAGCTCAAGCTGGCGCTCGGCGACGCCGGCTATGCGGTCGATCACGCCCCGGACGGCGAGGAGGCCCAGTTCCTGGGCGAGACCGAGCCCTATGACGCGGTCATCCTCGATCTCGGTCTGCCGAAGGTCGACGGAGTCTCGGTGCTGGAACGCTGGCGGCGCGACAAGATGACCACGCCGGTGCTGATTCTCACCGCCCGCGGCGCCTGGAGCGAGAAGGTGGCGGGCTTCGACGCCGGCGCCGACGACTACCTGACCAAGCCCTTCCACACCGAGGAACTGCTGGCCCGCCTGCGCGCCCTGCTGCGCCGCTCGGCCGGCCACGCGGCGCCCAGCCTCTCCTGCGGCGGCCTGCGGCTCGATCCGCGCGCGGCGCGGGCGTCGGTGAACGGCGAGCCGCTCCGGCTCACCTCGCTGGAGTACCGCCTGCTGCACTACCTGATGATGCACCAGGGCCGGGTGATCAGCCGCACCGAACTGGTCGAGCACCTCTACGACCAGGACTTCGACCGCGACTCCAACACCATCGAGGTGTTCGTCGGCCGGGTGCGCAAGAAGATCGGCGCCGACCGCATCGAGACCGCCCGCGGCCTGGGCTACCGCCTGGTCGCCCCGCCGGGCGAAGGGGCCGGCGAGCCCGCCGCCACGTGATCCCGGCGGCCCTGCGCGGCTCGTCCCTTGTCCGCCGGCTGGTGATCCTGGCGGCGGGGTGGAGCCTTGCGGTGCTGCTGGTCTCGGCGATCGTGCTGGCGCTGCTGTTCCAGCAGGCGGCGCTGCGCCGGTTCGACCAGGGCCTCTCGGAACTGATCGACAACCTCCTGGCCGCCTCCACCATCGGCGACGACAGCCAGGTGATCGCCCCGGCGCTCACCGACGAGCGGGCGCTCAGGGCCTATTCCGGCAAGTACTGGCAGATCGCCGAGCCCACCGGCGACGGCCGGGCCCGCGCCCTGGTGCGCTCGCGTTCGCTGTGGGACAGCGAGCTGCGCATCCCCGCCAAGGTGGTCGCCAGGCTGAACGCCCGGCCCGGCCCGCCGGTCGCCTACGATTCCCGCGGGCCGCTGGGCGAGCCGCTGCGGGCGCTGGCCGCCGAGGCGCAGCTGCCGGGGCGGGCGGCGCCGGTGATCTTCCTGGCCGCCGAGGACCGCACGCCGGTGGACCGCGACGTGCGCGGCTTCATGGCCGCCACCGCCACCGCCTTCGTGCTGCTGGGCGCGGGCCTGACGGCCGCCGTGGTGATCCAGGTGCGGGTGGGGCTTCGGCCGCTCTTCGCCCTGCGCCGGGAGATCGCCGAGGTGCGCCGCGGCCGCGCCGAACGGCTCGAGCGCAGCTACCCCTCCGAGCTCACGCCCCTCGCCGACGAGCTCAACGCGCTGATGGTCCATAACCAGGAGGTGGTGGAGCGCCAGCGCACCCATGTGGGTAACCTCGCCCACGCGCTGAAGACGCCGCTGTCGGTGATGGTGACCGAGGCCGCCCAGCGCCCCGGTCCGCTAGGCGAGGTCGTCACGCGCCAGGCGGAGGTGATGCGCCAGCAGGTGGACCACCACCTGCGCCGGGCCCGCGCCGCGGCCCGCACCCAGGCGCTGGGCGAGCGCACCGGCGTCGCCGAGGTGCTGGACGAGCTCGCCCGCACCCTGGAGCGGATCTTCCGCGACAAGGGGGTGCGCATCGACTGGGACGCCGACGACGAGCTCACCTTCCAGGGCGAGCGGCAGGATTTCCTGGAGATCGCCGGCAACGCCATGGAGAACGCCTGCAAGTGGTGCAAGGGCCGGGTGCGGGTGCGCGCCGGCGGGCTCTCGGCGCAGCGGTTGTCGCTGGCAATCGACGACGATGGCCCCGGCTTGCCGCCCGACCGCCGCGCCGAGGTGGTGCAGCGCGGCGCCCGCCTGGACGAGACCGCGCCGGGCTCGGGCCTCGGCCTCTCGATCATCGACGAGCTGGCGCGGGCCTACGGCGGCGCGCTGCGGCTGGACGATTCCAGCCTGGGCGGCCTGTCGGTGCGGCTCGAACTGCCGCGGGCGGAATCCTGAAAACGTTAGGCTTCGTAAAACCTTAACTGCCGATCCGCCATGTTCGCCGCGATGGCGGGATTCCCGCCTGGAGCGTCGCCATGGCCGGCCTGTCCGAGCGCAAGACCGCGATCCTGCAGACCCTGGTCGAGGCCTCGCCCGACCGGGTGGTGGGCGCGCTGCAGTCGGCGCTGGCCGACACCGGCGGCGACGTGGGCCTGTCGGAAGTGCGCCGCCTGGTGGAGGCCGAGGCCCAGGACCGCCGCCTGCGCAACGGCGTGCTGCAGCCGGTGGCCGGGCTGTTCGCCGGCGACGGCCGCTTGGCGGAGCGAATGACCTTCCCGGCGCGGGCCCTGGCGCTGATCTGGCGCGGGCTCAAGTCCGACGCGCCGGCCGAGGTGGCCGAGGCCGCCGCCCTGCTGGCCGACTTCCGCCCCGGCGAAACCCCGCCCGACGTGCTCGACGCCCTGGTCGGCCGCGCCGCGGAATCGCTGCGGTCCCGGGCGCAGCGGGATTTCGCCAACGCCGCCGAGCTCTGCGACGATGCGCGGCCGGACGGGGCGGAGCTGCTGAGCGCCTGCCTGGACCTCGGCCCCATCTGCCGCAGCGCGACGCTGAAGCTCGGCGAATGGATCAGCCGCACCTCCGACGCCAACTCCGCCGCGGCGCGCCTGACCTACAAGGACGCCGTCGCGATCGCCGACGACGCCGGCGCACGGCTGTTCGAGATGCTGGCCACCCAGCTCGCCCAGCCCTGGATGGTGCTGCGGATCATCTCCGCGGTCATGGACCGTCCCAGCGAAAAATACCTGGCCGAGTCGGAGCTGGCGTCCTTCGCCCTCCGGCTGATGGACGCGGTGGACCGCGGACTCGACGGCGTCGCCAAGCTGGACGTCGAGGCCGGCCCGCGCGCCGGCAGCGCCGCCGCCAAGACGCTGGAGGTCATCACGCAACAGATCGGCGAGCTCGAGGCCTCCATCGAGTCCACCCGCGACGGTCCCTGGGGCTCGCGGATCGCCAAGCAGAAGCACACGCTGGCCGCCGCCGTCGAGGATCGCCTGCGCGCGGCGGAGAAGGCCGTCGCCGTGGCGCTGCCGACCCAGCCCACCAAGATCTTCAAGATGGTGAAGAACCTGCCGCGTCTCACCGCCGAGCTGGACGAGCGGGCGGTGGTGCGGGCCCGCACCCTGCTGACCTTCGCCCAGGAGTGCCGCTCGAGCGCCAGCCACGGCGGCTTCGCCTCGGTCCGCGCCAAGGTCCTGGAGAAGCTGGGCGAGAGCCTCGACCAGTATGTCGAGGAGGTGCTGGACCAGATCCGCGGCGGCGAGCTGGAGGACCTGGGCGTCGCCATGCAGCACCTGGCCGCGGCCGCCGACTTCAACGTCCTGATCCGCGACGACAAGGCCGGCGAGCTGGTCCGCCGCCGGGCGGCGGCCGCCGCCGCCAGCGTGGAACAGCCGTCCCCCGCCGCCTGAGCCGGCCGCCCCTCGCGCTCGCTCCGCACATCGTATAGACGCGCGCCATGATCGCTTTCTGGATCGTCGCGGGCGTGCTGTCCGCGGCCGCGGCCGGCCTTGTGCTCCACCGCGCCGCCGGCGCGCGGGGAGCCGCGGCCGATCCGACCTTGCCGGTCTATCGTCGGCAGCTGGCGGAGATCGACGACCTGGCCCGCCGCGGCCTGCTGGCCGACGACGAGCGCAGCGGCGCCCGAGCCGAGGCCGCCCGCCGGCTGCTGGCCGCCGCCGAGCAGCCGGACGCCGCCTGGACGTCCGCGGGGCGCAAGGCCGTGCTGGCCGCCGCCGCCCTGGCGCCGGCCCTGGCCGCGGTCATCTATCTCGCGGTGGGCGCGCCGGGCTATCGCGACCAGCCGTTCGCCGCCCGGCTGCAGGCCTGGCGGTCGACGCCCGACCCGTCGCGGCTGACGCCGCCGGAGATGGCCGCGGTGCTCGACCGCATGACTCATGAGCGTCCCGCCGATCCGGAGGGGTTCCGCTACCTCGCCATGGCCGAGGCCGCTTCCGGCGATGCGCCCGCCGCCGTCCGCGCCCTGCACCGGGCGCTGAAGCTTGCGCCCCGCCGGGCCGATCTCTGGGAAATGCTGGGGGAAGTGCAGACGGCGCAGGCGGACGGAACGCCGACGCCGGAGGCCCGGGCCGCCTTCCGGCAGGCGCTGGCGATCGATCCGAAGTCGGTCGCGGCCCGCTTCCACCTGGCCCGCGCGCGGGTGCTGGCCGGCGACAAGGCGGGCGGGATCGCCGACGCCCGGGCGGCGCTGGCCGACCTGCCGCCGGACGACCGCCGCCGCGGGGCCCTGCAGGCGGCGATCGGCGAGCTGGAGCATCCGGCCGTGCAGGCGCCGGCCCAGGACGGGACGATGGCGGCCATCCGCGGCATGGTGGCGAGCCTGGCGGCGCGGCTCGAGACCAGGCCCGACGATGCGGACGGCTGGGTGCGGCTGGTGCGCGCCTACGCCGTGCTGGGCGACGCCGTCCGGCGCGACGCCGCCCTGGCCAAGGCCAGGACCCGCTACGCCGCCGAGCCCGGGATATTGGCCCAGCTGGCCCAGGCCGCCCGGGCGGAGCCGATGAAGTGAGCTGGCTGCCCAAGTCCCCCCGGGCGCGGCGCCGCCTGACCCTGGTCGCCGCCGTCGCCCCGGTGCTGGCCCTGGCCGTGGGCCTGGCGCTCTGGGGCCTCAGGGGCTCGATCTCTTTCTTCTACACGCCTTCGCAGGCGGCCGCCGCCAGGCCGGCGCCGGGCCGCGTCGTCCAGCTCGGCGGCCTGGTGGCGCGGGGCAGCGTGGTCAAGCATTCGGACGGGCGGGTGGAGTTCGTGGTCATGGACCAGCACGCCCGCGACCAGGTGCGCTTCCAGGGCGACCTGCCGGACCTGTTCCGCGAAGGGCAGGGGATCGTCGCGGTCGGGTCCTTCGCCGCCGACGGCGGCTTCGAGGCCAGGCAGGTGCTGGCCAAGCATGACGAGCGCTACATGCCGCGCGAGATGGCCCGGGCCCTGAAGGCGCAGGGCGAGTGGCGGGGCGACGGCGCCGTCCCCGCCTACGCCGGGGTCGCCCGATGATCGCCGAGACCGGCGCCTTCGCGCTCGTGCTGGCGCTCACCCTGTCGCTGGCCCAGGCGGGCCTCTGCGCCGCCGCCCGCCTGCGCCGCTCGGCGGTGCTGGCCGGGGCGGGGGAGGGGGCGGCGCTCGCCGTGTTCGCCGCGGTCGCCGTCGCCTTCGGCGCCCTGATGCACGGCTTCGTGGTCTCCGACTTCTCGATCGCCAACGTGGCGGCCAATTCCCACAGCGAGAAGCCGCTGCTCTACCGGGTGGCCGGAACCTGGGGCAGCCACGAGGGCTCCATGCTGCTCTGGTGCCTGGCGCTCACCGGCTATGGCGCGGTGATGGCCCTGTTCGGCCGCGGCCTGCGCCAGGGCCTGAGGACCGTGGCCCTGGGCGTGCAGGGGGTGCTGGGCGCCGTCTTCCTGGCCTACACCGTCTTCGCCTCCAACCCGCTGGCGAGGCTCGCCCAGCCGCCGGTGGAGGGCCGCTCCCTCAACCCGCTGCTGCAGGATCCCGCGCTCGCCTTCCACCCGCCGTTCCTCTACGCGGGCTACGTCGGCATGTCGGTGGTCTTCTCGCTGGCGGTGGCCGCCCTGATCGAGGGGCGGGTGGACGCCGCCTGGGCCCGCTGGATCCGCCCCTGGGCGCTGGCGGCCTGGAGCCTGCTCACCGTCGGCATCACCCTGGGCGCCTTCTGGGCCTATTACGAGCTGGGCTGGGGCGGCTGGTGGTTCTGGGACCCGGTGGAGAACGCCAGCTTCATGCCCTGGCTGGCGGCCACCGCCCTGCTGCACTCGGCGGTGGTCACCGAGAAGCGCGGCGCCCTGGCGGGCTGGACCCTGTTCCTGGCCCTGGCGGCCTTCAGCCTCTCCATGTTGGGCGGATTCCTGGTGCGCTCGGGCGTGCTGACCTCGGTGCACGCCTTCGCGGTCGACCCCACCCGGGGCGTGCTGCTGCTGATCATCCTGGGCGTCACCTCGGGCGCCGGCTTCGCCCTCTTCGCCTGGCGCGCGCCGGCCTTGAGCCCCGGCGGGGTGTTCGCCCCGATCAGCCGCGAGAGCGCCATCGTGCTCAACAACATCCTGCTGGCCGCCGCCGCCGCCACGGTGCTCCTGGGCACCCTCTATCCGCTGATCCGCGAGGCGATCGGCGGCGAGGCCATCTCGGTGGGGCCGCCCTACTTCACCCTGACCTTCGTTCCGCTGATGGCGACCCTGGCGATCCTGCTGCCGGCCGGCCCGCTGCTGGCCTGGAAACGCGGCGACGCGGCCGGCGTGGCCCAGCGGCTGTGGATCGCGGTGCTGATCGCGGTGGCGGCCGGGATCGCGGCCTTCGCCCTGGCCAGTCCCCGCCAGGCCTTCGGGGCCGCTGGCATTGCGCTCGGCGCGTGGCTGATCGCAGGCGCGGCGGTCGAGATCGCCGAGCGCGTCCGCGCCTTTCGCGTCCCCGCCGCCGAGAGCTGGCGGCGGTTCACCGGCCTGCCCCGCGGCGCCTGGGGCATGACCCTGGCGCACGCGGGCCTCGGCGTCTTCGTCCTGGGCGCCTGCTTCGAGACCGGCTGGAAGGTCGAGGCCGCCGAGACCCTGCCGGTGGGCGGATCGCTGGACGTCGGCGCCTACCACCTGGTGCTGGACCGCATCGACCAGGTGCAGGGCCCCAACTACGAGGCCGAGCGCGGGTTGATCCGCGCCACCCGGGCCGGGCGCCTGGCCTGCGTCCCGCAGCCGGAGCGCCGGTTCTATCCCGCCGGCGGCCAGTCCACCTCCGAGGTCTCGATCTGCCGCCAGGGCGTCAGCCACCTCTATGTCGTGCTGGGCGAGCGGCGCGACGGGGCCGGCCGGCCGGTCTGGCTGGTGCGCGCCTACTGGAACCCCTGGGCGGTGCTGATCTTCGCCGGCCCGGTGGCGATGGCCCTGGGCGGCCTGGTCTCGCTCTCCGACCGGCGCCTGCGGCTCGGCGTCGCGCGGCGGGCGGCGCGGCCCGGGCCGGCGCGCGGCGACCTGGCGCCGCAGCCGCTGGAGGCCGAGGGATGATCCGCCGCCTCGCCGCCGTCGCCGCTGCGCTGCTGTGCCTGGCGGCCGCCTCCGACCCGGCCGAGCGGCTGCACGACCCGGCCCAGGAGGCCCGCGCCCGGGCGATCTTCCGCCAGGTCCGCTGCCTGGTGTGCCAGAACGAGTCCATCGACGATTCCGAGGCGCCGCTGGCCCAGGACCTGCGCCGGATGGTGCGCGAACAGGTGGCCCGCGGCGAGGACGAAGCGCAGATCAAGCGCTTCCTCACCGCCCGCTACGGCGAGTTCGTGCTGCTGCGCCCGGCCTTCTCCGCCGGCAACGCCGCCCTCTGGGGCGCGCCGCTCGCGGCGGTGGGGCTGGGGGTGGCGCTGTGGCTGGCGCGGGTCCGGCGCGCGACGCCCGAAGGCGCGCTTTCCGAGGCCGAGGCCCTGGCCCTCGACCGCCTCGCAAAGGACGAGCCCGACGACACGTTTGCGCCTAAGATCGGTCGCGATGACGGGCCTAGGGTGACCTAACCGTAACTTGAGCCCCGTTGCGCCTTCGTGCATCGCACCTAGATTGCGGGGCGTGAACTTGCAGTGCGGCCGGATCGGCTCGCAAGGAACTTGGACAGATGACATCGAAGAAGACCGGTTATCTCCTGGGCGCCGTCGCCGGCGCCGGCGTCATGGCCGCAGCCATGGCCGGGGCCGGTATGGGCCTGCCGCCGGCGCACGCCGATCAGCAGGCTTCGCTGATCAAGGCCTCGACCGCGCCGATCTTCGCCCCGCCCCCTGGCTCGCCGATGTCCTTCGCCGACATCTTCGACAAGGTCTCGCCGGCCGTGGTGTCGATCAACGTCACGTCCCGGGTGGAGGCGAACGCGCTGCGCCGCATCCCCGGCTTCGAGAACTTTCCATTCAACATCCAGCCGGACCAGCCGGGCGACGACGACAGCGGCGGTGACGAGTCTCCCGGCGCTCCCGGCCCCGGCAAGGGCGGCGCCAAGGGCGGCCAGCCGCGCCTGCCCACCCAGCAGTCGGCGGGCTCGGGCTTCTTCATCTCGTCCGACGGCTATATCGTCACCAACAACCACGTCGTCGAGAACGCCGAGACCATCAAGGTGGTGCTGAAGGACGAGCGCGAGCTCGACGCCACCGTGGTCGGCCGCGACGAGGGCACCGACCTCGCGGTCCTCAAGGTGAAGGGCGCCGGCTTCCCGTTCGTCGACTTCGAGAACTCGGCCAAGCCGCGGGTCGGCGACTGGGTGATCACCGTCGGCAACCCCTTCGGCCTGGGCGGCACCGCCACGGCCGGCATCATCTCCGCCTACGGGCGCGACATCGGCGAGACCTTCGTCGACTACATCCAGATCGACGCGCCCATCAACCGCGGCAACTCCGGAGGGCCCACCTTCGACATCTACGGCCGGGTGATCGGGGTGAACACGGCGATCTTCTCGCCGTCGGGCGGCTCGGTGGGCATCGGCTTCGCCGTGCCGGCCGACGTGGCCGACATCATCACCAAGCAGCTGATGTCCGGCGGCAAGATCACCCGCGGCTACATCGGCGCCACCATCCAGAATTTCACCGCCGAGATGGCCGAGGCGCAGGGCTCGCCGGACATGCGCGGCGCCATCGTCAACGACACCGTGGCGGGCGGGCCCTCGCAGCACGCCGGCCTGCAGGCGGGCGACGTGATCACCGCGGTCAACGGCCGTCCGGTCCGCAGCTCCTCGGAGCTGACCCGCGAGGTGGCCAAGGCCAGCGCCGGCGCCACCCTGCGCCTGGACCTGATGCGCGACGGCAAGAAGAAGTCCCTCGACGTCCGCTCCGGCGTGCGGCCCTCGGAGAAGGAGCTGGCGGCCAACACCGACGGATCCGGCCCCGGCGCGCCGGGCGGCTCGACCGCGCCCGCGCCTCAGCGGCCGGCGGTGATCGGCCTGGCGCTCGCCCCGCTCGATGAGGCGGCCCGCAAGCGCTACAGCCTGCCGGGCGACGTGCGCGGCGTGGTGGTGGAAGGCGTCGACCAGACCTCCGACGCCGCCCAGAAGGGCTTGCGCCGCGGCGACGTGATCGTCCGCGCCGGCGACCGGGCGGTGGGCAGCGCCTCCGACTTGGCCAGCGCCGTCGACAGCGCCAAGAAGGCCGGCCGCCAGAGCGTGCTGGTGGGCGTGCACCGCAACGGCCGCACCTCGTTCCTGCCGCTGAAGGTCACCGGCTAGCGGCGCCGGAACGGGTCGCGGCCATGCGCATCCTCATCGTCGAGGACGACCTGGAGGCGGCCGACGCCATGGAGCGCGGCCTCTCCGAGGGCGGTCACCAGTGCCGGCGCGCGGCGGACGGCGAGGCGGGCCTGGCCGCCGCCCGCGACGGCGGCTTCGACGTGATGATCGTCGACCGCATGATGCCCAAGATGGACGGCGTGGCCCTGGTGGAGACGCTGCGCCGCGAGGGCGACCAGACGCCGGTGCTGTTCCTCTCCGCCCTGGGCGAGGTCAACGACCGGGTGGCGGGGCTGAAGGCCGGCGGTGACGACTACCTGGTCAAGCCCTATGCCTTCTCCGAGCTGATCGCCCGGGTCGAGGCCCTGGCGCGGCGGCGCGAGACCGGCTCGGTGCAGACGCTGCTGCGGGTCGGCGACCTGGAGATGGACCTGATCGGCCGGGCCGTGCACCGCCAGGGCAAGGAGATCGACCTGCAGCCCCGGGAGTTCCAGCTCCTGGAGTTCATGATGCGCCACGCCGGCCAGTCGGTGACGCGGACCATGCTGCTGGAGAAGGTCTGGGAGTACCACTTCGACCCGCAGACCAACGTCATCGACGTTCACGTCTCCCGCCTGCGCTCGAAGATCGACAGGGGCTTCGACAGGCCGATGCTGCAGACCGTCCGCGGGGCGGGCTACCGCCTGGATGCCTGAGGCGGCGGCGGCGCCCCGCGTGCGCTTGCCGCGGATTCTCCGCACCACGCCGTTCCGGCTGACGCTGCTGTTCCTGGCGCTGTTCGCGGCCGCCGCCAGCGCCTTCCTGGCCTACATCTACCTGGCGACGGCGGGGGAGGCGACGCGGCGCACCGACCTGGAGATCACCCGCGAGATGCGCTCGCTGGCCGCCGCCTACGACCGGGCCGGCGTCGACGCCCTCAACCAGTCGCTGATCGAGCGGGCGGCCAGCGAGCGGCCGTTCCTCTACCTGCTGATGAGCCCCTCGGGAGGGCGCATCTCCGGCTCCATCGCCGCCTCGCCGGTGGAGAGCTTCATCGGCGCGCCCGCCTGGACCAGCTTCTCGGTGACCGACCTCGACGGCCAGGGCCGCCAGGTGAAACACCCCGCCCGCGGCCTGCAGGAGCGGCTGCGCGGCGGCGAGATCCTGTTCGTCGGCGCCGACGTGGGCGAGGACGAGGCCTATGTGGTGAAGATCGTCCGGGCGCTCTGGGGCGCGGGCGCCCTGGTGGTGATCCTGGGTCTGGTCGGCGGCGTGCTGGTCAGCCGCAACGTCAGCCGCAGCATGGCGGGCCTGAGCGACGTGGTGGCCGCGGTGCGCAACGGCGACCTGGCCGCCCGCGCCGCGGTGCGCGGGACCCACGACGAATTCGACGAACTGGCCGAGGGGCTGAACGAGATGCTCGACCGGCTGGAGCGTTCCATGGCCGGCCACCGGCATTCCGGCGACGCCATCGCCCACGACCTGCGCTCGCCGCTCACCCGCCTGCGCGCGCGGCTGGAGGCGGCGCTGCTGGACGTGGAGGCCGGCAGGGGCGACCCCACCGAGGCCCTGGTGCAGGCGGTCGGCGACACCGACGGGGTGCTGAAGACCTTCGCCACGGTGCTGGCCATCGCCCGCCTGCAGGCGGCCGGCCAGGCGCCGGACCAGGCCACGTTCGACCCGGAGCATCTGGCCGCCGACATCGCCGAGCTCTATGCGCCGCTGTGCGAGGACAAGCACGTCGACTTCAAGGCCGAGCTGGCCGAGGGTCTGGCGGTGCGCGGCAACCGCGAGTTCCTGGCCCAGGCGCTGGCCAACATCCTCGACAACGCCGTGAAGTACACCCCGGCCGGGGGCGCCATCATGCTGCGGGTCCGCCGCCGGTCCTCCGGCGAGGTGGAGTTCTCGGTCACCGACACCGGCCCCGGCGTTCCCGAGGCCGACCGCGCGCAGGTGGTGGATCGGTTCGTCCGCCTGGAGAACAGCCGCAACGAGCCGGGCGCCGGCCTGGGCCTCTCGCTGGTCTCCGCCGTGGCCGAGGCGCACGGCGGCCGGCTCGACCTGGACGAGGGCCCCGGCCAGCTGGGCGGGATGGGGCCCGGCCTGCGCGTGGCCCTGATCCTGCCGCGGGCGGGATGAGCGGAGTTTGAGGCGATGCAATCCGAACGCATCGCGCACTAATGTCTGCGCCATGACTCCCTTGGGCGATCGGCTGCAGCCCTGCGGCCCGGTGTTCGACGCGAAGGCCGCGGAGCGGGCGCGCGAGGTGCTGGCCGATAGCGGCGAGGTTTCCGGCCTCGAGGCCGCCTGGCCGGCGCTGGCGCCGGTGTTCGGCGCCTCGCCCTACCTGGCCGGCCTCGCCCAGCGCGAGCCCGCGCGGCTGCAGGCGCTGCTGGACGCCGACCCCGACGCGCGGCTCGAGAACCTGCTCGTGCGCGCCGCGGCGCTCTCCGACGCGGAGTCCGCCGAGGCGGCGCGGGGCCTGCGGCGGCTGAAGGCCGAGCTGCACCTGATGACCGCCCTGGCCGACCTGGGGGGCGTCTGGGACCTGGACGCGGTGACCGGCGCCCTGACCCGCTTCGCCGACACGGCTCTGGCGACGGCGCTGTCGGTCGCCGCGCGGGAGGAGGTCGCGGCGGGGCGTCTCGCGCGGCTGGGGAAGGGCGAGGAGGGGCCGGTCCCCGGCTGGTTCTGCATCGCCATGGGCAAGCAGGGCGCCTGCGAGCTCAACTACTCCAGCGACATCGACATCTCGGTGTTCTACGAGCCCGACCGCCTGCCGCTGGCCGCCGGCGTGGAGAGCCAGGCTTTCGCCGTGCGGCTGATCCACCGGGTCGCCGAGCTGCTGCAGGCGCGCACCGCCGACGGCTACGTGTTCCGGGTGGATCTGCGCCTGCGGCCGGACCCCGCCTCCACCCCGCCGGCGGCGCCCACCCCCGCGGCCTACGAGTATTACGAGAGCGTCGGCCAGAACTGGGAGCGGGCGGCCTTCATCAAGGCCCGCGCCTGCGCCGGCGACGGACCTTGCGCCGCCCGGTTCCTGGCCGAGCTGCAGCCCTTCGTCTGGCGCCGGAACCTCGACTTCGCGGCCATCGCCGACATCCACTCCATCAAGCGGCAGATCCACGTGCACAAGGTGGACGAGCGGATGATCGCCCGGGGCGTGGACCTGAAGCTCGGGCGCGGCGGCATCCGGGAGATCGAGTTCTACGTGCAGACCCAGCAGCTGATCCTGGGCGGCCGCAACCCGGACCTGCGCGCCAACCGCACCCTCGACGCCCTGGCGGCCCTGGCCGCGGCCGGCCATGTGAAGCCGGCGACGGCGCAGGAGATGGCCGGGGCCTACCGCACCCTGCGCGCCGTCGAGCACCGGGTGCAGATGGTGGCCGACGAGCAGACCCACCGCCTGCCCGAGGCCGACCCCGACCGCCAGCGGATCGCGGCGCTCTGCGGCTACCGCCTGCTCCGCAGCTTCGACGCCGACATGTCGAAGGTGCTGAAGCGGGTCAACCGCCGCTACGGCGAGCTGTTCCCCGAAGAGGAGGACCTGTCCTCCCGTTTCGGCAGCCTGATCTTCACCGGGGTGGAGGACGATCCCGAGACCCTGGCCACCCTGGCCCGCATGGGCTTCTCCAGGCCGGCCAAGGTGTCGCAGGCCATCCGCAGCTGGCACCACGGGCGGATCGCGGCCACGCGCACCGAGCGGGGGCGCGAGCTGTTCACCCGGCTGGCGCCGCGGCTGCTGGAGGCGCTGCAGGCCACCGGCGCGCCGGACGACGCCTTCAACCGGTTCTCGAACTTCTTCGCCGCCCTGCCCTCGGGGGTGCAGATCCAGTCGCTGTTCCTGGCCCAGCCGAAGCTGTTCGAGCTGATCGTCCAGGTGATGGCCTTCGCGCCCAGGCTGGCGGCCACCCTGGCCCGGCGGCCGGAGGCCGTCGACGCCATGCTGGACGCCGCCTTCTTCTCGCCGATCGACCGGGCGGAGGACCGCGAGGCGATGCTGACGGCCGCGGCCAGCGCCGCCGACTTCGAGGCCGCGATGGACGTGGTGCGCCGGATCCACCGGGAGCACGCCTTCCGCATCGGCGTGCAGGTGATGAGCGGCTCGGCCAGCGCGGCGGCGGCCGGCCGCGCCTTCGCCGGCCTGGGCGACCTCTGCATCCAGGCCCTGGGTCCGGCGGCGCTGGCCGAGGCCGAGCGGCTGGGCGGCGCCTTCCCGGGCCAGGTCGCCGTGGTGGCCCTGGGCAAGGCCGGCTCGCGGGAGATGAGCGCCAGCTCCGACCTGGACCTGATGACCCTCTACCGTGCCGGCGCCCCGCATGCGGCCTCGGAGGTGAAGGGTTGGGCGGCGGAGGTGTTCTACGGCCGCTTCACCCAGCGGCTGATCGCGGCGCTGTCGACGCCCACGGCGGAAGGCGGGCTGTACGAGGTGGACATGCAGCTGCGCCCCTCCGGCACCAAGGGGCCGGTGGCGGTGAGCTTCGCGGCCTTCGAGGGCTACTACGCCGGCGAGGCCGAGACCTGGGAGCATCTGGCGCTGACCCGCGCCCGGGTGGTGTGGGCCAGCTCCGAGGCCTTCGCCGCCGACGCCCGCGCCGCCATCGAGGCCGCCCTGCGCCGGCCGCGGGACCGGGCGCGGACCGCCGCCGACGTGCGCGACATGCGCGGGCTCATGGAGCGCGAGCGGCCGCCGAAGGGCCCCTGGGACCTGAAGCTCTCGCCGGGCGGCCTGGTCGACATCGAGTTCGCCGCCCAGTACCTGCAGCTGGTCCACGCGCCGCAGGGCGGGCCCCTGGCGCAGAACACCGCCGAGGCGCTGGCCGCCTACCGCCACGCGGGGCTCGGGCCCGAGGCGGCGTTCGCGGCGCTGGAGCGGGCCTGGACGCTGCAGCAGGACCTGACCCAGCTGCTCAAGGTGGCCCTGGAGGAGGACGCCGACCCGGCCCACGAGCCCAAGGCGTTCCGCGCCCTGCTGGCCCGCGCCGGCGGGGCGCGCGACTTCCGCACCCTGGGCGCCCGGCTGGCCGCCTCGCGCGCCGCAGCCCGCAAGGCCTACGAGGCCGTGGTGGCGGGCTGATCGACGGAACGCCCCGGACGCGGCGTTCAAGCTTCGGGGCGAGCGGCCTCCGTCGAAGGGATCATTGTCGATGCGGCGTCTGTTGTGCATGGCCCTGCTGGGCGTCCTGGCGGCCTCGTCGGCGTCGGCCCAGATCCCGCCCCGCCAGCGGCCGAACCCGGACCTGGACCACGACGGCAAGGTGACCCTGGCGGAACTGCGCAAGGCCGGGGAGAGCGGCTTCCTGAGCCGGCTCGACACCGACAGGGACGGCAGGATCAGCCGCGCCGAGTTCGACGCCGGCGCCCAGCGGAGGGCCGGACGCGGCGGTGCGGACGCCACGGCCCGGGCGGCGGCCATGTGGGCGGCGCTGGACGCCGACAAGGACGGCTTCATCTCCAAGGCGGAGCGCGACGCGGCCCTTGGCCGGCGCTTCAATGCGGCGGACACCAACCACGACGGGTGGCTCAGCAAGGGCGAACTCATCATGATGCGGCAGAACAGGGCGCGTGGCGGCTGAACCTTCCATTCGGCGCGAGCGGCGCGCAGCCCAGGGCGAGGTTACGGTTGGGCGAGGGCGCTGCCGATCCCGACGAGGCGCTGCTGGCGCGGGTGGCCGAGGGGGAGCCGGCCGCCGTGCGCGCCCTGGTGGCCCGCAAGTTGCCGAGGCTGCTGGCGCTGGCCGGGCGGATGCTGGGCGAGGGGGCGGAGGCCGAGGACGTGGCTCAGGAGACCTTCCTGCGCGCCTGGAAGCAGGCGCCGACCTGGAAGCCCGGGGCGGCGCGGTTCGACACCTGGCTGCACCGGGTGGCGCTGAACCTCTGCTACGACCGGCTGCGCCGCCGGCGGGAGACGACGATGGAGGCCCTGCCGGAACGGCCCGACGAAGGTCCCGCGCCGGACCGGGGGCTGCAGGCGGCCGACGTGGGCCGCCGGGTGGCGCAGGCGATGCAGCGGCTGCCCGACCGCCAGCGGGAGGCGATCGTCCTTTGCCACTACCAGGAACTCGGCAACATAGAGGCCGCCGGCCTGATGGGGGTCAGTGTCGAGGCGCTGGAGAGCCTGCTGTCCCGCGGGCGCCGGGCGCTGCGGGCCGCCCTGGCCGACATGGTGGAGCGATGAGGTGACGGAGCTGAGCCGCGCGCGTTTCGAGGCCCTGGCCGAGGCCTACGGCGGCGACGTCGCCCGCTGGCCTGCGGGCGTGCGCGAAGACGCCGCCGCCGTGATGGCCGGTGACCCGGCCTTCGCGCGGGGGGTGCTGGCGCAGGCGAGCCTGCTGGATGCGGTCCTGGACGACTGGACGCCCCCGCCGGTGCGCCACGGGCTGCGCGAGGCGATCCTGGCCGCCGCGCCGCGGCCGCGGGCCCGCAGCCGGCTCGCCGTCTGGGGCGCGAGGCTCGGCCTGGGCGCGGCGCTGGCCGGCGCCTGCGCCTCGGGCGTGGCGGCGGGCGTGATGCTGTCGGCCGCCGTCGGCGACGGCGACGCCGTCAGCGCCGTCATGACCGGCTACGAAGGCGTCGGCGACGAGGCCACCGCGGTGGGGGACGTCTGATGGGCCGCCGGGGCCTGCTCATCGTGCTCATCGTCTCGCTGGCGGTGAACCTGTTCGTGATCGGGGCGACGGTGGGCGTCTTCGCCCTGGGCGCGCGGATGCACCTGCTCCGCGCCGGACTGCGGCCGGCGGGGCCGCTGTGGGCCGCCGCCGCCGACCTGTCGCCCGAGCGGCAGCAGGCCTTCCACCAGGCCCTGCGCGGGGAGGCCGGCGAGGTTGGCGGCAAGCTGCGGGCGGCGCGCCAGGCGCGACGCGACGCCTGGCTCAGCCTGCGCTCGGAGCCCTTCGACCAAGCTGCCGCCGCCGCCGCCCTCGACCGGGCGCGGGCGCTGGAGATGCAGGCCCGCGGCGGCGTGGAGCGGCGGATCATCGACTTCGCCGCCGGCCTGACGCCGGAGGAGCGGGCCAGGCTGGCCGAGCGGCTGGCGCGCTGGGGGCCGGGCCGCCGCCCGCCGCCGCAGCCTTAACGCTTCCGTATTGTCGCCCTCTCACGCCGCCGCGACGCCGCCGGAGGCGGTGAGGGCGGGGGCGCTCTGGCGGACGGGGATGGAGAAGCTGACGGTGGTGCCTTCGCCGGGCGCGCTGTGGATGTCGAGGACGCCGCCGTGCAGCTCCACGAGGGACTTGGTGAGAGCCAGGCCCAGGCCGGTGCCTTGCTGGGTCTTGGCGTGCTGGCTCTCGATCTGCTCGAAGGGG
This sequence comes from Phenylobacterium sp., assembly GCF_036502675.1. Lineage (GTDB taxonomy): Bacteria > Pseudomonadota > Alphaproteobacteria > Caulobacterales > Caulobacteraceae > Phenylobacterium. The sequence goes on from NZ_DASXYF010000069.1 coordinate 20,411, forward strand.
CGGGCCAGGCGGGCGAGGTCGTCGGCGGCGATGCCGATGCCGGTGTCGCGCACGCTCACCCGCACGCGCTCGCCGAAGGCGTCGCTGCGGGCCTCGGCCAGGATGGTGACGCGGCCGCCGCGGGGGGTGAACTTCACGGCGTTGGAGAGCAGGTTCAGCAGCACCTGCTTCAGCGCCCGGTAGTCGGCCTCCACCTCCGGCAGCTCGCCGATCTCGACGCCGAGCGCCAGGCCCACGGTCTCGGCGCGGTTGCGCATCAGGCGGACGGCGTCGTCGGCCACCTCCTCCATGGCCACCGGCTCGAAGCGCAGGCTCATCTTGCCGGCCTCGATCTTCGACATGTCGAGGATGTCGTTGATCAGCGCCAGCAGGTGCTGGCCGGAGTTGAGGATGTCCTGGGCGTATTCCTTGTAGCGGCTGTCGCCCAGGCCGCCGAACATCTCGCTGACCATGATCTCGGAGAAGCCGTTGATGGCGTTGAGCGGGGTGCGCAGCTCGTGGCTCATGTTGGCCAGGAACTCGCTCTTGGCGCGGTTGGCGGTCTCGGCGCGGATCTTCTCGGTCTCGTACTTGCGGGCCAGTTCCGAGAGCTGCTCCTGGCTGCGCTCCAGGCCCACCACGGCCTGCTGAAGCTGCTCCTCGTTGAGGCGGCGCGCCTCCTCCTGGGTCTTGACGGCGGTGATGTCGGCGGCGGTCATCACCAGGCCGCCCTCGGCCGTGCGCCGCTCGGAGATCTGGATCCAGCGGCCGTCGTTCAGCTCGGCCTCGCGCAGGCCGCGCGCGCCGGCGGGCGCGGTCACCTGCCGCTTGATGGCCAGCTGGGCGAAGCGGTTGACCTGCTCGCGGGCGGCGCCGGGCTTCAGGAGCCTGGGTTCCAGCGAGAAGGTCTGGCGGTAGTTCTGGTTGCACATCAGCAGCCGGCCGTGGCGGTCCCACAGGACGAAGGCCTCCGACACGCTTTCGATGGCGTCGCGCAGCCGGTTCTCGGCGGCCTGGGCGCGGGCCTGGGCCACCCGCTCCTCGGTGACGTCGAGGGCCACGCCGATGATGCGGGCGTAGCCGCCCTCGGGCAGGCGGTCGAAACCCTGGCCGCGGGCGTCGATCCACACCGGCCGGCCGCCGTCGAGGCTGGGCACCCGGAACGAGACGTCGAAGGCCCCGTAGGTGGCCGCCACCCCCAGGGCCTGGCGCACCCGGTCCCGGTGGTCGGGCGACACCCGCTCCAGCACCTGGGCGCCGTCGACGTGGCCGCCGCCGCCCCAGCCGAAGATGGCGCCGGTGACGTCGGACATGAACATCCGGTCCTCGGTGAGGTCCCACTCCCAGATGCCGCAGCGGGCCGCCTCCACCGCCAGGCGGAAGCGCTGCTCGCTGTCGATGAACGCCCGCTGCGCCGTCTCGGCCTTGCGGCTCTGGTTGAGGAGCAGCAGGCCCAGCAGGAAGGCGACTCCCAGGGGGATCAGCAGCCACAGCACCTGCTTCGTGCTGGCGGCGCCGTCGGTGGGGACGGCCGGGGCGGCGCTCAGCGCCAGGAGCGCGCCGTCCGCCGCCGGCCGGGCGGCCAGGTCCAGGGCCGCGCCGTCGGGACGCTGGGCCCGCACCAGCCGGCTGAAGTCCAGCTCCTCGGGAGCGAGGGCGAAGGCGGCGTTGACGGTCTGCGCATCGGCCACCCCGCCGGCGCCGGCGGCCGCGATCAGCTGGCCGTGGGCGGTGGCCAGGGCCTCGGTCGCCTGGCCGTGCAGCAGCCGCATCAGCCGGGCGGGATCGCCGGCGACGACGATCCAGCGGCGGCCCCGGCTGGTGGGGGCGGAGGCGACGGCGCTCAGCAGCGGGGCGCTCTCGTCGCCGATCCCGAACCAGACCGCCTTGTCCGCCTTGGCGGCGGTCCGCACCAGTCCCGCCCAGTCGGCGCCGGGCGCCTTGCCGGCGAGGGCGGCCAGGCCGTCGTCGGCGACGATGGCCACGGCGGCGGCCGCGCCGCCCGCGGCGGCCATGCCGCTCTCGGCGGCGTCGATGGGGGCGTCGGGGGCGCGGGTCAGCGCCTCGCGGGCCGCGAACAGGCCGCCGCGCAGGGCCGCGGCCTCGGCGTCGGCGCGGGCGGCCAGGGCGTCGGCGCGGGCCGGCAGGCCGGCGTTGGCGACGGTGGCGCTCTGCGGCTCGTGCTGGATGCGGATGACCGCGAAGACGGTGTAGACGGCCAGCAGCACGAGGGTGGCGAGGATGGCGGTGCGCGCGAACACCTGGTTCTGCGGCGCAGCGGCGCCCGGCGCGGCGTCCCCGCGCTTCCCCCGTGGCTTGGTCCCAGCCGCGCCTTCGCCCCCGCGTCTGGCCAACGCCCGCCGCTCCTCCGCGTTGAACCGAGTCACCCCAACGAGGCTTGAGTCTACGCGCGCGATTCTGCGCCGTCACGGGTCATAGGGTCGCTGCCGGGCCGGAATTTTCGTGACCGTGGCGGTCAGGTTTCGGAGCCGCCGCGTCGGCCGCGGCGTTCCGGACCCGCGTATTCGGCGTTGGCGGCGCGGCGGCGGTCGGGGCCGAAGTAGGACGGGCTGCGCACGAACGGGCGCGGCCGGTCGATGACGGCGGCCACCTTGCGGAGCAGGTCCGCGGCGGTGACGGGCTTGACGCAGAATTCGGTGACGCCGGCGTCGCGGGCGGTCTGCACCCGGCTCTTCTCCGAGTGGCCGGTGAGCATTATCACCGGAACGTAGGGCGCGGGGCTGTCGGGCGAGGTGCGCACCTGGCGGCAGAAATCCGTGCCGTCGGTGTCGCCCAGCAGATAGTCCAGGATCACGATGTCGACGGCGTCGTGGCGCAGGCGGTCGAGCGCCTCGTCCGCGGTCTTGGCCTCGAAGATCTTCTCGCCGCCGAAGCCGCGCAGCATCGTCTTGACGATGTTCATCATGTGGATGTTGTCGTCCACCAGCAGGAAGCGGACCCGGTGCAGAGAAACCGCCAACGATCATGCTCCTCGCATCCGCGGCCGCGTCCCGTCGACGCGCCAGGGGGCCATCTAGGCCAATCGGAGCCTGCAGCAGATTCCAGCGGGTTAACTCATTCCGACGCCAGGGCGCGGCTGGCGAGCTCGAAAACGTTCTTCGACAACCCAGGGCTGTTCATGATCCGCTCCAGCTCGGCGCGCATCAGGCTCCCCAGTTCCGGCCGGTAGCGGCGCCAGCCGCCCAGGGCGTCCACCAGCCTGGCGGCGGTCATCGGGTTGAAGCTGTCGACGGCGAGGATCTGGTCGGCCAGGAAGCGGTAGCCGTAGCCGCTCGGGTCGTGGAAGCGGGCCGGGTTGCCGTTGGCGAAGGTGGACACCACCGCGCGCAGGCGGTTCGGCGTCCGGGCGTCGAAGGCCGGGTGGACGGTGAGCGCCAGCACCCGGCCCAGCGCCGACTCGTCCGGGTCGCGGGCCTGCAGGGCGAACCATTTGTCGATCACCAGGGGTTCGGATTTCCAGCGCGCATAGAAGTGTTCCAGCGCCGCCTCGTAGGCCGGGCCGCCGGCCAGCATCAGGGCGGTGAGGCCGCCGATGGCGTCGGTCATGTTGCGGGCCGCCTGGTAGTGGCCCACGGCCAGCTCGACGATGTCGGAGCGGGGATTGGCGGCCAGCAGCTCCAGGGCGGCGTTGCGCAGGCCCCGGCGGCCGGCGCCGGCGGCGTCGGGCCGGAACTCGCCGGTCTCCTGCAGCCCGATGTGCAGGCGCTTCAGCGCCTCCTCCAGGTGGACGGCCAGCCGGGTGCGCAGCGCGTCGCGGGCGGCGTGGATCGCGCCGGGATCGGCGTCCTTCACGCCCAGGGCCAGGTCGCTCTCCGAGGGCAGGGCCAGCAGCAGGGCCTTGAAGGCGTCGTCCGCCGCCTGGTCGTCCAGCGCCCGGCCGACGGCCTCGGCGAAGCGTTCCTCGGCCACCTCGTCGGGGCGGCCCGCCGCGCGGCCCAGGATCAGGTCGCGGCCCAGGTCCTGGCCGGCCTCCCAGCGGTTGAAGAGGTCGGGGTCGGAGGCCAGCAGCACGTAGCGGTCGCGGGCGGCGGCGTCGGTCCGCAGGGTGACCGGGGCGGAGAAACCGCGCAGCGCCGAGACCACCGGCGCGCGGTCGACGCCCGTCAGCAGCACCGTGGCCCGGGCGGCGTCCAGCACCAGGGTCGCCTCGTCCACCGCCCGGCCCTCATGCTCGAAGGCCAGCGTGCGGCCCTCCTGGTCAAGGAGCCCCACGGTGACCGGGATCGGCAGGGGGCGCTTGTCCGGCTGGCCGGGGGTGGCGGCGGTGGCCTGGCGAAGGTCGAGCTCCAGGGTCCTGGCGGTCGCGTCGTAGCGGCTGGCGAGCGAGACGGCGGGGGTGCCGGCCTGTTCGTACCAGGCGAAGAAGCCGTCGAGGTCGCGGCCCGAAGCCTCGGCGAAGCAGCGGACGAACTCCTCGACGGTGGTGGCGTGGCCGTCCCAGCGCGCGAAGTAGAGGTCCATCCCCGCCCGGAACGCCTCGGCCCCGATCAGGGTCTTCAGCATACGGATCACTTCCGCGCCCTTCTCGTAGATGGTCGCGGTGTAGAAGTTGTCGATCTTCAGGTAGCTCGACGGCCGCACCGGATGGGCGAGCGGGCCCTGGTCCTCGGCGAACTGGCGGGCGCGCAGCGCCTTGACGTCCTTGATCCGCTGCACGGCGTGGCCGCGCATGTCGCCGGAGAAGCTCTGGTCGCGGAAGACGGTCAGCCCCTCCTTCAGGCAGAGCTGGAACCAGTCGCGGCAGGTGATCCGGTCGCCGGTCCAGTTGTGGAAATACTCGTGCGCCACCACCCCTTCGATGCGTTCGAAGTCGCCGTCGGCAGCCGTCGCCGGGTCGGCCAGCAACAACGAGGAGTTGAATATATTCAGCCCCTTGTTTTCCATGGCGCCGAAATTGAAGTCACGCACCGCCACGATCATGAACAGGTCGAGGTCGTATTCGCGGCCGAAGGCGGTCTCGTCCCACTGCATCGCGCGCTTCAGGGCGTCCATGGCGTAGGCGGCGCGGGAGACCATGCCGGGGTCGACGTAGATCCTGAGCGCCACCGTGCGGCCGCTCATGGTGACCAGGCTGTCCTCCAGCACGTCGAGCTCGCCGGCCACCAGGGCGAACAGGTAGCTGGGCTTGGGGAACGGGTCGTTCCAGACGGCGAAGTGGCGATCGCCCGGCAGCTCCCCCGCCTCCACCAGGTTGCCGTTGGAGAGCAGCCGCTGGAAGGCCTTCGGCGCCGCGATGCGCACCGTGAAGCGGGAGAGCACGTCGGGGCGGTCGGGCCAGTAGGTGATCTTGCGGAAGCCCTCGGCCTCGCACTGGGTGCAGAAGCGGCCGCCGGACATGTAGAGGCCGTCCAGCGCCTTGTTGGCCTCGGGGTCGATCTCCACCTCGGTCTCCAGGGTGAAGGCGTCTGGAACCCCCGCGATGGCCAGCGTCTCGTCGGTCAGCGTCCGCTCGCCCTCGGCGAGGGGGCGGCCGTCGAGGCTGAGGGCGATCAGCTTCAGCCGCTCGCCGTCCAGCACCAGGGGCTCGGCGTGGGCGCCGTTGCGGCGCACGGCCAGGCGCGCCTTCACCCGCGTGGCGTCGGGGGCGAGGTCGAAGTCCAGGCGGACCTCGTCGATCAGGAAGGCGGGCGGGCGGTAGTCGGAGAGCCGGATCGGCTGGGGGGTCTCGGTGCGCATCCCGCCTTTCTAGAGCGGTATGGCGCGCGGTGGAATTCGGAAGGCGCCGGCCGGCGTCACGCGAAATCAGGCCGCCGCGGTCTCGGACTCCGGCGCCGAGCCGACCGGGGCGGGGATTTCCTTCAGGTAGCGTTCGATCTTCAGGGCCTCTTCGGCCAGCGCGCGGATGTCCGGCGGGGCGTCGTCGGGCACGTCGTCCACCAGCGCCATCAGCCGGCGGGCGAGCGCCAGCAGCCGGGGGCCCGAGGCGATCAGCCGGGCCTGGATCTCGATCTTGGCGGGATCGCGGTCGTATTCGGCGCCCGGCACCCGCCAGCCGCCCCAGTCGTTGGCGTCGGTGACCACCACGGGATAGCTGCCCGGGAAGGGGTGGTGCGGGCAGTCTTCCGGCGGCTGCCACTTGTTGCGGGCGCGCAGCAGCCGCCAGGACGTGGCGTCGTCGAACAGGGCGTCGGCGCTGTCCTGCTCGCCGCGCAGCTCGTGGGCCAGGAACTCCCGGCCCAGGCCCACGTCGTAGGTCACCCGCACCGGCTCTTCGAATCCGCGCGCCCAGATCGGCACGATGCGCTCGACCACCGACCAGGCTCCGACGCTTTCGACCCAGACCTTCTGGTTCCGCTGGAAAATCGCCTTGGCCATCGCGCGCTCCGCCCTTGTTGCGCCGATAGGAACCGAAAAACCTTGACGCGAGGTCAATCTTTCCACGCGTCCCGGGCGTCGTATTGTAGGGACGCCGCAGCCCCGAGGCCCCGATGAACTTCGATTTCTCCGACGACCAGAAGCACATGCAGGGCGAGGCGCGCCGGTTCCTGGAAGCCAGGTGCGGGCTCGCCCGGGTGCGCGCGGTGCTGGACGACCCGGACTGCGCCTACGACCGGGATCTGTGGCGGGCGGTGGCCGACCAGGGCTGGCTGGGGGCCGCGATCCCGGAGGCCTACAACGGCCTGGGCCTGTCGCGGCTGGAGCTCTGCGTCATCGCCGAGGAGCTGGGCCGGGCGCTGGCGCCGATCCCGTTCGCCTCGACGCTCTACTTCCTGGCCGAGGCGGTGATGCTGGCCGGCGACGCGGCGCAGATGTCGGCGCTGCTGCCGCGCATCGCGGCCGGCGAGCTGATCGGGGCGCTGGCGGTCTCGGAAGGGCCGGGGGCGGTGACGCCGGAGACCCTGCAGGCGTCGGTCACCGACCGGCGGCTCACCGGCGTGAAGATCCCGGTGACCGACGGGGACGTGGCCGACCAGGTGCTGGTGCTGGCCAGGGAGAACGGGCGGCCGGGGCTGTTCCTGGCGGACATGAAGGGCTCGGGCGTCGTGCGCGAGACGCTGCGGACGCTGGACCCGACCCGCAGCGCGGCGAAGATCACCTTCGAGGCCGCGCCGGTGACCCGCCTGGGCGGGGCGGGCGAGGGCTTCGCGTTGCTGGAGAAGATCTTCGACCGCGCCGCGGTGCTGCTGGCCTTCGAGCAGCTGGGCGGCGCCGGCCGCTGCCTGGAGATCGCCACGGCCTACGCCAAGGAGCGCTACGCCTTCGGCCGCCAGATCGGCTCCTACCAGGCGATCAAGCACAAGCTGGCGGACATGTACGTGAAGAACGAGCTGGCGCGGGGCAACGCCTATTACGGCGCCTGGGCGCTGAACGCCGACGCGGCGGAGCTGCCGACGGCGGCGGCGGCGGCGCGGATCTCGGCGTCGGAGGCCTACTGGTACGCCGCCAAGGAGACCATCCAGACGCACGGCGGCATAGGCTACACCTGGGAGGCGGACCCGCACCTCTTCTACCGGCGCTCGCGCCAGCTTTCCCTCGTGGCCGGCGCGCCGCGGCTGTGGAAGGAACGGCTGGTGAGCCAGCTCGAACGCCGCAACGCCGCCTGACCGGAGCGCTCCCGTGGATTTCAACGACACCCCCGAAGAAGCCGCCTACCGCGCCAGGGCCCGGGCGTGGCTCGAAGCCAATGCGCCCGGGGCGGACCCGCGTGGCGGCGAGGCCGCCTTCCTGGCCGCGGCCAAGGCCTGGCAGGCCCGCAAGGCCGACGCCGGCTACGCCTGCGTCACCTGGCCGAAGGACTGGGGCGGGCAGGGCGAGGCGCCGATCATGGGGGTGATCTTCGCCGAGGAGGAAGCCCGGCTGCCGACGCCCGGCGACCCCTTCTCCATCGGCCTGGGCATGTGCGTGCCGACGGTGATGACCGTGGGCGACGCGGCGGCGAAGCGGCGGTTCGGCGGGCCGGCCATCCGCGGCGAGGAGATCTGGTGCCAGCTGTTCTCGGAGCCGGGCGCGGGCTCCGACGTGGCCGCCGCGCGGACCCGGGCGGTGCGCGGCGCCGACGGCGACTGGACCGTCAACGGCCAGAAGGTCTGGACCACCGGGGCGCAGTTCTCCGATTTCGGCATCGTCGTCTGCCGCACCGATCCCGACGCGCCCAAGCACAAGGGCCTGACCATGTTCTGGGTGGACATGAAGGCGCCCGGGATCGAGGTGCGCCCGATCCACCAGATGTCGGGCGGCTCGGGCTTCAACGAGGTGTTCTTCACCGACGTGCGGGTCCCCGACAGCCAGCGGCTGGGGGCGGTGGACGACGGCTGGCGGGTCAGCCTGGTGACGTTGATGAACGAGCGCCTGGCGGTGGGTGTGTCCCGCGGGCCGGGATGGCCGGCGTTCCTGGAGGCGGCGCGCGCGATCCCCGCCGCCGACGGCCGCATGGCGCTGGCCGACCCGGCGATCCGCGACAAGCTCGCCGACTGGTACGTGCAGGCCGAGGGCCTCAGGCACATCCGCAACCGCACCCTCACCGCCCTGTCGCGCGGCCAGACGCCTGGCCCCGAGAGCTCCATCGGCAAGGCGGTGGCCGCGACGCAGACCCAGAACCTGGCCAGCGAGGCGGTGGAGATGCTGGATCAGTACGGGGTCATCGACGACCCGGACCTGGCGCCGCGCCAGGGCGCCTTCCAGGCCTGGTTCCTGTCCTCGCCGGGGCTGCGGATCGCCGGCGGCACCGACGAGATCCTGCGCAACATCATCGCCGAACGGGTGCTGGGCCTGCCGGGCGACGTGCGCGTGGACAAGGACGTGGCGTTCAAGGACATCCCGACGGGACGGTGAGGCCGCCGGGCGCCGCCGGAATCAGGCGCTCAGCGCCATCGGGGCGGCGCCGGCGACCAGCTCTGCGTAGAGGCGGGTGAGGGCCTCGAAGGTGGCGTCCCAGGAGTGGCGCTCCTCGGCGCGGCGGCGGGCGGCGGCGGACAGCGCCGCCAGGTCGCGGGCGAACAGGGCCTCGATGGCCTCGGCGAGGCCGGCGGGATCGACGCTGCGGGCGCGCTGGCCGACGGTCTCGTCGATCAATTCGCCAACCCCGCCGTTGCAGGAGCCCACCACGGGCAGGCCGGCGGCCAGGGCCTCCAGCACCACCAGGCCGAAGATCTCGTTCTCGTTGGCGTGCAGGAAGGCGTCGCAGCTGGCCATGACGGCGGCCAGTCGCATGGGGTCGCGCTCATAGTCGAGGCAGTCGACCTGCGGCGAGTAGCGCGCGTCCTTGCCCGCGCCCACCAGCACCAGGCGGTAGGGGTCGCCCAGGCGCTCCACGGCCTGGACCATGGACTCGATGTTCTTCTCGCGCGCGGCGCGGCCGGCGAACACCAGCAGGCGGGCGTCGGCCGGGAGGCCCAGGCGCTTGCGCAGGCGCGCGGGATCGCGGCGCTGGGGGTGGAACAGCTCGGTGTCGACCCCGAGGCCCTGGACGACGACCTTCTCCACCCCGGCTTCCGCCAGGCGCGCGGCGACGTGGCGGCTGGGGGCCACCACCCGGTCGAAGCGCTGGTAGGCGGTGGACCAGAAGTTCATGGTGGGCGCCTCGGCCCAGACGCCGAAGTGCAGGGCGGCCAGCGCCGCGGCGTCGGTGTGGCAGAAGCCCACCACGGGCACGCCCAGGCTCTGGCCCGCCTCCAGCGCCGCGTGGCCGGGAACGAAGACGTCGCCGGCCTCGATGACGTCGGGCCGCAGGGTCTCGAGGGCGGCGGCCCACTTGGTCAGGCTGGCCGGCATCCGGTAGCCGTCGCCGAACGGCAGGCGGGCGGCGGCGATGGTGACCAGCCCCGGCGATTCGCCGCGGGTGGCGGCGCCCGGCACCACCAGGGTGTGGCGGATGTCGGGGCGGCTGCGCTGCAGCCAGGCGCGCTTGGCGTTCAGGTAGCGCTTCACCCCGCCCGAGCGCGGCGCGTACATCATGGTGGTGTCGAGCAGGTGGAAGCCTTCGGCCTCGGGCGGCTCCGGCCTGACGCGCACCGGCGCGGAGAGCAGCGGGGAGATCACCTCGGCGGCCTTCGCCGCCTTTCGCTTGCGGTCCTGCTCGCTGCTGGCGGCGAGGAACAGACGCGTTTTCGGCCCGCCGCGGCGCGTCACTTCAGCCTTTCGACGCCGGGCGGCTGATGTCTTCCAGATACTGGCCAGCGGTCTTGTCCTTAGCCTGGGCGGCACTGTCGCCCAACGTCACTATGCCGACAAGCCGTTGAGCGCGCAGGGCGCCGCAAGGCGGCGGTCATGTCGATATCGGCGCAGCCTTATCCACATTCAACCGCCGCCAGGAACGGCTGCGAACTATTCGTTCACGGATCGCGCCTCGCCCGCCGCACGCACAAGCTGCACGAACTCGGCGCGCAGGCCGTAGGGATCCTCGCCGCGGGCGCCCTGCGCCAGGTCGCCGATCTCGCGCCAGCCGAACCGGTCGTCCAGCCAAGGATCGCCGCGCAGCCGCTGGCCGAAGCCCGCCACGGCGATCGCCCAGCGCGTCGGCTCCGGCGCCGTGGCCACCGTCCCGTAGGCGTCGCCCGGCGTGATCGGCCGGCCGATCAGCCGCGAGCTCGGCTCGCCCGGCAACTTGTAGCGGATCTTCAGATAGGCGATCTCGCCGCCGCCGGTCTGCGGCGCCTGCGCCGGGTGCGCCTCGTAGCGCAAGGGGTCGCTGGAAGGCCGCGCGCTGCGGGGCGTAACCTCATAGAGCGCGGTCACCGAGGCGCCGGAGC
>NZ_DASXYF010000070.1:0-25996 GCF_036502675.1 Phenylobacterium sp.
CGCTGTTGCGCACCCCCGTCGCAATCCACAGCTTCCAGGCCGCCCCAGCCCCCCGGCCCAGCCCCCACGACCGGCGCGCCCCCGCCGAACAGCCGCAACTCCTCCCCGCCTGAGACACCCCCGCTCAGCCCCCGGGGCCGACCAACTGGTGGATCCAGGTCTCGGAAAGCGCCTGGCCGCCGCGCCGCAGGAAAGCCCGCAGGTTCACCGTCGAGCCCGCCGGCGCATCGATGTCGAACATCAGCCGCCAGCGGGTCTGGCCGACCACGGGATAGGCGACCGGCTCGATCGGCGCACCCTTGTCGATATCGACCACCGCCTCCACGTCGCCGCGCCGGAGGCCCGCCAGGGGCCCGCCGGCAAAGTCGATCACGCACTTGCGACGCCCGGGCGGGCTCGCGTGGCCGGGGCGGCCACCCCGGCCCAGGCGCGTGGAGACCACCCGGGCCACGCCTGCCGGCGAGGGCTCGTCGGCCGTCCAGTGCAGCCGATAGGCGAAATTGAGCGCCTGGCCGGGCGAGGGGGACGCAGCCGGCGTCCAGAAGGCGACGACGTTGTCGTCGGTCTCGATGGCGGTGGGGATCTCGACCAGCTGCACCGAGCCCGCGCCCCAGTCGCCGACCGGCTCGACCCAGGCGCTGGGCCGGCGGTCGTAGAAGGCGCCGTCGTCCTCGTAGTCCCCGAAGCTGCGGTCGCGCTGCATCAGGCCGAAGCCGCGCGGGGATTTGTCCATGAAGAGATTTGTGATCACCCGTGGCGGGTTGGCGAGCGGCCGCCAGATTCGCTCGCCCGCTCCCGTCCAGATCGACAGCCCGTCGGAGTCATGGATCTGCGGCCGCCAATCGTCGCCCGGCTTACGGTCGCTTTGGCCATACCAGTACATGCTGGTCAGCGGCGCCACGCCCAGTCGCTCGACCGCGCCGCGAAAGTGCAGGTCCGCCTCGATGTCCTGGACCAGGCCCGTCGCGGAGCGCTGGTGGCGGATGCGATAGGCGCCGGCCACGCTCGGCCCGTCGAGCAGGGCGTAGACCACCAGCCGCCCGTCTGGGTCCTGCTCCAGCCAGAAGGAGGTGAAGACCGGGAATTCCTCGCGACGCGGCGTGGCCGTGTCGATCGCCAGTCCCCTGGCCGAGAGGCCGTATTGGTTGAAGGGCTCGGCCGAGCGGAAATAGGAGGCGCCGAGATAGGCGATCCAGTCGGTCTGCTGGTCGCGGTTCATGACGCGGAAGCCGCCGAAGCCCGCCTCGTCGCCCAGCTTGCGCGCCGGCGAATCCGGCTGCATATCGAACAGCGCCGGGGAATATTCGACGGTCCGCGCCTGGCCCCCCCAGACGACGTTCATGGCGACCGGGACATTGGCGGTGCGCGCCATGGGGAAGAAGCGGACGCCGCCGCTTTCCGAGCGCGTCCACAAGGCAGCCTCGGGCCGATAGGTGATCTGACCGAAGGCGTCATAGTCGATGGCGTGCAGCAGCTCGGGCGCAAGCGGAGCGGGCGGCGCATAGGGCCGGGCGGCCAGGCCGGCGGCGTGCGCCTTGAGAGCCTCGAACGAGAAGGGGCGCGACGGACCGAGGGCGGCCCCGGTGGGCCAGCCGTCGGCGCCGCGCGCGGGGCGGCCCGGCGCGCCGAGCGCCTGCGAGGTTGCAAGCACGCCCGCGGCGTTCGCGAGCAGGGCCGCCAAAGCGAACCGACGTGTCAGCGTCAGATGCTATCTCCGATTGTTCCGCCAGCGTAGCCGGCGCAGCAAGGGTCGGAGGATTGATTACCAGAACCACGGCCTGAGCGCGGCCAAAAATATCCGGTGGAGCACCGGAGGCCCAACAGCGGACAGCGCACGCACGTCATTTACAGCCGGCCGGATCAGTCTCCGGCGAGCTGAAAATGACGAAACGGGCCGGCCGGCCTTGTCATGCGGCGCGCGCGCCGGTCGGCAACGGGCCGATCTGGGCTGACAAGGCCGGCCGAGGCTCAGCTGTACAGCTTCTCGCCGCGCCCAAGCCTCTGGAGGTTGTAGGCCGACAGGTCAGGGTACGGGCTTTGGCCCATCTGGTGCGGGCCTTCCCAGCCCGGCATCAGGCCGCGCTCGTGGCAGAAGTTCTGCGCCTCGATGTTCTGGTGCACGAAGACGTCGGCGCCCGGATCGGTGCACAGCCAGACCACAACCTTGGCGGGCACGGCCGGCGGGGCGCCGCTGGGGCTGAAGCCGAACTTGACCATGTCCTGGGCCATGCGCTCGGTGGCTATGTGGCCGGGCTGGAGGTTGAAGCAGCGGATCCCCTGGGGCCCGTGCTCGACGTTCAAGAACCCGGCGATGCGCTGGAACGCCCCCTTGGAGATGCCGTAGCCCATGCCCCAGCCGCCGCCGCCCGCCGGTTTGGACGGGTCGTTGTAGGCGGCGCCGGAGGTGATGTTGACGATGGTCCCGCCGCCGTTGGCGATCATCGACGGCAGGGCCAGCTGGTTGATGATCAGGCCGGCGAAGACGTTGCCTTCCATCTGCTTGCGCAACAGTTCGATCGGCGTGTCCAGGAAGCGGTCCATGTGGCCCGGACCGATGTAGCGGCCATTGTGCACCACGACGTCGATGCGGCCCATGGTGTCGAGCACCTTGGTGACCGCCGCACCGAGCGAGGCGGGGTCCAGGAGGTCGGCGGCGACGGCGAAAGCCTTCCCGCCCGCCTTCTCGATCATGGCCGTGGTGCCCTCCAGGCTGCCGGGGAGGGCCGAGGTGTCCGAGTCCTTCAGCGTGGAGGAGTGTTCCCGCTGCTCGCCTTCCTTGACCGTGCGGGCGGTGATGGCGACGTCAAAGCCGGCCGCGGCCAGTTCGATGGCGCAGGCCTTGCCGATGCCCCGGCTGGCCCCGGTGACGAAGGCGACTTTACGGCTCATGTACTTTTCCTTTCAGATGATTTCGGGAGACTTGTCGGTCCATTGTCGCACCACCTTGCGGGCGGTGATCAGCCAGCCGTCCGCAAAGCGGCGGCACCGGTCGCGATACTGCACGCCGACCACCACCCGAGCGGGAGGCTCGTCTGCGCTCCAGTGGTAGGCGATCCCGTAGCTCCACACGACGGCCTCGTCGCCGTGCAGCGTCACGTATTGGTTGGTGATGTTGTGCTGGGTGGCGGCCCAGGCGGATGCGCCCGCGTAGACCTTCGGCAGATATTCGCCGACCGGCAGGACGCCGTGGTTGCTGTCGGTGACGGCGTCCTTGGCGAACACGCTGGTCACCAGGTCGAAGGCGCGCATGTCGATGCCCAGCGCATAGACCTTGACCAGCTGGCTGACCGCATGGCGATCGGCCAGTTCGGCCGGGCTCGGCGAGGCGATCGGCCCCGCCCATTGCATGACATCGTCGCTCATGCCACCGGTCCGGAGGCGGGAAGGCGCCGGTGGCGCGGCTGGCTCATCGAACAAAGTCGCCCGACTGCAGGTTGCGACAGCGCCCGCGCTCTGGATGCGGATGGGGTGGATCGTTGCTGCGCTGCTGCGGGGCGCTGCACGCCGGCGCCGACACCTTATGTGCGCCGGGTGTCATGTTATGCGCACTGGATATCATGTTCCCCCTTTTTCTCTTGAGGGCCCCGCAAGACCCTTTGCGTCGATCCGCCGCTTTCGACCAGCCCATATGGGGCTGGCCTCATACGGGAATATTGCTTGGCCGCTGCTTGGTGACTGGACCATTCCGCCGGCGCGAAGTTCGCAAGCAGCCACTGGAAATGGCTGGATCGAGATGATCGCTGCGGTTGTCGCAACATCGACCTGTGCGGTTAACTTGTCAATTCCGGGGGGACTGCGCGCGCGGACAATTCGGGCCTGGTCGGAGACGCCTCAAGCCATGAAGGCGGGTCCGATTATCGGCCCGCGCTCGGCGGAACGTCCGAACCGCACGACCAAACTCGTCGGATTGCATCTCCTCTTCGCCAGGGCCTGGCCGCCGCTCGGCGCCAACGACGGAACCGTTAACTCCTGGGTAACCACTTGAGTCGCCACATTCTGGAAAACAGGGGTGTGCGATGCGTGATTTGACGCTGATCGCTCGGAACTCGCGCTGGGTTCTCCTCGATGAAAATGTCGCGGAGCTTGGCCAATTCGCCACCGAAGGCGCCGCTCTCACCGCCGCCAGCGGCTATGTCCGGGCGTGGCGGGAGTCCGCATTCATCCTGATCGGCGATGCTGACGGCGAATGGCGTGAGGAGCAATTGCTGCCCGAATCGCATCACCACTGAGAGCAAGGCGCCAGATGCCCGCCATCTTCGACCAGGCCGGCGGCCTCGGAGCGAGCTCGTCGCGAAGGCGGCGGCCAAGCTGTTCGGCTGACGCCGGCCGCCAAGCGCGGACATTGGCGCTCGGCGAGGGCGGTCGACGGCTGAGCCCTCAGATCTCCAAGCAGATCTTGCCGAAATGCTTCTGAGCTTCCTGGCGGCGCAGAGCGTCCGCCATGCTTTCCAGCGGGAAGGTCGAATCGATCACCGGCTTGATGCCGTTGGCGGCGACGGCGCGGTTCATGTCCAATTGGTCCTTGCGGCTGCCGACCATGATGCCGGTGACACGGGTCAGATTGCTGAAGAGCTTGCCGGTGGGCACGTCGCCGCTGAGCCCTGCAAGCACGCCGATCATCGCGATATGGCCGCCCATGCGCAGCGCCGTTATGGACTGCGGCAGCGTGCCCGCGCCGCCGATTTCGATCACGTGGTCGACGCCGCGGCCGTCGGTCAGTTCCTTGGCCTTTTGCCCCCACTCCGGCTCTTGCTTGTAGTTGATCAGATAATCCGCTCCGAGCCCCATCAGCCGCTCCAGTTTCTCGTCCGACGACGAGGTCGCAACCACGGTCGCGCCCGCCGCCTTGGCGAACTGCAACGCAAAGACCGAGACGCCGCCCGAACCCTGCACCAGTACGAAATCGCCCGGCTTCACCTGGCCCGCGACCACCAGTCCGCGCCAAGCGGTCAATCCGGCGCAGCACAAGGTCGCCGCCTCGGCGTGCGACAGGCCGGGGGGAGTCTTGGTGAAATAGACCGCCGGCAGGGTGACGAACTCGCGGGCATAGCCGTCGATCGTATCGCCGGGCATCTTGCTGAGACTGTGAGGCGTGGCGTCGCCGTTCAGCCACTCAGGGAAGAACATGCTCAAGACATTGTCGCCCACCGCGAACTCGTCGACGCCCTCGCCCACCGCCGCAACTTCGCCCGCCCCGTCGGACAAAAGGATGCGATTGTCCGCGCACTTCTTCCATCCGCTGGCGACGGCATAGTCGTGATAATTCAGCGAACTGGCATGCAGCCGGACGGTGATCTCACCCGCCTTTGGGGCCGACGCGTCGGGTATCGTCGCCATCACCAACTTGTCGAGCCCGCCCGGCGCCTTCAGGGTCATGGCCTTCATTTGTCGATCTCCCATTTGAAATTATTATCTAATTTGATTTAGGCCGATATCCGAAAGGCCGCGACCGGCCCCGACGCCATCGATCCGGCGCGCGTCGTCAGCACGAGCGCCCGCCGGCCGAGCGCCTCGAAGCCGTGCGGCACTCGTGCAGCGATTTCGCCTCCGTTGGCCGCCAGGCCTGAATCGAACGGGAACCCGCTCATCCGGCCGCTGCACCAGCGCGGGCGTCCGCCTACTCCTCGCAAGCCGCCCTCCCGGCATAGTTTCGGTTCCTCGCTACGAGCGGGTTTCCAGCCTGTTGACGTAAAAATGAATTTAGTTCATTTTTGTGTCAAGGCCCAAAGAAGGGGTCGTTGGAGGACGGATCGAGCGGCGTCCGTGTCGTCGAGAGCGGTCTCGATCTCGAGCGGGCCATCATCACCATGATCAACGCGGGCATGGCCGAGTGCGCCAGTTGTCCGTCGAATATTCCAAGATGACGTACAATTTTCTAAATTTTATCTATGATTTCCGGATTGTAAGTATAATATCTCGGCAAAATCGGATTTAATAGAATTTGTTACATGTAATAATGATGCATATCATATTTTTTAGCGACATATGATACAATCTATATCTCCCTAGAGGGATAAAAATAGATCTTTCTATAATTTATAGGCGATTAGGTCATGCGTTCTGTCGGTTACCGGAATTCGCTTCCTATCGATGATCCATCAGCGCTGATGGATATCGAGCTGCCGAAACCGACGCCGACGGGCAGAGATCTGCTTGTGGAAGTTCGCGCCGTCTCGGTGAACCCCGTCGATACCCGGATGCGGGCCGGTTTTACCCCCGAAGCCGGACAGTGGAACGTCCTTGGATGGGACGCGGCCGGGGTCGTCGAAGAGGCCGGTCCCCTGGCGTCGCTGTTCAAGCCGGGTGACGAGGTTTTCTACGCCGGGGCGCTGCGCCGTCCTGGCGCGAACGCCGAGTTCCACCTCGTGGATGAGCGGATCGTCGGCCGCAAACCGCGTTCGCTAAGCTGGGCCGAAGCGTCGGCTCTGGCGCTGACGGCGCTGACGGCTTGGGAAGCCCTGTTCGATCGGCTCGACGTGAAGAAGCCGGCGCCCAGTGTCTCGCCGTCAATCCTCATCACCGGCGGCGGCGGCAATGTCGGCTCGATGGCGGTGCAACTCGCCCGGAAACTGACCGATCTCACCATCATCGCCACCGCTTCCCGGCCGGAGACGCAAGCCCGGGCGCGGGAGATGGGCGCCCATCATGTCATCGATCACTCCAAGTCGCTCGCCGCTCAGGTGAACGCGCTGGGCGTCGGGGCTCCGGGCATGGTGTTCTCCGTCAGCAACACCGATCAGCATCTCTCCGAGATTCTGGAACTGGTCGCCCCGCAAGGGCGCATCGCCGTGGCCGACGATCCTGCAACGCTCGACATCAAATTCTTCAAACACAAGAGCATTTCGGTCCATTGGGTGGCCATGTTCACCCGGTCGACGTTCGAGACCGCTGATATCCAGGCGCAGCATGCGCTACTTAACGAGGTCGCACGGCTGGTGGATGATGGAGTGATCCGCACCACGCTGACGGAGACCTTGGGGAGCATCAACGCCGCCAACCTCAGGCGCGCTCACCAGCTCGTCGAGAGCGGCCGGCTCAGGGGCAAGATCGCGCTTGAAGGCTTTCGGTGACCTCGCCGAAAATCGGCGCCGTCAGTCCGACTCTCCGGGATCGCCGCGAATCTGATTTCCGCTATCGACCGCAAGGACTCTCCCGGGGATGAACTTGCTTACCGGCCTGGAGATGCGGCGGATATCGTCCGCGACATCCTCGATCAGAATCGGAAGACGCCGTAGCGGGGCTGTTCGATGGGCGCATTGAGGCTGGCGGAAATCGCCATTCCGAGCGCATTGCGCGTGTCGACCGGGTCGAGCACGCCGTCGTCCCAGATTTCGGACGTGGCGTAGTAGGCGCTCTGCTCGCGCCTGTAGGCTTCCAGGATCGGCTCGCGGATCGCCCCGACTTCGTCGGGATCGAGAGACTTTCCGTCGCGGGACAGCTGCCGGACCTTGACGTCGGCCAGGACGTTGGCCGCCTGCTCGGCGCCCATCACCGACATCTGGGCCTGCGGCCAGGAGAACATGAACCGCGGGTCGAAGGCCCGGCCCGACATGCCGTAGACGCCGGCGCCGAAGGCGCCGTTGCAGTTGACCGTGAACTTCGGGACGCTGGCGCCGGTGACCGCCATGATCAGCTTGGCGCCGTCCTTGGTGATGCCGGCGCGCTCGTATTCCCGGCCGACCATGAAGCCGGTGATGTTCTGCAGGAACAACAGCGGCGTGCGGTTCTGCTCGCAGAGCTGGATGAAGTGGGCGCCCTTCAGCGAGCTGTCGTTGAACAGCACGCCGTTGTTGGCCAGCACGCCCACCTGATAACCCCAGATCCGCGCATAGCCGCAGATCAGGGTCTTGCCGTAGGACGGCTGGTACTCGTGGAAGCGGCTCCCGTCGACCATCCGCGCCAGCAGTTCGCGGATGTCGAACTGGACGCGGGGATCCTTCGGCAGGACGCCGTAGATTTCTTCCGGGTCGTAGAAGGGCGGCTCCGGCTCGATCCGGTCGACATCGGTCTTCCGCGGCCGGGTCCAGCGGCCGACGATGTCGCGGGCGATGGCCAGCGCATGCATCTCGCTGTTCGCCGGATAGTCCGCGACGCCGGAGACGCTGGTGTGCATGTCGGCGCCGCCGAGCTCCTCGGTGGTGACGTCCTCGCCGGTCGCGGCCTTCACCAGCGGCGGGCCGCCCAGGAAGATGGCCCCGGTCCCGCGCACGATCACGCTGTAGTCCGAGAGCGCCGGGATATAAGCCCCGCCCGCCGTGCAGTGGCCCAGCACCACCGCGACCTGGGGCAGCCCCATCTTCGAAAGGGTCGCCTGGTTGCGGAAGATGCGCCCGGCGTAATAGCGGTCGGCGAACAGCTGGGCCTGCAGCGGCAGGAAGCCGCCGGCGCTGTCGCAGAGATGGACGACCGGGAGGCGGTTCTCGATGGCGATATCGAGGGCGCGGACGATCTTCTTGACCGATAACGGATACCAGGCGCCGCCCTTCACCGACGCGTCGTCGGCGTGGATGACCACCTCGCGCCCAGCGACGATCCCGACGCCGGTCAGTTGTCCCGCGCCGGGCGCCTCGCCGTCATAGGCCTGGTTGGCGGCGAGGGTCGACAGTTCGAGGAACGGCGTGTCGGGGTCCAGCAGGGCGTCGAGCCGTTCGCGCGGGAGCAGCTTGCCCTGCCGCGTGAGGCGGTCGAGGTCGCGCTGCGGCCGCGTGAAACGCGCGTCGTGCTGACGGCGGCGAAGCTCGGCCGCCAGGCCGCGGTGAAAGGCGGCGTTCTCCAGGAACTCCGCCGAGGCGGGATCGATCCTGCTCTTGATGCGGGACATGGCTCAGGTCTCCCGCGGCGCGAGCGTGACGAGGAGCGCATCGCGCTCGAAGGTCTGGCCCAGGCCGACGTGCAGGGTCTCGACCACCCCATCGCGGGCGGCCTTGATGGCGGTCTCCAGCTTCATGCTCTCGATGATCAGCAAGGTGTCGCCGGCGCAGACGGGATCGCCCTCTTGCGCCTGGACCGCGACCACCGATCCCGGCATCGGTGCGCGGGCGACGTTTTCGGCCTCGGCCTCCGCCGCTTGCGAATAGAGGTCGAGCGCCGGCTGGTGGCGCACGACGTAGGCGCGCCCGTCGAGATGGATATGCACCACGTCGCCGTCGACCGCGACCACGGCGCCGGGGACCTCCGACAGGTCGTGGCCGCCGCCGCCGCCGATGAGGAGGTAACGGTCGCCGCGCCGGACGAGCCAGACGTCGTGCGGGATGTCGTCGAGGAGCAGCCGGTGCTTCATGTCAGTTCCGCCAGCCGCCCATCGCCCGGTGCAGGGCCGGCGCGGCCCCGGCGGCGTCGGCGATCGGCCGCAGCGCCTGCGCGGCCAGGCCCAGGACCCGGGCTGCCGTTTCGGCGTCGATGGGCTCGTCGAGGGCCAGGGCGGGCTTCTCGTCGATCAGGCCGGTGTGCAGTTCGCCGGCCGCGAAGTCCGGATCGCGCAGCAGGCGGGCGAGAAAGCCGGCGTTGGTGCGGCAGCCCAACACCACCAGGTCATGCATCGCCTGCTGCGCCTTGGCGATGGCCTCGGCCCGGTCCGCGCCATGCACGATCACCTTGGCCAGCATCGGATCGAAGGCGGTGGTGACCCGGCTGCCGAGCGCCACGCCGGCATCGACGCGCACGCCGGGCGGCGGCGACCAGGCCAGGATGCGCCCAGTGGTCGGCGAGAAGCCGCGGGCCGGATCCTCGGCGTAAAGGCGAAGCTCCAGGGCGTGCCCCGAGACGGCGACCGCCTCCTGCCCGAAGCCGAGAGGTTCGCCGGCGGCGACGCGGAGCTGCTGCAGGACGAGGTCGACGCCGGTGACCGCCTCGGTGACCGGGTGTTCGACCTGCAGGCGGGTGTTCATCTCGAGGAAATAGAAGCCGTCCCGCCCGTAGATGAACTCGATGGTGCCGGCGTTACGGTAGCCCGCCGCCCGCGCGATGCCGGCGGCCGTCTCGCAGATCTCGCGCCGCGTCTGCGGCGAGAGGGCGGGGGAGGGGGTTTCCTCGACGATCTTCTGGAAGCGGCGCTGGATCGAACACTCCCGCTCGAAGAGGTGGATCACATTGCCTTGGGCGTCGCCCAGCACCTGAACCTCGATGTGCCTGGGGCGCTCGATGTAGCGCTCCATGTACAGCCGGCCGTCGCCGAAGTAGCGTTGGGCCTCGCTGCGCGCCCGGTCGCATTCCGCCTCGAGCTGCGCAAGATCGCGCACGATCCGCATGCCCTTGCCGCCGCCGCCGGCCGCCGGCTTGATCAGCAGCGGCGGGCCGAGCGCCCGGGCGCGGGCGAGGAAGCTGGCCGGGTCGTCGTCCTCGACAGCCTTCGGAACCACCGGAAAGCCGTGCTCCGCGACGAACCTAGCGGCCCGGACCTTGTCGCCCATCAGTTCGATGGCCTCCGGCGTCGGGCCGATAAATACCATGCCGGCTTCGGCGACGCGCCGCGCGAAGCCGCTGTTCTCCGACAGGAAGCCGTAGCCGGGGTGGATCGCGCCGATCCCCGCCGCTCTGGCCGCTTCGATGATCTGGTCGCCGTCGAGGTAGGCGGCGACCGGCGACGGCCCGGTGACTTCGATGGCGATGTCGGCGGCGCGGACCGCCGGGGTGTCGGTGTCGACCGCGTGGTGGACGACCGCCCCGGTCAAGCCTTGCTCCCGCACGGTCCTCAGGATGCGCACGGCGATCTCGCCGCGGTTGGCCACCAGGACGGAGCGAAACGGAAACCCGGTCATGAGGCGCGCGACGTGGAGATGCCGCCCAGCAGCAGACGGGTGATCTGGCCGGCGACCCGTTCGACGTCGATCGGATGGCCGGCGAGGATATGCCGCCACGCCACGTGCTCGATCCCGCCGAACATCATGTCGCGAACCAAGCGATCGTCGATGTCGCCGGCCACCCGGCCTTCGGCGCGGCCGTCGGCGAGGATCCGCATCAGGATCGAGGTGTATCGACGATTGAGCTCGTGGGTCTCGGAGCCCACGTATTCGTCGAAGTTGCGCACCTCGACGATGAACAGGCGGCAGAGCGCCATGTCGTCGACGAACCGCTCGACATGCTTGTGAACCAGCGTCGCCACCCGCTGCTCGAACGAGGCCGACAGCGACACCGCGCGTTCCAGGTCGTCGATGATGCGGCTGTAGAAGCTGTCCAGCACCGCCAGCAGCAGGTCCCGCTTGGAGCCGAAATACCGATAGACGAGGCCGTCGGAAACGCCGGCGACGCGCGCCACGTCGCTGACCGCCGCGGCTTCGTAGCCTTTGCAGGCGAAGACCTCGCGCGCAGCCGCAAGCAGGCTGTCCTCCCGGTCCTGCATCCGTTCCGCGCTGATACGTGGCATTTTTCCCCGCTCGCCGTGTGTCGCCGGCTCTCGTTGACACAAAAATGAATTCAGCTCAATTAAGCGTCAAGCCCAGGTCGAGAGACATATCCGGAGGAGGTCCCCAGTGTCGGCGATGCAGCCGGTTGGAACGCGGGCCGGCCAGTTCGGCCTGGCGCCGGATCAGCAGGAGATCCTGGATACGGTAGCGGGTTTTGCGCGGCAGACGTTCTGGCCGCTGCAGCAACGCATGGACGACGAGGAGTGGTGGCCGGACACGGTGATGCCGGCGCTGGCCTCGATGGGGCTGCTGGGGGTCACGGTGAGCCCGTCGCTGGGCGGCGCGGGCGGCGATTTCTTCACCTCGGCGCTGATCACCCAGGCCCTTGCGCGCTGGAACCCGGCCATCGCCTTGTCCTACATCGCCCACGAGAACCTCTGCGTGAACAATATCGCGCTGAACGCGTCCGAGGCGCTGAAGGCGCGCTACCTGCCACCGCTCTGCGACGGCCGGGCGATCGGCGCGCTCGGGCTCACGGAGCCGGGCGCCGGGTCCGACGCCCTCGGTGCGATGGCCACCACCGCCCGGCGCGACGGCGACCGCTATGTCCTGAACGGCCGCAAGCTCTTCATCACCAACGGCCCAGTGGCCGACGTGCTGCTGGTTTATGCCAAGACCGACCGCAGCAAGGGGGCGAAGGGCATCTCGGCCTTCATCGTCGAGAAGGGCTTCAAGGGGTTCGCGGTCGCGCAGAAGCTGGACAAGATGGGTTTCCGCGGCTCCACCACGGCCGAGCTGCTGTTCGACGACTGCGAAGTGCCCGCGGAGAACCTGGTCGGGGTCGAAAACCGGGGCGTCGCGGTGGTGATGAGCGGCCTCGACCTGGAGCGGGCGATCGTCGCCATGATCAACCTGGGCATGGCTGAGCGCGCCCTCGATCTGGCCTTGGACTACGCCCGCACGCGCGAGCAGTTCGGCCGGAGGATCGGCGACTTCCAGCTGGTCCAGGGCAAGCTCGCCGAGATGTACGTCGGCGTCGAGACGATGCGGGCGCTCTGCTACCGAGCCTGTGCGGCTGCCAACGACATCGAGCCTGGCCAGGGCGGGCGCGGGGAGTTCCACAAGCTCACCGCCGCGACCATCCTCCATGCCGCGGAGACCTGTACGCAGGTGGTGTCCGACGCGGTGCAGATCTTCGGCGGGGCCGGGTACATGCGCGAAACCGAGATCAACCGCCTTTACCGCGCGAGCAAGCTTCTGGAAATTGGGGCCGGGACGACCGAGATCCGCAAGATCATCATCGCCGGCGAGCTTCTGGGATAGTTGGGAATGGCCGACAAGATCATCATCAGCTGTGCGATCACGGGCTCGATCCATACCCCCTCGATGTCGCCCCACCTGCCGGTCACCCCGGCGGAGATCGCCCAGTCGGCGCTGGAAGCGGCTGCAGCAGGCGCCGCGATCGTCCACCTGCATGCGCGCAATCCGGAGGACGGCCGTCCCGACCAGTCGCCCGAGGCGTTCGAACCGTTCCTGCGGGTGATCAAGCAGTCGTCCGACGTGGTGGTGAACCTGACCACCGGCGGTTCGCCCTACATGCCGGTGGAAGAGCGGGTGCGCCCGGCCGCCGTGTGGAGGCCGGAGATCGCCAGCCTGAACATGGGGTCGATGAACTTCGGCCTCTTCCCGCTACTCAAACGCTTCAAGACCTTCAAGCACGCGTGGGAGCCGGCCATGCTCGAGGGCTCGCACGACCTGGTGTTCCGCAACAGCTTCAAGGACATCCGTTTCGCGCTAGAGACGCTGAACCCCGGCGGCGCGCGCTACGAGTTCGAATGCTATGACACCAGCCACCTCTACAACCTGCATTACTTCTGGCGCGAGGGGCTGGTGCAGGCGCCGCTGTTCATCCAGACCTGTTTCGGCCTGCTGGGCGGCATCGGCGCCCATCCCGAAGACGTCATGCACATGAAGCGCACGGCGGATCGGCTGTTCGGCGCAGACTACCGCTGGTCGGTGCTGGCGGCCGGCCGGAACCAGATGCCGGTCGCCGCGATGGCCGCCTCGATGGGCGGCCACGTCCGGGTCGGCCTGGAGGACAGCTTGTGGCTCGGGGCCGGCGAACTCGCCCCCAGCAACGCGGCGCAGGTGGCCAAGGTGCGCCAGATCATCGAAGGCCTCGGCCTGGACGTCGCCACGCCCGCAGAGGCCCGCGACATCCTGGCGCTGAAGGGCGGCGACAATGTCGGGTTCTAGGGGCGCCGCCTTGCGCCGCGCCGGCTAGATGCCCGCCGAGCCGTTCGGACGCAGCGACGCCGAGCTGGCGGCGCTGACGCCCGCCCTGGCGCCCGGATATTTCGCGGGGCGCGTCGCCATGGTTTCCGGCGCGGGAAGCGGCATCGGCCGCGCGACCGCCCATTGGTTCGCGCGGCTGGGGGCGAAGGTGGTGCTGTGCGGCCGGTCCGCCGAAAAGCTGGCGTCGGCGCAGGACGCGCTCGTCCGGCTCTATGGCGCCGAAGTCCTCGTCCATCCCCTGTCGATCCGGGACCCGGACGCCGTGGCCGCCCTGTTCGAGGCCGCGTGGTCGCAGTTCGGCGGGGTCGACATCCTGGTCAACAGCGCCGGCGGACAGTTCCCGCAGGCGGCGATCGACTTCTCGCCGAAGGGCTGGCTCGCCGTCATCGACACCAACCTGAACGGCAGCTGGTACATGATGCAGGCCGCCGCCCGGAAATGGCGGGACGCGGGCCTTCCGGGGGCCATCGTCAACGTGGTGACCGCGGTCGGCCGCGGCATGCCGGGCCTCGCGCACACCTGCGCGGCGCGCGCCGGCGTCATCTACGCGTCGAAGACAGTCGCCGTCGAATGGGCGCCTCTGGGCATACGGGTGAATTGCGTGGCGCCTGGCGTCATCGAAACGGCCGGAATGAACGTCTATCCGGAGGAGGTGCGGCGCGAATTCGCCGCCACCAATCCGATGAAGCGCTTCGGGCAGGTCGAGGACGTCGCCGACGCCATCTGCTTCCTGGCCGGGGCGTGCGCCGGCTTCGTGACCGGTGAGGTGCTCACCGTCGACGGCGGAAACCAGATGTGGGGCGACCAGTGGGCCATCCCCAAGCCGGATTATTTCAAGGTCGGATAAGAGGAAGAGAAGCCCGTTGCAGGTGTCTGGAAAATATTTCGAGGAGTCCGAGCCCGGGATGATCATGCATCATCCGATCAGCCGCACGGTCACGGAGACGGACAATCTGCTGATCAGCGCGCTGACGCACAATCCGCAGCCCTTGCACCTCGACGCCGAGGCGGCGAAGGCCAGCGAATTCGGCCAGATCCTGGTCAATTCCATGTTCACTTTCGCGTTGATGGTCGGGCTCTCCGTGGGCGACACCACGATGGGAACCCTGGTCGCCAACCTCGGCTTCGACGCCGTGGTCTTCCCGAAGCCGGTGTTCATCGGCGACACCCTGCGCGCGGAGACCACGGTGGTGGAACGGCGCGAAAGCCGCTCGCGTCCGACCCAGGGCGTCGTCGTCTATGAGCATCGGTGCCTGAACCAGCGCGGCGAGGTGGTCGCCCAGTGCCGCCGGACGACGCTGGTGCACAAGCGGCCCGTTTGAGGCGGGACCGGCGCGGCTCCGCAGCCGCGCACTAGGTAAGCAGGTCTTCCACGGCTGCGATGTGGCTCCGAACGCCCTGCTCCACAGAATAACGCTGGGCTTGCGTCCGCAACGTCGTCGGTCGCGGCTGGCTCAGCACTTGGTCAAGCGCGGCGGCGATCGACGCCGGATCGTCTGCGGAGAGGAGACACCCTTCGGAACGGCCCACCAGTTCGTCCGCGCCGGCGAAGCAGTTGGTGGAGACGACGGGGCAGTTGGCGGCCATCGCTTCGAACAGGACCGCGGGGAGTCCCTCATAGGTGGACGTCAAGGCCATCACGGACGCGCGGGCGAACCAAGGCCCCACATCCGCAACATAGCCTGCGAGATCGACGCGATCGCCGATTCCGCGGGCCTGGATCTGCGCCTCGATCGCCCTGCGTTCGACGCCGTCGCCGATCAGCACAAGACGCGCGTCCCTGGTCCGGGTCAGTGCGAACGCCTCGACCAGCAGGTCGAGACGCTTGCGCCGTGAAAAGCCGGCGACCGCCACAACAATCGGGGTCCGGAGACCCGTGTCGTCGGACGTCCGGGGCTTCAGCATTTCCGCGGTCACATACGGATTGGCGACGGCCTTGAATTTGTGCGCCTGGCGAGGAAAGGCGGCGCTCAGGTTTCCGGCGTCCGCTTCCGTAAGCGTCAGCATGCGATCCGCGGCGTCGACGGCCCACCCATAGACGCCGCGTCGGACCACAGCGCCGAGCGGCCCGTCGCTCGGCCGGATGATCGGGTTGGTGGCTTTCAACACGACGCGGCAGTGCGACCTGTCCGCAAGCGTCGCTGCGGCGGCGCAGACCCAGTTCATGTGATTGCCGCAGGAGATCAGGCACGCGGGGGGGCCAGACCGCAAATGCGCCGCGAAGCCCGCCAAGCCGGTAACGAGGTCGAGTTTGCGGTGCGCGACTTCGCCCGCCAGAAACGTCAGGCGCACCGCCGGGTGCAACATCGGCCCAAGCACGGATTCGCCCGTGCCGCCGCGTCGGAACGCGACAATCTCGGCGTCCAGCCCGGCGGCCGCGACGCCGCACGCCAAATGGATGGCGACGCGATCGGTGCCTCTCTGACCGAGGCTGTTCACGGCTAGGACGACGCGGCGCATATCCGTCAGGGCGGAGGCGTTCAGGAAGGTCCCTCCTCCGAACGACGCCTTCGAACTCGCGCCGCCTCAAGCCGAAATGAATGTTCTGCGCAGCGATGACGGCCGGTCCGGGCGACCCAGCCGCGGCGGCGGCTTCCAGTTTGTTGTGCTTGCGGAATGCGCCGTGTGCCGCGTCCGCTGGCCTTCAGCTGCATTCTTCCAGGCTCGCCTGACGAAAAGCTCGCAGAGCGTGAGGGCAGGCGCATCCAGCGGCGTCAAGGGGGCGTGGACCTCTCAGCACCCGAATCGACGGCGGCTAGCCAGCCAACCCTAGCATCGCCTCCATTCGAGGACGCCCCACGGCCTCGGCGCGCCCATTCCATCGCCGTGGTCCTGCACGATTTCTCGCTCGGCGGAACGGAGCGCGTGGCCATCCGGCTGGCCAACACATGGGCGCGCGCGGGACGCGAGGTCCGACTGATCTGCGGCGCTCCTCATGGCCCCTTGCGCGACCTGGTCAGCGCGGACGTCCACGTGGAGATGCTGAATCCCGCCATAGGGCGCGCCGCCGGATCGCGCGGGCGGCTGGCCGTCGCCGTAGCCGCGCATCTCACGCGCAAGCCCTGTGACCTCCTCTTCCTCCCCGGAAATTTCCACTGGCCGGTCATCCAGGGCTTGGCGCGCCTGCCTCGAGACGTGCGCCCAAGGATCGCCGCGCAGGTCAGCAATCTCCTCAAACGGCCGGGTCGGGGACGGATCGAGCAGGCCGTGTTCGAGCTGACCACGCGGCTGCGAATGCAGGAGGTCGACCTGGTGGTGGCGCTCTCGCCCGAAATGCAGGCGGAGGCCGACCGTGTTCTGGGACGTCGCGTGGCGACAGTGTTGCCGCTGCCTTCGCTCGACGACGACTCTCCGGAACCGCACCCCCTGCCGCCGGGTCCGCCGCTCATCCTGGCGGCGGGCAGACTTACGCCGCAGAAGGACTTCACGGTCGCCGTGGCCGCGTTCGCACGGGTCCGCACGCCGGGCGCCCGGTTGGTGATCCTGGGCGAGGGGCCCGAGCGAGACGCCATCCACGCCTGTGCACGGGCGTTCGGCGTCACCGACCGAATCCGCTTGCCGGGATACGTACCGGACATCCGCCCCTGGCTGGACCGTTCGCGTCTCTTCCTGCTGAGCTCGAAATTCGAGGGTTATGGCGGGGTCGCGGTCGAAGCCCTGGCGGCGGGCCGCCCGCTCGTCGCGACCCGGTGCGGACCCCTGATCGACGAACTGGTCGGACCGCATACCGGCAGCGTGTCCGCGCCGGTCGGGGACGCGGCCGCCATCGCCACCGCCCTCGATCTGGCCTTGAGCGCGCCCCCGCCCAATCCGCTCATGCTGGCGAGGCAGGTCGACAAGCATCGGATCGCCGGGATCGCCGACGCCTATTTGCGCCTCTTCGACGAAGCGGTCGCGAACGGACGTCACGCCCCGAAGTCCGCCTTCGGCCCATAGGCTAGTCGACGCCGCCGATGGGGCCGTCGGCCCGTCCGGCGACGAACTGCCGGACATAGGGATTGTCGGTGAGGTCAAGGTCCGCCGCCGGCCCTCGCCACACGATCTTGCCGCCCTGCAGCATGGCTATGTCGTCGCCGATGGTCCGCGCCGAGGCCAGGTCATGGGTGATCGAAACAGCCGTGCAGCCCAGATGCCGGACCTGCTCGACGATCAGAGCGTTGATCGCTGCGGCGGTGATGGGGTCCAGGCCGGTGGTCGGCTCGTCAAAGAACAGCACCTCGGGGTTGGCGACGATGGCGCGAGCGAGGCCTGCCCGCTTCTGCATGCCGCCGGAGAGCTCCGAGGGATAGAGATCGGCGACTTCCCGGCCCAGCCTGACCTGTTCCAGCGCCTTTATCGCGCGCGCCCGGGCGGTGGCGCGCGGAACGCGGTCGGCGTTGACCAGCCGGAACGCGACGTTTTCCCAGACCGTCAGGCTGTCGAACAGCGCCGAGCCCTGGAACAGCACGCCCATGCGCGAGAATAGCTTCCGCCGCCGCCGCTCGTTGAGAGGCACGAGGTCCTCGCCGTCCAGCATGACCTGGCCCGCGTCCGGGCGCACCAGGCCAAGCGCCGTCTTGATCGTCACCGACTTGCCCTGCCCAGACCCGCCGATGATCACCAGGGAGCGGCCCGCAGCGACGCTGAGGTCGAGGCCGTCGAGGACCTGCACGCTGTCGAAGCGCTTGCTGACCGCCTTCCACTCGAGTTTCGGCAGACCGGTCATGCGTGGGCGAACAACGAGGTCAGCAGGTAGTCCGCCGCGAAGATCAGGATGGCGGCCGAAACCACCGCATGGGTCGCGGCCCGGCCGACACCCCGCGCCCCCTCGGAGGCGTTGTAGCCGTGGTAGCAGCCCGTGAGCGCCACGATGAACCCGAAGGCCAGCGCCTTCACCAGGCCGGAGGCCACGTCCCAGGCCTGGAGGAAGGCGGAGGTGTTGTGGATGTAGACGGTCGGACTGAAGCGCAGCACCCGCACGGCGACCAACCAGCCGCCGGCGACGCCGATCGTATCGGCCACGATGGTGAGCAGCGGCAGGACCAGCACCGCGGCCAGCAGGCGCGGGGCGACCAGGTAACGGAAGGGGTCGGTCGACAGGGTGCGCAGGGCGTCGATCTGTTCCGTGGCGCGCATGGCGCCGATCTCGGCGGCGATGGCCGCGGAGACCCGTCCTGCGAGCATCAGGGCGGCCAGCACGGGCCCCAGCTCACGGGTGACGCCGAGCGCGACGATCTGCGGCATCACCTGTTCGGCGTTGAGGCGGCCGCCGCCGGTGAAGATGTTGAGCGCCAGCGCGGCGCCCGTGAACACCGCCGTCAACCCAACGACGGGCAGCGAGAAGAACCCGATCGCGAGCAACTGACGCAGCAACTGGGCGGGGAACCACGGCGGCGTGAAGACCGCCGTGACCCCGCGCACGGCGAACAGCGTCACGGCGCCGACATTGCGTACGGCGCCCAGCGCCGATCGCCCGAGCGCCCGGACGGGGTTGATCCCGGAGGCGCCTGACATCATCCTATGGCGCTCCAGGCGCGGCGTCGGCCGGCGCGGCCTTGGGCTCCTGCGGTCGCATGACCTGGCCGATCAGGCCGAACAGATCGACCGCGCCCTGGGTGTTCACGATTTCGCCGCCGGGCTTGAGGTCGTCGGGCGCCCCGCCCGGCGCGATGGCGACGTGCGCGCCACCCAGCAGGCTGTCGCTGGTGATCTTGGCGGTGGAGTCCGCGGGGAGCTTCACGGTGGGATCGAGGTTGAGCCGCACCACTGCGAGGTAGGTCTTGGGGTCCAGGGAGATCTGCGAGACGGCGCCCACCTTGACGCCCGCGACGCTGACGACGGCGCCTGTCGTCAGTGCGCCGGCCTCACCGAAGCGAGCTGTGACGTCGTAGCCGCCCGGCCTTTTTCCAACGCCGCCGACGCTCAGCGAATAGGCCAGGAATCCTGCCGCGAGGATAAGCACTGCGAGACCCATGACGGTTTCGGTCTGCTGTTCGCGCAAGGCGAAATCCTTTCAATCGAGATGGAGTCGGCGCCGTCACGGCCTGCGGGCCGCAGGCCGCAGGGCGTCCTTCTGGAGCTGCGAGATGAGCACGCCGATATCCCCCCCGGCGTTGTCGATCGTCGAAACGAAGTCCTGCTGCTGGGTGATGGCCAGCCAGACGCCCTTGAACTGAATGTCGACGACCTTCCACGACGCGCCGCCGCCCAGCACGCGCCAGGCGACCGCCACCGGCCGATCGAGCTGACCGCCCGCTATCGTCGTATTGACCACCACGTCGCCCGGCTTCTGAACGACGGATCCGACCACGTTCAGCTTCTCACCGCCGTAGTCGTCGATCCGGTTCTGGTAGACGCTTTCAGCATAGGCCCGGAACGCTGCGGCGAACTGCTGGCGCTGGACCGGCGTTATCGTCCGCGCGTACTTGCCCAGCACGAAGTTGGTGACCTTGGGAACGTCCGCCAGTTCGTTGATCGCCTGGTGGAACGTGGCCTTCTTCTGGGCCACGCTCTGGCCGCGGTCCGCCAGCACCGAGATGACCCGCTGGGCGCCCGTCTGCACGAATTGCTCGGCCTGGAGGTCGCGGCCTCGGCCGCCCTGCGCCAGGGCCGCCGAGGCCGCGCCCAGCATCGAAACAATTATCAGAAGCGCGACGTGGATAGCGCGTCGAGGCTGGCCGTTCATCTGCTCGAATCCGGATGGTCGTTGCTTTTACTTGGGGTGGTCGGAATCAGCCGACGGGCGCGCGTCCATCGGAGAGTCGAAGTCGGGGAGAGCTTCCACTGCGCCGGTCGCCGACTGCACCACGGAGACGCGGTGTTGGGTGTAGCCGGAACGGGCGGTCGCGTAAGGATCGGTCGCGTCGTCGAGCGCCCGGAAAGCCACGTCGCTTCGCGCCCGGACGTCCAGCACGGTGACGCCGACCCTCGTCGCTCCGAACGTCGTCGTGAACCCTCCGGTGGCCAGCGAGACTGGATCGACCAGGATGTCGACGATACGGCCGAGACCGTCCCTGAGATCGGAGGGTCCCACCAGCGGCACGTAGATATAGGGGCCGGCTTCGGCGCCGTAGCGCCCCAGGGTCTGCCCGAAATCGGCGTCGTGAGACGGTAGGTCCATCTTGGCGGCGACATCGAACATACCGAGCAGTCCCACGGTCGAGTTGATCATGAACCGAGCGGTGGCGACGCCGGCACGCCGGGGATGGCCTTGGGCGACGTCATTGATCACCGTTCCCGGTTCGCCGAGGTTGTCGACCACCATACTGACGCGCCTGCGGACCGGCGACGGCGCCATGTGCATATAGGTGTGCGCGATGGGCGCGACGAGATAGCGGTCCAGCAGCATGCTGAAGCCGAAGACCTGCCTGTTCATCCCCTGCCAAGGATCGTGCGGGAGCGACGCGGGGGAGTCCTGCACGTCGACGCCCGTCTCGGCGGCTGGCGCGCCAGCCGGAACAGCCGCGACCAGCGGCGTGGCCGCGAATATCATCCCCGCCGCGCCAACGGCGGAGCAGGTCGCCTTCAGAAAACGGCGGTTCCGGATTTGGGTGCTCGTCACGGGCGTCGCCACCTGTTGAAGGACCAGACCGCCGTCTGCGTCAACCGCCATCGACCCGGCCGGCCGGACTGTCGCCTGACGCGCGGGGCTGCGTGACGTTCTCCGCCCACCGGCGCGAAAGCCTGCGCGCGAGCCGTCGAAGCGTCCACCCAGATTTCGAAAGCGATCCTCCGGTATCCGCCGCGGCTTCGCTTGATCGCCCCATGACCCAGCCAACGGCGTCGGGTCGCAAGGCCTGCGGCCGTCGATCTGGTCTGCCTGGTCATTATCGCCTTCAAAACGGCCAACCGCCCCGAGTCCCTATGATGACGCCGCGCCGCTCCGATCACCTCCTAGTTGTCCGGTGTCGGCCAGCGGTCTTCTCCACGTCGGGTAAACTTCGGGCGCCTGTGCAGCGAGATAGACGCGACCGCTCCAATGTTTCCCTTGCTTCCAGGACATTTCGCCCGTGAAATAAGGAGCTGCCAGGGCCGGGAGGATCGAATGGCGCCGACCGACAACCATGCTGACGGCAGGTCCGCCCTGATGGTCCTGGGACTGGCCGTGGCGACCATGATCGCCGTGATCGGCGTCGTGTCGGAGAGGCCGACCAACCGGGACAACGCCGATCAACTGCTTGGTTCCCTCGCCAACCAGATCACGCTGACGGACGAAACAGGCGGCGGGCTCCGATAGCGCGGGGGCCCCCGCGCCCTACGTCCAAAATCCACACTGGCCGACTACAGCATCTGAAGCAGGCGTTCCTATCGCTGGCGTCCGTCGGCAGGAACGTGGTTGAAACCACACGTCAGGCTGGACGGGAAACCTTGAAGGCGGTCGCAACCCAGCGGGCGGCCATTCATAGTTGCGGAGTTGAGAACGTTTGGACGCCCTGATCTCGGCCGCCTTCAGCGCCCTCGTGAAGGTCGGTCGCCTCGAGGTGATCACCGCAAAGGGCTCGCGTCTTCTGTTTGGCGACGGTTCCGGGATCCACACCACCGTACGGTTCCGCGACGCCGGCGCAGAACGGGCGCTGCTGCTCAATCCGGAGCTCAAGACCGGCGAATTGTTCACCGACGGGAGGCTGACCGTCGAGCAGGGAACGGTCTATGATTTCCTGTTGATGGCGATGCAGGGCGCGCGCGAGGCGTCGGAGCCCTGGGTGCTGCGCCTGGCCGACGAAGCGCGAGTCGCAGCGACACGGGTGTTTGCGCGCAACGACCCTCGCCGGGCGGCCCGAAACGTCGCCCATCATTATGACCTGGGCGACGACCTCTACGCGTTGTTCCTGGATCCCGACTGGCAATACTCATGCGCCTACTTCGAGCATCCGGACCAGAGCCTCGTCGACGCCCAGCTTGCGAAGAAGCGCCACGTCGCAGCCAAGCTGCTGATCGAGCCGGGGAACAGCGTACTCGACATCGGCAGCGGCTGGGGCGGCCTGGCGTTGCATCTCGCCGAACTGTGCGGCGCCGATCGCGTGCTGGGCGTGACCCTGTCGACCGAACAGATCGAGCGCGCGCGCCGCAGGGCGATCGAGCATGGGCTCGCCGAGCGCGTGACCTTCCAGTTGCAGGACTATCGGCAGTTGGCGGGACGCTTCGACCGAATCGTGTCCGTGGGCATGTTCGAACATGTCGGTCTGGCCTTCTATGGCGAATTCTTCCGCGCCGTCCGCCGCCTTCTCGCCGATGACGGCGTCGCCCTGATCCACACTATCGCGTCGCCCGACACGCCCGGGCCCACAAATCCCTGGATCAGGAAGTACATCTTCCCAGGCGGCCATATCCCGTCCTTGTCCGACATTGCGCCCCACCTCGAAAAGGCCGGTCTCGTGCTGACCGACCTCGAGACCCTCGGACCGCACTACGCCCTGACCCTGCAGGCCTGGCGGCGGAATTTCATGTCGAGGCGCGACGAGGCCAAACGCATGTTCGACGAACGCTTCTGTCGGATGTGGGAGTTCTATCTGTCGCTTTCGGAAGCCGCGTTCCGTACCGACGATATTACGGTTTTCCAGCTTCAGCTGGCCCGCAGGCGAGGAGCCGTGCCGCTTACCCGAAGCTACATGGAAGAACGCGAACGGCTCCTGCGCGGACGCGAGCCGCACGTGCAAAACCCACGTGAAGCGGATCCGGCGCCGGGTTCGGACCCGCTTCCGGGTTAGCCGCCGTCGCCGGCGGTGCAGGAGAGAGTCAACCTGTCAGTGCGGGCAGGGGGATGTTCGTCTGAACAACGGGTGCGGCGCGTTCACAGCTTCAGCTTTACCCAGCCCTCCACGGTGACGTCGTAGCACTCGCGCTGGATCGGACGGTTGGGGAGCGCCCTCATAGAACCGCAGGGGCGTGTCCAACAGGTTCTTGGCGTCGAAGTAGGCGCCGACACGCGGGCTGACCTGGTATTGGCCGGTGAAGTCCAGCGTGCTGCGCTTCGTCCTGGAAGACGTCGGTAGCGCGGCTGCCGCCGATGCCGAACACCTGCGAGACGCCGCGGTAGGTGGCGTCCGTCTTTTCGAGCCGCGCCCCGACCAGCACGTTCCAGGGCCCCCAGGCGCCCTGGTACTGTAGATAGGCGGCGTAGACGTTTTCGTCGTCATCCAGGACCGCACCGGCATCTCGCGACCGGTCGCGCGCGAGGTTTTCCGTAAACAGAGCCGGGTTGGCGGCGAGCAGATCGCGCAACGTCACCGCATTGGCGCGGACCCCCACGGCGTAGCGGTCGTCGTAGTAGATGAACGGGCCGCCGCCTGGCACGTCGCTGAGGAGCTTGGTCGCTCCATTGTAGCTGAAGGTGAAGTTGTGCGGCTGGGCCAGCTTGCTGCGCAGCCGCACCTTCGCCGACCTTGAAGATGTCGGAGTCCGAGACCCATTGTCCCCGGAACCGTCAAATTGGCCGCATACGACCACTCCGTGTCCCTGTCCTTCTCGTTGGCATTGGAGATGCCGGCGAGTTGATAGAGGCGCGGGTCGAGCACATTGGGACCGTCGACGACGGCCGCCTTTGGAAAATTGAGATCCGAAGTGTTGTCATAGGCCACCGTCCGCGGCAGGGTGTTCAGGAGCACGACGCCCCCGAATGTCGCGCCGTTCAGGTTGCCGTCTATGCCCTGGATGTTGACGTAGCGGCCTTCGCCCGTGTCGATCGAAAGGGACACGCCGGGCACCCGGCTCAATGTTTCCGCCGCGTTGACATCCGGATATTTGGCGATGGTCTCCGCGACTGGATGTTCACCAGGTTCGGAGCCGTCTGCTGCTCGGCGCGAGCGGTCGACTCCAGTCTTGGCGCCGTGACCATCAATTCCTGCACGCCGGTTGCGCGCTCGGCGCTTTCGGCCGCCATGGCGCCCGACGCGAGGGAGAAAACGCACAATCTGCCGGCCGGCAATCCGGACCTGTTGCCGCAGGACACCTGGCTATCTTCACAACGGCGCCGTCGACTACGGAACGACAGCCTACTACCGCGACGACCGCAACAGCTTCACGGAGATCGTGCGCCCGGTCGGCGACGACGTGGTGCTGGCCACCAAGGCGAACGGCCGGAGGCTTCGAGTTCAACGCCGGCGGCAGACTCGGACCGGCGCTGAGCTTCAGCCTCAGCGGCGACTTCTTCTACGCGCAGATCGATGCGAGCTCCCTCGGCGCACAGGGGCTGAGGTCGACAAGAGGCGTAAACCTCAAGGCCAATCTCGACTACCGCCTGACCAGTTCCGACGCCGCCCAGATCTCTTTCGCCCGATCAGACAAGCGACTGACCCCGCAGGGCTATGTGGACGCCATGAATCTGGTGAACGTGGGGTGCCGCCACGAATTCCGTCCCGATCTGTCCCTGGTCTTCACCGTCACCGACCTGTTCAACGCGCAGAGGACGGTGAGGCATGTTCTCTCCCCCGGCCTCACCGAAGTCTACGAACGGCGCCAGTACGGGCGGGTCGCCTAAGTCGGCTTCGTCTGCAGTTTCGGAGGGCGAAAGAAGGGCAAGTCGGCCTTCGAACATGATCAATAACTTAGAGGGTGCTGAGCATTCCGTTTTCAAGTTGAATTTAGGCGCCGGTCGGTACAACGCCCATTCTGAGTTCGCCATCTGGCGCGACGCACTCGATCGCGAAGATGATGTTGATGAGGCCTTCGGCGCCTCGATGACCCGCCTGCCGGTTGATCGACATCTAGGCGGCGGTCACCGCCGTGGCGACGATCATCTTAGGAACAACTTCCTCCGCCAGAGCCTGCAAGGAGTCGCGCCAGGCTTCCGGCTGCTCGGCATAGTCGCAGGCGAAGACCAGCAGAGTGCCGAAGCCGCCGGTCTCGTGCTGAAAGGCTTCCAGCTTCTCACGCACGGTGGCCGGGGAGCCGACGATCCACGTGTGCCGGAGGAAGTGGTCCGGCGTGTACTCCACCGGATTGAACGGCAGGCCCTGCGTCTCGGCGGAGTGCCGGGAAGTGCGGGCGAGGTAGCCCGTCGTATACTTCCCCAGTCCGCCCTCGACGGCGATCTTCTCGGCCTTGGCGTCGGTCTCGGCGACGACGATCTCCTTGACGACCCGCCAGTCGGCGCGGTTGGTGGTGCGGCCGGCCGCGTAGGCGCCCGCCTCGTAGGCGTCCCAATGGCTCTTCAGGGCGGGCACGCTGGAGGCCAGGCTCATGGGCAGGAAGCCCATGCGGCCGGCGATCTTCAGGGTTGGGGAGTTGGGGCTCAGCCCCGAGACCCCGATCGGCGGGCCGTTCTTCTGCAGCGGCCGGATGTGCGCGTCGAACAGCGGCAGGCGCGGCTCTTCGACCTCGATCCTCCAGAACTTGCCCTGGTGGACGAAGGGCCGTTCGCCGAACCAGATCTTCTGGATGAT
>NZ_DASXYF010000071.1:0-55643 GCF_036502675.1 Phenylobacterium sp.
GCCGCGCCCTTGTTGCCGCGCTCTTCCTTGACGACCTGCACCAGCATGATCTGCCGGCGGCGGATCACTTCCTGGATCTTGTACTTGCGCATCAGCCGCCGGCGGCGCCGGGCGACCTCTTCCTCCATGACGTCGTCGTCGTCCGCCTCGGCGTCGTCGTCGTCCTCGCCGTCCGATTCGCGGGCGGCGGGAGCGTGATGCTCTTCCTCTTCCTCGGCCTCCTCGCGCAGCAGGGCTTCGCGGTCGGCGACCGGGATCTGGTAGTAGTCGGGGTGGATCTCGTTGAAGGCGAGGAAGCCGTGGCGGTTGCCCCCATACTCGATGAAGGCCGCCTGCAGCGACGGCTCGACCCGGGTCACCTTGGCGAGGTAGATGTTACCCCGCAGCTGCTTTCGGTTCTGGCTTTCGAAATCGAACTCTTCAACGCGGTTTCCGTCGATCACCACCACGCGGGTTTCTTCCGGGTGGGCGGCGTCGATCAACATCTTCTTGGTCATAAAACGAATCTCCGCGGCGCAGTCCGGGCGCGTAGCCCGGGCGCAGCCTTGCTGTGATGCGGGCGCGCGCGCCGGAAGCCGCGACGCCGACTGAGGCGAAGCGGACGGCGAAGAGCCGATGAGGGGCTTGAGCAGCGCTGCCCATTGATGTGTTCCTTGGCGCGCGGGTAAGGC
Source organism: Phenylobacterium sp. (assembly GCF_036502675.1). Classification (GTDB taxonomy): domain Bacteria; phylum Pseudomonadota; class Alphaproteobacteria; order Caulobacterales; family Caulobacteraceae; genus Phenylobacterium. Next base: position 672 of record NZ_DASXYF010000071.1, read on the forward strand.
GCGTGTCGGAGGGTGCGTCTCGGCCGAAGGCCTGAGCCTCGCCGCTGACACGGGGTTTCGCGCGGAACAGGACCCGGCCGACGCCGGAACGACTTGCGCGCAGGGCGACATTGCAACAGCAGGGCGCAAAAGAAAAGCACGACGCTCGCGCGGGAGGCGTTTAACGCTTTGTTACCCGGCGGGCGGCGTATAGTCCGCCGATCAGAGTTAACGAGAACGGTGGTGGGGCGGCGGATGCTCGCGGGGCTGAGCGACGTCATCAGAGGCGCAAAATTCCGGTTCGCAGCCATCGCGGCGGGTGGATTGGTGTGCCTCGGGGCCTTCGCCGTCTCGCACGCCGCCACGACCCACGCCGACGTGCTGAAGATCCGGCTGGGCGGCGACCGCACCGCGACCCGCATCGTCATCGACCTGAACGCTTCGGCGACCGGCAAGCTCGCCGCCGACGGCGCGGCGGATCGTCGCGTCGTGGTCAACCTGGCGGGGGTCTCCGCCGGCTCCGGACAGCAGGGCGGGGGGCAGGGCCTGGTGAAGGCCTGGATGCTCGACGAGGCCTCCGGCGGCGCGCGCCTGCGGCTCGACCTCGCCGCCGACGCGGTGATCAAGCGCCGCTTCCTGCTGCCGCCGGCCGACGGGATCGGCGCCTACCGCTATGTGATCGACCTGGCCGCCGCCGGGCCGGCGCCGGCGCTCGGCCGCGCCGCCCCTCTGCAGGCGTTCCCCGGCGGGCTCAACCCGGCCTCGGCGCTGCGCCTGACCTCCCGGCCCCTGCCGAGCCGGGCCGCGCCGCTCTCGCTCAAGAAGGTGGTGGTGATCGACGCCGGCCACGGCGGCCGCGACCCCGGCGCCCACGGGGCGCAGGGCGTGGAGAAGGACGTCACCCTGGCCGCCGCGCGCGCACTCAAGGCGCGGCTGGAGAACAGCGGCCGCTACCGCGTGGTGCTGACCCGCCAGAGCGACGTCTACGTCCCGCTGGAGACGCGGGTGCAGATCGCCCGCCGCGCCGACGCGGACCTGTTCATCTCGCTGCACGCCGACGCCGGCTCCGATCCGAACCTGCGCGGCGCCAGCGTCTACACCCTTTCCGAGAAGGCCTCGTCGCGGGCGGCCAAGTTCGTCAACAAGGACGACTGGTTCATGAAGGCCAACATGGCCGGCGACTCCGGGGTCAGCGACATCCTGCTCGACCTGACCCAGCGGGCGACCAAGAACCGCTCGGCCGCCTTCGCCGAGGGCCTGCTGGTGCGGGTGGAGCGCCAGACCCCGCTGCTGCGCCGCAGCCACCGGGACGCAGGCCTGGTGGTGCTGCTGGCGCCCGACGTGCCGGCCGTGCTGCTGGAAATGGGCTTCATCACCAACTCGGGCGACGAATCGGCCCTGCGCGACGCCGGCCGGCGCACCCGGCTGATGAACGCCGTCGGCGACGCCATCGACGACTATTTCGCCCGCGAGACCCGGCTGGCGGCGCGTTGAAGCCGGCGTGGCCGGCGCGCGGAAACGCGGAAAATCTCCTGTAATCCAGCGCGCTGCACCGCTTCGGCGGCGCCTCGCGGCCGCGGTGCCGGCGCTCGCCTCCCGGGCGAGGGGCGTGTTGGCGCCCGCCGCGAGGCAGGGTAGAGACCGCAGGGCGGGACGTGGGCGCCCGCGGAGGTCCCAGCGCGTTGAATCCCCCCGGCAAGTGGCTCGCCATCGCAGGCGTGACCGTCCTCAGTGCGGTGGCCGTGGCGGGTCTGGCGCTCGCCATCTATGCGGCCTGGCTGTTCCACGACATGCCCGACGCCGGCGACTTGGTGGACTACCGGCCGCCGACCGCCACGCGCGCCTACGCCATCGACGGCACCCTGATCGGCGAGTTTTCCAACGAACGCCGGATCTTCGTGCCCTACGACCGCATCCCGCCGCAGCTCGCCCAGGCGTTCATGGCGGCCGAGGACCACAACTTCTTCCGCCACGGCGGCGTGGACGTGACCGGCCTCGGCCGGGCGATGCTGAAGAACGTGGTCAACGCTGTCGAGGGCAAGCGCTTCGAGGGCGGCTCGACCATCACCCAGCAGGTGGCAAAGAACGTGCTGCTGAGCAGCGAGGCCACGGTCGGGCGCAAGCTGAAGGAGGCCATCCTCGCCGGGCGGCTGGAACAGACCCTCACCAAGGAGCAGATCCTCGAGCTCTACCTGAACGAGATCTGGCTGGGCTACCGCTCCTATGGCGTGGGGGCGGCGGCCTACAACTATTTCGGCAAGTCGATCACCGACCTGGACCTGGCCGAGTGCGCCTACCTGGCCGCCCTGCCGAAGGGGCCGCAGAACTACCACCCGATCCGCCAGAAGCGGGCCGCCATGACCCGGCGCAACATGATCCTGGACCAGATGGCCGCTCTGGGCTGGGTCAGCCGGGCGGACGCCGAGGCGGCCAAGCAGGAGGACCTGAAGGTCCAGGCCGAGCCCAGCCGCGCCAAGTACAAGGACGCCGACTACTTCGTCGAGGAGGTCCGCCGCCGCGGCCACGCCACCCTGGGCGAGCGCCTGAACGAGGGCGGCTACTACATGCGCACCACGCTCGATCCGCGGCTGCAGACCGCGGCGCGGATCGCGCTGATGGACGGCCTGGAGGCCTATGACCGCCGGCACGGCTGGCGCGGGGCCTGGGGCCACCTGGACAGCCCCGAAGGCTGGGAGGACGCCGCCAGGCGCATGGCCCGCCCCGCGGAGCGCCGCGACTGGAGCCCGGCGCTGGTCGCCTCCGCCGACGGCGCGGTGCGCGTGCGCCTGCCGGGCGGCTCGACGGGCTCGCTGGTGGCGGCCGACGTGGCCTGGGCCAAGGCCGGGAAGGGGCTTTCCGCCGGCGACCTGATCTTCGTCGCCCCGGGTCCGCAAGGCGGCTACCTGCTGAAGCAGGTCCCCGCGGTGAACGGCGCCCTGGTGGCCATGGAGCCGCATTCCGGCCGGGTGCTGGCGATGGTCGGCGGCTATTCCTATTCGCTGTCCAACTTCAACCGCGCCACCCAGGCCCAGCGCCAGCCGGGCTCGGCCTTCAAGCCGATCGTCTACGCCACCGCCCTGGAAAACGGCTACACCCCCGCCAGCGTGGTGGCCGACGCGCCCATCAGCCTGCCCGGCGCCAAGCAGGGCGAAGTCTGGTCGCCGGAAAACTACTACCACAACTTCCTGGGGGCGCAGGTCCTGCGCCGGGGCCTGGAGCTGTCGCTTAACACCATGACCGTGCGCCTGGCGCAGGGCGTCGGCATGCGCAGGATCTCCGACATGGCCACCCGGCTGGGCGTGGTGGACAAGATGGATCCCGTGCTCTCCATGGCGCTGGGGGCCGGCGAAACCTCGCCCTTCCGGCTGACGACCGCCTACGCCTCCTTTGTCAACGGCGGGCGCAAGGTCGAGCCGCACCTGATCGAACTGGTGCAGGACCGCGAGGGCAAGACGATCTTCCGCGCCGACCGCCGCGACTGCCCGCATTGCCGGGCGGGCTTCAACGGCGACGAAAGTCCGCGAATCCAGCCCTCGGGCACGCAGATGTTCGACCCGATCACCGCCTACCAGATCACCTCCATGCTGCAGGGCGTGGTCCAGCGCGGCACCGGCACGGCCGCGCTGGTGCTGAACCGCCCGGTGGGCGGCAAGACCGGCACCACCAACGAGTACCGCAGCGCCTGGTTCGAGGGCTTCACGCCGCAGATCGTCGTCGGCGTGTTCGTGGGTTTCGACGACAACCGCAGCCTGGGTCACGGCGAGACCGGCGCCCAGGCCGCGCTGCCGATCTTCGTCGAGTTCATGAAGGAGGCCATCAAGGGCTACCCGCCGGACGATTTCAAGGCGCCCGCCAACGCCAAGTTCGCCATGGTGCGCGGCATCCGCGAAGCCTTCCGGCCCGGCACCGAGCCCAAGCTGGCGGTCCCGGCCGGCCTGGGCGTGCGGACCGGTCCGCAGCCCTATGCGCCGGGTCTGCCGGGGTCGCAGTTTCCGCTCCCGCCGCCGGCCGCGCCAGCCGGCAAGAAGTCCGACGACCTGAATGGATTGTATTGAAGGCCGGCGCGGGCTATCTCCCGCGCCCCACACTGGAGTCACCCATGAGAGCGGATGTCGAGGCCGGAAAGGCCGACGTCGAGCAGTCGATCGAACTGCTCAGGAGGCGTCTTTGACTGGGAGCCAGCCCTCCGCCGCCTGCATGAACTGAACGCCCGGGTCGAGGACCCGAGCCTCTGGGACAGTCCCTCGGCCGCCCAGAGCCTGATGCGCGACCGCCAGCGCCTGGCTTCGCAGGTCGAGGCGGTGCAGAGCCTCGAAAGCGAGCTGGCCGACGCCATCGGCTACGCGGAGCTCGCCGACGTCGAGGGCGACGAGGCGGCCTTCGACGAGGCCTGCGCCCAGCTCAAGGCCCTGAAGGAGCGCGCGGCCCGCGCCGAGCTCGAGGCGTTGCTGTCCGGCGAGGCCGACGGCAACGACGCCTATGTGGAGATCAACTCGGGCGCCGGCGGCACGGAGTCCAACGACTGGGCCGGCATGCTGCTGCGCATGTACAGCCGCTGGGCCCAGGCGCACGGCTACGGCGTGGAGTTCGTCGAGGAGACCAACGGCGAACAGGCCGGGATCAAGTCGGCCACCATCCAGGTCTCGGGTCCGAACGCCTACGGGTGGCTGAAGACCGAGGCCGGCGTGCACCGCCTGGTGCGGATCTCGCCGTTCGATTCGAACGCGAAGCGCCATACCTCCTTCGCCTCGGTCTGGGTCTATCCGGTGGTGGACGACACCATCGAGATCGAGATCAATCCGGCCGACGTGCGCACCGACACCTACCGGGCCTCCGGCGCCGGCGGCCAGCACATCAACAAGACCGATTCCGCCGTGCGCCTGACGCACATCCCCACCGGCGTCGCCGTGGCCTGCCAGGCCGGCCGCTCACAGCACCAAAACCGGGACGAGGCGTGGAAGATGCTGCGGGCCCGGCTCTACGAGCTGGAGCTGCAGAAGCGCGAGGCGGCGCAGCAGGCGCTGGAGGACCAGAAGACCGACATCGGCTGGGGCCACCAGATCCGCTCCTACGTCCTGCAGCCCTACCAGATGGTCAAGGACCTGCGCACCGACGTGGAGACGTCCGACACCCAGGGCGTGCTCGACGGCGACCTCGACGCCTTCATGGGCGCCTCGCTGGCGCAGCGCGTCGGCGTCACCCGCGACGCCGACGCGGCGGAGTAAGCAGGACCTCCGCCCGGAGGGAGAGCGTCTTCAGACCGAGCCGTGTCGACCGGAAGAAGGGCTAGGCGACGCTTTTCGGTTCGCCGTCCGGCTTCGGCAGGGAGGGTGAGGCCGGGGCGCTGATCTGCGGCTGCTGGGCGCCGGCCGGCCGCTGGAACTTCAGGCTGCGGCCCTGGAAGAAGGCGCCGATCTCCATGGCCAGCTGCTCGTGGGTGATGTCGCCGTCCACATAGGCCGAGGCGTGGAGGCGCACCTGCTTGGCGGTGACCGCGCCCACGATCCGGCCGCGGTTCTCCACCGATTCCGCCGTGATGGTGCCTTCCACATGGCCGGTCTCGCCGATGGTCAGCTTGGCCACCCTGATGTCGCCGCGCACCACGCCGTCCACGTGCAGCTCGCCGTCGCCGGCGACCCCGCCCTCGATGGTGATGTTCTCGGCGATCAGCGTCGCCACCTTGGGCTTGCGGGCGCCGGCGGCGTCCGGGCTCCCGGAGGCGCCTCCGTTGTCGGTCTTCGGTGCGGGCGCCTTCATGGGGCCAGGGTCCGGTTTAGCTGCCTTGGAGAACATACTCGCCAGCCCTTACGAAGCGGTCGGGATTTTGCGGGCGGCCGTCGACCCACACCTCGTAGTGCAGGTGCGGGCCGGTGGACCTGCCGGTGGAGCCCATGGCGCCGATCCGCTGGCCCACGGCCACGCGCTGGCCGATGCGGACGGCGATGCCCTGCAGGTGGGCGTAGCGGGTCTTCAGGCCGCCGCCATGGTCGATCTCGATGGTGTTGCCGTAGCCGGAGCGGACGCCGGTGAACGAGACCACGCCCGGGCCTGTCGCCTGGATGGGCGTCATGAAGCCGCCGGCGAAGTCGAGGCCGGAATGGAAGGCGGGACGGCCGGTGAAGGGGTCGAAACGCACGCCGAAGCCGCTGGACCTGGGCGTGTTCTCGGTGGGGTGCGCGAGGGGCAGGCGGTCGAGCGCCGTATTGAGCGCGCGCGCCTCGGAGAGGCCCTCGGCGGTGTGCTGGACCCGCTCGGCGAAATCCTCGTCCACGTCGAGCACGGCGGCCAGGGCCCGGGGGTCCTTGGCCTCGATCAGCGGTCCGCCCAGGGCGCTGCCCGCGGGTATGTAGGTCGAGGGGGTGAGGCCCGCGAGACGGAAGGCCAGGCGCAGGCGGTCGGCCCGGCTCTTGGCGTAGCTGTCGGCGGCGTCCAGCAGTTGCTCCTGACTGATGCGAACCATCTCGACCCGGTGCAGCGGATTGGCGTCCGGGGCGGCCAGGGCGCGGCTGATCGCCGGCGTCAGCGCCTCGGCGGCGCCGGGCTGGTCCTTGAGGTCGGTGAGCAGCAGGGCGAGCGCCGCATGGCGCTTCTCCACGGTCGCGGCCACGGCGCCGATGGAGCCGTCAGAGGCGTCCAGCTGGGCCATGGCGCTGTTCAGGCGGGCCTGGCGGTCGGCGATCCAGCGCTCGTACTTCGCCTCGGTGCGGGCGACCTCCCGGTCGCCGGTGGTCAGGGCGAACGCATTCATGATCATGGCCGCGGTCGCCACGCCCATCCAGAGCGCGCAGACCGCCACGCCGCCGGCGGCGGCCATCTGCTTGCCGGGGGTGAGGACGAAGCCTTTCATCGCGCCGCCTGAACGGATGTAGAGGTGCCGTTCCGGGAACAGCTCTTCCAGCGATCGGCGTAGGCGCGCGAGGCGTTTCATGCTCACCGCTTCGGAAACTCAAGGCTCCGGCGATATGCGATGAGATTCCCCGAGGGCGCAAGAGCTCCGGCGCGCACGCGCGCGGGGGCCTCCGGCGCCCCGAAGCCTGGGTCGTCCATGGTTAACGCAGCGCCAAGTCGCGGACCAGGGTGTGCGCCGCCGAAGCCGGTCCCGCGCCGCCGAATCGGGCCGGACGCGGCAAATCCATCACAGGGGCGCGGCGAGGGCCTCGCGCGCCCGGGTGGGCGGTCCGGCGGAAGGCGCGCGTCGGGCGCCGCGGCAACAGCTTGACCTTAAAGGGCTTGCGCGGCCTTCAGCACCTCGGCGGCATGGCCCGCCACCTTCACCTTGCGCCAGATGCGGCGAATCTTGCCGGCCTTGTCGATCAGGAAGGTGGAGCGGTCTATCCCCATGTACTTGCGCCCGTAGAGGGTCTTCTCCCCCCATGAGCCATAGCGCTCGATCACCGCCCCCTGCGGGTCGGAGCCCAGCGGTACGGCCAGGTCGTACCTGGTCTTGAACTTCTCGTGAGAAGCCACGGAATCCTTCGAGACGCCGACCACCGTCGCGCCGGCGGTCGCAAACTCGGCGGCCAGGGCGCTGAATTCCTGCGCCTCCTTGGTGCAGCCGGTGGTGTTGTCCTTGGGGTAGAAATAGAGCACCAGCGCCTTGCCCTTGAAGTCGGCGAGGCGGATCGGCCCGCCGGGCCCGCTCAGCTCGAAGTCCGGCGCTTGCGCGCCCTCGGTCACGTCGGCCATCCGGTCCTCCAGGGTGAAGCTTGCGCCGTCACCTAGTGTCGCGGGGCGGAAAGGGAAAGCCGTTTCGCCGCCCCGGTCCAGGCCTGCAGCGTCCGGAGGATCGGGCGGCCGGGACGGCATGGCGTCGACCGCGCCCCTGGGGCCAGGCCGGCCGGCGGGTGCAGCCAAGTCGCCCGCGGCGCCCTGTCGCAGTGCGGCGCCCCCCGGGAATGCGATACACGGTTGTCCTGGGTGAACGTGATCAACCAGGGGTGCGGGCGATGCAGGGTTGTGGCTGGGGGGACCGCAAGGGTCCGCGGCGCGAGGTCTCGCCATGAGATCGCCCTGGCCGACGTGGGCCGCCAGCCTGGCCGTGGGCCTGGCCGGATTCGCCGCCGCCATGGTCCTGGCGGTCAACGCATCCTGATCCTATTCATCACGCGGACATCTCGGCGCCAGCATCGTCAAGGCATGGCGGGCGAGATTATAGATAATATACAGTAACTAAAGATAAGAATTTCCGGATATTGTTAGATTTACCTGCAGGTAACCTCAGATGCGCATGGTGTGCGACGTATGGTCACGCCTATGACGGAGAAGGGGCTTCAATTGACAAAACTACTGAAGAAATTCGTGGCCGACGAGTCGGGCGCCACGGCGATCGAGTATGGCCTGATCGCCGCGCTCATCGCGTTGGCGCTGGTGAGCGCGTTGAGCCTGCTGGGGCCGAAGATCGGCAACACCTTCAACAGCGTCGGCAACAACATGCCGTAATGTCTGGAGCGGGCCGGCCCGGTTTGGGGCCAGCCCGCCCCGCAATCCTGCAGAAACGGCGCGTGACGGACGCCGGAACCGGCTTTGGCTTCCGGTCGTCGCGCTCCAGCGCAGCCTTCGCCTGGCCGCCGCGCGCCTCAGCCGGCCGCGGCGCGCCAGGCGTCGGCCAGCGCCAGGAACCCGGCCACCGGGATCGCCTCCGCCCGGCTCTCCGGGGCCAGGCCGGCGGCGCGGCACAGCGCCTCGCCGCCCAGCGGCCGCAGGCTCGCCCGCAGCATCTTGCGGCGCTGACCGAACGCGGCGCCCGTCACGGTCTGCAGGGCCTCCAGCCGCCGCCCGTCCGGCGCGTCGTCCCGGGGCGTCACGCGCACCACGGCGGAATCCACCTTCGGCGGCGGGGTGAAGGCCCGCGCCGGCGCCTCCATCACCAGCTCACACCGGGCGCAGGCCTGGGCCAGCACGCTCAGGCGGCCGTAGACGCCGGAGCCGGGGGGCGCAACGATCCGCCGGGCGACCTCCTTCTGGAACATCAGGGTCATGGCCGTGGGGCGGAAGCCGCCGGTCAACCACTTCACCAGCAGCGGCGTGCCGACGTTGTACGGCAGGTTCGAGACGACCGCGGCCGGCGCGCCGCCCACCAGCGCCGCCTCGTCCACCGCCAGCGCATCGGCCAGCACGAGCTGCAGCGCGCCGTCCGCCGCGATCGCCAGGTCCTCCAGCAGCGGCCGGAAGCGGGCGTCCTTCTCCACCGCCACCACCTTGGCCCCCGCTTCCAGCAGGGCGCGGGTCAGGCCGCCGGGGCCCGGCCCGACCTCGATCACCGTCGCGCCCTCCAGCGGCCCGGCCAGCCGGGCGATCTTGCGGGTGATGTTGAGGTCGAGGAGAAAGTGCTGCCCCAGCGACTTGCGCGCCAGGAGGCCGTGCGTCTCCAACGCCTCTCGCAGGGGCGGCAGGGCGCCCAGGCTCATGCGCTGCGGCGCTGGGCGATCTCGCGGGCCAGCTTCAGGGCCGCCACCAGGCTGTCGGCCCGGGCCTGGCCGCGGCCGGCGATGTCGAACGCCGTGCCGTGATCGGGGGAGGTGCGCACGATCGGCAGGCCCAGCGTGATGTTCACCCCGCCCCAGAAGTCCAGCATCTTCACCGGGATCAGCGCCTGGTCGTGGTAGAGGCAGACCGCACCGTCGTAGCGGCGGCGTATCTCCTCGGCGAACAAGGTGTCCGCCGGCCAGGGGCCGGTGGCGTCGACGCCCAGGTGGCGGAGCGCACGGATCGCCGGGGCGATGATGTCGACTTCCTCACGCCCGAGCTTGCCGGACTCGCCTGCGTGCGGGTTGAACCCGGCCACCGCCAGCCGCGGCGCCTCGATCCCGAAGTCGGTGCGCAAGGCCTGGGCGGTGACCAGGCCCGCATTGACGATCCCCTGGACGCTGAGCGCGCCGGACACCTCGGCCAGCGGTTCGTGCACGGTCACCAGGCTGGCCCGCAGGTCGCGGGCGGCCAGCATCATCACCGGGCCACGCGCGCCGTCGAAGCTGGCCGCGGCGGTGAGCTCGCCCAGGAATTCGGTGTGGCCGGGGAAGCGGAAGCCCGCCTCGTAGAGCGGCGCCTTGGCGATGGGCGCCGTGACCAGGGCCGAGACCACGTTGGAGAGCGCCAGGCCTACCGCGGTCTCGATCCAGCGGATGATCGCGGAGGCCGCCATGGACGAGGGCTGGCCCGCCACCACCGGCGACCGCAGGGGGATGTCGAGCACCGGCAGGGCGGCGGGGAAGGCCTTCACCGCGTCGGCGGGGGCGGTCACCCGCCGGAGGATCGAGGCGCCGGCGACGGAGGCGGAGGCCAGGGACTGGAAGTCGCCCACCACCATGAAGGGGTGCCCGGTGTGGCGCAGTTCGTTCCAGGCCTTGACGATGATTTCAGGGCCGATCCCCGCGGGGTCACCAAGCGTCAGGGCGATAGGTCCGTTGCTCACCGCGTCTCGATTGTGGCCGAATTCCTGAGATCCCGCATGTAACGCCGGGAGATCATGCTCAGCTGCTGACCATAAAGGCGATTCTCGATTTGATCGTGCGAGATCTCCTGGTCGCCGGCGGCGCGCCGGCCGCAGACCGCCACCAGGTGCAGGCCCGCGCTGGTGCGGATCGGCTCGGACACCTGGCCGGGCTGCAGGCTTTCGGCCGCGGCGCGGAAGGGCGCCGCCAGGTCCTTGATCTCGGCCTCGCCCAGGTCGCCGGCCACCACGCCGGGAACCTTGGCGGCCGCAGCCTCCAGGGTCTCGCAGCCGGTGATCGTGGGGCGCAGGCTCTCCAGCTTGGCGCGGGCGGCGGCCACCTCGGCGTCCGAGGCCTGGGCGTTCAGCGCGACGGCGGCCTGCTTCATGCTCACCAGGGCCGCGCCGGCGCCGGCGCGCTTGTCGCGCAGGTAGACGATGTAGACGCCGTCCTTCACCGGGATCGGGGTGGAGAGCTGGCCCGGACGCATCTGGTCGAGGGCCTGCTGCACCTGCGGGACGACCTCGCCGGTCGACACCCAGCCGGCGTCGCCGCCGCTGGCCGCGGTGGGCAGGGCGGAGAACTGCCGGGCGACGGCGGGGAAGGGCGCGCCCTTCTGGATCTGCACCACGAGCTGGTTGGCGCCCTGCAGGGCGGCGTCCATGCCGCCGACGCGGCCGGCGTCGATCATGATCTCGCTGATCTGGTACTGCGGCTTGGAGGCCGCGGCCTCGGCCTGTTTCTGCGCCGCCTTGATCTGGTCCTCGCCGATCCGCAGGCGCGAGCCGTAGCGGCCGCGGATCCAGCGCTGCCAGCTGATGTTGGCGCGCACCTGTTCGCGCAGGGTCTCCGGCCCGATGCCCTGGGCCCCCAGGGCCCCGACGAACTGGTCGCGGGTCATGTTGTTCTGCTGGGCCATGCCCGACAGCTCTTCGTCGACCTCGTCGTTGGTGGCCACGAGCTCGATCTTCTGGTCCTTCTCCAGCCGGCGCAGCTCGATGAGCTGCAGGCGCTCGTCGACCAGCGAGACCAGGGCCTCGCGCTGGAACTGCGGCAGGGTCTGCTCGGTGGGCTGCACCCCGGAGGTGGCGATCAGCAGCCGCATCCGCTGGGCGAGGTCGTAGGTGGAGATGATCTGGTCGTTGACGATCGCCGCCACCGATTCCGACATGTTGCGACCGGCCGGAGGCGCGGCTGGCGGGGGAGCGATTTGCGTCGGAGCCGCGGCCTGGGCCGCGGCGGCGAGCGGCGAAGCGGACAGCATGAGCGCGACCAGGGCGGCGCGCCGCGCGGCCCTGCCGTTGACGTAACGCACGCGCATCATGGGTGATTTCATTCCTTGGTGCGGCCCTATGGGCCGGAGGCTAGCGGGTATAGACAGGTTCGCCCAATGTGGCGAGGGTTAGGCGGATCGCCACGGAGTTCGAGGGGCCCAGCCGCCCGATCACCGTGTCCTCGTGCCGATAGACGATCTCGAAGCGCGTGCAGTCGTCGCGGTAGACGATCCCCAGGTCGCGGATCACCCAGGCGCGCTGCACCAGGTCGCGGTTGCCGTAGGCCGAGACCCCCCAATGCCGGGTCAGGTAGACCTCGCCGCCCAGGTCCAGGTTCTCGGTCTTGTTGCCGTTGATGTCGTGGTCGTCACGCAGATAGCGGACGTAGCCGGAGCCCCATTTCGTCGCCACGTTCGCCCCGCTTTCGGCCCGGTGCACGGCGAACGTCTCGGAGTCCAACCGCGCGCGGGTGAACAGGGTCAGGCCCCTGATGGGCTGGGCGTCGCCGGCGACCACCCAGTCCGAGGCCTTGGAGCTCAGGCCGGATTGGGGCGAGAAGACGTCGTCGCGCTGGGTGCGGAAGCTGCGGCCCACCAGCAGGCTGGCCCGCCGGCCGTCATCCCACAGCACCGAGGCCCGGCCCGCGACATTGAGGCGCGTCCCGGTCTCGTAGAGGTCGAAGCCCGGAAACTTGTTGGCGCGGAACAGGTTCGACTCGTCGAACTCGAAAGCGACGCTGTCCTCGTTGAGGTAGACCGGCGCGCCCGTCGCCGTGCGGCCGATCACGATGGCGTGGGCGTCGGGCGAGACCGCGACCTGCGCCAGGGGCTCCAGGATGACGGTGGAGTTCCTCCAGCGGCGGAAGAACGGCATGGAGAGGTCGGCGCCGGCCACCGCCAGGGCGCGGGTCTCCCTCGAGGAGGTGCGGGTCGTCCCGCTGGGCAGGTCGGCCAGGTCGTAGGCGTCGGCGCGCAGGTTCACGAAGGGCTCGACCCGGAGGCCCATGGCGCTGGTCCAGGAGGCGCGCCAGTCGGCCTCGCCGGTCACCCGGCGGCTGTCGAGGCCGGGCGTCCGTTGGCCGGCGACGTCGTACTGCGACTGCTCGCGGGTGAGCGCCACGGCGCTGGCCTGCAGCCGCAGGCGGCCGCCGACGAGCCCCTGCGCCGGCTCCCAGCGGGCGTCGACCAGCGGCCCGATGATCGGGAAGGCGCGGTCGTTGTCGCCGGGGCGCAGGCCCTGCACGCTCATGCCCGCCAGCGAGAAGTACGACCGCTGGTCCTGCCGCACCGTGTAGAGCTGCGAGATCAGCCGCCGGTCGTCGGCCACGTAGGGTCCGCGCGCCTCGTAGACCGCGCCGACCTCGTACTTGTCGAAGATCAGCCGGTCGGACGTCCGCTCGGCGGTGAAGCCCCAGCGCCATTTCTCGTCGATCTGGAAGCCGCCGCCAGCCAGGATGTAGCTGCGCGAGGTGCGGTCGCCCACCCGGTCTCCGTCGCCGTTGAAGTCGCGTTCGTAGGTGTAGCCGAAACGCGCGTCGACCGTTCCCGAGTAGAAGCGCTTGCGGACCCGCATGTTGAGGAACGGGTTCACCTTGGTGTTGATCTGCGGGCTGACCGTCACGTCGGAATAGGGCGAGGTGATGATCAGGTAGGGCTGCTCGTAGGAGAAGCCGCGCCGGTCGGAGAGCGACGCCTTGGGTTGCAGCAGGCCGGACTTGCGCTTCGCCCTGGGGTCGGCGTGCCAGAACACCGGCAGGTAGATCACCGGAACGCCGAACGCCCGGATGACGGCGTTGCGATAGTAGATGATCTGCTTCTTCTTGTCCTGGACCACCTTGTCCGCCTGGATCGACCAGGTGGGGCGCACCGGCTTGTCGCCCACGCAGATCGGGCAGGGGGTGTAGATCGCCCGGTTGAGCTGCTGGATGGTGTCGTTGCGCCGCACGACGCTGGAGGCGGCGATCTTGATGTTCTTGTCCAGGCGCGCGGTGAACCCGGTGGCCGCGCCCGCCTTGGTCTTCTCGTCGATCACCGCTTCCTTGGCCGTCTCCACCGTGCCGTCGGCGTTGACGATCTGGATGTCGCCCTTGGCGCGGACGACGCCGGTGTCCTCCTCGTAGGTCAGTTCGTCGGCCCGCAGGGTGCGCCCGTCGATGCGCATCTCGGCCTGGCCGGTGGCGGTGGTGACGTGGGTCTTGTCGTTGCGGGTGACGAGGTCGGCCTCAAGGTACATCTCGTTGCCGACCAGGCCGTCGGGCCCGGGCCCCTGCGGGGCCGTCGGCGCCGTAGGGGCGGGAGCCGCAGGGGCGGGAGCCGTGCCGGCCGCCTGCGCGCCGGCCGCGGGCGAGCACAGCGCCGCCAGGGCTGCGCCGGCGAGCAGGCCGCGTCGGGCCGAGGCGATGCGCGAACGCCGACCTGAACTCATATGCGCTAACTTTCCCCTCGCGGCTTTGCGGAGCCGATGGATAGCCGGGCCGGCCAAGGATTCAACCGTCTTCGGTGTAACAGAGCAGCGTCAGTCCCGACAGCAGGGCGACCAGCGGCGGCGCCCAGGCGGCGGCGTACAGCGGAATGATCCCGGCGTCGGCGAGCGCGCCGGAGAATTCGTTGAAGAAAAAGAACACGAAGCCCAGCGTCACCCCGGCGCCCGCCAGGCCCGCCAGGCCGCCCAGGCGCGAGAGCCGCAGCGAGAACGCCGCCGCCAGGATCGACATGGCCGCAAACAGCAGCGGCGAGGCGAGGAGCTGCTGGTATCGCAGCCGATAGCCCGCGGCGCTGAACCCCGCCAGCTCCGTCAGCCGGATCGCCGCCGGCAGCCGCCAGAAGGCGATGGCTTCCGGCGAGGCGAAGCGCTCCATCGCCGCCTCGGCGTCCAGGGTCGAGCGGATCGACATGGTGTCGGAATGCACCGAGTTCTCGCCGGCGCCGGCTTCGCGCACGTCGGTGAGCCGCCAGAAACCGGGCAGCAGGGTGGCCTCGCCCGCCTCCAGCCGGCGCTTGAATTCGGGCGTCCCGCGGGCGTTCTTCTGGTAGATGAACAGCGACACCCCGCGCAGGCGGACGACGCCGTTCACCGTCGCGCGCCCCTTGGCGTGGATGACGATCTGGTTGCGGTCGTCGCCCTGGCGCAGCCAGACCTCCTTGGGCGCATAGGCCATGGCCGCGTCCATCAGCTGGCCGCGCTCGGCCTCGTAGCGGGCGTTGAGCGCCGCGGCGATCGGATTGACCACCGTCACCGTCGCCACCCCGATCAGGAAGGACGCCCCCGCCGCCGGCAGGATGAACCGCCAGGCCGAGACCCCCGCCGCCCGCATCGCCACCAGCTCGCTGGTCCGGTTCAGCCCGACGAAGGCGGCGATGCCGCCGAACAGGAAGACGAAGGGCATCAGCACCAGCACGATGGCCGGGCAGCGCAGCAGGGTGAGCCAGAACAGCTGCGCCGCCCCGGCGTCGGCCCGCACGCCCACCGTGCGCGACAGGTCGACGAACTGCACCAGCGCGATCACCGCCACGATCACCGCCAGGGCGGAGGCCACCGAGGTGAGCGTGCGCTCCAGCACGTAGCGTTCGATGCGCCCGGCCCCAATCATGCCGCAGCCGCCCGCGTCAGGCGCTGGGTCGGGCGCCTGATGTCGATGAACCGCGAGACCTTCTGCCGGAAGATCAGCCGCAGGGCGACGGCGATGGCCGCGAGGGGCGGCGCGAACTGCAGGGGGTTGAGCCAGGCCTCGGTCTCGCAGCCGGCCTGCACCATGAAGCCCAGGATCCGCACGCCCGCGGCCACGGCCGCCGTCGCGGCGATCCGCCGGCCGTAGCCCAGCCGGCTGAAGCCGCCGCCCAGGATCGCCGCCAGCGCCATGGCCACCGCGGCGATGTTGTAAAGCGGCGTCGCGATGCGCGCGGTGGCCTCCGCCAGCAGGCGCGTGTGGTTGTGGCGCTCCCAGTCCTGCTGCAGGTCGGGGAACAGGAGCTCGTGCAGGTAGCGGTCGGAGGGCTTGTAGTGGATGAGCTCGTCGGTCTGGTTCAGCGGCGACAGGTCGAAGGGATAGTCGTCGAACGTCAGGTAGTTCAGGACGCCACGCTTGCTGAATTCCTGGGTGGTGCCCTTGTGCATGTAGAGCACCGGGCGGCCGTCGCGCTTCATCAGCCGGCCTTCGTCGGCGGTATAGGTGGTGGAGGAGCCGTCATCCTTGATCTGGTGGATGAAGAGATTGTGGATAACCCCCCGATTGTCTACGGATTGGGCATAGACGGTCAGGCCCGGGGTCGGGGAGGTGAACTGGCCGTCGCGCACCAGGGTGCTGGCCAGGTCGGCGTTCACCTCGAAATAGCTCTCGCGCATGGCCCGGAGCGACGCCGGCTGCACGAAGAGGTTCATCACCAGGGCCAGGAAGGCCACCGTGCAGGCCAGCCGCATGGCCGGGCCGATCACCCGGGCGCGGCTCATGCCGCCGGCGAAGCAGACGACGATCTCCTGCTCCGTGTGCAGCCGGTTGAGCGACACCAGCGCCGCCACGAAGAGGGCGATGGGCAGCACCATGTTCACCAGCTGCGGCATGGCCAGCAGGGTGATCTTGATGAACACCAGCGCGCTCTGCCGCTGGTTGATGATCAGATCGAGGGCCGACAGGCTCTGGCTCAGGAGCGCCACCATGGACAGCGCCAAGGTGGCGAAGATCGTGGGACCCAGCATCTGGCGCAGGAGATAGCGGTCGATCAGGCGCATCGGCTAAGGCTTCATCCGCACAGCCAGATCCCCACCCGCCCGACGGCGCTGCGGCGCCGCCGTCCGGCGCGTCCAGCGATGGGCGGTTCAATCGAGCCCGCACCTGTCCAAAAAAGGGCGCGGAGAGATGAATCGGCGCGCTCTGGCCGCGAAGCTGTTCTAATCATGCGCCGCCCCGCCACACAACCGCCGCTGGAGCCCGCCGGCTCACGATCGGCGGTCCGGCCGCCCCGAGCTTGAGAGAGTGCGAATGGATATCCAGTTCGTCGTCGCCGACTCCGCGACTCCGCCCAAAACCGCTCACGCCCTGGTGGTGTTCGAGGGCCAGCCCCTGGCGGGCGCGGCGACGGCCATGGACGCGGCGACGGGCGGCGCCGTGACCCGGGCCCTGGCCGCAGGCCGGTTCACCGGCGCGAAGGGACAGCTGCTCGACCTGCCCGCCCCATCCGGCGTGGAGGCCGCCCGGGTGCTGCTGGTGGGCGCGGGCAAGGCCGAGGTGTTCGCCGACGTGGGCGCGGAGCACGCCGCGGCCGCGGCCTACCACGCCGTCAAGGGTTCGGGTCTGACGACCTTGCGGGTCGAGGCGCCGGACGCCGCCCGCGCGGCGCACATGGCGCTGGGCGTGCGCCTCGCCGCCTACCGGTTCGACCGCTACAAGACCAGGGAGCCGGCCGACCGCAAGCCCTCCGTGGTCATGACCCAGGTGGTCGCCGCCGACGTCGATGCGGCCCTGGCCGCCTTCGCGCCCCTCTCGGCCGTGGCCGACGCCGTGGCCTTCGCCCGCGACCTGGTCTCCGAACCCGCCAACATCCTCTATCCCGCCGAGTTCGCCCGGCGGGCGAAGGCGCTGGAGGGCCTGGGCCTGGAGGTGGAGATCCTGGGCGAGGCCGAGATGGCCGAGCTCGGCATGGGGGCCCTCCTGGGGGTCGGCCAGGGCAGCCGCCGCGAGAGCCAGCTGGTGGTGATGCAGTGGAAGGGCGCCGGCAAGGGCCAGCCCCTGGCCTTCGTCGGCAAGGGCGTCTGCTTCGACACCGGCGGCATCTCCATCAAGCCTGCCGACGGCATGGAGGACATGAAGTGGGACATGGGCGGCGCCGCCGCCGTCGCAGGCCTCATGCACGCGCTCGCCGGCCGCAAGGCCAAGGTCAACGCCGTGGGGATTCTGGGCCTGGTGGAGAACATGCCGGACGGGAACGCCCAGCGGCCCGGCGACATCGTCACCTCGATGTCCGGCCAGACGATCGAGGTGATCAACACCGACGCGGAGGGCCGGCTCGTGCTGGCCGACGCCCTCTGGTACTGCCAGCAGCGGTTCAAGCCCAGGTTCATGGTCGACGTGGCGACGCTGACCGGCGCGATCATCGTGGCCTTGGGGAGCGACTACGGCGGCCTCTTCTCCAACGACGACGAGCTGGCGGCGAACCTGGCCGCCGCCGCCGCCGCCGAGGACGAGCTCCTGTGGCGCATGCCGCTGCCGGCGCAATACGAGAAGGGGCTGGAGAGCCTGGCGGCGGACGTGAAGAATCTCGGCGGCCGTCCCGGCGGCTCGATCACCGCGGCGCTGTTCATCCAGAAGTTCGTGAACGGCCTGCCGTGGGCGCACCTCGACATCGCCTCGACCGCCTGGAAGAAGCCCTCCACCGTTCCCACCGTCCCCGACGGCGCCACCGGCTTCGGCGTGCGCCTGCTCAACCGCATGGTCGCCGACAAGTACGAAAAGTAGGCTTGGGGGAAGCTTGACCGAGGTCTGGTTCTATCATCTGGAGCAGACGGCGCTGGAGCAGGCCCTGCCGGAGCTGCTGGAGAAGACGCTCGCCCGCGGCTGGAAGGCGGTGGTGCGCGCCCGCGAGGCGGGCCGCATCGAGCACCTGGACCAGTGGCTGTGGACCTATCGCGACGACAGCTTCCTGCCACACGCGCCGGCGGGCGAGCCGCACGCCGAGCGCCAGCCGATCCTGCTGACCACCGGCCAGGAGAATCCCAACGGCGCGGAGGCGCTGTTTCTGCTGGACGGCGCCGAGCCGGGCCCGCTTGATGGCTACGCCCGGGCCATGGTGCTGTTCGACGGCCGCGACGAGGCGGCGCTGGCCGTGGCGCGGGCCCAGTGGAGCGCGCTGAAGGCGGCGGGGGCCGCCATGTCCTACTGGAAGCAGCAGGGGCGGGGTTGGGAAAAGCAATGACCGGGATCCGGATGGCTGTCGGCGGGGCGACGCTGTTGCTGCTGGCGGCCTGCGCCGCCGACGAGCCGCCGCCCGAGCTTCCGCCGCCGCGGCCCGCCGCGCAGGCGCCCCAATCGGCGCCGGCGCGCGACGAGTGCGGGGCGCAAGACAATCGCAGCCTGGTCGGCCGTTCGCGCAGCGAGATCCCGGTGCCGGTGGTTCCCGCCCTGCAGCGAGTGGCCTGCAGCACCTGTCCCGTGACCCAGGACTACAATCCGCGGCGGCTGAATTTCTTCTTCGACGCCGACACCGGCGTGATCCGAGAGGTGAAGTGCGGATGAGCGACCCCCATGAGCCCGCCGAGCCCGATCCCACGGACCGGCGCAACCGTCTGGCCGGGCGGCTGCTGATCGTCGCCCTGGGCGTGCTGCTGGCCGCCTATGCCGCGGTGACGTTCCTGCGCTGAATCCGGCGGGCCCGCCCGGGCCGCAGGAACACCCGGCAGACGCGGGGATCGATCTTCAGCAGGCGTTCCGTCAGCGCCTCGGCGGCGTCATGCAACTCGTCGCCGCTGAGCCCGTCGCGGAAATCGACGGTGACGGCGACCAGGATCGCCTGCGGTCCAAGGTGCAGGCTGGCGACCTCCACCACCGCCTCGACGCGAGGATCCTCGGCGGCCGCGGCCTTGGCCCGCGCGACGACGTCCGGCGCCGCCGCCTCGCCGGCAATCAGGCTGCGCGTCTCGTTGGCCAGGAAGATGGCGATGGCGGTAAGCAGCAGCCCGATCAGGATCGAGGCCGCGCCGTCGGCCCAC
Organism: Phenylobacterium sp.; assembly: GCF_036502675.1. Taxonomy (GTDB): domain Bacteria; phylum Pseudomonadota; class Alphaproteobacteria; order Caulobacterales; family Caulobacteraceae; genus Phenylobacterium. Next base: position 20,053 of record NZ_DASXYF010000071.1, read on the forward strand.
GCCATTCGTCCCCAGCTCGCCGCCATGACGCCCACGCCCGCGATCGCCAGGCCGGTCACGGCCGCCCCGTCTTCCATCAGGGTGGCGAACAGGCTGGGGTCCTTGCTGATCTTCAGGAAGCGCCACAGCCGCACGTCGCGGCCGCGCACCACCTTGCGGAACGCCCGGTAGGCCACGGCGAAGGAGGAGGCCTCGAACACGGCCGAGACCGCGATGACGCCGAGGCTCAGCCAGGGCCGCTCGATCGGGGCGGGGGCGCGCAGCCGCTCGACGCCCTGCCAGATCGACAACGCCCCGCCCACCAGGAAGATCATCAGGGCCACGACGAAGGCCCAGAAATAGACCTCCATCCCGTAGCCGAACGGATGGCTCTCGTCGGAGGGACGGCTGGCGCGCTTCTGGCCCACCAGCAGCAGCGCCTGGTTGCCGGAATCGACCAGCGAGTGAATCGCCTCGGTCAGCATGGCGGTCGAGCGGGTGAAGGCGAAGGCCGTGAACTTCGCCGCGGCGATCGCGAGGTTGCCCGCCAGCGCCGTGAGGACCACCCGTGTGGAGTCCGCGGCCATCTAGCTTCCTCGCTGCTCCGATCCTTGCAAACGTCGGGGCGACTTCGAGGATGCAGACCAGGGTCAGGCGTCGGCCTTCAACGCCTCGTAGGCTTCCTGGGCCGCCATCCACTCCGCCTCGGCGGCCTCGACGGCGGCCTGGGCCCTGGTGCGGTCGCGGCCGAGGGCGGCGGCCTTGGCCGGCTGGGCGGTGAAGACCGCGGGATCGGCGAGCGCCCGGTCGATGGCCGCCAGCGCCCCGGCGGCGCGGGCGAGGGCGGCCTCGGCGGCTTCGGCGCGGCGGCGGGCGGGGCCGGTGGGGACCTTGGCCTTGCGGACCTGAACCGGCGGCTGGGACGCGACCGGCGCGGGGGCGGCGACCTGGGAGGGCGCGCGCGCGGCCACTCGGGCCCGGTCGAGGACGAAGCGGGCGTAGTCGTCCATGTCGCCGTCGAAGGGAGCGATGGTCCCGTCCGCCGCCAGCCAGAGACGGTCGGCGACCAGCTCCATCAGCGACCGGTCGTGGGTGATCAGCACCACGGCCCCGTCGTAGTCGTTCAGCGCGTCCAGCAGGGCGCGGCGGGAGTCGATGTCCAGGTGGTTGGTGGGCTCGTCGAGGATCAGCAGGTGCGGCCGTTCCATGGCCACCATGTTGAGCAGCAGCCGCGCCCGCTCGCCGCCGGAGAGGTCGGCGACCTTGGTCTCCACCTTCAGCGCCGGCAGGCCGAACTGCGCCAGGCGCGCGCGGCGCGCCGCCTCGCTCGCCTCGGGCAGGGCGCGGCGGATGATCTCCAGCGGCGTGTCCCCGGGGTCCATCGCCTCGATCTGGTGCTGGTGGAACCAGCCCACCCGCATCCGCCGGTCGCGGTGCATCTGGCCGTCGCCCAGGGGCAGGGCGCCCGCCGCCAGCTTGGCGAAGGTCGACTTGCCGGCCCCGTTGACGCCCAGCAGGCCGATGCGGTCGTCGATGTCGAGGCGAAGGTTCATGCCGCGCAGCACCGGCGGCCCCGCGCCATAACCGACGCTCGCCCCCTCCAGCCGGATCAGCGGCGGAGCCAGGGGCTTCTCCGGCGAGGGCAGGGTGAAGGGGATGGTGCGGTCCTCCACCACCGCGCCCACCGGCGGCAGCTTGGCCAGCATCTTCAGCCGCGACTGCGCCTGGGTGGCCTTGGAGGCCGTGGCCCGGAAGCGGTCGACGAAGGCCTGCATGTGGGCCCGCTTGGCCTCGATCTTCACCCGCACCGACTCCTGCAGCCGCAGCTTCTCGGTGCGCTGGCGCTCGAAGTCGTCGTAGCCGCCGGGGTAGAGGGTCAGCTTGCCGTCGGCCAGGTGCAGGATGTGGTCGACCGAATTGTTCAGCAGCTCGCGGTCGTGGCTGATGATCATCGCGGTGTGCGGATAGCGCTGCAGCCGCGCCTCCAGCCAAAGCGCGCCTTCCAGGTCCAGGTAGTTGGTGGGCTCGTCGAGCAGCAGCAGGTCCGGTTCGGCGAACAGGGCCGCGGCCAGCGCCACCCGCATGCGCCAGCCGCCGGAAAACTCCGCCATCGGCCGATCGAGGTCGGCGTTGGAGAAGCCCAGGCCCGACAGGATCTCCGCCGCCCGCGAGGGCGCCCGGTCGGCGTCGATCTCGTTGAGCTGGGCGTAGACCTCGCCCAGGTGCTCCGGCTCCGCCGTCTCCAGCTCGGCCATCAGGGCGGCGCGGCGCAGGTCGGCCGCCAGCACCGTGTCCATCAGGGTGACGGGTGTGGCCGCATGCTCCTGGTCCACTACGCCCAGGCGCGCGGTTTTGGGCAGGTTGATCTCGCCGGAGCCCAGCACGAGCTCGCCCTGGATCAGCTTGAACAGGGTGGTCTTGCCCACGCCGTTGCGGCCCACCAGGCCCACCTTGGCGTCCTTGGGCAGGCTGACGGTCGCCCCGTCGAAGAAACGGCGGCCCCAGGCGTCGAAGACGAGTTCGTAGATCTGCAGCATGCTGGCGGCTGGAAACGGGGGAGGCGGGAGGCGCGGGCGCGGGGCGGCTTCCTAACAGACACGCCCCCGGCTCGCCAGCGTGCTTGAGGCCGCCGCAGCCTTTCTCTATAAGCCGCGCCTCTCGCAACGCAGCAGACAGACAGCTCCCATGACCGAACGCACCTTCTCGATCCTCAAGCCGGACGCCACCGAGCGCAACCTGACCGGCAAGATCAACGCGCTCATCGAAGGGGCCGGCCTGCGCATCGTCGCCCAGCGCCGCATCCGCCTGACGGACGCCCAGGCCGGGAAATTCTACGAGGTGCACAAGGACCGCCCGTTCTACGGCGAGCTGGTGGCCCAGATGACGGCGCAGCCGGTGGTGGTGCAGGTGCTGGAAGGCGACAACGCCGTGGCCCGCTACCGCGAGGTGATGGGTGCGACCAACCCCGAGCAGGCCGCCGAGGGCACCATCCGCAAGCTCTACGCCAAGAATGTCGGCGAGAACTCGGTGCACGGCTCCGACAGCCTGGAGAACGCCGCGATCGAGATCGCCCAGTTCTTCACGCAAGATCAGATCGTCGGCTAAGTCCCCGCCGTCCGGCGGAGAGCCACAGGATGCAGGATCTGCGCGCCACGCCAAGGCAAGGCTTGGCGCGCAGATCTCTGATTTGCAAAACAACAGTGTTCGATCTTGCGGGATTCAGTCGTGGAGGCTCGGGGCGCTCGCCAATTCAGGCACGATGAAGGCTACAATTAGGAACGCTTTCCTGAAGTCCGCCGTTTGTCGCCCTTCTAAGGCCACGAAGGAACGGTGGTCTCCCCCTCCTCAAACGGGCCCGGCATGGGTCGGGCCGCTTCGGGAGACCTCCAGATGACCCTCAAGATCCTGTTCGCGGGCGCCGCCGCCGCCAGCCTTCTGACCGCCGTCCCCGTGCTGGCGCAATCGACCGCCTCGGCGGCGGCCAAGCCGGCGGCCTCGCCTGCGGCAAGCGCCTCGACGCCTTCGACCGCGGCTGCGCCCACCGCCCCGTCCGGGTCGGCGGCCGACACCAGCGCCTCCAGCCCCGCCCCGGCCAGCGGCGATTCCGCGACCGGCTCAAGCTCCTCCGCCGCCGATCAGAGCGCTACGGAGCCCTCGAAGGATTCCGCCGCCGCCGCGACAACCAGCTCGACCGACCCGGCCGCGACCACCGAGACCAAGAAGACCAGGAAGCATTCCAAGCATTAGGCGAGCCCTCCGCCCCGCGTCGCCAGGCGTGGGGCGGACGACCTCCAGATCCAGGCGCCAGCCCCCGGTCCGAGGATCGGAGGCTTTTTTCGTCAGCCCGCCGCCAGTTCGCCGCAGACGAAGGCGTCTTCGCCGGCCGCCAGCAGTTCCCGCAGTACGTCCTGCGCCGCATCCGGCGCGGCGATCAGCACCAGGCCCACGCCGCAGTTGAAGGTCCGGCGCAGCTCGTGCTCCGCCACCCCGCCCACCTGCTGCAGCCAGGCGAACACCGGCGGCAGGGTCCAGGCGTTCCAGTCGAACCGCGGCGAGAGCCCGGGGCGGATCGCCCGCGGCGGGTTCTCGATCAGGCCGCCGCCGGTGATGTGGGCCAGGCCCTTCAGCCGCCCGGCCTTGATCTGCGGCAGCACGCTCTTCACGTAGATCCGCGTCGGCGTCAGCAGGGCGTCGGCCAGGTCGCTTCCGGCCTGGAACGGGGCGGGCGCCTCCCAGGCCAGGCCCGAGCGCTCGACGATGCGGCGGATCAGCGAATAGCCGTTGGAGTGCGGCCCCGAGGAGGCCACGCCGATCAGCAGGTCGCCGGCCTTCTGGTCGTCCAGCCGGGGCAGCACGCGCCCGCGGTCGACCGCGCCGACCGAGAAGCCCGCCAGGTCGTAGTCGCCGTCGCCGTAGAGGCCGGGCATCTCGGCGGTCTCGCCGCCTACCAGGGCCGCGCCGGCCTGCCGGCACCCCTCCGCGATCCCGGCCACCACCGTCGCCGCGGCCTCCACGTCCAGCTTTCCCGTGGCGAAATAATCCAGGAACATCAGTGGCTCAGCGCCCTGGGCTAACAGGTCGTTGACGCACATGCCCACCAGGTCGATGCCCACGGTCCCGTGGCGGCGGGTGTCGATGGCCAGCTTCAGCTTGGTGCCCACCCCGTCGGTGGTGGTGACCAGCAGCGGGTCGTCGTAGCCCGCGGCCTTCAGGTCGAACAGCGCGCCGAAGCCGCCCAGGGAAGCCTCGGCCCCGGGCCGCCGCGTGGCCCTGGCCAGGGGCTTGATGCGCTCCACCAGGGCGTTCCCGGCGTCGATGTCGACGCCGGCTTGCGCATAGGTCAGCCCGTTCGGCCGCTCGGTCATGACGGGGGTCGTCCCTGGAAAAATTGCCGGTCCGGTGCGACCGGGCTTGCAGACTCGGGCGCACGCGGGGCTATAGCTAGCGGATGACGCCCATCACCACCACCGCCGACCTCGCGGCGTTCTGCAATCAGTTGAAAGGGCAGGAATTTGTCGCCGTGGACACCGAGTTCATGCGCGAAACGACCTATTGGCCCAAGCTCTGCCTGATCCAGGCGGCCGCCAAGAACGCCGAGGCGGTGATCGATCCGCTGGCCGAAGGCATCGACCTGGAGCCGTTCCTGGAGATCCTGCGCGACACCTCGATCCTCAAGGTGTTCCACGCCGCGCGGCAGGACGTGGAGATTTTCTACAACCTGAAGGCCGTCCCCAAGCCGCTGTTCGACACCCAGGTGGCCGGCATGGCGGCGGGCTATGGCGAGCAGATCGCCTACGACGCCCTGGTCCGCCAGATGCTGAAGATCGAGCTCGACAAGTCCAGCCGGTTCACCGACTGGGCGCGGCGGCCGCTGTCGGAGGCCCAGCTCACCTATGCGCTGGCCGACGTGACCCACCTGGCGCGGCTCTATCCCCTGCTCCGTTCGCGCCTCGACCAGGAGGGCCGTTACGCCTGGGTCGCCGACGAGATGAAGGGGCTGACCGACGATTCCAACTACGACACCGAGCCGGAGCGGGCCTGGAAGCGGCTGAAGCCGCGCCGCCACACCGCCAAGTACTTGGCGGTGTTCAAGGGCGTTGCCGCCTGGCGCGAGCGCACCGCCCAGGTTCGCGACCAGCCCCGCGGCCGCATCCTGAAGGACGAGGCCATCGACGAGATCGCCACCCAGGCGCCCGTCGACCCCGAGGCCCTGGACCGCCTGCGCTCGGTGCCCAAGGGCTTCTCCGGCTCGCGCTTCGGGCCGGAGCTGCTGGCCGCCATCCGCGAGTCCCTGAAGGACCCGGAAGCCTATGCTCCGGTGATCGAGCGCAACCGCGCCCCGGCCTCGCCGGCGGCCGGCGCCGTCGTCGAGCTCCTGAAGGTGCTGCTCAAGGCCCGGGCCGAGGACGCCGGTGTCGCCTCCAAGCTGATCGCCACCGTCTCCGACCTGGAGCTGATCGCCAATGACGACAACGCCGACACCCCGGCGCTCTGCGGCTGGCGCCGCGAGGCGTTCGGCGAGGACGCCCTGAGGCTCAAGCGCGGCGAACTGGGCCTGGTGCTGGACGGAACCCGCGTGCGCGTCGTGCAGGTGCGCCGGGCGCCGAAGGCCGCCGCGGCGGAGTAGGGGCGCCCGCGTCCGGCGATCGGAACCCCTGCGGGGTTGACCGGTCGGCCGGCTTTCGGCGGCAAACACACTTTTCAAGTGGCGGTCAACACTTCTGAGGACGGGATCTCGACGCCGGAGGCACGAAGATTCCTTCTGATTTTCATGGTCTTACGATTCCGCTGGGCTCGAAAGACGCGCCGTGGAGTGTTTACCGGCAAGTGTTGACCGGTAAACACCTCGCCGGTTCATCCGCCGCGACGCCAACTCGACAGCCTGGCGTAGGGCGGGGGTCGCGTCAAGAACAAATGAAGAACATTGATGTAGCGCGCCTGGCCGCGCCTGAAGGGCTAGCTAGGCCGTCGCCAACCAGATGACGTGGCGTGCGCCGCGCCGCCCGCCGGCAGCCCGGACGCGAACTTCGTCAACTTCGAATCCACCCTGCCTGAGCCGTCTCGTGAAGTCCGCGTTCGGCGTAGAAGACCATACGGCCAAGACGCCTTGCGGTCGCAACGCTCGCCGGGCGGCGATCAGCCCATCCTTGTCGTAAAGACGATCGTTCGCCTTGCGCGTAAGGCCTTCGGGGCCGTTGTCGACGTCGAGCAAGATGGCGTCGTATGCGCCCCGACCCAGCCTGATCATGCCGCCGACGTCGCCATCGCAGATCGTCAAGCGGGGATCGCCGACGCATTGCCCGGAAATGTGGGCCATGGGCCCGCGCGCCCAAGCGATGACCGCGGGCACAAGTTCTCCCAGCGTGATCCTGGCGTCGCGCCCGAGGCACGCCAACGCAGCGCGCAGCGTAAAGCCCATTCCAAAGCCGCCGATGAGGACATGGGGATCGCGTCGACCCTGCAGCCGCGAGCACGCCAGGGTGGCGAGCGCTTCCTCAGAGCCGCTCACACGGCTGTTCATCAGCTCGATGCCGCCCGACATGATCGAAAACTCAGCCCCGCGCCGCATGAGCCGCAGCTCGCCGCCTCCATCGGGCATGGTGGCCGTGTCGACGAGGGACCAGGGAATCATCTTGCGGCACGCCTTCTGGCGCGTCGGACAGGGTGACGCGCAGGTGAAGCATTATGAATGCGGACGGCTCGCGAGCCCAGTCCTGCGTCAGATTGCGAGCGCATGCTGACAGGATCTGGCGGCACGAGTAGATAACGTCGGGATTCCGAAGACAGGATCAGGGCGATGCGTGAACCTGCCTATGCCGCATTTTCCGCGCTCGATCCGTTCTTCGATATCGTAATGCGGGGCCTGGCGGGCCTTGTCGATGGTGATCACTACTTCGACACAATCGCTGCCGACGCGGTGTTCGAATTTCGGTATCGATTTCCGGGTTACCCGACAAAGGTCGTGGGACGTGAAGCCCTCATGGCTCTGTATTCTGGTTACGGGGAGGGGATGACGTTGCAGGGCGCGGACGCGCTCGTGGTGAACATTTCCCAGACTCCAGGCGTCGTCATCCTCGAGTATGACGTTCAGGGCAACGCCGCCGGCTCCGGCAAACTCTACGAAAACCGCTTCATTTCGGTTGTTACGATCAAAGATCGGAAGATCGTGGGTTGGCGCGATTACATGGACTCTCTGGCGGCGATGTCCGCGCTAACCTAGGACATCCGTAGAGAGGCGTCAGCAGACCGAGGGCCGCGGTCGCCTGCGAACCCGTGGCGCCGCTCAGCCCAGATGCAGCTTCAGCCGCAACACGCCGGCCAGGGTCGCCGCCCGCTTGGCGGTCTGTTCACCCAGCAGCATGTCGGCATGGTCCGGATCGGCGGCGAGAACCAGGCGGTCGCCGTCGATCCTGATCGTCGAGGCCTGCAGCAGCCGCCCGTTGCGCCCGGAGAGGTCGCAGCCGAGGCGGATGGCGGCGCCCAGGGCCCGCGCCCGCTGGCGCCGTTCGGAGCTGAGCAGGCGGGCGACCACGTTGGGCTCCGGCGTCGTGGCGGCGGTGGTGTGCCGCGAGAACAGGGCGCAGGCGAGGAACGCCCGCTCCGGATGGTTCATCCCCGCCACCGGCGCCCGCAGCACCTGCTCGAAGACCACGTCGGCCCGGTGGTCGGGGTGCAGTCGCGCGCCCAGGTCGGAGAGCCGGCAGGCGGCGGCCAGCAGGATGCCGTCCCGCGTTGCGAACACCGGGGCGAGCTTGCCGAAGGCGGGGGTCAGCCACCCCTCCAGCGCCTCGCCCAGGTCGGGCGCCAGTCCGCGCACGCTGGTCAGCGCCTCGCAGCCGGCGATCAGCGGGTCCAGGCCGCGCTCGCCCGGCGTCATGGATTCAAACAGCAGGCCCTCGCGCACCCCGTAGGCGGAGGTCACCACCCGCTGCAGGTCCAGCCGCTCGATCAGCGTCTCCAGCAGCAGGGCCGCGTAGGGCAAGGTGTCGAAGCGTTTCTTGGACAGGCCCTCGATCCGCTCCAGGGAATTCTTCGACTGGCGCGCGGCGAAGCGGGTCACGTCCAGGGCCTCGCTGCGCGTCATCTCGTAGAGGTGGGTCACATGCAGCGGATAGCCGGACATCTCCATGTGCAGCAGCGCGAGGTTGCGCCAGGCGCCGCCGACGGCGTGCAGCACCGGGCTCGCGAACCGGCCCGCGACAGGCTTGATCCGCGCCTCGATGGCCTTGCGGGTCCTGTCGAGGTCGATCGCCCGCGGCGCGCCCAGCGAGAAAGGACCCAGCGGCAGGGTGATCCCGTCGCCCGCCCGGCCGCCCGACACCCGCACCAGCTCCAGGCTGGAGCCGCCGACGTCGCCCACCACCCCCTCGGCCGAAGGCGAGCCCGCCAGCACGCCCAGGGCGCCGTAGCGGGCCTCGTCCTCGCCGGAGAGCAGGCGCACGTCGAAGCCGATCTCGGACTTGGCGCGGTGCAGGAAGGCGGGTCCGTCGGTCGCCTCGCGGACGGCGGCGGTGGCGGCGGCGAAGATCTCGCCCTCGTCCCAGCCCTGCAGCACGGCGCGGTAGCGGCGCAGCGCCGTCAGCGCTGTCTCCACCCCCTGCGGCGACAGTCGCCCGGTCTCGGGCAGGTCGCGGCCGAGGCCCGCCAGCGCCTTTTCGTTGAACACGGTCCAGATCGCCCGGCCTTCCAGCCGGTAGACCACCAGCCGGACGGAGTTGGAGCCGACGTCGATGACGGCGGCCCGGCGGCCGGCGTCGTGGACCGGGGCGCTCTCGGGGGCTCGGCTAACCGCGCGTGGCCACATGATCGATCGCGCGCGGCATGTCCTTCACCTTCTGCCCCCGTCCGGAGAGGCTTGGGTTGGTCATGAAATACTCGTGCGCGGAAAAGGCGCTCGGGTGGTCCCAGGACGGATCCCGCGTATAGCGGCCCTCGCCGTCCAGCGTCCAGCTCTGCGCCTCGTCTTTCAGGTTGGCGACCATGATCTGCTGCAGGACCTGCTGGTGCACGGTGGGGGTCTCGATAGGCGTGAGAACCTCCACCCGCCGGTCCAGGTTGCGCGGCATCCAGTCGGCCGAGGAGATGAACACCCGCGTGTCGGACGAGGGCATCGGCGAGCCGTTGGCGAAGGCCACCACGCGCGAGTGCTCCAGGAAGCGGCCGACGATGGACTTGACGCGGATGTTCTCCGACAGCCCCGGCACGCCGGGCCGCAGGCAGCAGATGCCGCGGATCACCAGGTCGATGGCCACGCCCGACTGGCTGGCCGCATAGAGGGCGTCGATCAGCACCGGGTCGACCAGCGCGTTCAGCTTGGCCCAGATGGCCGCGGGCTTGCCCAGCTTGGCGTTCTCCGCTTCGCGGGCGATGAGCTGCAGGAGGTCGCGCTTCATGGTGAGCGGCGAGAAGGAGAGCTTCTCCATGCGTCCGGGCAGCGCATAGCCGGTGATGTAGTTGAACAGCCGCGCCGAATCCCGGCCCAGCGCGGGGTCGGTGGTGAACAGCGACAGGTCCGTGTAAATTCGCGCCGTCACCGGGTGGTAGTTGCCGGTGCCGAAGTGGCAGTAGGTGCGCAGCTCGTCGCCCTCGCGGCGGACCACCATCGAGAGCTTGCCGTGGGTCTTGTACTCCACGAAGCCGAAGACCACGTGCACGCCCGCCCGCTCCAGGTCGCGGGCCCACTTCATGTTCGCCGCCTCGTCGAAGCGGGCCTTGATCTCCACCAGGGCGGTGACGTTCTTGCCGTTCTCCGCCGCCTCGATCAGCGCGGCCACGATCGGGCTGTCCGAGGAGGTGCGGTAGAGGGTCTGCTTGATCGCCAGCACGTTTGGGTCGCGGGCCGCCTGGCGCAGGAACTGCACCACCACGTCGAAGCTCTCGAACGGATGGTGGACCAGGAAGTCCTTCTCGCGGATAGCGGCGAAGCAGTCGCCGGCGTGGTCGCGGATCCGCTCGGGGAAGCGGGCCTCGAACGGCTTGAACTTCAGGTCCGCCCGGTCGGCCGGAATGAGCTGCGAGAGTTCGTCCAGGCCCAGCAGTCCGTCGATCAGGATCACGTCCTCGGGGTTGGCCCGCAGGTTGGTGATGATGAAGCTGCTGAGCTCGTCCGACATGTCGGATTCGATCTCGATCCGCACCACCGAGCCCATGCGCCGCTGCTTCAACAGCGCCTCGAACTCGCGCACCAGGTCCTCGGCCTCCTCCTCCATCTCCACGTCCGAATCGCGGATCAGCCGGAAGACGCTCTGGCTCTGCACCTCGCAGCCCGGGAACAGGTGGTCGAGGCACAGCCCCACCACGTTCTCCAGCGACAGGAAGCGCCGCTGGCTCTTGCGCCGCGAGCCGTGCGCCGGCAGCTCCCAGAACCGCGCCACCTGCGCCGGGATCGGCACCAGGGCGTAGAGCATCCGCGAATCGGACACCCGCCGCAGCTTCAGCACCAGGGAGAAGGCGAGGTTGGGGATGAACGGGAACGGATGGGCCGGGTCGATGGCCAGCGGCGTCAGCACCGGGAACAGCTGCCTCAGGAACTCGTCCTGCAGGGCGGTGCGCTCGGCGGCGGTGACCTCCTGCGGGCTCACCACCCGCAGGCCCTCGTCGGCCAGCTCCTCGCGCAGCTCGCGCCAGCGCGCCTGCTGGTCGGCCATCAGGTCGGCGGCCTCGGCGTTCAGCTTGGCGACCTGCTCGGCCGGCGCCAGGCCGTCCTGGCTCAGCACGCGGACGCCCTCGCGCACCTGCGCCTTCAGCCCGGCCACGCGGACCATGTAGAATTCGTCGAGGTTGTTGGCCGAGATGGCCAGGAAGCGCAGCCGCTCGAGCAGCGGGTGGCGCGGGTTCTTGCTTTCCTCCAGCACCCGCCGGTTGAAGGCCAGCCAGGAGATCTCCCGGTTGAAGAACCGCTCCGGCGCGCCGGCCAGCGCCTCGTTCCAGGGCAGGTTGGGCCGCGCGGCTTCCGCGGCCCGGGCAGCGGAAATGGGCGTGGCGTCGTTCATGCGGGCGGCTCCCGTGTCGCGCCCTGCGAGTCTCCGCGGGCGCTTCTCCGACCTAAGTGTTCATTCGAAAAGGTCAAGATTCCCATTATCATCTTCAAGAATCTGTCGCGCCAGCGCCCGCGAAATCGACCGTCCAGCCTCGTCCGCGGCCTCGTCCAGTCGCCTGACGATTTCGCGCGCTTGCGGGATCGACCTTTCCATCCGCCGCAGCAGGTAGGAATAGACCTCGTCCTTCGGACGAATGCTCCGCTCGCGGAACAATTTCCTCAGAACCGCCTCCAGCACCACGTCGTCCGGGTCCTCGATCAGCGCGACCGGCAGGGCGTTCAGCCGCGAGCGCAGGTCGGGCAGGGCGGCGGGCCAGGCGGCGGGCGGCACGCGGGCGGTGAGCAGCAGGCCGCCGCCCGCCCGCGCGGCCATGTTGATCAGGTGGAACAGCGCCTCGTCCGGGATCCCGCGGTCCACGTCCTCCACCAGCACGGGGCGGCCCTCGGCGGCGGAAAGGTCGGGCGCCTTGCGGTCGAGGGCGACGGCCCCGGCCGCCTCCGCCCACGCCTGCGCCAGGTGCGTCTTGCCGGCGCCCTCGGGGCCGGCCAGCACCAGCGCCCCCCCGTGCCAGGCCGGCCAGGCGTCGACCGCCGCGGCGGCCCGGGCGTTGGAGGGGCCCTCGACGAACGCCTTGCGGTCGTAGGCGGCAGGGCGTCGAAGCCTCAGCCGAAGCTGTCGCGCCATGCGCCCGGTTCCGGAAAATCGATCACTCGGGCGAATCTAGCAAGGCCGCGCGCAGCGGTCGATGCGCGGGCGCCGCTGGCGCGCCCGCGCATGTCTGATAGCTTGCCGGAACCTGTGGACGAGGAGCGCGCCGCCTGTGGCGACCCTGATCATCATCCTGATCGTCATAGCCGTGCTCGTGGTCATGGGCGCCGGGATCTACAACCGCCTGGTGGCCCTGCGGCAGTCGGCGAACCAGGCCTTCGCCGACATCGACGTGCAGCTCAGGCAGCGCCACGACCTGATCCCCAACCTGGTGGAGACGGTGAAGGGCTACGCCTCGCACGAGCGGGGCACGCTGGAGGCGGTGGTCGCCGCCCGCAACGCCGCCGTGGCCGCCCAGGGGGTCGACGACAAGGTTCAGGCCGAGAACGCGCTCTCCGGCGCGCTGCGCGGCCTGTTCGCCCTGTCCGAATCCTACCCGGACCTGAAGGCCAGCGCCAACTTCGCGGCGCTGCAGGCCGAACTCGCCAACATCGAGAACAAGCTGGCCGCCGCCCGCCGCTTCTTCAACAACGCGGTGGGCGAGTACAACGCCGCCATCCAGCAGTTCCCCGCCGTGCTGTTCGCCGGCCCGGCGGGCTTTCAGCCGCGGACCTTCTTCGACCTGGGCGAAGGCCGCGCGGCGGCGGAGGCCGCGCCCGAGGTCAGGTTCTGAGTATCCGTCCTAACCGCCGTATGGCCGGGTGATCACCTCGAGGAAATGACCGCTCGGGTCGGCGAAATAGACCCCGCGGCCGCCGTCGTGGCGGTTGATCGCGCCGGGCTGCGTGCGACCCGGATCGGCCCAGTACGGCAGGTCCCGCTCGCGGATGCGCCCGTACACCGCGTCGAATTCCGCCTCGCTGATCAGGAAGGCGTAGTGCTGCGGCTCCGGCGTGTCGTGGTGCAGGAAGTCGAGCGACACGCCGTTGTCGAGCGCGACCACGTGGAACGGCCCGAACCGCGTCGGCGCCGGCCGCCCCAGGATCTGCGCCATGAACGCCGCGGAGGCCTGCTGGTCGCGGCTGTGCACGATGGTGTGGTTGAGCTGGATGCTCATGTCCGTTCTCCACGTCGGCCGTCGACCCAACCTGAACTCACCCGGCAGGATTTCAACGTCGATCGAAGATTTGCGTCCTTCTCCCTATCTGGGAGAAGATTGACAACGGACCCATGCACGCCGTCGGCCTGAAGACCTATATCTGGAACAACAACCTGCGCTCGGCTTTCCTGCTGGCCGGGTTCCCGGTGCTGCTGGTCGGGATCGTCTTCGCGCTGGAGCTCTTGATGCTGGGCGCGGGGCTGCTGCCCTCCACCGGCTCGGCCGCCGGCGACGCGGCCTTCGCCGCCCGCCTGCTGGCCGCCTCCGCGCCGATCTCCATCCTGGTCGCGCTGGCCTGGTTCGTGGTGGCCTATTTCGCCAACACCGGCATCATCGCCATGGCCACGAGGTCGCAGCCGGTCAGCCGCGCCGAAGAGCCGGCGCTCTACAATCTGCTGGAGAACCTGGCGATCTCGCGGGGGCTGCGGACGCCGAGGCTGCAGGTCATCGAGCAGCCGGCCATGAACGCCTTCGCCAGCGGCATGAACCAGGACCAGTACACCATCACCGTCACCCGCGGCCTGCTGGACGCGCTGACGCCCCAGGAACTGGAGGCCGTGCTGGCCCACGAGCTCACCCACGTCATCAACCGCGACGTCCGCACCATGGTCATCGCCTCGGTGTTCGCCGGGATCATCAGCCTGGTCGCCCAGATCATCTACCGCTCGGTGATGTGGGGCTCCGGCGACGGGCGCAGGCGCGACCGTAGGGGCGGGGGGATGCTGTTCGTGCTGGTCGCCCTGGCGATCGCCGCGGTGGGCTATGTGCTGGCGCTGGTGATCCGCATGGCGCTGTCGCGCAGCCGCGAGTTCGTGGCCGACGCCGGCTCCGTGGAGCTCACCAAGAACCCCGACGCCATGATCTCCGCCCTGCAGAAGATCGCCGGGCGTTCCGACCTGCCGGTCCCGGAGGCGGTGCAGGGGATGTTCGTGGAAAACGTCGAGACCGGCGTGATGTCGCTGTTCGCCACCCATCCGCCGATCTCGGCGCGAATCGCGGCGCTGCAGCAGTACGCCGGCGGGCGGGTGTCGCAGGCGCCGCCGCCGGCGGTGGCGGGGGCCGTCGTCGAGGCGGGACCGTGGGGCGCGCCGGCCGACACGCCGGAGGCGCCGCAAGCCGGACCTTGGGGTTAGGAGGGCGAGCTTCCTTTCCGCCCCTGTCCCGAAGAGGAGAGCCGGTGGTGGAGGGAGCCTGGGTTCTGAGTGCGGTTGCCGCCCCCTCCGTCACGCCCTCTGCGGGGCGCGCCACCTCCCCTCTCCTCTTCGGGACGTGGGAGGAAAGAGGTTCAGGCCTTGTCGCCCGCGCGATCGCGCGAGGACATCAGCGTCCAGCCTTCCGGCCGCAGCAGCTCCACGGGCGAGAAACGGACCTTGTAGTCCATCTTCAGGCTGCCCCGCACCCAGTAGCCCAGGTAGACGTAGGGCTGGCTGGTCAGGCCGGCCTGGATGATGTGGTCCAGGATCACGAAGGAGCCCAGGCTGCGCCGGGCCAGGCCCGGGTCGTAGAAGGAATAGACCAGCGACAGCCCGTCGCTCATCAGGTCCACCAGCGCGCAGGCCACCAGGTCGCCCGGCCCGCCGTCCCGGGAGCGGCGGCGGAACTCGATGATGTGGGTGCGGACTGCGGTGTCCTCGACCATCGCCACATAGTCGGGCCAGGTCATCTCGGCCATGCCGCCGTCGGCGTGGCGGATCAGGAGGTAGCGGCGGAGCAGGTCGAACTGCTCCATGGTGGCCTCGGCCTCGACCAGGTGGCGCTCCAGGTCGTCGTTGCGGGCCAGCACCTTGCGCTCGGAGCGCGAGAAGATGTAGTCGGCCGCCGGAATCCGCGCCGAGACGCAGGCGGTGCAGGACTCGCAGGCCGGGCGGTAGGCGATGTTCTGCGACCGGCGGAAGCCCACCTGGGTGAGCGAGTCGTTGACCATCGCCCCGTCCGACAGGGGCAGGTGGGCGAAGACCTTCCGCTCGTACCGGTCCGGCAGGTACGGACACGGCGAGGGCGCGGTCAGGAAAAACCGTAGCTGCCGGGTCGGGAAGTGTTGCGTCACGGGCTTTCGTTCGCTCTCGAACCACTGCGCCTTGGCCCGATTAGGCGTCATGCGTGCCCGCCGCGCAAGGCCAGACGTCACAGGCCGTGGTCGGGGGGCAGAACCGGTGCTTCACGCAGCAGGACGATGGCGATCCGCCGGTTTCCGGGCAGGGTGGGATCGTCCGGGTAGAGCGGTTCGGAGTTGGCCTTGCCCGACACCTGGTAGATCCGGTCGGGGTCCACGCCGGCCCCTTGCAGGATCTTGCGCGAGGCGTCGGCGCGGGACGCCGACAGCTGCCAGTCGCCGTCGGCCTTCCGCCCGTTGGAGCTGGTGGAGGTGTGGCCGTAGACGCTGATCCGGTTGGGCAGCTGGTTGACCACCTTGGAGACGGCGCGCAGCAGCAGCTTCGCCCGGTCGTTCGGCTGCACCTGGCCTTCGTTGAACATCGAGCGGCCTTCCTGGTCGACGAGCTGGATGCGCAGGCCCTCCGGCGTCTCGTCGACGATGATGTTCTTGGAAAGCTCGGCCAGCTCCGGCATGTCCTGCAGCGCCTGGCGCAGGGACTGGGCGGCGGAGGCGAAGGCGGCCTCTTCCTGTTTCTGCAGCGCCTCGCGGGCGGAATCGAGGCTGGCGTCGCTGTCGGACTTGCCGGCCTCCGGGCTCTTGCCGTCGTTGGGGGTCTTCGATTCGGGGGCCTGGGCCTGGATGATCTGGGCCGAGCCGGAGCCCTTGGCCCCGTCGTCGCCGAGCGCCGTGCCGCTCAGGATGCCGCCGGAGCCGGAGGTGGTCTCCGAGACGCTGGCCGGGGCGAAGTAGTCGGCGATGCCGCGCTTCTGCTCCGGGCTCGTCGTGTTGATCAGCCACATCAGCAGGAAGAACGCCATCATCGCGGTCACGAAGTCCGCGTAGGCCACTTTCCAGGCGCCGCCGTGGTGGCCGGCGTGGCCACCCTTCTTGATGCGCTTGATGATGACGGGCCGTTCGCCTGTGGACATGGTTGATTCCGGTTAAGACTGGCGCCACGTCACCCTCGCCCTGGGGCGTTAAGATGCGGTTGCGGATCGGCGTGCGGAGAAGCGAATGAAGGCGGCGTTCATCGGCCTGGGCGTGATGGGGTTTCCCATGGCCGGGCATCTGGCGCGGATCGGCCACGCCGTGTCGGTGTTCAACCGCAGCCCGGAGAAGGCGCGCCGCTGGGCGGAGACTTACGGCGGGCCGGCGTGCGGCGCCGCCGCGGACGCCGCGGCGGGCGCCGAGGTCGCGTTCCTCTGCGTCGGCGCCGACGACGACGTGCGCGAGGTGACGGCGCAGGTCCTGCCGGCCCTGGCCGCCGGCGGGATCGTGGTCGACCACACCACCACCTCGGCGGTGGTCGCCCGCGAGATGGCGGCCCAGGCTGTGGCGACGGGCCGCAGCTTCATCGACGCCCCGGTGTCCGGCGGCCAGGCCGGCGCCGAGGCCGGCCAGCTCACCGTCATGTGCGGCGGCGATGCGTCCGCCTTCGCCCGCGTGGAGCCGGCGATCTCCGCCTTCGCCAAGGCGGTGCGCCTGATGGGCGGCCCGGGCGCGGGCCAGCTGACCAAGATGGTCAACCAGATCTGCATCGCCGGCCTGGTGCAGGGGCTGGCCGAGGGCCTGCACTTCGCCCGGCGCGCGGGCCTCGATCCGGCCGAGGTCTATGGCGCGATCTCGAAGGGGGCGGCGCAGTCCTGGCAGATGGACAACCGCTGGACGACCATGAGCGAGGGCAAGTTCGACTTCGGATTCGCGGTCGACTGGATGCGCAAGGACCTGGGCCTGGTGCTGGACGAGGCCGCCCGCAACGGCGCAGTCCTCGACGTCGCCCGCCTGGTGGACGGCTTCTACGCCGAGGTCCAGGCCATGGGCGGCCGCCGCTGGGACACCTCCAGCCTGGCCGCCCGGCTCGAGCGCAAACCCGGCTAGGTCCGGTCAGCCGCGAATCCGGACGTCGCGCTGGCTCAGCTGTCGGAGCCGCCGGTGCTGGCCAGGTAGCCGCAATGGGCCCGCCAGAGCACGAGGGCGCCGATCGCCAGGGGAGAGGACAGGAGCGCGAGGACGACTAGCATCGAAGGCAGGATGGAGGACATCGGCGTCTCGAACAAAGGAGCCAGGTTGATCTTGGCCACAAGCTAATCCGCAGATTACGAACAGATTCTTTACTTGGCTCCAGTGCGGCCGCGGGTCGCAGCGTAAAGTTGTGCACGGAGGGTTCAAAGGGGGCCGGTCAGGCCCCCAGCAGCCGGGCCGCCCGGGGCGCGAAATAGGTGATCACGCCGGCGCAGCCGGCGCGCTTGAAGGCGCCGAGGCTTTCCAGGATCGCGCGCTCCTCGTCCAGCCAGCCGTTCTGGGCGGCGGCCATCAGCATCGCGTATTCGCCGGAGACCTGGAACGCGAAGGTGGGCATGCGGAACGCCTCCACCACCCGCTGGACGATGTCGAGGCAAGGCATCCCCGGCTTGACCATCACCATGTCGGCGCCCTCGGCGATGTCGAGCGCCACCTCGCGCAGCGCCTCGTCGGAGTTGCCGGGATCCATCTGGTAGGTCTTCTTGTCGCCTGGGTTGGCCACCGAGCCGGTCCCCAGCTTCCCCGACCCGATCGCCTCCCGGTAGGGGCCGTAGAAGGCCGAGGCGTACTTGGCGGCGTAGGACATGATCATCACGTCCGGCTTGCCCGCCGCCTCCAGCGCCCGGCGCAGCGCCCCGCAGCGCCCGTCCATCATGTCGGAGGGGGCCAGGATGTCGCAGCCGGCCTCGGCCTGCATCAGCCCCTGGGCCACCAGCACCTCGATCGTCGGGTCGTTGAGGATCCGGCCGCCCTCGATCAGCCCGTCGTGGCCGTGGTCGGTGAAGGGGTCGAGGGCCACGTCGCACATCACCCCGACCTCCGGGGCGGCGTCCTTCATCGCCGCCACGGCCCGCGCCACCAGTCCGCGGGAATCGACGGCCAGCGAGCCGCGGGCGTCCTTCTGCGCCCCGTCGATATGCGGGAAGACGGCGATGGCGGGGATCCCCAGCTTGCGCGCCTCCCTGGCGGCGGCGGCGCATTCCTTGACCGACAGCCGCGCCGCGCCCGGCATGGCGGCCACCGGAACCCGGCCATCGCCGTCGTGGACCACCAGCGCCCAGATCAGGTCGGCGGGCGTCAGCACGCTCTCGCGCACCAGGCGGCGCACCCACTCCGCCTGGCGCAGGCGGCGCAGGCGCAGGGCCGGGTAGGCGGCGAGGGGCGGGTTGCTCATCGGGCCGCTGTCGCGCATCCCCGGGACGGAGGCAAGCCGCCTTTCACGCGCCTTCCGCCGCGCGAGCTTTCCCCCGAGCCCCTTCCACCGCTAGGTTGCCCGCATGGACTTCGACCTCACCGAGGATCAGCGCGCGATCGAGGACGCGGCG
Organism: Phenylobacterium sp.; assembly: GCF_036502675.1. Taxonomy (GTDB): domain Bacteria; phylum Pseudomonadota; class Alphaproteobacteria; order Caulobacterales; family Caulobacteraceae; genus Phenylobacterium. The sequence goes on from NZ_DASXYF010000071.1 coordinate 38,821, forward strand.
CGGGCGTTCGCCACGGCGGAGCTTGCGCCCCATTCCGCGCGCTGGGACGCCGAAAAGCATTTCCCCGTCGACGTGCTGCGCAAGGCCGCCGGCCTGGGCTTCGCCGGCCTCTACGTGGCCGACGACGTGGGCGGCTCGGGCCTCACCCGGCTGGACGCCTCCATCGTCTTCGAGCAGCTGTCCTACGGCGACGTCGCGGTCTCGGCCTTCCTGTCGATCCACAACATGGTCTGCTGGATGATCGACCGCTTCGGCGGCCAGGAGCTGCGCCAGGGCTACCTGCCCGGGCTGACGTCCATGGAGCTGATCGGCAGCTACTGCCTCACTGAACCCGGCGCGGGGTCGGACGCCGCCTCGCTCGCCACCTCGGCGCGCCTCGACGGCGACCACTATGTGCTGAACGGCTCGAAGGCCTTCATCTCCGGGGCGGGGACCTCGGACGTCTACATCGTCATGGCCCGCACCGGCGGGCCCGGCCCCAAGGGCGTCTCGGCCATCCTGGTGGAGAAAGGGACGCCCGGCCTGTCCTTCGGGGCGCAGGAGAAGAAGATGGGCTGGAACGCCCAGCCCACCGCCATGGTCAATTTCGACGACTGCCGGGTCCCCGCGGCGAATCGAGTCGGCGGGGACGGGGAGGGCTTCCGGATCGCCATGGCCGGCCTCGACGGCGGCCGGGTCAACATCGCCTCCTGCTCGCTGGGCGGCGCGCAGCTCGCCCTGGATTCAGCCCGGAGCCACCTGCAGACCCGCAAGCAGTTCGGCAGCCCGCTCGCCGATTTCCAGGGCCTGCAGTGGCGCCTGGCGGACATGGCCACCGAGCTGGAGGCCGCCCGGCTGATGGTGCGCCGGGCCGCCCACGCGCTGGACACGCGCAATCCCAGGGCGACGGAATTCTGCGCCATGGCCAAGCGCTTCGCCACCGACGCTGGTTTCGATGTGGCCAACCAGGCCCTGCAGCTGCACGGCGGCTACGGCTACCTGCAGGATTACCCGCTGGAGCGCATCGTGCGCGACCTGCGCGTCCACCAGATCCTCGAGGGCGCCAACGAGATCATGCGGGTGATCGTCGCCCGCGAGATGCTGCGGCAATAGGCCGGGGCCGGAGCGTGAGGCCGGGGCCGGAGCGTGACAGCCGGAAGTGGAAGCCGGTTCCGGCGACCATCACGCTCTGTTTCAAAGACTTGCCGAGCATGTTGGGTTCGAAGAGAACCCAACATGCTCTGGCCATTCGCGCGGCGCGTACCTACGTGCTTCCGCTGAGTGGACAATGTAAAGTGACGATGTAAAAAGCTCCGCGTTCGCGCAGGGGGCGCCAGGCGGATGCGAAATTATCCGGCATCCGGTGGGAGTTGGAGTCGATGGATTACAGCGAGGCATTCCGCGAGGCGCTGGACAAGGTCCACGCCGAGGGTCGCTACCGGGTCTTCGCCGACCTGAAGCGGCATTGCGGCAGCTTTCCGGGCGCGACCTGGACGCGTCCGGACGGGACCGAGCAGGACGTCGTGGTCTGGTGCTCCAACGACTACCTGGGCCAGGGCGAGAACCCGGTCGTCACCGACGCTATGAAGCGGGCGATCGACGAGGCCGGCGCGGGCTCCGGCGGCACCCGCAACATCGCCGGCACCACCCACTATCACGTAGAGCTGGAGGCCGAGCTCGCCGACCTGCACGGCAAGCAGGCCGCGCTGCTGTTCACCTCGGGCTATGTGTCCAATGAGGCGTCGCTTTCGACCCTCTACCGCATCCTGCCCGGCCTCATCGTTTTCTCCGACGCCCTGAACCACAACTCGATGATCTCCGGCATCCGCACCGGCGGCCGGGAGCAGCGGCGGGTGTTCCGCCACAACGACCTCGCCCATTTGGAAGAGCTGCTGGCCGCCGCCGACCGCGCCGCGCCCAAGCTGATCGCCTTGGAAAGCGTCTACTCCATGGACGGCGACATCGCCGACCTGCGGGGGACCGTCGCCCTGGCCAAGACATACGGCGCGATGACCTACCTCGACGAGGTGCACGCGGTGGGTATGTACGGCCCGCGCGGCGGCGGCGTCGCCGAGCGTGACGGCGTCATGGGCGAGATCGACATCATCGAAGGCACGCTGGCCAAGGCGTTCGGGGTGATGGGCGGCTACATCGCCGCCGACGCGATGATCGTCGACGCGATCCGCAGCTACGCCGACGGCTTCATCTTCACCACCTCGATCCCGCCGGCCCTGGCCGCCGGCGCGCTGGCCTCGATCCGCTGGCTGAAGGAGCACGACGAGGTGCGGCGGGTCCACCAGGAGCGCGCCGCCACCTTGAAGGCCCGGCTGCGCAAGGCGGGCCTGCCGGTGCTGGAAAGCTCGGTCAGCCACATCGTGCCGGTGGCGGTGGGCGACCCCGTCCACTGCAAGATGATCTCCGACATCCTGCTGTCGGACTTCGGGGTCTACGTGCAGCCGATCAACTACCCCACCGTGCCCCGCGGCACGGAGCGCCTGCGCTTCACGCCCGGCCCGGCCCACACCGACGCCATGATGGACCACCTTGTCCAGGCGCTCGAAACGCTCTGGACCCACTGCAACATCAAGCGCGTCGGCGGCGTGGCGGCTTAGGTTCCGCGCCTACTTCCGGCGCACCCCGCGGCCCAGGCCGATCTGCTTGGCGAAGTCGGACCGTCGCGCGGCGTAGGCCGGCGCCACCATCGGGTAGTCGGGCGGCAGGCCCCAGCGGCGGCGGTATTCGTCCGGGGTCATGTCGTAGCGCGAGCGCAGGTAGCGCTTCAGCATCTTGAGCTTCTTCCCGTCCTCCAGGCAGACGATGAAGTCGTGCTGCACCGACTTGCTGATCGGCACCGCGGCCTTAGGACGTTCCTCCGGGGACGCCGCCGCCTCGCGCGTCAGCCCTTCCAGCGCCTGGTGCACTGCGCGGATGACCTCGGACACCGCGTCCACCGAGACGTTGTTGCGGCTGACGTAGGCGGCCACGATGTCCGCGCCCAGCCGCATGAGGTCTTCCCCGGTGGGTGCTTCCGCGCCTGGTGCGTTGCTCATGCAATTCCCCTTCGGCCTGACCCGACCCGACCGGGTCGCCGCCGGCGGTCCGCGCCTTCGGACTGCACAATGAGCTGACGCCATGATTGTTCCCGCCGATCACCGCCATCGCCGCGCGGCGGTTGGATTGCAGGGCCGTACGGGCTAGTAAGCGCGGCATACCCGCCGCCCCACGCTCGAAAGGCTTCGCCCGTGACCGTCCATGTCCAAGCCCCGTCTTCCGCCGACGCCTTCTTCGGCGGCGGCGTCGCCGAATCCGACCCCGAGGTCGCCGCGGTCCTCGGCGGCGAGCTGAAGCGCCAGCAGGACCAGATCGAGCTGATCGCCTCGGAGAACATCGTCTCCCGCGCGGTGCTGGAGGCGCAGGGCTCGGTGCTCACCAACAAGTACGCCGAGGGTTATCCGGGCAAGCGCTACTATGGCGGCTGCGATGTGGTGGACGAGGCCGAACGCCTGGCGATCGAGCGGGCCAAGGCGCTGTTCGGCTGCGAATACGCCAACGTCCAGCCGCACTCCGGCAGCCAGGCCAACCAGGCGGTGTTCATGGCCACCATGACGCCGGGCGACACCTTCATGGGCATGAACCTGGACCACGGCGGCCACCTGACGCACGGCAAGAGCGTCAACCAGTCCGGCAAGTGGTTCCGCCCGGTGGCCTACGGCGTGCGCACCCAGGACCACCTGATCGACTACGACGAGGCCGCGGCCGTCGCCCGGGCCGAGCAGCCGAAGGTGATCATCGCCGGCGGCTCGGCCTATTCGCGGGCTATCGACTTCGCGCGCTTCCGGGCGATCGCCGACGAGGTGGGCGCGCTGCTGATGTGCGACGTGGCCCACTATGCGGGCCTGATCGTGGCGGGCGAGTACCCGAACCCGTTCCCGCACGCCCACATCGTCACCACCACCACCCACAAGACCCTGCGCGGACCCCGGGGCGGCATGGTGATGACCAACGACAAGAAGCTGGCCCGCAAGATCGACAGCGCGGTCTTCCCCGGCCTTCAGGGCGGCCCGCTGATGCACGTCATCGCCGCCAAGGCCGTGGCCTTCGGCGAGGCGCTGCGGCCGGAGTTCAAGATCTACGCCCGGCAGGTGATCGAGAACGCGCGCGCCCTGGCCGACAGCCTGCAGCAGGCGGGATTCAAGATCGTCTCCAACGGCACCGACAGCCACCTGATGCTGGTGGACCTCACGCCCAAGAACGTCAGCGGCGCCGTGGCCGAGGTCGCCCTGGAGCGGGCCGGGATCACCACCAACAAGAACGCCATCCCCGGCGATCCCCTGCCGCCGATGCAGACCTCCGGCCTGCGCGTGGGCTCGCCCGCCGGCACCACCCGCGGCTTCGGCCCGGCGGAGTTCCGCCAGGTCGGCAAGTGGATCGGCGAGGTGCTGGACGCGGTGTCGACCGGCGACGAGTCCGGCGCCGTCGAGGCAAAGGTCCGCGACGAGGTGCTGGCGCTGACGAAACGCTTTCCCATCTACTCCTAATAGGGAATGGTGGGCGGCGAAGGACTAGATCATGCGCTGCCCATTCTGCGGACACCTCGAAAGCCAGGTGAAGGACAGCCGGCCGTCGGAAGACGGGGCGGCCATCCGCCGCCGCCGCCTGTGCCCGGAGTGCGGCGGCCGCTTCACCACCTTCGAGCGGGTGCAGCTGCGCGAGCTGACCATTCTCAAGCGTTCGGGGCGCCGCGCGCCCTTCGACCGCGAGAAGCTGGTCCGTTCCGTTTCCATCGCCATGCGCAAGCGGCCGGTGGACCCGGAGCGCATCGAGCGCATGGTCAACGCCATCACCCGCCAGCTCGAGAGCCTGGGCGAGACCGAACTGCCCAGCCATGTGATCGGCGAGCTGGTGATGAAGGCGCTGAAGGCCCTCGATGACGTGGCCTATGTCCGCTACGCCTCGGTCTACCGCGACTTCCGCCAGACCCGCGACTTCGCCCAGTTCCTGGAAGGCGAGGGGCTCGGCGAGGCCGAGGATGAGCACTAGCCTTCCTCCCTCTCGCGGGGAGGGAACGGGATGATCACCCTCAAGCTCGCCTCCTCGCTCGACGGCCGCATCGCCACCGCGGCCGGCGAGAGCCGCTGGATCACCGGGCCGCAGGCGCGCGAGGCGGTGCACCGGCTGCGCGCGGCCCATGACGCCGTGCTCGTGGGCGTGGAGACCGCGCTGGCCGACGATCCCGAGCTCACCGTGCGCACCCCGGGCTTCTCCGGCCGCCAGCCCGCGCGGGTGGTGCTGGACAGCCGCCAGCGCCTGGCCGACGGCTGCAAGCTGGTCGCCGGCGCGCGCGAGATCCCCACCTACGTCGTGGCGACGACCCCGCCCGAGCCGCGGCTCGTCCAGGCGGGCGTCCGGGTGCTGACCGTTCCCGCGCTCGGCGAGGACCGGCCGGAGCTGAAGTCCGTGGCGGCGGCCCTGGCGGCGGAGGGGCTGGACAGCCTGCTGGTCGAGGGCGGCGGCCAGGTGGCGGCCAGCTTCCTGCGCTGCGGCCTCGTGGACGCCATCGAGTGGTTCCGTGCGCCCATGGTCATCGGCGGGGAGGGCCGTCCCGCCGTCGGCGCCCTGGCGCTCACGGCGCTGTCCGCCGCCCCGCGCTTCCGCAGGATTGACGTGAGCCTCCTGGGCGACGACCTGTGGGAGCGCTACCGGAGGGTCTGAATGTTCACCGGCATCGTCACCGACCTGGGCCGCGTCCGCGCGGTCCGCGACACCGACCGCGACCGCCGCTTCGAGATCGAGACGGCCTTCGACACGGCGGCCATGGACCTGGGCGCCTCGGTGAGCCACGCTGGCTGCTGCCTGACGGTGGTCGACAAGGGGCCGGGCTGGATCGCCGTCGAGGTGTCCGGCGAGACCCTTTCCATGACCACCCTCGGCGACTGGACGCAGGGCCGGCGCATCAACCTGGAGCGCGCCGCGCGCCTGGGCGACGAGCTGGGCGGCCACATCGTCTCCGGCCATGTGGACGGGGTGGGGGAGGTCGTCTCCGTCACGCCCGAGGGCGGCTCGCACCGCGTCCGGGTGCGTGCGCCGCGGCCGCTGCACCGCTACATCGCCCCCAAGGGCTCCATCGCGGTGGAGGGCGTCTCGCTGACGGTCAACGAGGTCGAGGACGAGGTCTTCGGCGTCAACGTCATCCCTCACACCTGGGAGGTGACCACCCTGGGCGGCCTGGCGCCGGGCTCCCGGGTGAACCTGGAGATCGATATGCTGGCGCGCTATCTCGCCCGCTGGCGCGAAACCGCCTAAAGCACGCGGCGAGACCACCGAACATCCCGGGACCCCATCATGGCCGACGCCAAGCTCCGCATCCTGATCGTCGAGGCGCGGTTCTATTCCGACCTCGCCGACGCCCTGCTGGAAGGCGCGACCCAGGCCCTCGACGCCTTCGAGGCGAGCTATGACGTGGTCAGCGTGCCCGGCGCCCTGGAGATCCCGCCCGCCATCGCCCTGGCTGACGACGCGGCCCGCAACGCCGCCGGCGTCGCCTACGACGGCTTCGTGGCCCTGGGCACGGTGGTGCGCGGCGAGACCTACCACTTCGAGATCGTCTCCAACGAATCGGCCCGCGGGCTGATGGACCTGGCCACCCGCCGCAACCTGGCTATCGGCAACGGCGTCCTCACCACCGAGGACGGCCCGCAGGCCTGGGCCAGGGCCCGCGCCAGCGAGGGCGACAAGGGGGGCGGGGCGGCCCGCGCCTGCCTGGACCTGATCGGCCTGAAGCATCGCCTCGCCGGTCCCGCCCGATGACCGCCACCACCCCACGCCAGGCCCGCTCCGTCGCCAGGCTGGCGGCCGTCCAGGCGCTCTACCAGATGGAGGCGGCCAGCGCCGGGGTGGAGGCGGTGATCCGCGAGTTCACCGAGCACCGCTTCGACCGCGACATCGAGGGCTCCACCCTGGCCCAGGCCGACGAGGCCTTCTTCGGCGAGCTGGTGCGCGGCGTCGTCGCCAGCCAGGGCGAGGTGGACCGCGCGGTGGTCAGGCGGCTGGCCTCGGGCTGGCGGCTGGAGCGGCTGGACGCCACCGTCCGCGCGATCCTGCGGGCCGGCGCCTTCGAGCTCGCCCACCGCGCCGACGTGCCCACCGAAGTGGTGATCGACGAGTATGTGGAGCTGGCCAAGTCCTTCTTCGAAGGCCCCGAGCCCGGCTTCGTCAACGGGGCGCTGGACGCCGTGGCGCAGGATGTCCGACCCGGATGAATTCGAACAGATCGCCAGGCTCTACCGCCCGCTGACGCGCGGCGCGCCCGAGGCGCTGGACCTGCTGGACGACGCGGCCGTCGTGCCGTCGCGGCCGGGGATGGACCTCGTCCTCACCAAGGATGCGCTGGTGGAGGGCGTGCATTTCCTGGCCGGCACGTCGCCGGGCCTGATCGCGCGCAAGCTCGTGCGGGTGAACCTCTCCGACCTGGCGGCCAAGGCCGCCGAGCCCTACGGCTACCTGCTGGCCACGTCCTGGCCGGCCTCCTTCGGCTGGCCGGAACGCCAGGCCTTCGCCGAAGGCCTGCGCCAGGACGGCGAGGCTTTCGGCCTGACCCTGCTGGGCGGCGACACCACCTCGACGCCGGGGCCGCTGACCCTGTCGCTGACGATGCTGGGCTGGACGCCGGCGGGGCGGATGGTCCGCCGGGCCGGCGCGCGGGCGGGCGACCTGCTGATGGTCTCGGGAACCATCGGCGACGGGGCGCTGGGCCTCGCCGCGGCGCGGGGCGACCCGCCCGATCCGGACGGGTTCCTGCTGGCGCGCTACACCCTGCCGCAGCCACGCCTTGACCTGCGCGACGCCCTGCGCGCCCGCGCCACCGCCGCCTGCGACGTCTCCGACGGCCTGGTCGCCGACGCCGGCCATATCGGCCGGGCGAGCGGCGTGGCGCTGGCCATCGACCTGGACCGCCTGCCGCTGTCGCCGGCCGCCGGCCGCTGGCTCGACGCCCAGCCGGACCGCGCCCGGGCGCTCGTGCGGCTCGCCACCGGCGGCGACGACTACGAGGTGGTCTGCACCGGCCCGACGCCGATCGCCGGCCTGACGGTCATCGGCGAAGCGAGGGCGGGGGCGGGCGTCGAGGTCCGGGCCGGCGGCCGCCTGACGGACCCCGGCCCCGGCGGCTGGCGGCATCGCTAGGGTCGGAGCGTGACGGCGCTTCCGACAACCACGTCAGGCTGTCACGCCAGGCCCTGCCGCCGGGAATGAACGGCTTGGAAACCATCCCGGCGTAACGATCCGGCCATGCTCCGCCGCGCCTTGATCGCCGCCGCACCCCTGGTGCTCCTCGCCGCCGCCGCCGAGGCGTCGGACAAGAAGGAGGACAAGACGCCGGTCGGCCAATACGTCGACCTGTCGCCGGTGGCCCTGCCGATCGTCGTGCGCGGCCAGCTGGTGAACTACGTCTTCGTCTATGTCCGCATCAACCTGACCAACGGCGCCAACTCGGTGAAGCTGCGCGAGAAGGAGCCCTTCTTCCGCGACGCCCTGGTCCGCGCCGGCCACCGCACGCCCTTCACCAGGCCTGACGACTATTCGGTCGTCGACGAGGCCGGGCTCAGCGCGGCGCTCACCCGCGAGGCGATCCAGATCGCGGGCCCGGGGGCGGTGAAATCGGTGGTCGTCACCTCGCAGTCGCCGAAGAAGCGCATCATCATGCCGCGGCCCAAGTCAGCCGCCTGATCGCCGGCTTTCGGCCCTTTCAAGACAAGACATTGCTTCCGCCGGGCTTCTTTGGCACTTTCCGGCGTCTTTTTCGGGCGCGCCGGTCTCCGGCGCCCTGGACTGGGGAAAAAAATAGAGGGATCGGGAAACGCTGACAGCCGTGTCGAACGGCGGCCGGACCCTCCGCGCAATCGCAAAGGGGCGCTTCAATCATGAGTTCTGTGCTGCTGCTGGTGATTCTCGCCGGCTTTCTGGCCGTGCTGTACGGGGTCTTCCAGACCGCGTCCCTGCTACGGTGTTCACCCGGCAACGCGCGAATGCAGGAGATCGCCGCCGCCATCCAGGAGGGCGCTCAAGCCTACCTCAACAAGCAGTACACCGCGATCGGCATCGTCGGCGTGGTGATCCTGGTCCTCGTGGGCGTGCTGATCGGGCCGAAGGCGGCTGCAGGCTTCGCCATCGGCGCGGTGCTGTCGGGCCTCGCGGGCTTCGCGGGCATGCTGGTCTCGGTGCGCGCCAACGTCCGCACCGCCCAGGCGGCCTCGGAGAGCCTCGCCAGGGGCCTGTCGCTGGCGTTCCGCTCCGGCGCCATCACCGGCATGCTGGTGGCGGGCTTCGCCCTGATCGGCGTCGCCGGCTACTACTACATCCTGACCCAGGTCATGGGCCTGGAGAACACCAGCCGCGACGTGGTCGACAGCCTGGTGGCCCTGGGCTTCGGCGCTTCGCTGATCTCCATCTTCGCCCGTCTGGGCGGCGGCATCTTCACCAAGGGCGCCGACGTGGGCGGCGACATGGTCGGCAAGGTCGAGGCCGGCATACCCGAGGACGATCCGCGCAACGCCGCGACCATCGCCGACAACGTGGGCGACAACGTCGGCGACTGCGCCGGCATGGCCGCCGACCTGTTCGAGACCTATGCGGTGACCACGGTCGCCACCATGGTGCTGGCGGCGATCTTCTTCCGCACCCTGCCGGATGTGGTGGGCGCCATGATGCTGCTGCCGCTGGCCATCTGCGGCGTCTGCATCGTCACCTCGATCATCGGCACCTTCGCGGTGCGCCTGGGCAAGTCCAACAACATCATGGGCGCCCTCTACCAGGGCCTGATCGTCACCGGCGTCCTGTCGGTGGGCGCGATCTACGTCGTGATCAACAAGCTGGTCCCCGGCCCGCTGGAGGTGAACGGCAAGTCCTTCGACGCCATGAGCCTGTTCTGGTGCGGCGTCACCGGCCTGGCGGTCACGGCCGCCATCGTGATGATCACCGAATACTATACCGGCACCGGCTTCCGGCCGGTGAAGTCGGTGGCCAAGGCCTCGGTCTCCGGCCACGGCACCAACGTGATCCAGGGCCTGGCCATGTCGCTGGAATCGACGGCGCTGCCGGCGCTGACGATCATCGTCGGCATCATCGTCACCTACAACCTGGCGGGCCTGTTCGGCATCGCCATCGCCACCACCTCGATGCTCTCGCTCGCGGGCTTCATCGTGGCCCTCGACGCCTTCGGCCCGGTCACCGACAACGCCGGCGGCATCGCGGAGATGGCCGGTCTTCCGCCGGAAGTCCGCGTCACCACCGACGCCCTCGACGCCGTGGGCAACACCACCAAGGCCGTGACCAAGGGCTATGCCATCGGCTCGGCCGGCCTGGGCGCCCTGGTGCTCTTCGCCGCCTACACCGAGGACCTGAAGTTCTTCGCGGCCAACGCCGTGGAGGGCTCCTATTTCCACGGGCTGGGCGCGGTGGCCTTCGACCTCTCCAACCCCTACGTCGTGGTGGGCCTGCTGTTCGGCGGCCTGCTGCCCTTCCTGTTCGGCGGCCTCTCGATGACCGCCGTCGGCCGGGCCGCCGAGGCGGTGGTGGAAGAAGTGCGTCGCCAGTTCCGCGAAAACCCCGGCATCATGACCGGCGAGGTGAAGCCCGAGTACGGCCGCGCCGTCAGCATCCTGACCTCGGCGGCGATCAAGGAGATGATTGTCCCGTCGCTGCTGCCGGTGGTCTCGCCGATCCTGCTGTTCTTCGTGATCACCGCCATCGCCGGCAAGGTGAACGGCTTTGCGTCCCTGGGCGCCATGCTGATGGGGGTGATCGTGACCGGCCTGTTCGTCGCCATCTCGATGACCTCGGGCGGCGGCGCCTGGGACAACGCCAAGAAGCTGATCGAGGAAGGTCACCACGGCGGCAAGGGCTCCGAGGCCCACAAGGCCGCCGTCACCGGCGACACCGTCGGCGACCCCTACAAGGACACGGCGGGCCCCGCCGTGAACCCGATGATCAAGATCACCAACATCGTGGCCCTGCTGCTGCTGGCGATCCTGGCGCGCGGCGTGGTGGGCTAACCGCTCCACCATCCTCGAAACGACAGACGCCCCGGAGAGCGATCTCCGGGGCGTCTTGCTGTCCGGGTCATCCGCGGAAGGGCGGAGGCCTGCAGGTTACTGTCCCGGCGACTGCCGGCCCGGACCCTGGTCGTCCTGCGGCAGCATGCTGCCGCGGCCCACGGTGCCCAGCAGCTGTTCGAGGACGGTCATCTCGCGGCCGCGGGTCGGGGTCTCCCGGCCGTTGTAGGCGATCACCTTGCCGTCCTTGAGGGTGTAGTGGTTCACCGTCTCGACGATCTCGGAGTCCTTGTTGAAGGTGACGGCCGTGACGTTGCGGGCGATCACGGCCGGGCGGCGGAAAGCCACCCGCGCGGACACCGAGTTCACGTAGTACCAGGTGTTCTGGTCGAAGGTGGAGGTCGCCGACGGCGTCCCCAGCCGGCCCCGCACCGTCGATTTGGTGTCGGTCCCCGCCTGGACGTCCTTCGGATCGGACTCGATCGCCTGGAATCCGTGATAGGAGTTGATCGGTGCGCAAGCCGCGGCGCCCAGCAGGCTGGCGGCCACGGCGGCGTAGGCGACGCTTCGGAACATGCGGGTGCTGGGCCTGTGCAAACGGGACATCCTTTGACCTATCGCCCGTCGGCGCTTAGTTCAATGCCCGCCGGCCCGGGGCGCCACGTTCCGCCGCGGACGTAATCGAGGCTTTGATGTTCCTGGACCGACTCTTCCGTCCCAAAGCGCCGCAGGCCGCCGGCCGCGCCCTCTACGCCGCCGTGGTCTCCCGCTCGCGGCGCACGGAACTCTACGACGACCTGGGTGTGCCCGACACGGTGGAAGGCCGGTTCGAAGCCTACACCCTGCACGTCGTCCTGCTGCTGGACCGGCTGCGCGGCCAGGGGCCCCACGCCGTCGAGATCTCCCAGGCGCTGTTCGACACCTATGTGAAGGCGCTGGACGACGCCTTGCGCGAGATGGGCGTCGGCGACCTCTCGGTGGGCCGGAAGATGCGCAAGCTGGGCGAGGCCTTCTATGGCCGGGTGAAATCCTACGAGAGCGCCTTCGCCGCCCTGCCGGACGCCGGCGAACTGGAGGCCCTGCTGAAGCGCACCGCCTACGACGGGACCGACGGCGCCGCCGCCCCGCGTCTGGCCCGGCATATCATCGCCGAGCGCGCGGCCCTGGCCGCCAATCCGCTGAATCGCATCTGCGACGGGCACGTGGACTGGACCGCGCCATGAACGCCTGGGGCCAGCCCCTGCGCCTGGCGGACCTGGCCCGCGGCCCGGTGCGCCTGTCGCTGGCCCCCGACGCCGCCCAGCGGGCGGAGATCGCCGGGGCCCTGGGCGTGAAGAGCCTGCCGGCCCTCACCGCCGAGGTGCAGGTCGCCCCCTGGCTTGACGGCGCGGCCCTCACCGGCCGAATCGACGCTCAGGTCGAGCAGGTCTGCGGCGTGACCCTGGATCCTTTCGTACAGCCGGTGTCGGCGGACTTCGAGGTGCGGGTGGTCCCCGCCGGCAGTCCGCACGCCCCCGGCGACGACGGCGGCGAACTGACGCTCGACCTGGACGCGCCCGATCCGCCGGACGTGCTGCAGGGCGACGAGATCGACGTGGCCGCCTATGTGGTCGAGCACCTGGCCCTGGAGCTCGACCCCTTTCCCCGCAAGCCCGACGCCGCCTTCGAGTTCGCCTCCGACCCCGCCGAGAGCTCGCCCTTCGCGGCGCTCAAGGGGCTGAAGACGCGGCACGAGTGACGGCTTCGCCGCGGAGCCGCGCCTTGGGCGCCCCTTGCATCGGGCAGGTCGGGCTGTATCGTCCCCCGCAACTAACCGGGCGCGGTCGCTGCGGGGGGCATCAGGCGACGACTTGACCCAGCCATTGGTCATATCCATCGACGCCATGGGCGGCGACCACGGACCTGCGGAGCTCGTCCCCGGAGTCGCGCGCGCCGCCCGGGAACTGGGAGACGACGTCCGGTTCCTGCTGCACGGCGACTCAGAGCGGCTCAGGGCCGAGGTCGCGCGCTGTCCGGTGCTGATCGGCCGCACGGAGATTCGCCACGCCGAACGGGTGGTGGCCATGGACGAGAAGCCGGCCCAGGCGCTGCGCCGCGGCAAGGACAGCTCCATGTGGAACGCCGTCGAGGCGTTGAAGACCAACGAGGCCGCCGCCGCCATCTCAGCCGGCAATACCGGCGCGCTGATGGCCATCTCCAAGCTGATCCTGCGGATGAGCGCCGACCTCGACCGGCCGCCGCTGGTGGCCAGCCTGCCGACGGTGAAGGGCGTCGCCACCTTCCTCGACGTCGGCGCCAACGTCGACTGCGACGCCGAGCGCCTGGTGGAGTTCGCCATCCTGGGCGAGGCCTTCCACCGCGCCGCCCACGGCGTGGCCAAGCCCACCGTCGCCCTGCTGAACGTCGGCCATGAGGAGATGAAGGGCCACCAGGAGGTGCGCGAGGCCCACCGCATCCTGCGCCAGGGGCATCTGGACCTCGATTACCGCGGCTTCGTGGAGGGCGACGGCCTGACCACCGGCGAGATCGACGTCATCGTCACCGACGGCTTCACCGGCAACGTGGCGCTGAAGACCGCCGAGGGCGCCGCCCGCTTCATCCGCGGCGAACTGAAGGCCGCCCTCACCGGCGGGGTGCTGGCGCAACTGGGCGCGCTGCTGGCCCGCCCGGCGCTCAACCGCTTCCGCGACAGGCTCAACCCGCCGCCGGCCGCGCCGCTGCTGGGGTTGAACGGCGTGGTGCTGAAGTGCCACGGGGGGGCGAGCAGCCGGGACTTCGCCCAGGCCGTACGCGTCGCGGCCGACCTGGCGCGAAGCGACTTCGCGCAGGAGATCGAACGCAATATGAGGAAGCTCCCGGCCGCCATGGCCGAGTCGATCCCGCCGGCGGCCAATGGAGCGCCCTGAGTGACCAGAGTGCTGCGTAGCGTGGTGACCGGCGTGGGCGGCTACCTCCCGGAGGAGGTGGTCACCAACCACGACCTGGCCAAGATCGTCGACACCACCGATGCATGGATCGTCGAGCGCACCGGCATCCGGCAGCGCCACCGCGCCGCGCCCGGGCAGGCGGTCTCCGATCTAGCCCTGATCGCCGCTCAGCGCGCGCTGCAGGCCGCCGGCCGGACGCCGGTCGACGTCGACATGATCATCGTCGGCACCACCACGCCGGACCTGACCTTCCCCGCCGTCGCCACCATCCTGCAGCGCAAGCTGGGCGCGCCGCAGGGGATCGCCTTCGACATCCAGGCGGTGTGCTCGGGCTTCGTCTACGCGCTGTCCACCGCCGACGGCTTCGTGGCCCGCGGCCGGTCCCGCTGCGCCCTGGTGATCGGCGCCGAGACCATGACCCGGCTGATGGACTGGACCGACCGCGGCACCTGCGTCCTGTTCGGCGACGGCGCCGGCGCCGTGGTGCTGGAGCCCGGCCAGGGGGAGGGGACCACCGCCGACCGCGGGCTGCTGGGCTTCGCGCTTTGCGCCGACGGCGGCAAGCAGGACCTGCTCTACGTCGACGGCGGAGTCTCGACCGACGGCAAGGTGGGCAAGCTGCGCATGCAGGGCAACCAGGTGTTCCGCCACGCGGTGGTCAACATCTCCGAGGCCGTCCGCGCTGCGGCGGCCGACGCCGGCGTCGAGGTTTCCGAGGTCGACTGGTTCATTCCCCACCAGGCCAACCAGCGCATCCTGGAGGGCGTCGCCCGCCGGCTGGGCATCGACGAGAAAAAAGTGATCTCCACCGTCGCCGAGCACGCCAACACCTCGGCTGCCTCGATTCCGCTCGCGCTTGATCAGGGGTTGCGCGACGGGCGCATAAAACCGGGGCAGCTTCTGCTCCTGGAGGCCATGGGAGGCGGCCTCACCTGGGGCGCCTGCGTGCTGCGGCTTTAGGACTTGCTGCAATCAGGCCTTGAAGTCTTTGACCTGATGCGACAATCAGGTGATGACGATGGGTCTGGATAAGTGCGGGCGGGGGCGACGATGAAAGGCGCAACGTTGACGCGGGCCGACCTCTGCGAGGCGGTTCACGAGGAAGTCGGCCTGACCCGCCAGGATTGCGGCGAATTGGTCGAGCGCGTGCTGGAACTGATGGCCCAGGCGCTCGAGCGCGGCGAGCAGGTCAAGCTGTCCGGCTTCGGCGTGTTCCAGGTGCGGGCCAAGCGCGCCCGCATGGGGCGCAATCCCAAGACCGGCGAGCCGGCGGCGATCGAGCCCCGACGGGTGATTGGTTTCCGCGCCTCGCAGGTGATGAAGGCGCGGGTCGACCGCGCGCTCCTCAAGTGAGGGCGGGCTAGGCCGTGGCCAAGGGCCCGGAAGCCTTTCGGACGATCTCCGAGGCGGCCGCGGAATTGAACGTGCCGCAGCATGTGCTGCGGTTCTGGGAGACCAAGTTCTCCTTCATCCGTCCGATGAAGCGGGCCGGCGGCCGGCGCTTCTACCGGCCCCAGGACGTGGCCGTGCTGCGCGGCGTCCGCCGCCTGCTGCACGACGAGGGCTACACCATCAAGGGCGTGCAGCGCCTGCACAAGGAGCAGGGGGTCAAGCGCCTGGTGGCCGCAGGGCTGGACGCCGCCGCGCCGGCCCCGCATGCCGCCGCATCCGAGTTCGAGCCGCCGCCGCCCGCGTCCGCCGCGCCGCCGCCGATGCGCCCCGACCGCCGCGAGCGCCTGCTGGCCGCGCTCGCCGACCTGGAAGCCGCCCGGGCAAGTCTCGACGCGCTGCTGGCGCGCTAGCCCCGCCCGCGGAAAACCGGCTTCCCCTTTCCTTAGGCGCGCACTAGAAGGGCGCCTCGCCGATGTCGGAGCGTGGCGCAGCCTGGTAGCGCACTTGACTGGGGGTCAAGGGGTCGCAGGTTCAAATCCTGTCGCTCCGACCATCGGCGGAGTTGATTCTGAGGGGGTTTGGCTCCTCCCGGCGCCTGCGGGCGGCCCTCCGGCAACGATATGGGCGACCCGTAGTCTGACGAGACAGGGGGCCGCCCTCGCCGGCGGCCCCCGATGTCGCGCGGCCAGTTCCGACCAACCGGCGCTGACGCCGCCGCCTACACGTCGCTGGGGAGCCGCCTAACCGAGCGCGGACAGCACGTCGCGCGCAGTTGCCCGCTACGGCAGGCTACTTGCTTGCTCGCGCAACCGGACACTAGCTGAAATTACATGATTTATGTGTAAATTCAATATATTACATGAAATTCCAGACGGGAAATCCAAGTATTTATCGGAGAACGAAACGGCTTGAACGTAGTTACAGATAACAACGGTATAGCTTATAATCCGCCGGACGGCCGGGTAATTTGGCGTCCCTGACAATTAAATTCGACAGTTTATTTCGCCTGTGCGGCAACGTGTGTTGTGTAGTTTCAAACACTGCACAGTTTATAGGTCATTTATTCAAAATGAAAGAGCCCCGCCCCCTGGAGAAAGGGCGAGGCTCTTGGGTAACGGCAGACGTTTTGGGCTCGTCGACCTTGAACGATTAAAGAGCGCATTCCTCACCTAAAGTCCATATGGGCAGGTAATTTTTTGGTAAAAAGAAAATTTTGTGCCGGGAAAATACGTTGCTCAGTCTCTTCCTTCCTGGGGATTCTGTGTTATCGCTAACCAATATACCGCTGTGGCAGTACGACCGCTCAGGCCAGGGTCGGGGGAAATCAGGCGGTTTGACTGGAGAGATAAATGGCGACCTACACTTATGAGACGATCACGGCGGCCCAGGCCCTAGCGGTCCTGACCACCGACAACGTGATCGTGCAGACCGGCAACGCCGCGCAGGCGTCCGTGATCTACAACGCGGCGACGCCGAC
>NZ_DASXYF010000072.1:0-8161 GCF_036502675.1 Phenylobacterium sp.
CTACGAGCGCGACCGCGAGCGTCCCGGACCCGTCACCCTGAACATCTGATGCCCACCATCGCACTGCTGCCCGGTGACGGGATCGGCCCCGAGGTCGCCGCCGCGGCGGTCCAGGTCCTCGATGCCGTCGCCGACGACCTCACCTACGACGAGCACCTGGCCGGCGGCGCGGCCATCGATGCCCACGGCACCGCGCTGACCGACGAGGCCCTGGCCGCCTGCCAGGCGTCCGCCGCCGTGCTGCTGGGCGCGCTCGGCGGCCCCAAGTGGGACACCAACGAGTCCGGCGCGGTACGGCCCGAGCAGGGCCTGTTCCGGCTGCGGGCCGAGCTGGGCCTGTACGCCAACCTCCGGCCCTTCCGGCCGCTCCCGGCGCTCTACGACGCGAGCCCGCTCAAGCGCGAGCTGATCGAGGGCGTCGACCTGCTGGTCGTGCGCGAGCTGACCGGCGGGCTCTACTACGGCGAGCGGGGCACGAGCGACGGCCGCGCCTACGACACGATGGTCTACACGGTCGCGGAGATCGAGCGGATCGCCCGCACCGGCTTCCAGGCGGCCAAGAGCCGCGTGACCAGCGTCGACAAGGCCAACGTGCTGGACACGAGCCGGCTGTGGCGCTCGGTGGTCACCCGCATCCACTCCGAGGAGTTCCCCCACATCGAGCTGGAGCACCTGCTGGTGGACGCTGCGGCGATGCGGCTCGTGGCCGCGCCGCGCCACTTCGAGGTGATCGTCACCGAGAACATGTTCGGCGACATCCTGTCCGACGAGGCGTCGATGCTCACCGGCTCGCTCGGCATGCTGCCGTCGGCTTCTCTCGGCGGCGACGGTCCCGGCCTGTTCGAGCCCGTCCACGGGACGGCGCCGGACATCGCCGGCCAGGGGATCGCCAACCCCCTGGCGGCCATCCTCTCCTTCGAGATGGCGCTGCGCTGGTCGCTGGGCCGCGCGGACCTGGCCGACCGGCTGTACGCCGCCGTGGACAGGGCGCTGGCCGAAGGCGCCCGCACCCCCGACATCGGCGGGGCGCTGACCACCGCCCAGATGGGCGACGCCGTCCTGGCGCAGCTCTAGGCCCCGGCATGGCCCACTGGCTGATGAAGTCCGAGCCGGCGAAGTACGCCTTCGCCGACCTGCGGCGCGACGGCAGGACCGTCTGGGACGGGGTGCGCAACAACCAGGCCGCCCTCTACCTGAAGGCGATGAAGGCCGGCGAGGAGTTCCTCTACTACCACTCCAACGACGGCCTGGCCGTGGTGGGGATCGCCAGTATCGTGAAGGAGGCCTTCATCGACCCTACCGACCCGGCCGCCCGCTACGTGGCCGTCGAGGTGGCGCCGGTCCGCGAGCTGAAGACCCCGGTCACCCTGGCGCAGATGAAGGCCGAGCCCCGCCTGGCGGACATGGCCATGTTCCGCCAGTTCCGCCTCTCCGTCTCCCCGGTCACCGACGCCGAGTGGGCGACGATCCTGGGGCTGGCGGGGGAGTGAGGCGGACGAACCCTTCTCCCCTTGCGGGAGAAGGGCCGGCTCCCGACCCGGCGCCGCGAGCTTGCCTTCACCGTCCCATCGGCGTAACGGAACCCTCCCTCAATTTCAGGAGAGCTTCGATGGGTTACCGGGTCGCCGTGGTCGGCGCCACGGGCAACGTGGGCCGCGAAATGCTGAACATCCTCGAGGAAGTGGACTTCCCCGTGGAGAAGATTCACGCGATCGCCAGCCGCAAATCCATCGGCCTGGCGGTCTCGTTCGGCGAGAAGACCATCAAGTGCGAGGACGTCGAGCAATTCGACTTCTCCACCGTCGACCTCGTGCTGATGAGCGTCTCGGGGTCCTTCTCCAGGGAGTGGGCGCCGAAGATCGGCGCCGCCGGCCCCATCGTCATCGACAATTCGTCGGCCTGGCGCATGGACCCCGACGTGCCGCTGATCGTGCCGGAGGTGAACCCGGACGACGTCTCCTTCGCGCACCGCAAGAACATCATCGCCAATCCCAACTGCTCCACCGCCCAGCTGGTGGTGGCGCTGAAGCCGCTGCACGACCGGGCGCGGATCAAGCGGGTGGTGGTCTCGACCTACCAGTCGGTCTCCGGGGCCGGCAAGGAAGGCATGGATGAGCTGTTCGACCAGACGAAGAACGTCTTCGTCCTGGGCGCGACGCCGCCCAGGAAGTTCCCCAAGCAGATCGCGTTCAACGTCATCCCCTTCATCGGGTCGTTCCTCGAGGACGGCTACACCGACGAGGAGGCCAAGATGTGGAACGAGACCCACAAGATGATCGACCCGGACATCAAGCTGACGGTCACCTGCGTGCGCGTGCCGGTGATGGTCGGCCACTCCGAGGCGGTGAACATCGAGTTCCACGAGCCGCTGGACGAGGACGAGGCGCGCGACCTGCTGCGCGAGAGCCCCGGCCTGATCGTCATCGATAAGCGCGAGCCCACCGGCTACATGACGCCCAAGGAAGCCCAGGGCGAATTCCCGGTGTTCGTCAGCCGCATCCGCAACGATCCGACGGTGGAGCACGGCCTGAACCTCTGGGTGGTGGCCGACAACCTGCGGAAAGGCGCCGCCCTCAATGCGGTGCAGATCGCCCAGCTGCTCGACGAGCGCGGCCTGATCCGCTCCAAAGCCCTCGCATGAGCGCCCCGTCGTCGGCGCCTGGCGGGGACCCCCGCCTGGCGCTGACGGCGGGCGTCGCCTGCTACTTCGTCTGGGGCTTCGTGCCGGTGGTCTTCCAGATCCTCGGCGGCCTCGGCGTGCCCCCGGGCGAGATCCTCGCCCACCGCATGGTCTGGGCGCTGCCCGTGGCCTTGGGCCTGGTGCTGGCCGCCCGCCAGGGGCCTCAGGCCGCCGCCGTCTGGCGCAACGCCCGGGTGGTGGGCTGGCTTGCCGTCTCCTCGGCCCTGATCAGCGTCAACTGGCTGGTGTTCATCTGGGCGGTCAACCACGGGCGGATCCTCGACACCAGCCTGGGCTACTACATCAACCCCCTGGTGCTGATGGCGCTGGGCGCCTGGCTGTTCCACGAGCGGCTCGACCGCATCAGCTACCTGGCCATGGCCCTGGCGGCGGCCGGCGTCGCGGCCCAGGCCGTGGCCATCGGCGGCCTGCCGCTGGTCTCCATCACCCTCGCCCTGTCGTTCGCGGGCTACGGCGTGGTGCGCAAGAAGGTGGAGGTGGAGGCCCAGACCGGCCTGCTGGTCGAATGCACCCTGCTGGCGCCGCCGGCCCTGGGCTTCGTCGTCTGGCTGCAATCCACCGGCCAGGCGCATTTCCAGGACAGTCCCGCCACCGCCGGCTGGCTGATGTTCTGCGGCCCGATGACCGCGCTGCCGCTGACCCTGTTCGCCTGGGCCGCCCGGCGCATGCCGCTCTCGGCCATGGCCTTCATGCAGTTCATGACGCCCACCATCACCTTCGCCCTGGGCGTCTGGCAGGGCGAGCCGTTCACCCCGGCCCGGGCGGTCTCCTTCGCGCTGATCTGGACGGGGGCGGCGGTGTTCCTGTTCGGCGCCTGGCGGCGCCCGCGCAGCGTCCGCCTCGCCACTCAGCTCGAGGCGCCGTAGGCCGCGGCGATCAGCCGCTTCGGCCGCGGGTCGCCCACCAGGATGGGGGACTGCCGGTTCATCACATAGGCTCCGCCCAGCCGGCGCCCGGGGTCGGCGAACAGGCAGGCGCCGCCCCAGCCGGAGTGGCCGAAGGTCGCCTGCCCCGGTCCCCAGGGATGCAGCGGCGCGTTGCGCATCACGCCGGCGCCCCAGGCGATCACCGCCGGCAGCACCAGGTCCTGGCCTGCGATCCGCTGCCGGGCCAGCTCTCCGATCATCGCCGGCGACAGGATCTCCAGGCCGTCCAGCGACCCGCCGTCCGCCAGCGCGCCGGCCAGCCGCGCCAGCGCCGGCGCCGTGGCGTGGCCGTTGGCCGAAGGGATCTCCGCCCGCCGCCAGGCCGCCTCGTCGCGCCCGGCCGGCGAGGCCCAGGCGGTCATGAACGCCGCCCGGGTGGCGTCGTTGATCTCGCCGAAGTCGGGCAGGGCGCCGGGCCGCTGCATCTGCGCCACCCGCCCGTGCTCCTCGTCCGGCAGGCCGATCCACAGGTCGAGGCCCAGGGGTCCTGCGATGTCTTCGCGCAGCGCCCGGCCCATGGTCCGCCCGTCCACCCGCCGGAAGATCTCGCCGGCGATGTAGCCGAAGGTGACCGGGTGGTAGCCGCTCGCCGTCCCCGGCGGCCACAGCGGCGCCATGGCCGCCAGCTTGCCGCAGACGGCGTCCCAGTCGAACCACAGCGAAGGCTCCATGGGCTCGGGGAACCCCGCCAGTCCGGCCTGGTGCGACAGCGCCTGTTCCACCGTCACCGCGCCCTTGCCGGCCTGCGCGAACTCCGGCCAGACGTCGGCGACCGGCTGGCGGTAGGAAAGCCTGCCCGCCTGCACCAGCCGCGCGACCAGCACCGCGGCCAGCACCTTGGTCACGGAAAACACCGGAGCCAGGGTCCGCGCGTCGAACGGCCGCGTCCGCGCCCGGTCGGCGTGGCCGGCCCACAGGTCGACCACCACCTCGCCCGCCTCCACAAGGGTGAAGCGCGCGCCCAGCTCCTCGCCTGCGTCGAAGCTGGCGGCGAAGGCCGCCTGCACCGCGGCGTAGGCCGGCGCGGCGAACCCGAAGATCTCGGCCATGCGGCGCTCCCCCCTCGTCAGTCGATAATCTCGATGCGCAGGCCGTGCTTCGGCTGCAGCAGCCGTTCGGCCAGGTCCACCAGCGGCAGGTCGTCTCCCCCCGCCTGGACCGCCTGCACCGCCGCCCCGGTCGCCCGCCGGGCCGCCGCCTGGAACCCCAGGCCCTGCACCAGGCCCGCGGCGAACACCGCCGTCACCAGGTCGCCGGTCCCGTTCGGCGCCTGCGCCTGTCTCGGATGCGCATAGAGCTTCGCCCCGGCGCCGTCCGCCGCCACCACCCCGATCTCGCCTGCGCCCGCCGGAACCGAGGTCGCCAGCACCGGCCGGCCCAGCGTCCGCGCCGCCGCCGCCGCCTGCGCCGGCCCGCCCACCGGGCATCCGGTCAGGTAGGCCAGCTCCCAGGCGTTGGGCGTCAGGGCGTCGGCCCGTGGGACCAGCGCGGCGGCCACCGCCTCGGCCACTTCCGGCCTCACGTAGAGTCCCTTCGGCTCGTCGCCCAGGATCGGGTCGGTCACCACCCGCACGCCCGGAGAGGTCGCCCGCACCTTGCCGATGGCCGCCGCGGCCGCCTCCACCTGCGCCGCGCTGGTGAAATAGCCGGTGATCACCAGGTCGGCGCGAGCGAACAGCCCCTCGGCCTCGATCCCGTCGAGCAGGCCCTGGAACAGCTCCGGCTCCGTCGCGCGGCCCACCGCGCCCTTGGCCGGGTTGCGGCTGAGCAGGATGGTCGGCGCCAGCACCGCCTCCACCCCCAGCGCCGCCAGCGCGACCTGCTGCGCCCCGCCCCCGATCCGGTTGGCGGCCACGAAGCTGGAGAAGATCAGCGCGAGCGGCATGGCGGCACCCTAAGCCTCTCCCCTTCGATGGGGGAGGGCTCGTGCGCCTAGTACCGGTAGTGATCCGGCTTGAACGGCCCGGCCTGCGGCACGCCGATATAGTCGGCCTGGTCCTTGGAGAGCGTGGTCAGCTTCGCCCCCAGCTTGTCCAGGTGCAGCATGGCCACCTTCTCGTCGAGGTGCTTGGGCAGGGTGTAGACCTGCTTCTGATAGGCCTTGCCGTTGGTCCATAGCTCGATCTGGGCCAGGGTCTGGTTGGTGAAGGAGGCGCTCATCACGAAGCTCGGGTGGCCCGTGGCGTTGCCCAGGTTCACCAGCCGGCCTTCGGACAGCACGATGATCTTCTTGCCATCCGGGAACTCCACATGGTGGACCTGGTCCTTGATCTTGTCCCACTTGAAGTTGCGCAGGCCGGCGATCTGGATCTCGGAATCGAAGTGGCCGATGTTGGCGACGATGGCGTTGTTCTTCATCGCCCGCATGTGGTCGACGGTCAGCACGTCCTTGTTGCCGGTGGCGGTGACGAAGATGTCGCCCTTGCCGGCCACGTCCTCCATGGTCTGGACCTCATAGCCCTCCATGGCCGCCTGCAGGGCGCAGATCGGGTCGATCTCGGTGACCACCACCCGGGCCCCGCCGTTGCGCAGGGACGCCGCCGAGCCCTTGCCCACGTCGCCGTAGCCCAGCACCACCGCCACCTTGCCCGACAGCATCACGTCGGTGCCGCGGCGGATGGCGTCCACCAGGCTCTCGCGGCAGCCGTAGAGGTTGTCGAACTTCGACTTGGTCACGCTGTCGTTGACGTTGATGGCGGGGAAGGGCAGGTCGCCGCGCTCGGCCATCTGGTAGAGGCGGTGCACCCCCGTGGTGGTCTCCTCGGAGACGCCCTTGATCGCGTCGCGGATCGCCGAGTAGAAGCCGGGCTTTTCCTTCAGGTAGCGCTTCATCACCAGGTAGAGCGCCTCCTCCTCCTCGTTGTTCGGCTTGTCGAGGAGCGTCGGGTCCTTCTCCGCCTTCGGGCCCAGCACGCACAGCAGGGTGGCGTCGCCGCCGTCGTCGAGGATCAGGTTGGGATAGCCGCGGTCGGCCCATTCGAAGATCCGGTGGGCGTATTCCCAGTACTCCACCAGGTTCTCGCCCTTGATGGCGAACACCGGCGTGCCGCTGGCCGCGATCGCCGCGGCGGCGTGGTCCTGGGTGGAGAAGATGTTGCAGGAGGCCCAGCGCACCTCGGCGCCCAGCGCCTCCAGCGTCTGGATCAGCACCGCCGTCTGGATGGTCATGTGCAGCGAGCCCGCGATCCGCGCGCCCTTCAGCGGCTGGTCCTTGGAGAACTCCGCGCGCACGGCCATCAGGCCGGGCATCTCGGTTTCGGCGATGGCGATTTCCTTGCGGCCGAAGTCGGCGAGCGAGATGTCCTTGACGACGTAGTCGGTCATGACCGGTTCCTGTGGGGAGAGGGGGATCGCCGGCTCTATAGCCGCACGGCGCCGCGCCGGCAACATCATATAAGGAAATCTTTATGTGATTAAAGAGGAGGGCAGGCTGCTCCGGGCGCCCCGGCGGCGCCTTGTCCGCAGGCGCCAAGCCGGTGTAATGCGGCTTTCCCCGGGGGTCCGCCATGAACGTCCATGTCCGCGCCGACGCCGCCCTGCCGCGCCACGACTGGACGCCGGCGGAGGTGGAGGCGCTTTTCGAGCTGCCCTTCGCCGAACTGGTCTTCCGCGCCGCGGAGGTGCACCGCCGCTGGTTCGACCCCGCCGAGGTGCAGCTCTCCCAGTTGCTGTCGGTGAAGACCGGCGGCTGCGCCGAGAACTGCGGCTACTGCAGCCAGTCAGCGTCGTTCAAGACCGGCGTCGCCGCCACCAAGCTGATGGACGCCGAGACGGTGGTCTCCGCCGCCGCCGAGGCCAAGGCCGGCGGGGCGCAGCGCTTCTGCATGGGCGCCGCCTGGCGCGACCTGAAGGACCGCGACCTGCCCAAGGTCGCCGCCATGATCTCCGGCGTGAAGGCCCTGGGCCTGGAGACCTGCGCCACCCTGGGCATGCTCACCGCCGGTCAGGCCCAGGCGCTGAAGGCCGCCGGCCTCGACTATTACAACCACAACCTCGACACCGGCCCGGACTACTATTCCACCGTGGTCACGACCCGCACCTACCAGGACCGGCTGGACACCCTGGCCCATGTGCGCGAGGCGGGGCTTTCCACCTGCTGCGGCGGCATCGTCGGCATGGGCGAGACGCGCCGCGACCGCGCCGGCCTGCTGCATTCCCTGGCCACCCTGCCAGCGCATCCCGACAGCCTGCCGATCAACGACCTGATGCCGGTGCCCGGCACGCCGCTGGCCGGCAGCGACCCGGTGGACGGGCTGGAGTTCGTGCGCACCATCGCCGTGGCTCGGCTGGTCTGCCCCAAGTCGGTGGTCCGCCTCTCCGCCGGCCGCGAGCACATGAGCCGCGAGTTGCAGGCGCTGGCCTTCCTCGCCGGCGCCAACTCGATCTTCATCGGCGCCCAGCTGCTGACCACGTCGAACCCGGACAAGAACACCGACGCCGCCCTGCTGGCCGACCTCGGCATGCGGCCGATGACGATGAACTGAGGCGGTCTTTCCCGTGAATGGGAAGGACGGGGTTAACCCGCGGACCTCGA
>NZ_DASXYF010000073.1:0-76682 GCF_036502675.1 Phenylobacterium sp.
CCACACGGTCTATATCCGGACGGGCTCGCGCGACATCTACCGCATGGACCTGCTGATTCCCTGCCCCGACGTGGACTGGAACCAGCGGGTCGCCCTGCGCTCCAGCCGCGGCGCCGGCGGCAGCATCTGCAACGCCCTCGACGCCGAGATCATCAGCCACGCCACCGGCCTCGGGCCTCAGCGCTGCCCGGTGAAGACGCTCACCAAGCTCACGCCGGAAGAGGCCGCCGCCCTGCCGAAGCACGCGAAGCCGTAGGGGTTGGAAAATCTGGAAGGCGGATGGTGGACGCGGCTGGGATCGAACCAGCGACCCCCTCGATGTCAACGAGGTGCTCTCCCGCTGAGCTACGCGTCCGGATCGGTTCCCCTCGGGCCGGGACCTTCGGGGCGGGAAGGCGGGGATATACCGGCGCCCTGTCCGGGGCGCAAGCGGCGCTTCGGAGCGTGACCGCCGGAAGTGGACGCCGGTCACGCTTCGGGCTTTTGAACCGGTTCTAGGCCGCCATCATCCGTTCCACCTCGTTGACGATCTCGCGCAGGTGGATGGGCTTGGAGAGCACCTTGGCGCCCACGGGGGCCGCGTCGCCGGCGGCCAGGGCCACGGCGGCGAAGCCGGTGATGAACATGATCCGCAGGCCCGGGTGGCGCGCGGCGGCCCGGCGGGCGACCTCGATCCCGTCCAGCCCCGGCATGACGATGTCGGTGAGCAGCAGGTCCCAGTCGTCGTCCAGCGCCGCGGCGGCCTCGTCCCCGTCGGCGCAGGCCTTCACTTCGTAGCCGGCGCGCTCCAGCGCACGCGCCAGGAACCCGCGCAGGGAGTCGTCGTCTTCGGCCAGGAGGATGCGGTGCATGGCGCTCTTGTCGTCGGGGCGGCGGTCAATTAGGCGGACGATAGATCGCCACATGTAAACCCGCGATGAACCTTTGACCGGCGCTTCGGGTCGGCGTTCAATGCCGGCGATGAACGCCTGGGAGCCCGTCGCCGTCCATGACTTCGCCCCCGGGCCGGCGGCGTTCGACGTGTTGCGCGCCGCAGGCGAGGACCAGGCGCCGCCCACGCCGCTGGTTTACGCCTCGCCACACTCGGGCCGGCATTATCCCGACGACATGATGGCCGCCGCCGCGCTCGACGCCGTGGCGATCCGCCGCTCGGAAGACGCCTTCGTCGACGAGTTGGTGTCCGCCGCGCCCCGGCTGGGGGCCGCCCTGATCACCGCGCGCCTCGCCCGCGCCTACATCGACGTCAACCGCGAGCCGTTCGAGCTGGATCCCGGCATGTTCGCCGACGAACTGCCGGAATTCGCCCGCGGCCGCACCGCCCGGGTGGCGGCGGGGCTGGGCGCCATCGCCCGCGTGGTCTCCGGCGGCCAGGAGATCTATTCGCGCAAGCTCACCTACGCCGAGGCCGCCCGGCGGATCGAGAGCGTCCACCAGCCCTATCACGTGGCGCTGGGCGAGCTGTTGGCCGAGGCGCAGGAGGCCCACGGCTGCGCCATCCTCATCGACTGGCACTCCATGCCGGCGGCGGCGGCGCGGACCACGGGGCGCGAACGGGGCTGCGACATGGTGCTGGGCGACCGCTTCGGCGCGGCCTGTTCGGCCGAGCTGGCCTGCCGGGTCGAGCAGGCGCTGGAAGCCCTGGGCTACCGGGTGTCGCGCAACACCCCCTATGCCGGCGGCTACACCACCGAGCACTACGGCCGCCCGGCCAAGCGGGTCCACGCCCTGCAGATCGAGATCAACCGGGCGCTCTACCTCGACGAGACCCGGCTCGCCCCCACCGCGGGATTCGCCGAGCTGCAGGCCAACCTGGCCCAGGTGACGCAGAAGCTGGCCGCCGCCGACTGGACGGCGCTGGCGGCCTAGGCGCTTGCCTCCGACGGACAGCCCTGGCGTGCGGCCCAAAAAAAAGCCGCGCCCGAAGGCGCGGCAGTTCATTAGGGAGGAAACGCCCAGGAAGGGCAGAAGCGTCAGCGACGCCTCACAGTCACGTGTATACGGTGCGACGCACAAATACACAACAAAAAAATCCCGCTTTCGTGAAGAATTTCTAGGGGGTGCGCATTTTTTTGTTGCCTTTCAACCCCTTGCATCCTATGTCGCCAGATCGAGCCTTGTTGCACCGCACCATGGCGGGGTTCGTGCCGCTGCGCCGCAGCATCCCCCGGGCCTGGCTGAGGTTGTATTTCGGGGCCACGCGGCGTTACGGCGCTAGCCGTGCGCCCCAGGCTCGCCTACAAGCGCGCGCCCCTCCCCAGACGAAGACACCATGTCGCTCCGCAACATCGCCATCATCGCCCACGTCGACCACGGCAAGACCACCCTGGTGGATCAGCTCCTCGCCCAGTCGGGCGTGTTCCGCGCCAACGAGGCGACCACCGAACGCGCCATGGACTCCAACGACCAGGAGCGCGAGCGCGGGATCACCATCCTGGCCAAGGCCACCTCCGTCCTCTGGCACGGGGAGGCAGGCGACACGCGCATCAACATCATCGACACCCCAGGCCACGCCGACTTCGGCGGCGAGGTGGAACGGATCCTGGGCATGGTCGACGGCTGCCTCCTCCTGGTGGACGCCGAGGAGGGCGTCATGCCCCAGACCAAGTTCGTGCTGGGCAAGGCGCTGAAGCTCGGCCTCAAGCCCATCCTGGTGCTCAACAAGGCCGATCGCCCGCATGCCGACCCCGATCGGGTGCTGAACGACGCCTTCGACCTCTTCGCCGCCATCGGCGCCACCGACGAGCAACTCGACTTCCCGCACCTCTACGCCAGCGGCAAGCTGGGCTGGGCGGTGGTCGACTTCGCCCACGAGAAGAAGGACCTGGCGCCGCTCTTCGACCTGATCGTCCGCCACGTGCCGCCGCCCTCCGCCGAGGCCCGGGTGGAGGAGCCGTTCCAGCTGCTGTCCGTCCTGATCGAGAACGACCCGTTCCTCGGCCGCATCCTCACCGGCCGCGTCGAGGCCGGCCGCGCCAAGCCGGGGCTGGCCATCCGTGCGCTCGACCGCACCGGCCAGGAAGTGGAGCGCGGGCGGATCACCAAGATCCTCGCCTTCCGCGGCCTGAAGCGCCAGCCGATCGAGGTCGCCGAAGCGGGCGATATCGTCGCCATCGCCGGCCTGTCCAAGGCCACTGTCGCCGACACCCTCTGCGACATTTCGCTGACCGAGGCCCTGCCCGCCCAGCCCATCGACCCGCCGACCATCGCCATCACCGTCTCGGTCAACGACAGTCCGCTGGCCGGCAAGGAGGGCGACAAGGTGCAGAGCCGGGTGATCCGCGACCGCCTGCTGCGCGAGGCCGAGTCCAACGTGGCCATCAAGGTGAGCGAAACCCCCGACAAGGACGCCTATGAGGTCGCCGGCCGCGGCGAGCTGCAGCTGGGCGTGCTGATCGAGACCATGCGCCGCGAGGGCTTCGAAGTCTCCATCAGCCGCCCGCGGGTGGTGTTCCAGGCCGACGCGGCCACCGGCGAGCGGCTGGAGCCCATCGAGGACGTGGTCATCGACGTCGACGACGACTACGCTGGCGTGGTCATCGAGAAGCTGTCGCAGCGCAAGGCCGAGCTGAAGGAGATGGGCCCCTCCGGCGCCGGCAAGACCCGCCTGGTGCTGCAGGCCCCGTCCCGCTCCCTGATCGGCTACCAGGGCGAGTTCCTCACCGACACCCGCGGCTCCGGCGTGCTCAACCGGGTCTTCTCCCACTATGAGCCCTACAAGGGCGTCATCGAAGGCCGCCGCAACGGCGTGCTGGTCTCCAACTCCGACGGCGAGACCGCCTCCTACGCCCTCTGGAACCTGGAGGAGCGCGGCGTGATGTTCATCGGCGGCGGCGAGAAGGCCTACCAGGGCATGATCATCGGCGAGAACTCCCGCGGCGACGACCTCGACGTCAATCCGATGAAGGCCAAGCAGCTGACCAACGTCCGCGCGTCCGGCAAGGACGAGGCCATCCGGCTCACGCCGCCGCGCAAGATGAGCCTCGAACAAGCCATCGCCTACATCGAGGAGGACGAGCTGGTCGAGGTGACCCCGAAATCTATCCGCCTGCGCAAGCAGGTGCTAAATCCCAGCTTCCGCAAGAAACGGATCAAAGAAGCCTGACGATGACGCACGGCGATCTCGAGGCGGATAACGGCCCCGGTCGCCAGGTTGCCCACGAGCGGGGCATACGCCTGCTTCTGGCGACGCTCGCAGCTCTGCTGCTGACCTTCGGCGTCCTGGGCGGGGTCTTTCTCTGGTACGATAACGCCACCCGCTGGGTGCTGCACACCCACGACGTCCGCCGCGGCATCGGCGACGTCCTCCAGGCGCTCACCGACGCCGAGACCGCCCAGCGCGGCTATCTGCTCACCGGCGACGCGGTCTTCCTGAGGCAGATCGAAACCGCCCGGGGCCTGGCCGCCGGCGACGTCGTCGCCGTGGAGGCCCTGACCCGCGACAACCCCGAGCAGCAGGACCGCATCCGCAGTCTGCGTTCCGCCATCGACACCCGCATGCGGATCATCGACCGGACCCTCGCCCTGCGGCGGAGCGGCGACCTGCCGGGCGCGGTAGCCGTCATCCGCACCGGACGCGGCATCGCCGCCATGAGCCAGATCCGCGCCCAGCTCGCCGCCCTCGACGCCGCCGAGGCCAGGCTCGAGGCCCGCCGCGCCGGCGGCGCCGCCACCGTGCGCGTCCTGGGCGGCGCCTCGCTGGTGGTCTTCTGCCTGCTGCTGGCGGCTCTGGTCCTGAAGGTGACCCGCGACATCGGCGCCGACCGCGACGCCGAAGCCGCGCGCGCCGGGCGCCTGCGGGCGCTGCTGGAGGAGCGCACCCTGCTGATCGACGAGGTCAACCACCGAGTGAAGAACTCGCTGCAGCAGATCGCCAGCGTCGTGCGCCTGCAGGCCCGCGCCCTCCCGGCCGGAGACGCCCGCGAGGCGCTGAACAAGACCCTGGCGCGGATCATGGCCGTGGGCCGAGTGCACCAGCAGCTCTACAAGCCCGAGGGCCGCTTCGGCCTGTTCGACGCCGGCGAATATTCCGAGACCCTGGCCCGGGAGCTGGTCGATTCGCTCGGCCGAGACGACATCACCCTCGCCACCGATGTGGAACCCGCGCATCTCGACATACGGCAAGCTGGGCCACTTGCCCTGATTCTGAACGAATTGGTGACTAACGCGCTGAAGTACGGCTGTCCGGAAGGGCGCCCGTCAAGAATCAACGTCGGGTTCCGAACTGTCGGGGATCAATTCCGGTTGACGGTGTCGGACGAAGGCGACGGATTGCCCAACGGTTTCAAGCCGGGTGCGAGCGCGAGTCTGGGTATGCGAGTGATTGAAGCTTTGGCGCGGCAACTGGGCGGCCGCCTTTCCGTGGCGCCGAGCGACGTTGGCGCGGCGTTCGCCGTCGAATTTCCCAGGAGCGCGACCTGACCATGCGGATCATCCTGGTGGAAGACGACGCCCTGATCGCGCTGGACATCGCAGGTCTCCTCGAGGATCTCGGCCACGAGGTATGCGCCGAGGCGGCCGACGGCTGCACCGCCTTCACCCTGGCCTCCGGCGACCCGCCGGATCTGGCGGTGGTCGACATCCGGCTGGCCCGCAACACCGACGGCGGCCGCCTGGCCCGCATGCTCTACGACCGGCTGGGCGTGCGCTCCCTGTTCATCAGCGGCAGCATCACCGAGGACTTCCGCCGCGAGATGGCCGGCATCAACCCCCTGGGCTTCCTCGGCAAGCCGGTCACCCGCCGCACCCTGGACGCCGCGCTGGGGACTGCGGGGGCGTAGTCGTGGAGGAGGAGAGGTTCTCCCTCACTCCATCCGCCGCTCCATCCACACGTTGACCCGCTCGTAATCCCGCGCCGGGTCGCGTGTCCGCGCCAGCGGCCGGAATCCCATCGAGCGGTAGAGGCTCAGCGCCGGGGCCAGCACGCTGTTGGTCTCCAGGTAGAGCCGCGGCGCGCCCGCGGCCTCCGCCTCCCCGACGCACCGCTCCATCAGCGCGCGGCCCAGGCCGGAGCCGCGCCAGCCCTCGGCCACCGTCATCTTGGCGATCTCGAAGCCCCCGTCCGCCAGGGCCAGCATGGCCACGCAGCCCACCGCCGCGCCGTCCTCCAGGGCCATGAAGATCCGGCCGCCCTTGTCGAGGATCCGGCCCTGTGGGTCGCCCAGCACCTCGCGGTCCGCGGGCTCGAGGGTGAAATAATTCGAGATCCAGGTTTCGTTCAGCGTCCGGAACGCCTCGGCGTGCTCCGGGCGATAGGCGACGATCTCCATCGGTTCCCTCAGGCTTGCTAGACGGGCGTCCCCTCGGCCACAACGACGCCATGCCTAACCCGATCTTCGCAAACCTTCCCACCACCGTCTTCGAAGAGATGTCCGGCCTTGCCCGGGAATTGGGCGCAATCAACCTGGGCCAGGGATTTCCGGACGATCCCGGGCCGGCCGGCCTCCGCGTCAAGGCGGCGGAAGCCGTGGTCGACGGCTACAACCAGTACCCGCCCATGGCCGGCCTGCCGGAGTTGCGCGAGGCGGTCGCCCGCCATTACGCCGGCGCCCAGGGCCTGGACCTCGACTGGAGGACCGAAGTCACGATCACCTCCGGCGCCACCGAGGCGCTCGCCGCCGCCTTCCTGGCCCTGATCGAGCCCGGCGACGAAGTGGTGGTCTTCCAGCCCGCCTACGACGCCTACCTGCCGCTGATCCGCCGGGCGGGCGGGACGCCGAAGCTCGTCAGCCTGCAGCCGCCGCACTGGCGCTTCGACGAGGCCATGCTGCAGGCGGCGTTCGGTCCGAAGACCCGGATGGCGGTGCTCAACAACCCCGTCAACCCGGCCGGCGTCGCCCTGCCGGAGGAGGACCTGGCCCTGCTGGCCCGCGCCTGCGTCGCCCACGGCGCCGTCGCCGTCTGCGACGAGGTGTGGGAGCAGGTGGTGTTCCCGCCCGCCCGCCACCACCCGCTGATCGCCCAGCCCGGCATGCGCGGCCGCACGGTGAAGATCGGCTCGGCCGGCAAGATGTTCGGCCTCACCGGCTGGAAGGTGGGCTTCCTGTGCGCGGCGCCGGAGCTCACCCACGCGCTGGCCCGCGCCCACCAGTTCCTGACCTTCACCACCCCGCCCAACCTGCAGACGGCCGTGGCCTGGGGCCTCGACAACAGCCCGGGCTGGTTCGCCGAGATGCCGCGGACCCTGGAACGGTCCCGCGACCGGCTGGCCGCCGGCCTCGCTCGCGAAGGCTTCGCGGTCCTGCCCTCGCAGGGGACCTATTTCCTCAACATCGACCTGCCGGCCTCCGGGATCGACCTCCCCGACCGCGCTTTCGCCCTGCGCGCCGTCCACGAGGCCGGCGTCGCCGGCATTCCGGTCTCCGCCTTCTACGAGCAGGATCCGGTCGCCGGCATCCTGCGCCTGTGCTTCTGCAAGGGCGACGCGGTGCTGGACGAGGGGGTCCTGCGCCTGGCGCGGGCGCGGGACCTGGCGCGACGCGGGTAGGGCGGAAATCAGCTCAGCACGTCACCCCGCCGTCGACCACCAGCGACTGCCCGGTCATCCAGGCCCCGGCCCGCGAGGCCAGGAACACCGCCGCGCCGGCGATGTCGTCCGGCTCCCCGTGACGGCGCAGCGGGGTGTCGGCGGCGCGCCGGTCGCCTTCCTCGCTCTCCCAAAGCGCCTTGGCGAAGTCGGTGCGCACCAGCCCCGGCAGGAGGCAGTTGATCCGCACGTTGTCCGGCCCGAGCTCCAGCGCCAGGTTGCGGGCGAGCTGCAGGTCGGCGGCCTTGGAGATGCAGTAGGCGCCGATCATCGCGTCGCCCCGCAGGCCCCCGATCGACGAGACGATGACGATCGATCCCTCGCGCCGCGCCCGCATCTCCGGCGCGACCATCTGGATCAGCCAGTGGTTGGCGATGACGTTGTTGTCCAGGATCTTGCGGAACTGGTCGTCCGAGATCCCCGCCATCGGCCCGTAGTAGGGGTTCGACGCGGCGTTGCAGACCAGCACGTCGACCCGCCCGAACGCCGCCCGCGTCTCGTCCACCAGCTGCTGCAGCTCCGCCTTGGCCGAGATGTTGGCCGCCACCGCGATGGCCGCCCCGGGCCGGCGCGCGTTGATCGCCGCAGCGACCGCCTCGCAGGCGGCGGCCTTGCGCGAGGAGATGACCACGTTCGCGCCGTGCTCGGCCAGCCGCTCGGCGATCGCCCGGCCGATGCCCCGCGACGAACCGGTGACGATGGCCACCTTGCCCGTGAGATCGAACAGTTCCATGCGCGCGTCCTCCGACATTGAAATCCTTGGCGGCGCGTGTGCCCCGCGGCCCGGCGCGGGTCAAGCCGCGGCGGTCGACGGCGCATGTCACAAGCCGCCCCGCAGCCCGGGCGGGAAGATATGCGCATGCGAAAGTCACGCCCGGGCTTCGCTTCCCCACGGGAAGCAAGCTAGGGTCGCGGCCCTGTCATGGCGGGCCCCTTCGCGGCTCCAGCCGATTCGCTTCGAAGGAGACGAGCTCATGTGGACTGGCCGGCTGGACGACGAAGAAGACGACGAACAGTCCCGCAAGCCCGACATGCCGATGACCTCGGGCCCGGTGCAGAACGCCCTGTTCAAGGGCCGCACCGTGCTGGTGTTCGGCGAGATTGACATGCGCCTGGCCGAACGGGTCTCCGCCCAGCTGCTGGCCATGGCCGCCGACAGCGACAAGCCGATCCGCATGGTGATCAACTCGCCGGGCGGCCACGTGGAAAGCGGCGACACCATCCACGACATGATCCGCTTCTGCGGGCCGACGGTGAAGGTGATCGGCACCGGCTGGGTGGCCAGCGCCGGCGCCCACATCTTCCTGGGCGCGGCGAAGGAGAACCGTCTCTGCCTGCCCAACACCCGTTTCCTGCTGCACCAACCGATGGGCGGCGTGCGCGGCCAGGCCTCCGACATCCAGATCGAGGCCGACGAGATCGTGAAGATGCGCGAGCGGGTCAACCGGATGATCGCCGCTGAGACTGGCCAGACTTACGAGCGGGTGCTCAAGGACACCCAGCGGAACTTCTGGATGAGCGCCGACCAGGCCATCGAGTACGGCATCGTTTCGCGCATCGTGGCCCACACCGACAACGTATGACGACAAGCCCCGGCCTCACCTTTTCCTCCCTGTCCCGCAGAGGACGGTGGGGGGGGCGCGGGTTCTGCAGTGCGTCGGCCCGCCACCCCTGTCCTCTGCAGGACAGGGGAGGAAGGGCACGCTGACATGCCCCCCCGGCCCTGGTGGAAGGGGGCGGTCCTTTACCAGGTCTACGTCCGCAGCTTCTACGACGCGGACGGGGACGGGCATGGCGACCTTGCGGGCGTCATGGCCAAGCTGGACTACATCCAGGGCCTGGGGGTGGACGGCATCTGGCTGTCGCCGATCCACCCCTCGCCCAACCGCGACTGGGGCTATGACGTCGCCGACTACGAGGGCGTCCAGGCCGACTACGGAACGCTCGAGGACTTCGAGGCCCTGCTGGCCGCCTGCCACGCCCGCGGCCTGAAGCTCGTCCTGGACGAGGTGCTCGCCCACACCTCCGACGAGCACCCCTGGTTCGCCGAGAGCCGCGACGGCGGACCAGACGGCCCCAAGGCCGACTGGTACGTGTGGGCCGACCCCGGGGCGGACGGGACCGCGCCCAACAACTGGCTCTCGGTGTTCGGCGGTCCGGCCTGGTCATACCAGCCGGTCAGACGCCGGCATTACCATCACAAGTTCCTGCGCCAGCAGCCGAAACTGAACTGGCGCAACCCGCAGGCGCGCGAGGCGGCGCTCTCGGTCCTCGACCTCTGGCTGGCCCGCGGCGTCGACGGCTTCCGCCTGGACGTGGCCGGGACCTACCTCCACGACCCGACGCTGGCCGACAACCCGGCCGTGCCGGCGCCGGAGCGCGCCGCCCGCCACTGGGCCCACGCCAGCGAGATGCAACGCCACCTGCACGACGCCAACCTGCCGGAGAACGCCCAGGTCCTCGCCGACATCCGCGCCCGCGTCGAGGCTCACGGCGAGCGCTTCGTGTTCGGCGAGTTCTCCGAGGAGGAGGAGCGCTGCGGCGCCTATCTCGCCCCCGACCAGGGCCTGCACTCCGGCTACACCTTCGTGCTGCTGCAGGTCCGCGACCTCGCCCCCGCCCCGTTCCGCGACCACGCCGCCACCCTGGCCCGTTTCCCCGGCCACTGGCCCACGATCAGCTTCGGCAACCACGACGTCCCGCGCACCGCCGGGCGCTTCGGCGGCCCGGACGCCCCGCCGGCCATAGCCCGCCTGATGCTGGCCCTGCTGCTGGCGCTGCGCGGCACGGTGCTGATCTACCAGGGCGAAGAGCTGGGCCTCGGCGACGCGGCGCTTTCCCGCGGCCAGCTGCGCGATCCTGTCGGCGACCTCTACTGGCCCGCCGTCCACGGCCGCGACGGCTGCCGCACGCCGATGCCCTGGCGCCCCGACGCGCCCAACCTGGGCTTCTCCACAGGGACCCCCTGGCTCCCCGCCGCGCCCGAGCACGCCGGCCTCTCGGTGGCGGCGCAGCAGGCCGATCCGGCCTCCACCCTGGCCTTCACGCGCGCCCTGCTCGCGCTGCGCAAGACTTCGCCCGCCCTGACCGCCGGCGACCTGATCCCCTGGGACGCCCCCGACCCGCTGCTGGTCTTCGAGCGCCGCGACGGCGAGGAGGCGATCCTGTGCGCCTTCAACCTCGGCGCCCCGCAGGCCGCCCTCGGCGACCCCGGCCTCGCGGGCGGCGAGATCCTGCCGCTGTGCACCGGCGATGCAAGCCTCGCGGACGGCGTCCTGACCCTCGGCCCGCACGCCGCCTGCCTGCTGCGCCTTGCGTCCCGCGATTAGCGCCGCTTCCGTCCCACCCCCCTGCGGCGCTAGAAGCAGCCCATGACCGAAGGCGACCGCGATTCCGCCGACCCCGCGTCCGCCCAGAGCCCCGCCAGGTTCGGCGAGGGGTTCCTGCGCGACATCTGGTGGTTCGCCGCCCTCTCCAGCGACCTGAAGCCCGGCAAGCTCGCCCGCCACGAGTTGCTGGGCGAGCCGGTCCTGCTCAGCCGCACCCCGGCGGGCGAGGTCGTAGCCCTGCGCGACGTCTGCCCGCACCGGGCCGCGCCACTGTCCGCCGGACGCTTCTCCCGCGAGCCCGACGGGCGCGAGAGCGTCGTCTGCCCCTATCACGGGTGGCGCTTCGGCACCGACGGGGTCTGCGCCGTCATCCCCTCCCTGGTCGCCGGCCAGGCCCTCGACACCGCCCGCATCCGCGTGCGCCGCTATCCCGTCGCCGAAAGCCAGGGCCTGGTGTTCGTCTGGATGGGCGGCGACCCCCGCGGCGAGAGCCTGCCCGACGCCCCGCCGCCCATTTTTCCCGGCGTGGTCGGCGGCAAGCCGAAGCTGATCGACCGCATGGACTTCGCCGCCCACGTCGACCACGCGGTGGTGGGCCTGATGGACCCCGCCCACGGGCCCTATGTGCATCGCCAGTGGTGGTGGCGCGCCGCCGACAGCGCCCACGACAAGGCCAAGCGCTTCGAGCCGCGCGAGGCCGGCTTCGCCATGGTCCGCCACGAGCCCTCGAAGAACAGCCGCGCCTACGCCATCCTGGGCGGCGAACCGCTCACCGAGATCAGCTTCCGCCTGCCGGCGCTGCGCTGGGAGCACGTGGCCGTCGGCCGCCGCCAAGTGCTGCTGCTCACCGCCCTCACCCCGGTCACCGAGACCAAGACCCGCATCACCCAGGTGGTCTGGTCCGACCACCCGGCCTTCGCCCTCTTCAAGTCGGTGATCGCCGCCGGCGCCCGCGCCTTCCTGCGCCAGGACGGCGACATGGTGAACCTGCAGAACCAGGGGCTGCGGTACGATCCGGCGCTGCTGTGGATCGACGATGCCGACCGCCAGGCCAAGTGGTACCAGCAGCTCAAGCGCGAATGGACCGCCAGCCGCCAGGAGGGCCGCGCCTTCGTCAATCCGGTGGAGCCGGCGACCTTGAGATGGCGAAGCTGACCTGCCTCGCCGCGGAAACCGCCACGGGGCCGTCCGGGCGCCGGGGCTTACGTCGGTAAATACTTTTCCCGGGTGGCGAACAACACCTGTGATTTCGATGAGATGATCGTGAAATCAATGCTTTGGTTGATCTTCAAGGTTTTTCGAGCGCTGAACCGGTAAACACCCTGGGGCGTTGAGCGGTAAACACCTGCAGGGGCTCCGTCGCACGGGAAGGGCGCTTGGAAATCCTAGCTCAGGCGGGGCTGTGCGACAAGAACAAGATGAGAACAACAGGACCCGGGGATGAACTCCGAGCGCGAGACGGCGGGTGCGAGCCGACGCACTGCAGAACCCGCGCGCCCTCCACCACCGGCTCTTCGGCCGGCGGTCCTCGTCCCCCATCCTCTTCGGGGGAGGAGGG
This sequence comes from Phenylobacterium sp., assembly GCF_036502675.1. Lineage (GTDB taxonomy): Bacteria > Pseudomonadota > Alphaproteobacteria > Caulobacterales > Caulobacteraceae > Phenylobacterium. The sequence goes on from NZ_DASXYF010000073.1 coordinate 12,410, forward strand.
GGGATCAGGTCTTCGCCGCCGGCCGCTCGGCGCCGACGAAGACCACCTTCGCCCCTTTCACCACCGCCTGGCCGAGCTCGGTCACGTCCCAGTTGGTCAGCCGCACGCAGCCGTGGCTCTCGGCCTTGCCCACCCGGCGCGGGTCGGGCGTGCCGTGGATGCCGTAGGTGTCCTTGGTCAGGTCGATCCACATCACCCCCACCGGGTTGTTCGGCCCCGGCTGGATGGTAAGCTTGCCCGCCTTGGCGACGCCGAAGGTCAGCCGCGAGGGGTCGAAGGTCCAGGTCGGGTTGGGCGCGATGGTCCGCACCGCCCATTCGCCGGTGGGCGCGGGACGGTCGGACGAGCCCACCGTCGCCGGATAGACCGCCAGCAGGGCGTCGTCGGCGCCGTAGGCCCTGACCTGGCGCCCGGCCTTGTCGACCTCGATGCGCGCCACCTTGGCCGCCAGCTTCCGCTGGCCGGTGGCGGCGACGACGACCACCGTTCCCGGCTTGGCGAAGTCGGCGCCCGGGTTCAGCGCCGTCAGCAGCGCCTCGTCCATATGGAACTTCTCGGCCAGCAGCTCCGCCGGGCCCGAGAAGCCCAGCCGGGGCAGCTTGGCCATCGCCGTCGGATCCGTCGGGATCGCAGGCGTGAAAGGCCCGGCCACGTCCTCGGCGGTGATCGTGTAGTCCTGCATCGCCGGCGCCGGGTCCGCGGCGGTGAGCGCCGCCCACGCCTGGTCGTCCAGCGTCCCGTCGGCGGGCAGGCCGTGCGCCGCTTCATAGGCCGCCACCGCCTGGCGCAGGTTCTCCCCCGCCTGCCCGTCAATGACCCCGGGCGAGAAGTGCGCCCGGTCCAGCAGCACCTGGGCGCGGATCAGCGCCTGCCTGGCCACCGCGGGATCGGCCTTAGGCGGCGGCAGGCCGCTGGCGTCGATGGCCTTGGCCACCAGCGACACCGAGGCCGGCGGGGGCGGCATGGCGACGTTGGCCGCAGCGTCGCTGATCGCCGTCTCCACCGGCACGGCCTGGTCCGCGACCGCCGGGGCCTTGGCCGCCGGCCGTTCCGCCTCGCCGCCCGGCGGCGGCTCCGAACAGGCGCTCGCCACGCCGGCGACCGCCATCAGGATCGCCGCCCGCCAAATGCCCATGGACCTCGCCTCGCCGTTGCGCAGAATGCCGCTCGTGAAGCTGAAGGCCCAACCGACGTGCAGGTTCCGGGGCGCTGCGCTGGCCCTGGCGCTGGCGGCGACGCTGCCGGCCGCCTCCTGCGCGCCCCGCGCCCCCTCCCCCATCACCGCGCCCGAGACGCCGCCGGCGCGGCCTGCGCCCTCCCGCGCGCCCAACCGCTCCCCGCCGTCCGCTCCGCCCGCGCCAGCCCCGCCGCTGCGGCCCGCCGTCTGCGGCCCCGCCGCCGGCGACCCCGCCAGCGCCGCCAACGCGCTCAGCCTGAACACCTTGGCCTGGGCGCCCTTCCGCCGGCCCGAGACCGGCTGGGAGACCTACGCCCCTCTCATCGGCCAGGAGATCGGCAGCCCCTGCGCCCCGGACACCCCGGGCTTCGCCGCCGCGCTCTCCGCCTGGCAGGACGCCCAGGGCCTGCCCGGCGGCGGCCGCATGAGCGAGGCCGCCTTCCAGCGCATGAAGGCCCGCTGGCAGGACCAGCGCCCCTTCGTCCGCGCCGCCCACGGCGCCTGCCCGGCCCCGCCCGCGGAGACCACCCTGGCCCCGGCCCGGATCTCGGAAAGCTACCTGGGCAAGCCGGTGGTCATGCGGCCGGCCGTGCTCGCCGCCTACCGCCGCCTGGCGGCGGCCGCCCGCCAGGACCTGCTGGTCCGCGCCGATCCGCGCAACCTGACCATCTTCTCCGCGTACCGCAGCCCGCAGGCCGATGCCGAGCGCTGCAGGCTCGAGCGCAATTGCGACGGCGTCGGCCGCGCGACCTGCTCGCCCCACCGCACGGGCCTGGCGCTGGACCTGTTCGTCGGCGCCGCGCCGGGCTTCGGTCCCGATTCCAGCGCCGAGGCCAACCGCCGCTTCCAGTCGAAGACCGCCGTCTACCGCTGGCTGGTCCGCAACGCCGGCCGCTTCGGCTTTTCCAACTACCCCTTCGAGCCCTGGCACTGGGAGTGGACCGGCGAGGCTCCCTAGAGCCGCGGCCCTTGCAAGGCCGCCGCCCGGCCCCCTACCCTCGGCCCATGTCCGACTTCATCACGCCCCAGGGCGTCGCCCTGGCCTATGACGACATCCGCCCGGCGGGCGCCGAAAGCACGATCGTGCTGATCCACGGCTTCGCCTCCAACCGGAGAGAGGGCTGGCGGCGCACCGGCTGGTTCGCGGCCTTCGAGCGCCGGCGCATCCGCTGCGCGGCCCTCGACCAGCGCGGCCACGGGGAGAGCCAGAAGTTCTACGACCCCGCCGCCTATGCGCCCGACGCCCTGGCCGCCGACGTCGTGGCGCTCCTCGACCACCTGGAGATCGAGCGCGCCGACCTCTTCGGCTACTCCATGGGCTCGCGCACGGCCATCGCCACCGCCGCGGCCGCCCCGGACCGCGTGTCGAGCCTGATCCTCGGCGGGGTGGGCGGGCGCCTGTTCGAGCCCCGCCACCCGTCGCCCGGTCCCGGCGAGATGACCGTCGGCGAGGCCATGCTCGCCGAGGACGTGGACGCCATCCGCCCGGAGCTGATGAAGAGCTTCCGCCACTTCGCCGACGAGCAGGGCGGGGACCGCCGCGCGCTCGCCGCCTTCGTCCAGACCGAGACGCCGTCCTTCCGGCGCGAGACGCTGGCGGGTCTATCCATGCCGGTGCTGGTGCTGGCCGGGGCCCGCGACGAGGTCGCCGGCGACCCGGCGGGACTGGCGGCCGCCTTCCCCGACGGCCGCGGCGTCGCCCTGCCGGGCCTCGATCACTTCTCGGCCATTCCCCACGCCGCCACCAAGGCGACCGTCTTCGACTTCCTGGACGGCAGCCTGGATTGGGAGATGCGGTAGCTCGGGGCCGGACGCGTCAGGTCTCGGGTCTCGCGCGGGGGGCGAAGCCGGCGGCGATCACCCCGATGTTGCGGTCCATCACCTTGCTCATGGCCTCGGCGTCGGCGTTCTCGCAGGCCGCCAGCCGGTAGGTCCACACATAGGCCGATATCAGGAGGTCGGCCAGCAGGTCGAGGTCGGCCTCGGCGTCCACCTCGCCGCGGTCGCGGCCGTCGCTCAGGCAGCCGCGCAGGATGCGCCAGAGCCTGGGCGTGATCCTGCGCGGCCGACCCGCATCCTGCAACGCGCCGTCAAAGGCCGAGGATATGAAGGCCAGGAACAGGTTGGTGCGGTGCGCCTCGAACGCATAGTGGATGGCGAAGATCGACCGCAGCCGGTCGGAGGTCGAGCCGCGCAGCTTCGGCGCCACCCGGTCCAGTTCCGCGTAGAGCCCCTCCAGCCGGTCCTGCATCACGTGGTTGAGGATGTCCCGCTTGCAGGAGAAGGTGGTGAACACGCTTCCCACCGACACCTCCGCACGGCGGGCGATGCCGCGCACCGTCGTCTCCTCGTATCCGTCGGAATCGAACAGTTCACGGGCGGCGTCCAGCACCCGCTTTCGCGTCGCATCCTTTTGCTCCTGTCGCAAACTCACGCCTACCCCCGGCTGCACACGCGGCCATAAGGCGCGTAGACATTCCGTTGTTACGTGAAATAAACGCGCTTGGGAGGCAACCTAGAGTGTATGCGACAACTGGCCGCGACCGGGGATCAACCCGGACGGGCGCCCGCCATGATGACGCGGATCTGGTCCCGGGCGCGGTCCAGGACCTGCTTCTGGCTCCATTCCAGGAAGATCAGGTGGCGGAAGTTCGCCACATAGGCCTCAACCAGCATGTCGCTGCGCAGGGTGGTTTCCGGATCCTGGGACAACTCGCCGCGGGTCGCCGCAGCCTCCAGCGGGACCTCGAACAGACTGGCGATCTGTCTTCGCGGCAGGCGCGCCCGCAGGTCGGCGCCCTCCCCGGGCGCCCACGAGACGGCGATCGCCGCCCGGGCCAGCGGCAGCCGGTTTTCATAGAAGCCGTAGCCGGCGGCGAACATCCGCAGGAGGGCCTCGTCCACCGCCGAGACGTCGGCCGCAGCTTGGCGCATCGCCTCGCTGATCGCCTCCATGTCCGCGTGCACGATTTCACGGAACAGATCGGCCTTGTCGGCGAAGTTGGCGAACACCGCCCCGGTGGACATTTCGGCCGCCGCGGCGATGTCGCGAATGGTGGCGCCCTCGTATCCATGTTCGCTAAACAGCTTGCGGGCTGCGGCGAGAACGCGGTTCCGGGTCTGCTGTTTGGCGATGGCTCGGCGCGTCGGCATCCTGACCTGGGTCTGTGTCGCCGTCCGCAGGAGTTCGGAGACATGTTTCATGGCGCCACGGGCCCTGTCACCGCCGCTGCGGGCCGCGGCACGGCCCGTCGCTGCATTTCCTCGTGGGCTCCTTTGTGAACCGCCAGGCGGCCCGTCGGCTGTTCGTGCGCCATCGGAGCGAAATCCTTCTAACCTTGCCGCCCGGCCGCGTCCAAGCGAAAGCATTCATTGAGCACGTTCATTTGAACAGGGAGTCTGAGAGGGGCGCCAAGCGGGGTTATCCGAGGAAAACCGCCTTGACTGTGCGACCAAGCGTCGCAACCCCCCGGCAAGTTTGTCGGTTCTCAGAGCATTGACGATCGGAATCACGCCGGCTCAGCCACCGATGCTCATTGAACATGATCGCCGTTAACCCGCAAATGCCGCCGTGACGCCGATACCTACAAACCCTTAGACTGCAGCCATGGACCACCTCTTCCGCTTCCTCATTCCCGCCTCCCTCGCCGCCGTGGCGCTGGCGCTGGCGGCGGGCATCTACGCCCTGTTCCGCGGCGGCGATTTCGGGCGCTCCTATTCCAACAAGCTGATGCGGCTGCGGGTGGTGATGCAGGCGGTGGCGGTGGCCGTGCTGGTGGCCGCCGCCTGGTGGCGCGCGCGCGCCTGATGGTCACCCTCAACCGCATCTATACCCGCACCGGCGACGAAGGAGCCACGCGGCTCGCCAGCGGCCAGCCGGTCAGCAAGGCCTCGCTCAGGGTCGCGGCCTACGGCGACGTGGACGAGACCAACGCCTGCCTGGGCCTGGCCCGGCTGCACACAGCCGCGGACGCCGAGTTCGACGCCCTGCTGGGCCGGATCCAGAACGAGTTGTTCGACCTGGGCGCGGACCTGGCCACCCCGGCCCGGGCCGACGAGGCGGCGGGCGCGGCCCTGCGCATCCTCGACAGCCAGGTGACGCGGGTGGAGCAGGAGATCGACCGGCTGAACGAAGGCCTGCCGCCGCTGCAGTCCTTCATCCTGCCCGGCGGGACCCCGGCGGCGGCGGCCCTGCACCTGGCGCGCACCGTCTGCCGCCGGGCCGAACGGTCGCTGGTGGCCCTGGCGGAGGCGGGCGAGGCGGTGAGCCCGCCGGCGATGAAGTACCTCAACCGCCTGTCGGACCTGTTGTTCGTCGCCGCCCGCCACGCCAACGGCCGCGGCGCCGACGAGGTCTTCTGGCGCTCCGGGGCGACGCGCTGAGCGCTCAGGGCCCGGCCGGCCGGCCGATCGCCTTGCGGGCCTCGGCCGCGGCGGCCTTGTCCTCGATGGTCCGGCCGGTGATGTCGGAAATCAGCACCGGCGTGGCGCAGACCCGGCCGCCGGGATCCCACCACTTGTGCTCCTCGACCTCGCACTTCTGCGCGGGACGCACCCAGCCGAAGTGGTAGACGACGGCGACCGTGCTCAGCAGCACGAACAGCGCCAGGAAGATCAGCTTCAGCCGGTTGATCCAGTTGCTCATGGAGCGGCCTTCTAGTGCGTGACGGCCGAAAGTGGAAACGGCTTTCGCCGTGTCCCGCGACCCGAACCGCGCCGCCGCAGCCCCGGAAACGCCAGCAACGCGGCCGCCGCTCTGCACATCCATCTCGCGGCGTGCGCTTGCAAAGCTCGCCGGAACCGTTATGCCCCGCTCCCGACCCAATTTCCTTTCCAGATTTGAGGCGCTAGCGACCCATGAAAGTGTTGGTCCCGGTCAAGCGGGTGATCGATTACAACGTCAAGGCCCGGGTGAAGCCCGACCAGACGGGCGTCGACCTCGCCAACGTGAAGATGTCGATGAACCCCTTCTGCGAGATCGCGGTGGAAGAGGCGGTGCGCCTGAAGGAAAAGGGCGCGGCCGACGAGATCGTCGCCATCTCCATCGGCCCGGTGCAGGCCCAAGAGACCCTGCGCACCGCCCTGGCCATGGGCGCCGACCGCGCCATCCTGCTGCAGAGCGCCGAGGACCTCGAGCCGCTGGCCGTCGCCAAGGCGCTGGCCGCGGTGATCGCCGAGGAGAAGCCGGACCTGGTGCTGATGGGCAAGCAGGCCATCGACGGCGACAACAACGCCACCGGCCAGATGCTCTCGGCCATCCTCGGCTGGCCGCAGGCCACCTTCGCCTCGAAGATCGAGCTGGAAGCCGGCAAGGCCAAGGTCACCCGCGAGGTGGACGGCGGCCTGCAGACGCTGGAGGTCGACCTGCCGGCGATCGTCACCGCCGACCTGCGCCTCAACGAGCCGCGCTATGCGAGCCTTCCTAACATCATGAAAGCCAAGAAGAAGCCCCTCGACGTGAAGGAGGTGGGCTCGCTGGGCGCCGACCTCGCGCCGCGCCTGAAGGTGCTGAAGGTCACCGAGCCGCCGAAGCGCTCGGGCGGGGTGAAGGTGGAGTCCGCCGCCGACCTGGTGTCCAAACTCAAGACCGAAGCGGGGGTGCTCTGATGGCCGTTCTCGTCATCGCCGATCACGACAATGCGTCCTTGAAGGACAACACCCACAAGACCGTCACCGCGGCCCTGAAGCTGTCGCCCGACGTGGACGTGCTGGTGGCCGGCAAGAACGCCAAGGCCGTCGCCGACGCCGCCGCCAGGATCACCGGCGTGCGCAAGGTGCTGCTGGCCGGGAGCGACGCCCTGGGCGAGGGCGTCGCCGAGGCGATGGAGGCCCTGGTGGTCCCGCTGGTCGCCGCCTACGACGCCGTGCTGACCCCGGCCACCTCGCAGGGCAAGAACTTCAGCCCCCGCGTCGCCGCCAAGCTCGACGTGGCGCAGATCTCCGAGATCGTCGAGGTGGTCGACGCCTCCACCTTCGTGCGGCCGATCTACGCCGGCAATGCGCTGGAGACCGTGCAGTCCTCCGACGGCAAGAAGGTGATCACCGTCCGCCCCACCGCCTTCAAGGCGGCGGAGGAGGGCGGCCAGGCCCCGGTCGAGACCATCGACGCCGGCCCCGGCGCGCCCAAGACCCGCTTCGTCGACCAGCAGCTGGTCAAGTCGGTGCGCCCGGAGCTTTCCGGCGCCAGGATCGTGGTCTCCGGCGGCCGCGCCATGGGCTCGGCGGAGGAGTTCCAGCGGGTGATCGAGCCCCTGGCCGACAAGCTGGGCGCCGCGGTGGGCGCGTCCCGTGCGGCGGTGGACGCCGGCTACGCCCCCAACGACTACCAGGTCGGCCAGACCGGCAAGGTGGTGGCCCCGCAGCTCTATATCGCCATCGGCATCTCGGGCGCCATCCAGCACCTGGCCGGCATGAAGGACTCCAAGGTCATCGTCGCCATCAACAAGGACGCCGACGCGCCGATCTTCCAGGTGGCCGACTACGGCCTGGTCGCTGACTACAAGAACGCCGTGCCGGAGCTGATGGCGGCCCTGACCGCCGCCGGCAAGTAAACGGGCGCGGTCATCGCTGAAATGTGAGGGGGCGGCCCGCAGGGGCCGCCCTTCTTCGTTTCCGGGGCTGAAAGCAATCCCCAGGAGCCAGGTTCGCTGCGCCGCAGCAAAACACTTGCTGCTCCGGCCCCGTCGCATGCTAGAAAGCCGGCTTTAGTCGGTGGACCTTCGGGCCGCGCCGGATCACTTGAGGCAATTTCGGCATGGTTGCTATCAAATCCGTCGGCGTCGTCGGCGCCGGGCAGATGGGCTCTGGCATCGCCCACGTCGCAGCGCTCGGCGGCTATGACGTGCTGCTGCACGACGTCAGCGCCGATCGGATCGAGGCCGGCATCGCCAGCATCGAAAAGGCGATGGCCCGCCAGGTCAGCCGCGGACAGATCGACCAGGCCACCATGGACGCGGGCCTCGCCCGCATCCACGCCGCGCCGGAGTTGCAGAGCATCGGGGCCGTGGACATCGCCATCGAGTCCGCCACCGAGGACGAGGAGACCAAGAAGACGATCTTCAAGGCGTTGACCCCGCACCTGTCGGACACGACGCTCCTGGCCTCCAACACATCGTCGATCTCGATCACCCGGCTGGCCTCGACCACCGACCGGCCCGAGCGGTTCATCGGCCTGCACTTCATGAACCCGGTGCCGCGCATGCAGCTCGTGGAGATCATCCGCGGCATCGCCACCGACGCCGCCACCTACGAGATCGCGGTCGACTTCACCCGGTCGCTGGGCAAGACCACCGCCAACGCCGAGGACTTCCCAGCCTTCGTGGTCAACCGCATCCTGGTGCCGATGATCAACGAGGCGGTCTACACCCTCTATGAGGGCGTGGGCACCGTCGACGCCATCGACACCGCCATGCGGCTGGGCGCCAACCACCCGATGGGCCCGCTGGAGCTGGGCGACTTCATCGGCCTCGACACCATCCTTTCGATCATGAACGTGCTCTACGACGGCCTGGCTGACTCCAAGTACCGCCCCTGCCCGCTGCTCACCAAATACGTCGAGGCCGGCTGGCTCGGCCGCAAGACCGGGCGCGGTTTCTACGACTACCGCGGCGAACACCCCGTCCCGACCCGCTAGGGGCCGGCCATGAAGCCGCCGCCCATGAAGGGGTTCGCCCAGCTCAAGCCCGCCAAGCCGGCCGCCACCTACGCGGCGCCGACGCCAAAGGTCTCGCGGCAGAAGCGCGCCAAGGTGCTCACCGCCGCCGAGCGGGCCGCCTTCCTGGCCTCGCGTCCGGACCTCAACCGCAAGGGCTGATCCCATGGCCGACCCGCCGGACGAGACGCCGATCCAGCGGGCGCTGCGCCTGAAGACCGCCGCCATCGAGAGCCGGCCCAAGCCGCCGCGCGGCGGGAAATTCCAGCGCGAGCAGGCGGCCGCCGCCCGCTCGTCCTCCAAGTCCAAGCCCTGGATGTCGCGCTAGGTGATCGCCACGATCTCGACAGTCCTCCCCGCCACCACCGCCTCATCCCCCACGGCCTTGCCCAGCAGCGCCTGGGCGAGCGGCGAGATGTAGGAGACGCTGCCCGCCGCCGGCTCGGACTCGTCCTCGCCGACGATGCGGAAGCTCTGCGTCCGCCCGTCCTCCCGCTCGAAAGTCACCGTGCAGCCGAACGCCACCCGGTCCGGCCGCGCCGGCGGCGCGCGCAGCTGGGCCGAAGCACGCCGGGCGCCGTAATAGCGCAGGTCGCGGGTGGCCCGGGCCATGGCGGTGCGGTCGACGCTGACGCCGCCTTCGGCCTGGGCCGCGGAATAGGCCGCCCGCGCCGTCGCCAACGCCGCGTCGAGCTGCGCCAGTCCCTCCGGCGTGACCAGATTGGGGTGCGGCGAGATCGGCCGGTCGGGCAGGTCGGCCGCGGCGGCCTCGCTGTCCTCTTCGCGGGTGAAGGCGACGCTCATGAGGCGTTAACGCGCCAGCCGCCCGGGAGGCTCATCGCTTCTTGCCCAGCTCGGCGGCGATGTCCTTGGTCAGCCGGCCGACCTTGCGGTGCGCCGCGGTCAGCTGCTCGCGCGTCACCCCCCACCGCTTCATCCAATATTCCACGGCCTTGCGTTCGGAGAGGTCCAGCCGATCCTTGTCGATGAACCCGCGCTTGTCCTTCAGGCCCGCCATCTTCCCGCCTCCTCGAATCTGCTCCCTCCTACACCGGCGTCGGCGGCCCGGCGACCGCGGCCTGACCGGCGGCCACGACGGGTCACGGGCCGCCGGGTTCGTTTTCCCCCTTGCGGGATCGGAAACTTCGGCACAGATCGACCATCCGCAAAGTTGGGTGGCGCGACCGGCCGGCCGGAACTTGGACTGCGCGGAACTTGGACTACGGGATGGAGACGGACATGCTCAAGCAAGCCACGAACCTCGGGATCGAGCCCGCGGTCCTGAAAGAGATCTACCGGCAGATGTCGCGGATCCACCAGGTGGACCTGGCGTTGAAGGCCGGGCTGTCCAGCGGCAAGTTCCAGTTCAGCTACTGGCCGATGACCGGGCAGGAGGCGATCCCCGCCGCCATCGCCCCGCTGATCACGTCGCGCGACTACATGGTCACCATCTACCGCGGCATCCACGACCAGGTGGCCAAGGGCGTGCCGCTGAAGGGCCTGTTCGCCGAGGCCCTGGGCCGCTCCGCCGGGGTGAACAAGGGCAAGGGCGGATCGCCGCACATCTCCGATCCCAACTCCGGCTCCATGCTCACCACCGCCATCGTCGGCGGCGGCGCGCCGATCGCCACCGGCCTGGCGCTGGCCGCCCAGATGCGCGGCGAGGACCGGGTGACCATCGTCAATTTCGGCGACGGCGCCACCAGCATCGGCGCCGTCCACGAGGCGATGAACCTGGCCGGCGTCTGGAAGCTGCCGGTGATCTTCCTCTGCCAGAACAACCAGATCGGCGAGTACACGAAGATCCCCGACTATACGGCCAGCCCGGACTTCGCCGGCCGCGCCGCCGGCTACGGCTTCAAGGGCGTGAAGCTCGACGGCAACGATCCGATCGCCTTCCACAACGCCATGAAGGACATCGTCGCCGACGTCCGCGCCGGCAAGGGCCCGGTGTTCGTCGAGGCGGTGACCCTGCGCCTGGGGTCGCATTCCGGCTTCGCCGACAACGAGCTGCTCACCGCCGACGAGCTGGCGGCCGGCAAGGCCAATTGGCCGGTGCCGAAGACCCGCGCCCTGTTGCTGGAGACGGGGGTGTGCAGCGAGGCGGAGGTCGCCGCCATCGACGCCGACGCCGCCGCCGAGGTCAAGGAAGCCGTCGACTTCGCCCTGGCCGCCCCGCGGGCCGGCGAGGAGGACATGTTCGACCACGTCTACGCCGACACCGACACCATCCCCCGCCGCGGCCACTATCCCGTGCGCGAGGCCGAGAAGCCGTTCACCGGCGAGACCAAGACCCTGCAGATGTTCCAGGCGGTGAGCCAGGCCATGGACCTGGCGATGGCCGCCGACCCGGGCGTGTTCCTGCTGGGCGAGGACATCGGCGACCCGCCCGGCGGGGTGTTCAAGACCTCCGTGGGCCTGGAGACCAAGTGGGGCAAGGCCCGGGTGCGGCCGACCCCGATCGCCGAGCAGGCGATCATCGGCGCGGCCACAGGGGCGGCCCTGGTCGGCATGCGGCCGGTGGCCGAGATCATGTTCTGCGACTTCATCGGCGTGACCATGGACCAGATCGCCAACCACGCCGCCAAGCAGCGCTTCATGTCCGGCGGCGCGACCCACGTGCCGATGACCATGCGCGTGCTGGTGGCCGGCGGCCTGGGCGGCTTCGGCGCCCAGCACACCCAGTCGCTGGAGGCCTGGCTGCTGCACATCCCCGGCCTGAAGGTGGTCTATCCCTCCTCGCCGATGGAGGCCAAGGGCCTGCTCACCTCCTGCATCTTCGACGACGACCCCTGCGTGCACCTGGAGTCCATGGCGCTCAACTTCACCGCCAAGGGCGAGGTGCCGGTCGGCGACTACCGCATCCCGCTGGGCGTGGCCAAGGTCAAGCGCGAGGGGACGGACATCAGCCTGATCACCTTCGGCTGGCAGGTGAACCAGTGCCTGGGCGCCGCCGAGGACCTGGAGAAGGAGGGGATCAGCGTCGAGGTGGTCGACCTGCGCTCGCTGATGCCGCTCGACTACCACCGGGTGATCGACTCGGTGAGGAAGACCGGCCGCGGCCTGGTGGTCCACGCCGCCACGGAGTTCTGCGGCCTGGGCGCGGAGATCGCCGCCACCCTCAACGAGGAGCTGTTCGGCAAGCTGAAGGCCCCCGTGGGCCGCCTGGGCGCCGACTACATGCCGATCGGCTACTCCAACCTGATCGAAACCGCCCAGATACCCCGCAAGGCCTCCATCACCGCCCGGGTCCGGGAGATCATGAAGGGCTGAGGAGCCAACGCCCTTCTCCCCTTGCGGGAGAAGGGCGCGGCGGAGTTGAACGCCCATTGGCGTCCCGCCCGGCGCACGCCATAACGCCTCTCCGCCCCCTGAAGGAGTTCCGATGGCCTCCGGCCTCGTCGCCCTGCTGGACGATGTCGCCGCCATCGCCAAGCTCGCAGCCGCCTCGCTCGACGACATGGCCGGCGCCGCCGGCAAGGCCAGCGCCAAGGCCATGGGCGTGGTGGTGGACGACGCCGCCGTCACCCCCGGCTACGCCATGGGCTTCACCCCCGACCGCGAGCTGCCGATCGTCCTGAAGATCGCGCTGGGGTCGCTGCGCAACAAGTTCGTCTTCCTGCTGCCCGGCGCCCTGCTGCTCAGCGCCTTCGCCCCCTGGGCGGTGACGCCGCTGCTGATGATGGGCGGCGCCTATCTTTGCTTCGAGGCGACCGAAAAGGTCCTGGAGGCGACGGGCAGCCACGACCCCGTCGTGGACGCCGAGGAACTGGCCATGTCCTTCGCCGAGTTGGAGGCGGAGAAGGTGCAGGGCGCCATCCGCACCGACCTGATCCTCTCGGCCGAGATCATGGCCATCGCGCTGGCCGACGTCGCCGACCGGCCGCTGCTGATCCAGGCCGGGGCCCTGGTCGTGGTCGGCCTGCTGCTCACCGTCGGCGTCTATGGCGTCGTCGGCCTGATCGTGAAGATGGACGACATCGGGCTGCACATGGCCCGGCGGCGCGGCGCCCTCACCCGCGCCGTCGGCCGCGGCCTCGTCCAGGGCATGCCGGTGGCGCTCAGCCTGCTCTCCACCGTCGGCACCGCGGCCATGCTGTGGGTCGGCGGCGGCATCCTGGTCCACGGCCTGCACCACTTCCACCTGACGCCGATCCCGGGCCTGGTCGAAGCCCTGGCCCACCGCGCCGGAACCCTCCCGGCGCTCGGCCCCGTCGCGGCCTGGGCCGCCACGGCCACCGCCTCCGCCGTGGTGGGGGCCGTCATCGGCGGGGCGGTGGTCGCGGCGATGCGGCTCCTGCACCGGATACGCGGCCACTGACCCTGCGGGCGGGGGCGCCGCTACCGATAGCGGATCTTGCCCAGCGCCACCGCCACGTCGCGCATCAGGTCGGCGGGCTTCACCCCGGCTTTCCACTTCTCGAAGGCCATGACGTTGTCGATCCGCGCCGCCACGTGCTTCGAGGCCGCCGCCTTGCCGGAGGTGAGCCGGATCGCCAGGCCCGCGGCCAGGATCGCCGAGAGGATGGCGCGCTTGGAGTAGTGGTTCTCGTCGGCGGCCGTGTCGCCCGCCCAGCGCCAGAGGCCGTCGGCGCTCTCCCACAGCAGCCGCGCGCCCAGCGACATGTTGGGCGGCAGGGCCAGGAAGCCGGTCCAGCGGCGGGTGGCGGCCTCGTCGGTGCAGGCGGCGTCGAGCCTGGCCTCCACGGCCCGGGCGATGCGCTCGCGGATCTTCAGCGCGGCCGGATCGGCGCCCGCCAGCGCCGCCAGCGCCTGGGCGTCCTGCCGCCGGGAGAGCAGCGCCGCGAGGTCCGCCGCGCCGTGCGGCAGCAAAAGCTCGGTCTCGCCGGCGGAGAGCCCGGCTGCGCGGCCGGCCTCCAGCGCCACGGCCCTGCTCCAGCCCTTGGCGGCGATCAGCGGCAGCGCCGCGGTCAGCACCCGCTGTTCGGCGTCGCTCGCCCAGTCCGTGGTTTCGCTCATGGCGCTGTCTTAGCGCATGGCCGCCGCGGGCGGCAGCGTAACAAAAAAGTAACGAGCCTTGGCCTCGGGGGATCGGGCAAGGTCCGCCCCAAACCTCCGTCGCAAAGGCCCGCCCATCATGAACCTCAGCCTGTTCGGCGCAGCCGCCGCGGCGGCCCTGGCGCTCGCCGCGGGCGCCGACGCCGCGGACTCCGCGACCGCCGCGTCGGGCAGCACGGCCGCCGACCTCTCCAAGGCCCCCCGCATGGGACCCTGGGGCTTCGACGCCTCGGGCCGCAACCTGGCGGTGAAGCCGGGGGACGACTTCTACGACTATGCCAACGGGACCTATGTCGAGACGCTGCAGATCCCCGCCGACCGGGCGCGCTTCGGCGCCTTCGACCGGCTGGGCGACCTGTCGCAGGCGCGCATGCGCGCGGTGCTGGAGAAGGCCGCCACCGACAAGGCCGCCAGCGGCGAGACCGCGCAGATCGGCGCCCTCTACCGCACCTTCCTGGACGAACGCCGGATCGAGGCCCTGGGCGCCAAGCCGCTCGCCCCGGGCCTGGCCGCCATCCGCGCGGCCAGGACCCGCAGCGACCTGGCCAGGCTGATGGGCCGCTCGGTCCACGGCTTCGGCGGCTCGTTCTTCAGCGCCCAGGTCTACGACGACGCCAAGGACCCGATGCGTTACGTGGTCTACCTCGGCCAGGCGGGCCTGGGCCTGCCCGACCGCGACTACTACCTGGAGCCGCGTTTCGCCACACAGAAGGCGGCCTACCAGGCCTATGTCGCCCAGATGCTGCAGCTGGCCGGGTGGCCGGGCGCGGACGAGGCGGCCAAGGCCATCGTCGCCATGGAGACCGGGATCGCCCAGGCCTCCTGGACCCGGGTCGACCGGCGCGACGACGAGAAGACCTACAATCCCGTCGAGACCGCGGGGCTGGCGACGCTGGCGCCCGGCTTCGACTGGACGGCCTTCCTGGAGGGCGCGGGCCTGTCCGGCGTCAAGCGGGTGATCGCCCAGGAGAACACCGCCTTCCCGAAGATCGCCGCCATCTACGCCAGGACCCCGGTGGAGACGCTGAAGGCCTGGTCGGCCTTCAACCTGGCCGACAACGCCGCCCCCTTCCTGCCCGCGAGCTTCGATGCGGCCCACTACGCGTTCCGCGACAAGACCCTCTCCGGCCAGCCGCAGCAGAAGCCCCGCTGGAAGCGCGGCGTGGTGCTGGTGGACGCCCAGATCGGCGAGGCGCTCGGCAAGGTCTATGTCGAGGCCTACTTCCCGCCCGAGAGCAAGGCCAAGATGCAGGCCCTGGTGGGCGACATCCGCACGGCCATGAAGGGCCGCCTCCAGAAGGTGACCTGGATGAGCCCGGCCACCAAGGCCAAGGCCCTGGAGAAGATGGGCAAGTTCAACGTCAAGATCGGCTACCCCGACAAGTGGCGCGACTACAGCGGCCTGGTGATCAAGGACGGCGACCTCTACGGCGACGTGGAGCGGGCCATCGACTTCGACTGGCGCTTCCGGACCGGCCGGCTCGGCGGGCCGGTGGACCGCGGCGAGTGGGGCATGACGCCGCCGACCATCAACGCCTACTACTCGCCCACCAAGAACGAGATCGTGTTCCCGGCGGCCATCCTGCAGCCGCCGTTCTTCGACCCCGACGGCGACCCGGCGGTCAACTACGGCGGCATCGGCGGGGTGATCGGCCACGAGATCACCCACGGCTTCGACGACCAGGGTCGCAAGTCGGACGGCGACGGCCGGCTCACCGACTGGTGGACGGCGGAGGACGCCGCCAAGTTCCAGGCCCAGGCCGCCAGGCTGGGCAAGCAGTACTCGGCGGTCGAGCCGCTGCCCGGCGCCCACATCAACGGCGACCTGACCATGGGCGAGAACATCGCCGACCTGGGGGGCCTGCTGCTGGCGCTCGACGCCTACCACCTGTCGCTGGGCGGCAGGCCCGCGCCGGTGATCGACGGCCTGACGGGCGACCAGCGGGTGTTCCTGGGGTGGGCGCAGGTGTGGCGCGGCAAGAACCGCGACGAGATGCTGCGCAAGCAGCTGGTCAGCGACCCGCACTCGCCACCGCACTATCGGGTCGACCTGCCGGCGCGCAACATCGACGCCTTCTACGAGGCCTTCGGGGTCAAGCCCGGCGACAAGATGTACCTGCCGCCGGACCAGCGGGTGCGGATCTGGTGAGGGCGGCTGGAGGGAGACCGTGGACAAAGATCGGGGCGCCCTCGACACAACGGCGGATCGTGAGGGGCGCGATTCGCCAACCGCACCCGCAATCCTTACCTCCAGCCGATGCGCGCCTTCGCCGAACTGCTGGACCGCCTGTCGCTGACGGCCTCGCGCAACGCCAAGCTGACGCTGGTGCGGGACTACCTGGCCCAGACGCCGGACCCGGACCGGGGCTGGGCGCTGGCGGCGCTGACCGGCGACCTGGTGTTCGACGCCGCCAAGCCCGCCTTCATCCGCAAGGCCATCGAGGCGCGGATGGACCCGATCCTGTTCCGCTGGTCCTACGACTTCGTGGGCGACCTGGCCGAGACCGTGGCCCTGGCCTGGCCCGCCCGGCCCGGCGCCAACCGCGAGCCTGAGCTCTCCGAAGTGGTCGACGCCCTGCGCGGCGCGACGCGGGCGGAGACGCCCCGGCTGATCGAGGACTGGCTCGACGCCCTGAGCTCGACGGGGCGCTGGGCGCTGCTGAAGCTGATGACCGGCGGCCTGCGGGTCGGGGTCTCGGCGCGGCTGGCCAAGCAGGCCGCCGCCGGCCTGGGCGGGGTGGAGGTGAGCCAGGTGGAGGAGGTGTGGCACGCCCTGCATCCGCCCTATGAGGACCTGTTCGCCTGGCTGGAGGGCCGCTCCGACCGGCCGTCGGCCGACGCCCCGGGCCGCTTCCGACCGGCCATGCTGGCCCAGGCGATCGATGAGGCCGTCGACTTCGCCAAGCTCGACCCCGCCGACTACGCCGCCGAATGGAAGTGGGACGGCATCCGGGTGCAGGCGGTGAACGAGGAGGGCGTGCGCCGGCTCTACACCCGCAACGGCGACGACATCTCCCACAGCTTCGACGACGTGCTGCACACCCTGGAGTTCGAGGGCGCCGTAGACGGCGAGCTGATCGTGCTGCGCGGGGGCAGGCTGGCCAGCTTCGGCGACCTGCAGCAGCGGCTGAACCGCAAGACCGTCGACGCCAAGACCATGGTCCGCTACCCGGCCGCCATCCGCGCCTACGACCTGCTGGCCGAGAACGGCGAGGACCTGCGCACCCTGCCCTTCGCCGAGCGGCGCCGCCGGCTGGAGGCGCTGGTCGCCGCGCAGGATTCGCCGCGGCTGGACCTGTCGCCGCTGCAGCCGTTCGAGAGCTGGAAAGAGCTGGCCGAGCTGCGCGCCGCCCCGCCGGCCGGCGACCCGCAGCTGGCCGAGGGGCTGATGCTGAAGCGGTGGGACTCGATCTACGAGGCGGGCCGGCCGCGCGGGCCCTGGTTCAAGTGGAAGCGCGACCCGTTCCTGATCGACGCGGTGCTGATGTACGCCCAGCGCGGGCACGGCAAGCGGTCGAGCTTCTATTCCGACTACACCTTCGGCGTCTGGACGGACGACGGCGTGGGCCAGCGGGCGCTGACCCCGGTGGGCAAGGCCTATTTCGGCTTCACCGACGAGGAGCTGAAGGAGCTCGACCGCTTCGTGCGCGACCACACGATGGAGCGGTTCGGGCCGGTGCGGGCGGTGCGGGCCGACCAGACCTTCGGCCTGGTGTTCGAGGTGGCGTTCGAGGGGCTGCAGCGCTCGACGCGGCACAAGTCCGGGGTGGCCATGCGCTTTCCCAGGATCAACCGCATCCGCTGGGACAAGCCCGCGCGGGACGCCGACGAACTGGCGACGCTGGAGCGGATGCTGGCGCAGACGGAGGTGTGAGGGGGGCTGCTGAGATCCACCCTCACCCCGCCGCGCGCGCCTCCGGCGCCTTGATGCGGCGGGCGGCGAGCCACCAGGCGACGGCGGCCTGGACGGCGCCAGAGATCAGGCTGAGGCCGGGCGGGCCGGGGAGCGGGGCGAACAGCACGCCGCCGCCGTGGCCGCCCATGTTCCCCAGGATCCCGCCGGCCAGGTAGAGCAGCGCCAAGGTCAGGACGGCGCCGAAGTCGCCCCGCTGCGGTCTGGGCCCGAAGCGGTGGAAGGCGATGACGCCCAGGTCGCGGAGCATGAAGGCCATCAGGCCCGCCGCCTGCCAGAGCTGGGGGCCGATCTCCCAATGGCCGGTGATTGCGGCGGTGGCGAAGGCCTTGGCGGTCAGGAGGACGGCCAGGACCACCGGCCAGATGGCGGCCGGCGCCAGGCGGAGCGCCCGGGTCCACGCCCGGTGGGCGACGGAGGAGGCGAACAGCCGCAGGCGCACCCGGTCGGCGGGCTCGGCGAAGGCCGCGGCGTAGGCGCACAGCGCGCAGACCAGGGCGCCCGTCAGCTGGGCGGCGGGGAGGCCGCCGCCGGGATAGACCAGGCCGCCGGTGAAGGCCGCCAGGAACACCAGGAACGCCGGCCAGACCAGCGGCGCGTTCTGCATCTGCAGCTCCAGCCGCATCAGCCGCCAGGCGCCAGCCAGCGCCCAGGCCGCAAAGGCCGCCGCGGCGGCCAGGCGGAAGCCGGAGGCCGGGACCACCAGCCCCCACCAAGCCACGTCGCCCCTGGAAGAGAACAGCCGCGACAGGTCGCTGAGCCCCGCCCCGTGCTGGAAGCCTTCGGAGGTGGCGACCCCGAACAGCAGCACGACGCCGATCAAGAGGCCCCCGGCCACGCCGGCGCTGCGGGCGGTGCGGCCCTCGGCTCTCGCCTTGCGCACGCCGATCAGGGCGGCGGCCATGCAGATAGCCTGCACCAGCAGCGCCAGCGCGACCATGAACAGCGGAGTGGTCACCGCGTCCGGCCGTTCCCGCCAGGCCAGGGAGACGCCGACCATGGCGAGGCCGGTGAGGGCGCAGAGCCAGGCGAGGCTGGCCGCGCCGAACAGCTTGCCCCAGGTCATCGACCAAGGGTCGAGGGCGCTCAGCCGCTGGAAATCCCAGGTGCGGTCGCCGATCTCGTTGAGCACCGAGCCGCCCGCGGCGCGGGCGCCCCAGATCAGGCCGCAGGCGCCGAACACCACGACGCCGGCCGTGCCCAGCGCCGCCCCCAGCAGCTCCGGCGCACGCGCGCTGCTGAGCGCCGTCAGCCCGTAGATCACCCCCAGAGCCACGCCCGCCCAGGCGATCCGCCCAGGGGCGGCCTCCAGCCAGAGGTTGCGTTCGAACTCCGGGTTCATCGCGGCGCCTGCGCCATGTAGGCGTCCTCCAGGGTGCGGGTGACCGGCTGGTAGGCGCAGACCCGCAGGTCGGCCCTCACCAGGCGGGCCAGCAGGGCGGCGGCGTCCTCGCCCGGCGCCAGCGCGATCAGCACCGCATCGCCGGTGCGCCGCTCGACGGCGACGCCCAGGGCGGCCAGCCGGGCCTCCAGGTCCGGCGGCGGGTCGGCGAAGGTCGCCGTCACCCGCGCCTCGTCGCGCGCCGCGGCCGCCACCATGCCGCCGCCGGCCACCCGGCCGTCGCGGATCATCAGCATGCGGGTGGAGTAGTCCTCCAGCTCGGCCAGGATGTGCGAAGAGACGACGATGGTCATGCCCTCGCCCGACAGCTTGAGGATCAGATCCGACAGGCTGCGCCGCGCCTCGGGGTCGAGGCCGGCCGCCGGCTCGTCGAGCAGCAGGGCGCGGGGCTGGTGGACGATGGTCTGGGCGATAGCCAGCCGCTGGCGCAGGCCGCGCGACAGCTCGCCGGCCCGCTGGTCCAGCCGGTCGTCCAGCTGAACCCGCGCCGCCGCCCGGGCGACCGCCGCCTCCACCGCCTCCGGCGCCACCCCGCGCGAGCGGGCGGCGTAGACCAGCGACCGGCGGATGCTGAGCTCGTCGTAGAGGCCGAAGAAGTCCGGCTGGTAGCCGATGGCCGCATGCACCCCGCGGGGATCCGCCTGCGCATCCAGCCCCGCCACCCGGATCACGCCCTCGGTCGGCGTGTCGAGCGCCGCGATGCAGCGCATCAGCGTGGACTTGCCCGCCCCGTTGGGCCCCACCAGCGCCAGCACCATGCCGGGCTCGGCGGTGAAGGAGACGCCGTGCAGGGCGCGCTGGGTCGGGTAGTCGTAGACCACGCCCACGACTTCGATGGTGGCGGGTCCGCTCATGCCGGCAGGGCCTCCGCCGCCAGGAACCGGGCGAGGTCGCCGCCGCGGAACAGCAGGCCGCGGACCCCGGCCCTCAGCGCCGCCTCCAGGTCGGCCGGCTTGTCGCCCACCATCACCGAGCGCGCCCGGTCCACCGGCCATTCAGCCAGCGCCCGCAGCAGCATGCCCGGATTGGGCTTGCGGTCCGGCGGGTCGGGGTGGCGATAGGCGGCGAGCGTCGCGTCCGGATGCTGCGGGCAGTAGTAGAAGGCGTCGATCCGCGCGCCCTCCCCGGCCAGGGCCTGGCGCATCCGCGCGTGCAGGGCGTGCATCTCGGCCTCGCTGTAATAGCCGCGGCCGATGCCCGACTGGTTGGTGACCACGAAGACCAGCCAGCCCGCCTGGTTGAACGCCCGCACCGCCGCCATGGCGCCGGGGATCCAGTGGAAGTCCTCCCAGCGGTGGACATAGCCGTGGTCCTCGTTGAGCACGCCGTCGCGGTCGAGGAACAGCGCCGGGCGCTGGCGGGATTCGGCGTCATCCTGGGGCACGAGCGGCAATATAGCCGCGCCGCGTCCGTCCGGCGCGCGGATTCCGCGGCGAGACAGCACGCGCCCCCGCCGCGAACTGCGGCTATGCTGGTCGCCAGTCCCATCGCCTGCGAGGTCCGCGTGGCCGAACCCGTCCTGTCGCTGCAAGACCTGAAGGTCGATTTCGCGACCCACGACCGCACCGTCCAGGCCGTCCGCGGCGTGTCGCTGTCGATCCCCCGCGGCGAGACGCTGGGGGTGGTGGGCGAGAGCGGATCGGGCAAGAGCCAGACCTTCATGGCGGTGATGGGCCTGCTGGCCGGCAACGGCCGGGCCTCGGGCTCGGCCCGGTTCCTGGGCACGGAGCTGCTGGGGCTGAAGCCCAAGGCGCTGAACGAGATCCGCGGCTCCAAGATGACCATGATCTTCCAGGACCCGCTGACGGCGCTGACCCCGCATGTGCGGATCGGCGAGCAGATCGCCGAGCCGCTGCGCCTGCACCTGGGCCTCTCCGGCGAAGCGGCGGCGAAGCGGGCGCGGGAATGGCTGGACAAGGTGCGGATCCCCGACGCGGCCCGGCGGATGCGGCAGTATCCGCACGAGCTCAGCGGCGGCATGCGCCAGCGGGTGATGATCGCCGCGGCCATGGCCGGCGGCCCCGAGCTGCTGATCGCCGACGAGCCCACCACCGCCCTCGACGTCACCGTCCAGGCGGAGATCCTCGACCTGATGGCCGACCTGCAGCGGGAGACGGGGACGGCGATGGTGCTGATCACCCACGACATGGGGGTGATCGCCCGGCTGGCCGACCGGGTCTGCGTGATGAAGGACGGGGCCTATGTGGAGGAGGGCGACGTGGAGACCCTCTTCGCCCGCCCGAAGACCGACTACACCAAGGTCCTGCTGGCGGCGATCCCGCGCCTGGACCGGTCCGACCGCGGGGGCCGGCCGACCCTGGCGCCCGTGCCGGCGGGGGCGCCCGTCGTGGCCGAGGCGCGCGACATGAAGGTCTGGTTCCCGATGCGCGACGGGGCGTTCGGGGCGCCGAAGACGCTCAGGGCCGTGGACGGGGTGTCCTTCACGGTGCGCCAGGGCGAGACCCTGGGCGTGGTGGGGGAGAGCGGCTCGGGCAAGTCGACCCTGGCCCGCGCCGTGCTGCGGCTGATCCCGCCCACCGCCGGGGCCGTGACGCTGATGGGCCGCGACATCACCGCCGCCGACAAACATGAGATGCGGGCCGCGCGGAAGGACCTGCAGATCGTCTTCCAGGACCCCCTGGCCAGCCTCGACCCGAGGGCGACGGTCGGCGACTCCATCGCCGAGCCGCTGCGCGTCTACCGGCCGCAGGCCGGCCGGGCCGAGCGGGAGGCCGAGGCGCGGGCGATGATGGCCAAGGTCGAGCTCGATCCCGGCCTGATCAACCGCTATCCGCACGAGCTGTCCGGTGGGCAGAACCAGCGGGTCGGCATCGCCCGGGCGATGATCCTGAAGCCCCGGCTGGTGATCTGCGACGAGGCGGTCTCGGCCCTCGACGTCTCGGTGCGCGCCCAGATCATCGACCTCTTGATCGAGTTGCAGCAGGAGATGGGGCTGGCGATGATCTTCATCAGCCACGACCTGGCGGTGGTGCGCGAGATCAGCCACCGGGTGCTGGTGCTGTACATGGGCCGGGTGATGGAGCTGGCCGACCGCGACCAGCTCTATGCCGCGCCGCAGCACCCCTACACCCGGGCGCTGCTCTCCGCCGCGCCGATCCCCGACCCCGTGCGGGAGCGCAACCGGGTGCGGATCAAGCTGGCGGGCGAGCCGCCCAGCCCGATGGACCCGCGCTCGGCCCTGCGCTTCCTGCCCTCGCGGCTGCCGGTCGACCCGACCGCGCCGATCTACGTGCCTGAGCTGCGCGAGGCCGCGCCGGGGCACCTGGTGTCGGAGTTCGACCCGCCGGCCGGCGCGGTCTGAGCCATGACCGGCAAGATCACACCCGTCCTGATGTCCGGCGGCGCCGGCACGCGGCTGTGGCCGCTGTCGCGCAGGGCCGCGCCCAAGCAGTTCCACCGGCTGGGCGGAGATCACACCCTGATCCAGGCCACGGCGCTCCGGGTGGCCGGCGACCTGTTCGGCCCGCCGATGGTGGTGTGCGCCGCGCCGCACGCCGGGCTGGTGCGGGACCAGCTGGCCGCGGTGGGGATCGCGCCCCGGGCGATCATCACCGAGCCCGCGCCGCGCAACACCGGCCCCGCCTCCGTCGCCGCGGCGGCCTACGCCGCGGCGACCGATCCGGAGGGGCTGCTGCTGCTGGTCCACGCCGACAACCTGGTGGCCGACGTGGCCGCCCTGCACGCGGCGGTCGCGGCGGGGGCGGAAGCGGCGCGGGCCGGGTCGATCGTCATCTTCGGGATCAGGCCCACCGAGCCGCACACCGGCTACGGCTACATCAAGGCGGCGGCGGGGACGGCGCGAGTGCGGCGGGTGGAGGCCTTCGTCGAGAAGCCCGACGCGGCCACGGCGGCGCGCTACGTCGCCGACCCCGCCTACACCTGGAACGCCGGCATGTTCATGTTCAAGCCGTCCGCCTTCCTGGAGGAGGCCGACGCCCTGGCGCCGGCGCTGGCCGCGGCCGCCAGGGCCGCCGTGGCCGGGGCGCAGCGGACGGGGGACCTGGTGGCGCTGTCGGCGGCATTCACGGGCGCGCCGGCCGAGCCCATCGACACCGCCATCCTGGAGAAGACCGGGCGGGCGGGGGTGGTGGCCGCCGACATCGGCTGGAGCGACGTGGGCGCCTGGGACGCCCTGTGGACCCTCTCGCCCAAGAGCGCTTCGGGCGACGTGGTCGAGGGGCCGGGGATCACGGCCGGAACCGCCGGCTGCCTGGTGCGCAGCGACGGGCCGACGGTGGTGCTGTCGGGGGTGCAGGACCTGGCGGTGGTGGTGGAGAACGGGGTGGTGCTGGTGGTCCCGCGCGCCGACGCGGCGGCGGTGCGGGCGGCGGTCGAGGCGGTGCGGGCGGCGGGACGGGAGGAGCTGCTGTAGCCTTTCCTCCCCCGTCCCGCAGAGGACGGGGGAGGAAAGGCTACAGCCGATCCTCCGGCGCGGGCGTCGGCGGGGCTTCGCGGGGGGTGACCAGGCGGGCGAGGCGGGGCCTCAGCCAGGATTCGAAGTCGTCGACGAATTCATAGACCACGGGGACGAGCACCAGCGAGAGGATCGTGGAGGTGATCAGGCCGCCGATCACCGCCACGGCCATCGGCTGGCGGAACTCGGCGCCCTTCTCCAGGGCGAGAGCGGTGGGCAGCATGCCGGCGGCCATGGCCATCGAGGTCATGACGATGGGCCGGGCGCGCTCGCGGCAGGCCTCGATCAGCGCCTCGCGCTGGGGGACGCCCTCGCGCTCGCGCTCGATGGCGTATTCGACCAACAGGATGGAGTTCTTGGCCGCCAGGCCCAGCAGCATCAGGAAGCCGATGAGCGAGGGGACGCTGAGCGACAGGTTGAAGGCCAACAGGCCCAGGAAGGCGCCGCCCACCGCCAGCGGCAGGGCCGAGAGGATCACCACCGGCTTGAAGAACGAGCGGAACAGCAGGACCAGCACGCCGTAGATCATCGAGACGCCGGCGAACACCGCCAGGCCCATGGCGGCGAACAGCTCCTGCTGGGCTTCGAGCTGGCCGGTCTCGGCCGTCGTCACGCCGCGCGGCAGACGCTGCATCACCGGCAGGGCTTTGATCTTCTTGTAGGCGTCGCCCATCTCAACGCCGTTCAGCTCGGCCTCGATCGTCTGCTTGCGCTTGCGGTTCAGCCGGTCGATGCGCGCCGGCCCCGCCTGGAAGTCGACGTCGGCGACGGCGCCCAGGGTGGTCACGCCGCCGGTGGCGGTCGGCAGACGCAGCGCGCGGATGCGGTCGATGTCGGCGCGGGCGCTGGCCGGCAGGCGGATGCGGATCGGAATGCGCCGCTCGCGGTCGGTGAGCTTGGCGACGTTGGCGTCGATGTCGCCGACGGTGGCGACCCGCGCCGCCTGGGCGACAGCCTCCGCCGAGACGCCCAGGCGGGCCGCCTCCGCCATCCGTGGGCGGATCACCAGCTCCGGCGCGGTGGGGGGCACGGAGGGCCTGGGATCGGCGATCTCCGGCAGGCCGCGCATCTCCTTCTCGAGCTCCAGCGACGTGCGGCTCAGCGCCGCCGGGTCGTCGCCGGCCAGGTTCACCTCGATGCCGGATGCGCCCTGGGCGTTGAGGAAGCCCACCCGGGCGTCGGGGATCCGGCGGAGCTGTTCGCGGAGGGCCGCGCGGATCTCGTCGCCGGAGCGCTTGCGGTGCGGGTCCAGGAGCACGGTGGCCGTGCCGTTGCGCAGGTCGGCGGCGCCGGTGGAGCCGAAGCCGCCGCCGCCCGCCGTGGAGCCGATCTGCACGAAGGCGCCGGCTGCTTCCGGGAAGGCGGCGAAGATACGGCTGACGCGCTGGGCGATCTCCTCCATGTCCGAGGCGGTGGCGCCGGGCGGTCCCTGGATCTTGACGTAGATGAAGTCCGGGTCCTCCGCGGGCTGGAAGCCCTGGGGCAGCAGGGGCGTCAGCGTCAGCGAGGCGAAGAACAGCACGCCGCCGCCGACGGCCGCCAGGATCCGGTGGTCCAGCGACCACTCCAGGGCCTTGCGGTAGAACCCCCCGAACGGCTTGCGCGGATGCGGGGCGGACGAGGGCCGCAGGAGGTAGGCGGCGAGCAGCGGGGTGAGCAGCCGGGCGGTGAGCAGGGAGAAGACCACCGCCACCGAGACGGTGAGGCCGAACTCGCGGAAGAACTGGCCGGCGATCCCCGTCATGAAGGAGACCGGGGTGAACACCACCACGATGGCGCAGGTGGTGGCCACCACCGCCAGGCCGATGGCGTCGGCGCCCTCCATCGCCGCCCGGTAGGGCCGGGCGCCGGCGGCGACGCGCTTTTCGATGTTCTCGATCTCGACGATGGCGTCGTCCACCAGGATGCCCACCACCAGGGTCAGCGCCAGCAGGGTGACCATGTTCAGCGAGAAGCCGAGCAGCGCCATCACCAGGAAGGTGGGGACCAGCGACACCGGCATGGCCACCGCCGCGATCAGGGTGGAGCGCCACTCCCGCAGGAATACGAACACCACCAGGGCGGCCAGGAACATGCCCTCGAACAGCACGTGGGTGGTGGCCCGGACGTCGTCGCGGGTGGTGGTGACCGAGGAGTAGATGCGGGTGAAGGCGACGTCCTTGTGCGCCTTCTGCAGGTCGCCGAGGGCCTTGACCACCTCGTCCTCGACGGCGACGTCGCTGGCCTCCTTGGTCTTGACCACCTGGAAGCCCAGCACCGGTCGGCCGTCCAGCCGCGCGAAGCCGCGGACCTCGCCCGCCCCGTCGCCCACGTCGGCGATGTCGGAGAGCTTGACGAAGCGCCCGCCGCCCGTGGGGATGTTGAGCTCGCGCAGGGCGGCGACGGTGTTGACCGAGCCCAGCACCCGCACGGTCTGCTCGCGGCCGCCCACCTGCACCCGGCCGCCGGGCGCGTCGACGTCGAAGGCGCGCAGGGCGTCGTTGACCTGCGGGGCGGTGAGGCCGCGGGCGGCCATCCGCTCCGGGTCGATGAGGACGTTGATCTCCCGGTCGACGCCGCCCACCCGGCTGACCTGGCCCACGCCCTTCCGGGCCTGCAGCGCCCGGGCGACGGTGTCGTCCACGAACCAGGAGAGCGCCTCGTCCGACATGCCGGGCGAGGCGACGGCGTAGGTGAGGATCGGCTGACCCTCGATCTCGATCTGGTTGATGGTGGGGGCGTCGATCTCACGCGGCAGCTGGGCGCGCACCTGGTCGATGCGCGAGCGGACCTCGTCGGTCTTCTTCTGGATGTCCTCGCCGAGCTCGATTTCCAGCGTGGTGGTGGAGACCCCCTGGGTGACCGTCGAGTAGATGTTCTTGATGTTGGAGATGCCGGCCATCGCATCCTCCACCGGCCGGGTGACCTGGGTCTCCATCTCGGCGGGGGAGGCGCCGCTCTGGGTCACGGTGACCGCGACGATGGGGAACTCCAGGTTCGGGTACTGCTTCACCGCCAGCGTGCCGTAGGCGACGATCCCGGCCAGCACGAGGGCCAGGAACAGCACCGCCACCGCCACCGGGTTGCGGATCGCCCAGGCCGAGATGCGCAGGCCGCCGCGGTCCTCGCTCATTTCGCGGCGCCTGCAGGCCCGGGCGGCGCGGCGGCTCCGCCTTCCATCGGCCGGATCAGGTCGCCGTCCAGCAGGAAGGCCGCCGCCGCCGCGACGATGCGCGTCCCGGCCGGCGGACCCCTGACGAGCTGCACGTAGCCGCCGGCCCGCTGGCCGGCCTGGACCAGCACGCGCCTGACCCGGTTGTCCGCGCCCACGCTCATCAACGCGGCGCCGTCGGAATCATAGCGGATCGCGGCTTCCGGAACCGCCAGGACCACGGCGCCGGCGTCGGTGAACACCGCCCGGCCGAAACCGCCGGCGCGGATGTCGGGCCGCACCGGCAGACGCACGCGCACCGCGCCGAGCTTGGTCTGCGGGTCCACCTGCGGGCTCATCAGGCGCACGACGCCATCGGCGAAGGCGCCGCTGGGCAGGGTGACGCGGGCATGCTGGCCCGGGCGCACCTTGGCCAGGTCGGTCTCGGAGAGCTGGGCCGAAAGCTCGATCTCGCCGTCGCGGGCCAGCCGGAACCAGGGCTGGGCGCCGATGGCGGAGAGGTCGCCGGGCCGCACGGCGCGCTGCAGGACCAGGCCCGACACCGGGGCGGTGACCGCCAGCTTGCCGGCGCGGGTGCGCACGTCGCGGGCGGCGGCGGCCTGGGCGTCGGCGGTGGCGCGGGCGGCCCTGGCCTGGAAGCGGCGCTGCTCGATCTGCTCCTGCGACAGCACGCCCTGGCCGTCGAGGCCGGCCACGCGGGCGGCCTCCTTCTCGGCCTGCTCGGCCTGCACGGCGGCCTGGGCGGCCAGCGCGGTCTGCTGGGCGAGCTGGGCGGTGATCAGGGCGGGGTCGAGCTGGGCCAGCGGCTGGCCGGCGCGGACGTAGGCGCCCTCCTCCACCAACACCCGGGCCACGCGGTAGCCGGTGACTTCCGGCTGCACCGCCGCCTCCTCGCGCGCCACCAGGTCGCCGGAGGCGGTGAGCGCGCCGGAGAGCGCCCGCGGCGCGACGCGCACCACGCGCACAGCGTGCGCCTGCTGGGCCTCCGTCTGCCGCGCGGGCGGCTTGCGGCAGGCGCCGAGCGCAGCGGCGGCGGCGATCAGGGTCACCGTCAGGATCGTGCGGCGTCGGGTCATGGGTGCGTGCGTCTCAACCGGCCTGAAGCTTGGCGGAAAGGGTCTGCGCCGGCCAGCCGCCGCCCAGCGCCTTGTAGGTCTGCACCGCGCGCCGCAATCCCTGGACCTGGGCGGCGGTGAGCGCCGAGCGCGTGGCGCGCCAGGACCGCTCGGCCGCCAGCGCGCCCTCCAGGTCGTCGAGGCCCAGGTTGTAGCGGGTGCGGGCGGCTTCGTAAGCCCGCCGGGCGCGGACCTCGCCGTCCTGCAGCAGGGCGACGCCGCGGCGGTCGGCGTCGAGGCGCGCCAGGGCGCTCTCGGCCTCGCCGAAGGCGGTCTGCACGGTCTTCTCATAGGCGATCGCCGCCTGGCGGGTGCGGGCGTTTTGCGCCTTCAGGTCGAAGAGCAGCTGCGGGATCGAGAGGATCGGCTGGCTGACGTTTCCCCCCAGGGTCCAGGTCTGGGTGGTGGCGGAATAGCCCGGCTGGCTCAGCTTCGACCAGCCGAGGCCCGGCGTCAGGGTGAAGGTCGGGAAGAAGGCCAGCAGCGCCACGTCGGAACGGCCGGCGGCCGAGGCCAGCCGGGCGCGGGCCTCGCGCACGTCGGGACGCCGCGCCAGCAGCTCGCTGGGGGTGGTGGCGGGGACGGGCGGGATCGCGCCGACGCCGGCGGTGATCGGCACGCTGGCGATGGGCTCGGCCCCCCGGCCCAGCAGCACCAACAGGGTGCGCCGCGCGGCCTGCAGCTCGGCCTGCAGCGTCGCGGCCTGGCTGGCGGCCTGGGCGAGGTCGCCGGCCACCCGGTCGGCGTCGGCCCGGGCGCCCAGGCCGCGCCCGGCCTTCTCGAGGGCCACGGTTTCGAGTTCGTTCTGTATACGGACGGTCTCGTCGGCGTCGGCGAGCTGGATGGCCAGGCCGCGGGCCTGGAAGTAGGCGTCGGCCACATTGGCGGCCAGGCTGGCGCGGGTTCCCTCGTACTCGAAGCGTGCGGCGGCCTGGTCGCCGCGGGCGGCCCGGCGGACGGCGAAGAACCGGCCGACGAGGTCGAGCTCCCAGCTCACGTCGAAGTTGGCGGCGTAGCGGTCGGAGGCTCCGCTGGTGGAGAAGCCGGGGATGTTCACCACCGTACCGGAGAGCTGCTGGCTGTGGGTCTCCTGGGCCGAGGCGGTGGCGTCGCCCTGCGGCAGGAAGTGGGTGAGCGCGCCGTGGGCGGTGGCGCGGGCCTCGTCCAGACGGGCCGCGGCGGTGCGCGCGTCCGGGCTGGCGGCCAGCGCCTGCTCCACCAGGGCGGCGAGCTGGGCGTCGTCGAAGGCCGTCCACCAGCGGTCGAGCGCCTCCACGGCCAGGCCGCCGCGGGCGGGCGCCTCGTAGGCGGCCGGCAGCCTGACCTGCGGCGGGCGCGACGAGGCGCAGGCCGCCAGGGCCAGGCAGGCCAGCAAGGCTGCGGGTCGGAGGGACGGCATGGAGGTCAAACGGCTTCGCTTCGGCCCGACAGGCGGGGTCCTTACCACGGACGGGGCGGGGCGGGGGCCGGTTGTTGCGGAAAGTCCACAGGCGCTAGGCCTGCGGGCCGGGCGCGACTAGGGTCGCGGCAAATCTCAACCGCATCAGGGCGCAGACATGAAAATGCGTATCCTTGCGACCGCCTTCGTCGCCGTGGCCGGCGTCGCGGCCGCGGCGCCGGCCACGGCCTTCGACCCCGTCCGGCTGTCGGCCCACATCAAGGTGCTGGCGTCCGACGACTTCCAGGGCCGCGCGCCGGCCACGCCGGGCGAGACCAGGACCGTCGCCTACCTCACCGGCCAGTTCAGGGCCGTGGGCCTGCAGCCGGGCGGAGACCCGCAGGCCGGGGGGCGGCGCGCCTGGACCCAGGACGTGCCGTTGGCCCGCTTCGAGATCGAGGGGCCGGTCGCCGTCTCGACCACCGCCGGCGGCAGGACGCAGGCCTGGCGCCAGGGTGAGGAGGTGGCGCTCAGGGCGTCGGCCGCCGGGAGCGGCCGCGTGGCGATCAAGGCCGCGCCGGTGGTCTTCGTGGGCTATGGGGTGAAGGCGCCCGAGCGCAACTGGGACGACTTCAAGGGCGTCGACCTGAAGGGCAAGATCGCCCTGGTGCTGGTCAACGACCCGGACTTCGAGACCGGGCCCGGCACAGGGAATGGCGGCGACTTCGGCGGCAAGGCCATGACCTACTACGGCCGCTGGACCTACAAGTACGAGGAGGCCGCCCGGCAGGGGGCGCTGGGCGTCCTGGTGATCCACGAGACGGCGCCGGCGTCCTACGGCTGGGCGACGGTGAAGAACTCCAACACCACCGCCGTCTTCGACATCATCCGCGAGGACCCCGCCAAGGCGCACGCCCCGCTGGAGGGCTGGATCCAGCGCGACGCGGCCGCGGGGCTGATGCAGGCCGCGGGCCTGGATTTCGAGACGCTGAAGACGCAGGCGCAGGCGCGCGACTTCCGCCCGGCGACGCTGGCGGGGGTGACGTTCTCGGCCGACTACCGGGTGGCGGCAAGCCGGATCGTCTCGAAGAACGTGGTCGGCGTGCTGCCGGGGGCGACGCGGCCGGACGAACGGGTCGTCTACACCGCCCACTGGGACCACCTGGGCGTGGGCCTGCCGGACGCCAGGGGCGACAGGATCTTCAACGGAGCGGTGGACAACGCCGACGGGGTGGCCTCGCTGATCGAACTGGCGCGGGCCTTCGGCAAGGCGCCGCGCACCGACCGCTCGGTGATGTTCCTGGCGGTGACGGCGGAGGAGCGCGGCCTGCTGGGCTCGCAATACTACGCCGCCCATCCGCTCTATCCGCTGGCGACGACGGTGGCGGACCTGAACATGGACGCGCTGGCCGTCGGCGGCCCGGCCCGGGACTTCGGGACCTCCGGCGAAGGGGGCGTGACGCTGCAGGACGACCTGATCGCGGTGGGGCGGGCGCACGGGCGCGCCTTCACCCCAGATCCGCATCCGGAGGCCGGCCACTTCTTCCGCTCCGACCACTTCCCGTTCGCCAAGGCGGGCGTGCCGGCGATCTCGTTCGATTCCGGCGAGGACCTGTTGCAGGGCGGCAAGGCGGCGGGCGAGGCGGCGCGGGCGGACTATGTCGCCGAGCGCTACCATCAGCCGGCCGACGAGTGGCGGGCCGACTGGGACTTGACCGGGATCGCCGCCGACCTGACCCTGCTCTACGACCTGGGCCGCCGGCTGGCGTCGTCGGACGAATGGCCCGAGTGGAAGGCCGGCTCGGAGTTCAAGGCCGAGCGCGACAGGACGGCGAGCGCGAGGAAGTAGCCATGGGGGCGGGGACGATCAGGGCCGGCGTCGGAGGCTGGGTCTTCGAGCCCTGGCGCGGGGCGTTCTATCCCCAGGGGCTGAAGCAGGCCGGGGAGCTGGCCTACGCCAGCCGCCACGTGACCACGATCGAGATCAACTCCACCTACTATTCCACCCAGTCGCCGGCCAGCTTCGCCAAGTGGGCGGCGGCCACGCCGGAGGGGTTCAAGTTCGCGGTCAAGGCCTCGCGGTTCTGCACCAACCGCAAGGCGCTGGGGGAGGCCGGCGAGTCGGTGGGCAAGTTCCTGGGCCAGGGCCTGAGCGAGCTGGGCGAGCGGCTGGGGCCGATCCTGTGGCAGTTCATGGCCACCAAGAAATTCGACGCGGGCGAGTTCGACGCCTTCCTGGCGCTGCTGCCGGCCCGGCAGGACGGCGTGGCCCTGCGCCACGTGCTGGAGGTGCGCCACGCCAGCTTCGCGAACCCGGCCTTCGTGGCGCTCTGCCGCAAGCACGGAGCGGCGATCTGCGTCTCGGAGCACGAGACCTATCCGCTGATCGCCGACGTCACCGCCGACATCGTCTACGCCCGGCTGATGAAGGGCTCGGACGAGATCGAGACCGGCTATCCGCCCGGGGACCTCGACCGCTGGGCGTCGCGGTTGGCGGCCTATGCGCGAGGCGGCGTCCCCGCCGACCTGGGATGCGTGGACGCCACGCCGCCGCCGAAGGTTCCGCGCGACGTCTACGCCTACGTCATCCACGAGGGAAAGGTGCGCGCGCCGGCGGCGGCCATGGCGCTGATCGCGCGGTTCGGCGGGGTGGACGCCGACCGCCCCCAGGCAACCGAGCGGCCGCTCAACCATTAGGGCTGGCGGCGGGGCTCTGAGCCGCCACGACATATGGAGTGAACGATGACCAAGGTGCTCACTACGCTTGGCCTCTGCGCGACCCTGGTCGGCGCGACGGCCATCCCCGACCTGGCGTCGGCCCGCACGCACCACCCGCGCCAATATCACCGCACCTACAAGAGCTGCCGCGGTTCGGCCAACACCGGGACGCTGGTCGGCGCCGTCGGCGGCGGCCTGCTGGGCAACGCCGTCACCCACGGGGGCACGGGCGGCACCCTGATCGGCGCGGGCGCCGGCGCGGTGGCCGGCCACCAGATCGCCAAGTCCAACTGCCGCCGGCGCTGAGCCTCCGCCCCGTGGGAAGGCACTGAAGACGCGGCGGAGGCCAGCGTGGTTAACGCGGCCTTAAGGCCGGCCGGCGAGGGTGCGGCATGCGCCGGCCGCTCGCCTTCCTGCTCCTCGCGCTCCTGGCCGCAGCCCCCGCCGCGGCGCAGGAGAAGCACGGCCGGATGCGGGTGATCCCGCCTTCGCCGCTGAGCGCCCTGCGCGGCGCCGCCGCGCCGGCGACGCCGATCTCCACCCCACCCCAGCCCTTGACGCCGCAGGCCGGCGATCCCGGCCAGTGTCGCATCGCCTGCGCCCGGAGTTACTACTTCTGCCTGGCCGGCGACGACGCCGAGACCTGCGCCCCGTCCTGGGGCCAGTGCCGCGGGGCCTGCACGGCGCCCTCGTTCTCCCCGCCCCTGGCCAGCATGGTCCGCTAGGCCCGCGCAGAACGGTGGCGCCCGGCCGACCGGGCCCGTAGGGTGACGCCCGTCACCTTCCACCCCGAGCTTCCATGTCCCAGGTCGCGTACCTCCCCGCCGGCAAGCGCGAGCAGACC
Source organism: Phenylobacterium sp. (assembly GCF_036502675.1). Taxonomy (GTDB): domain Bacteria; phylum Pseudomonadota; class Alphaproteobacteria; order Caulobacterales; family Caulobacteraceae; genus Phenylobacterium. Next base: position 45,213 of record NZ_DASXYF010000073.1, read on the forward strand.
AAGGTCCAGAACCGCCAGGCGATCCTCGACGCCGCCCGGGAGGTGTTCGGCGCCCTGGGCTACGAGGCCGCGACGGTGCGCGACATCATCGGGCGCACCGGCCTCGCGGCGGGGACCTTCTACAACTACTTCCGCTGCAAGGAGGAAGTGTTCGCCGCCCTGGCCGACGACGGCGCCCGGCGGTTCGGGCCGACCTTGCGGGCGCTGCGCGAACAGGCGGCGGACTTCGAGGCCTTCGTCCGCGCGGCCATCGCCGCCTATTTCGAGGTGCTGGCCGACGAGCACCGCAACTGGGCGGCGCGCCGGCCGCCAGGCGAGGTCCGGCCGCATGTGCGCGGCAAAACCCCGGAGATGGCCGCGGTGTTCGCCGAGGTGCGCGACGCCATCGTCGAGGAGATCGCCCGCGGCGGGGCGCCGGGCGCCGATCCCGACTACCTGGCCGCCGCCTGCATCGCGGTGGCGCGGGAGGTGGGCGACAAGATGCTGGCCCGCCGCCCCGTCGACACGCAAGGCGCGGCGGCGTTCGCCGTGGCGATGATCCTGAGCGGGCTGAAGGGCCTGCGGGCGGCCTGACCGGAAATGGCCAGCCCTTCCCTCCAACGGTTCCTGCTGCGCCGGGTCCTGTCGCTGCCCTCGCCGATCCTGCGGCTGATGTCCGGCGGGCGGGCGGTGCATCGGCACGGGCGCACGCTGGACCCGCGCCTGCAGGTGCTGGCCGCCGCGGCGCGGGGCCGGCCCTCGATCAGCACCCTGACGCCGACCGAGGCGCGGGCCGCGGTGGCGCAGGGGATGTCGCCGCTGTTCGGCCGGCCGGAGCCGGGGGTGCGCGTCGAGCCGCTGGCGCTGGAAGGGCCGGCCGGCCCGCTGACCGCCCGCGTTTACCGGCCGGCGGAGCAGGACCCGCGCTTTCCGCCCATGGTCTACGCCCACGCCGGCGGCGGCGTGCTGGGCGATCTCGAGGCCTGCCACATCTTCTGCCAGATCCTGGCCGCGGTCGCAGGCGTCGCGGTGGTGTCCGTGGCCTACCGCCTGGCGCCGGAGGACCGCTTCCCCGCCGGCCTCGAGGACATGGCCGCCGCCTACCGCTGGGTGCGCGACCACGCCGGCGACTTCGGGGCCGCCCCGGGCGACGCGATGATCGGCGGCGACTCGATGGGCGGCAATTTCGCCGCCGTGATCGCCCAGGACCTGAAGCGCGCCGGCGAGCCGCAGCCGGCGCTGCAACTGTTGATCTATCCGTGCACGGACATCGCCAGCGAGACCTCCTCGATGACAGCCTTCGCCGACGCCTTTCCCCTCGACCGGGCCGCGATGGCCTGGTTCACCGGCCATTACCTGGGACCGGAGGACAATCCCGCCGACCCGCGCCTGTCGCCGGGCCGGACAGCCGACCTGGGCGGCCTGGCCCCGGCGGTGATCGCCACGGCCGGCCATGACCCGCTGCTCGACCAGGGCGAGGCCTACGCCCGGGCGCTGCGGGACGCGGGCGTCGCGGTCGCCTACCGGTCCTACGACAGCCTGACCCACGGCTTCACCAGCTACACCGGCGCCGCGCCGGCCGCCGACGCCGCCTGCCGCGAGATCGCGGGCCTGGTGCGGGCCACGCTGCAAGCGGGCTTCGCCTGATGCGGGCCCTGGTGGTGGAGCGCCTGGCCGCCGACTACGCCGGCTGCGCGCTGAAGACCGTCCCGACGCCGGAGCCGGGCCCGGGCGAAGTGCGGCTGAAGGTGCGGGCCGCGGCGGTCAACTTCCCCGACCTGCTGCAGACCCGCGGCGAACACCAGCACAAGCCGGACCTGCCGTTCATCTCCGGCGGCGAGCTCTCGGGCGAGGTGGAGGCGCTGGGCGCAGGGGTCGCCCGCTGGAAGGTGAGCGACGCGGTGGTGGGCGGCGCCCGCATCGGCGGCTTCTGCGAGTATGCGGTGGCCGACGCGGAGCGCCTGCGCGCCAAGCCCGCCGGGCTGACCTTCGGCCAGGCGGCGGGCTACGCGACCGCCTATCTGACGGCCTACGTCTCCCTGGTGCGCCGCGCCGAGTTGCAGGCCGGCGAGTGGCTGCTGGTGCACGGCGCGTCGGGCGGGGTGGGCCTGGCGGCGGTGGACCTGGGCCGGCTGTTCGGCGCCAAGGTGATCGCGGCTTCGGCGTCCGACGCGAAGCTGAAGATCGTGCAGGAGGAGTATGGCCCCGACGCCGCCGTCAACGTCAGCGGCGGGTTCCGCGAGAAGGTCAAGGCGATCACCGGCGGCGGCGCCGACGTGATCTACGACCCCGTGGGCGGCGACGTGTTCGACGAGAGCGTCCGCTGCATCGCCTTCGGCGGCCGGCTGCTGGTGGTGGGCTTCGCTTCGGGGCGGATTCCGACGGTGGCGGCGAACATGCCGCTGATCAAGGGCTTCTCGGTGATCGGGGTGCGGGCCGGCGAGTACGGCCGCCGCAACCCGGAGAAGGGCCGCGAGAACCTGGAGGCGATCTGGAAGCTGGCCGATGAGGGCAAGGTGAAACCCCGCGTGGACCGCGAGCTGCCGCTTTCGCAATGGCGGGACGCCTTCGACAGCCTCGCCGACCGACGGGTGGTGGGCAAGACCATCATCCGGCCCGACATCTGACGGAGGCCCCGCAGGGACGGCCGCGCCGCAGAGGGAGTCCCACCGATGGCGCCCCCGCCCGCCGCCTGTTAGACAGTGCGGCCACAGGCCCTCAGCAGACGGTGATCCCATGTCGAACCTCTATGACGCCGCCCTTCCCGTGTTCCGCCAGACGCTCGGCGCGATGGCCGGGGTGCTGGACAAGGGCGAGGGGTTCGCCCGGGAGAAAGGGGTCGAAGCCGACACCCTGCTGAACGCCCGCCTGGCGCCGGACATGCATCCGCTGGCCTTCCAGCTGGCCCAGGCGGTGAACCATTCCATGGGCGCGGTGCGCAAGCTGAAGGGCGAGGCGGACGTGCCCTTCATCCCTAACTACGCCAGCTACGCCGAGGCCCGGAAATCGGTGGCGGAAGGCGTCGCGTTCCTGGCGGCTGTGACGCCCGCCGACCTGGAGGGGGCGGAGGGCCGCGACGTGCTGTTCAAGTTTCCCGGCGGGGCGCTGCGCTTCACCGGCGAAGGCTATCTGCAGTCGTTCGCGCTGCCGAACTTCTACTTCCACGCCACCATGGCCTATGGGGTGCTGCGCAACCAGGGCGTGCCGCTGGGCAAAGGCGACTTCCTGGGCCCGACGCAGGTGATCGAGCGGATCAAGGGCTGACGGGTCGGACCGCGTCATCCCGGACCGGCGGCGGCCCGGACGGGGTGGCGGGACCGTTACGGCGCGGGGGACGACGCGAAAGTTCCCGGGAGTCGCATCGCGCCGGCGAATCCGACATTGTCGGCGCATCATGCCAAACCAGCCCTTCTTCACGCGCGATGGCGCACGCCTCGTTCCCAACACCCCCGCCCGCGGGCCCTGGACCGCCGGGAGCCTGCACGGGCGGGTGATCATCGGCCTGCTGGGCGCGGAGATCGAGCGCCTGCACGGCGACCCCGCCTACATGCCCGCGCGGCTGACCGTGGACATGTACAAGGCCCCGGACATGTCGCCGCTGGAGATCGTCACCCGGGTGTTGCGCGACGGCCACCGCATCAAGGTGATCGACGCCGAGCTGATCTCCAACGGCCAGAGCGCGGGCCGGGCCTCCTGCCAGTTCCTGCGGCGCACGGCCAACCCGCCGGGCCGGGTGTGGACCACCCCCGACTGGGACGTCCCCAGGCCAGGCGACATCCCCGACCCCGGTCCGATCCCCGGCACCATGCACGGCCTCTGGACGCTGCGGCCCGTCGAGGGGCAGATCGGCGTCTACGGCCAGCGGCGGACCTGGATGAAGGAGGTGCGCGAGTTGGTGGGCGGCGAAGCCCTCACCCCGTTCGGCCGGGTGGCGGTGGGCTGCGACTATGCGAGCCCGCTCGCCAACGCCGGCGACGACGGCCTGGGCTACATCAACTCCGACGTCACGCTCTACCTGCACCGGACGCCGGCGACGGAGTGGGTGGGGTTCGAATCGATCCATCACGCGGCCACCGACGGCGTGGCGATCGGCGGATGCTATCTCTACGACGAGCAGGGCCGTATCGGCTCGGCCACCGTCTGCGCCCTGGCCCAGACGAAGCCGCCGCAGCCGCGGCGCTGAGCGCGTCCTAGGGGGCGGGGCGGTAGGTCACGTAGCCGCGCTCGACCATCCGGCGCATGGCCTCATAGGCCTCGGTGAGCTCCTCGTGGGCGGTGCGCAGCGCCGTGAGCCGCTGGGTCTGGGCGGCGCTGAGCACGACGCCGGCGGTCTCGGTCATGGCCAGCGCCTCGGCGACCCACTGGGCGCGGGCCTGGGCGGCGGTCACGGCCAGGCGCTGGAAGCGCGTGGCGTCGGCGTCGCCCACCACAGGCCCCAGCACTGCGACGTTGGCGGCGTAGGCGGTGTAGTCGATCTGCTCGAGATGGCCGCGCAGCCGGCGCTGGGCCTGCGGATCGGTGTCCGCTTCCGGCTCGAAGTGGTCCAGCGCCATGCGCCGGAAATTGGCGGTACGGGTCATCGTCATCGCGGACTCCCGCCGGGATCGCACTCCCGGGTCGGACGCGATCCTGCACCGATACGCTTAAAGGAACATTAGCCCTGAAGCCCCGGCCGGCCGGGGCGTCAAGATTTGGCCTTGTTAACCATTGATGGGACATCCACGGGTCTTCCCGACGCACCCCGGCGTCGGGTCTCCAGGGCCCGCGACATCGGGAGAAAATTGATGCGGGACAGAAGATCGGCGGCCTGGGTCGCGGGCGCGCTCATCATGGGCGGCCTCAGCCTGGGCGGCTGCGCCACCAAGAAATACGTCAATGAACAGGTGGGCGTCGTGTCCAGCCGGGTGACGGACCACGACGCGAAGATCGCGACGCTGGACCAGACGACGCGCGACGCGCTCACGCGGGCGGAAGCGGCCGGCAAGCTGGCGGAGGGCAAGTTCGTGTTCTCGACGGTGCTGTCCGACGACAGCATGAAGTTCCCGTTCGACAAGGCGACGCTCTCGCCCGAGGCCCAGGCCCGGCTCGACGCCTTCGTCGAGAAGCTGAAGACCGACAACCGCAACGTCTACGTCGAGGTGCAAGGCCACACCGACACGACCGGCTCCAAGGAAGGCAACTACCGCCTGGGCGAGGCGCGGGCCGAAGCGGTGCGCCGCTACCTGAACCAGCACGGCGTGGCGCTGAACCGCATCGGCACCATCTCCTACGGTCCCGACGCGCCGGTGGCGCCCAACAGCGACCGCGCCGGCCGGCAGGCCAACCGCCGCGTGGTGCTGATCGTCCTGGCGTAGAGCGGTCCCGGGTCGGGCGGCGCGCCTGACCCGGACCAGCCGTGGGCTACTGCGCCGCCAGCTTGACGGGCTGACGCGACGGCTCCGCCGCCCGCCGGGTCTCCAGGCTCGGCGGGGTCACGGCGCTGGGCGCTCCGGTCGAGAGCCGCCGCCACCGCCACTCATAGGGCCGCAGCCACACGAAGCCCCCGGCCGTCAACCGGCGCGGCAGGACCGCAAAGCTGCGGATCCAGGGCTGCTCAACCGTCGTCATCTCCACACCACCATCGTCGAAAACCTTCGCGCAGATGATGCCCAAGAGCGCGGCCGTGCGCTGATCACAACTTTGCTGGCGCACACGATGCGGCCCCGTTGTGACGCGAAAGCCGCACCGCAACACGCCTCCCGCAGGGGTTGAGCCAGATTTCGCCCTCCGGACGGTTGGCGTCTCAAGGATCGTCGGTCCCGTTCGTGTGGTTCGTGGACAAGGTTCCTCTTTCAGTCGCCGCAGGGGCGCGGCGGATAGGCGTGCGTCCCGCCCCAGGGGTCCTGCACCGCGCCGTCGGCGTAGTAGACCGGCCCCACCGGGGCCTTGCCGGCCCCACCGGGGATGTCGAGGACATAGGCGGGCTGGCAGAGGCCGGAGGCGCGGCCGCGCAGGGCGCGCATCAGGGCCTGGCCCTCCGCCACGGTGGTCCGCAGGTGGGCGGTCCCGGGCGCGAGGTCGCCGTGGTGCAGGTAGTAGGGCTTGATCCGCGTCTCGACGAACGCCCGCATCAGGGCGTCGAGGACGGCCGCGTCGTCGTTCACCCCGCGCAGCAGCACCGTCTGGCTGACCATCGGCAGGCCGGCGTCGACGATCCGGGCGCAGGCGGCGCGCGCTTGCGGCGTCAGTTCCGCCGGATGGTTGGCGTGCAGGGCCACCCAGACGGCCTGGGTCGGGCTGTTCAGCGCCGCGACCAGCGCCGGGGTGATGGCGGCGGGGTCCACCACCGGCATGCGGGTGTGGAAGCGGACCACCTTCACGTGGCCGATCGCCGACAGCCTGGCCATCAGCGCCCGCAGGCGGCGCGGCGACAGCACCAGCGGATCGCCGCCGGTGACGATCACCTCCCAGATCTGCGGCCGTGCGGCGATGTAGGCCGTCGCCGCGTCCAGCTCGGCGGGCGACAGGGTCCCCAGCCCCTGCGGCCCGACCATCTCGCGGCGGAAGCAGAACCGGCAGTAGACCGCGCAGGTGTGGGTGGGCTTGAGCAGCACCCGGTCGGGATAGCGGTGGACGATTCCCGTCACCGGGCTGTGGGCGGCGTCGCCGACGGGGTCGGCCAGTTCCTCCGGCGCGCTGACGAGCTCGGCCGCGTCGGGCGTGAACTGCCGCGCGACGGCGGGGGTGGTCGCCGCGAGGTCGGCCATGTCCGGGGTGATCGCCACCGCGTAGCGGGCGGCCACCTGCTCCAGGGCCGGCAGCTGCGCCCGGTCCACGAGGCCGGCCTCGGCCAGGGCCCGGGGCGTGCGAAGGATGGGGCGGTTCATGGAGCCGCACTGGCCCTGCCGGGCCAGCTCGTCAAGGCCGGGCGTCAAGGTGCGAGCGGCGTCCACAGCACCTGCTCGATGCGGGCGGCGCCGGTGGCCAGCATCACCAGCCGGTCGAAGCCCAGGGCCGCGCCGGACGCCGGCGGCATCGCGGCCAGCGCCGCCAGGAAGTCCTCGTCGAGGGGATAGCGTTCGCCGTATACCCGGGCCTTCTCGTCCATCTCGGCCTGGAAGCGGCGTCGCTGCTCGGCCGGGTCGGTGAGCTCGCCGAAGGCGTTGGCCAGTTCCACCCCGCAGGCGTAGAGCTCGAAGCGCTCGGCCACCCTGGGATCGTGCGCGGCCGGCCGCGCCAGCGCCGCTTCGGCGACGGGGTATTCGTAGAGCACGGTCGGACGGCCCTGGCCGAGCCGCGGCTCCACCGCCTCGACCATCACCCGGCTGAACAGGTCGGCCCAGGTGTCGTCCGCCGCCACCCGGAAGCCCGCGGCCCGGGCCGCCGTCGCCAGGGCCTCGCGATCGGTCGCGCCGCTCGCGTCGAGGCTGGCCATCAGGTCCACGCGAGCGAAGGCCTCGAAGGCCTCGGCCACGGTGATCCGCTCCGGGGCGGCGAAGGGGTCGGCGGTCTGGCCGCGCCAGGTCAGGGTCTTGGCCCCCACCGTCTCCGCCGCCAGGGCGAGCAGCGCCGAGCCGTCGTCCATCAGCGCCTGGTAGGGCTCTTCCGCCCGGTACCACTCCAGCAGGGTGAACTCCGGGTGGTGCAGCGGCCCGCGCTCGCGGTTGCGCCAGACCCGGGCGAAATCGAAGATCCGCCGCTCGCCGGCCGCCAGCAGCTTCTTGCAGGCGAACTCCGGCGAGGTGTGCAGGTAGAGCGGCCGGCGCGTCCCGTCCGGGGCGACCGCCTCGGTGGCGAAGGCGTGCAGGTGCGCCTCGTTCCCCGGCGAGACCTGCAGGGCGGCGGCCTCCACCTCGGTGAAGCCGCAGGCCTCGAAGCGCGCCCGCACCGCCCGGGCGATCGCGTTGCGGGCCGTCAGGAACGGCCGGCGGTCGCGGTGGACGTGCGGGCTCCACCAGGGGGAGGCGCTAGGCTCGGTCATGGCGTCTCGCCGCAGCCGTGTTGAAGAAACTGGCGATCTCGCCGCCGATCGCTATAGGTGCGCGCGAACTCAACCACGACTCGCGGGGCGCGCCCCGCGCACGAATTCGAGGATGCCGCATTGAAGGTCGCCGCCAGCTCGCTCCGGAAAGGCTCCGTCGTCGATATGGACGGCAAGCTCTACGTGGTCCTGAACGCCGAGAACATCCACCCGGGCAAGGGTACGCCGGTCACCCAGCTCAACATGCGCCGCATCTCCGACGGGGTGAAGGTTTCCGAGCGCTACCGCACCACCGAGCAGGTGGAGCGGGCCTTCGTCGACGACCGCGACCACACCTTCCTCTACCAGGACGGCGAGGGGTTCCACTTCATGAACCCCGAGAGCTACGACCAGCTCACCGCGACGCCCGAGGTGGTCGGCGACGCCGCCCCCTACCTGCAGGAGGGGATGACCGTCACCCTCTCCACCCACGAGGGCGTGGCGATCGCGCTCACCCTGCCCCGGCTCGCCACCTTCGAGGTCACCGAGACGGAACCCTCGGTGAAGGGCCAGACGGCGTCCTCCTCCTACAAGCCGGCGATCCTCTCCAACGGCCTGCGCACCATGATCCCGCCCTACATCGGCCCGGGCACCCGCATCGTGATCCTCACCGAGGACGGCTCCTACCAGGAACGGGCCAAGGACTGATTCCGGGGTTCTCTCCGGCCTGAGGACTCGCCCGCCGGGATGGCGATGCTATCGTCCCGCGGGACGGGGGCGGTTGGAACAGTTGGGAGCGTCGGCGGACGGCCGGCGGAATCGAGATGCCCGAGTTCGTGATCGAACGGAACATGCCCGGCGTGGGCGCCCTGGGGCCCGGGGAGCTGAAGGGCGCCTCGCAGACCTCCTGCAGCGTGCTGCGGGAGCTGGGGCCCGAGATCCAGTGGGTGCACAGCTACGTCACCGACGACAAGATCTACTGCATCTACCGCGCGCCCAGCGAGGACCTGATCCGCCAGCACGCCGAGCAGGCCGGGTTTCCCGCCAACGCCATCTCGCAGGTCCGGACGGTGATCGATCCCACGACCGCGGAATAATCTTTCCACGGCCTTCACCATCTCGGGACACGAACCCTTTACGGCGATGGCGGTATTGGCTGTGTCGTGCAAAAGCCCGAGCAATACCGGCAGTTCGCCGACACCCTGACCGCCGCCGCCCTGCAGGCGCAGGACGCGGCCCACGACATGCTGCTTTCCGCGGCCGCCGCCTGGCGGTCCCTGGCCGATGCGGCGGACCCGCAGGCCGCGACGCAAGGCGCCGTGATCGACTTCGCCGACGCCAAGCGCCGGATGCAGCTCGAGTCCGCCTGACCTCGCAAGGTCCGAGCCGGCTATTTCAACGGCTCAGCCTCATTTCGAACCGCTCTTCCCCGATCGGGATCACGCCCTACGCCGCGCCGGCGACCGCCTCGGCGAGCGCCTGGGCCAGGGCCGCGCGGCGGTAGGGCTTGCGCAGGACGCGGGCGTTGGCGCGCCTTCCGGCCGAGCGGATGCGCTCGTCGCTGTAGCCGGAGGTGAACAGCACCGGCAGGCCGGGCCTGAGGCGCTGGATCCGGTCGGCCACCTCGAAGCCGTTCATGCCGCCCGGCATGATGATGTCGGTCATCAGCAGCTCGAACGGCTGGCCCTGCTGCGCGACCGCCAGCGCCTCGGGGCCGGCGCCCACGGAGGTGACCTCGCATCCCATCTGGACGAGCTGACGCTGCAGCTGCTCGCGGACCAGGTCGTCGTCCTCGACGAGCAGCACCCGCAGCGCCAGCTCGGCGGCCCTGGGCGCCGCGGGCTTCGCCGCGGCGGCCTCCAGCGCCGCGCGAGGCAGGTGGATGCGCACGCGCGTGCCGACGCCCTCGGTGGACGAGATCGCCAGATGGCCCTCCGACTGGTCCACGAACCCGTGGACCATGCTGAGGCCGAGGCCGGAGCCCCCGCCCGCCTCCTTGGTGGTGAAGAAGGGTTCGACCGCGATCTCCAGCATCTCGGGCGACATGCCGCAACCCTCGTCCGAGACCGACAGCATGACGTAGTCGCCCGGCCGCAGCCCCAGGTGCGCGGCAGCCTCCTCCGAGAAGGCGACCAGCTCGGTCTCGATCGTCAGGGGCCCGCCCCGCGGCATCGCCTCGCGGGCATTGAGGCTGAGGTTGAGCAGGGCGGTCTCCAGTTGCGTCGGGTCGGCCATGCAGGCGCCGGCGGGGCCGTGCCGCACCACGCGCACCTCGACGTCCTCGCCCAGCGCCCGCCGGACCAGGGGCTCCAGGCGCTGGAGGAACGCCTCGAGATCCACGGCGCAGGGTCGCAGCTGCTGCTGGCCCGAGAACGAGAGCAGGCCGTCTACGAGCTCGGCGCCGCGCTCGGCGGCGTGCAGGGCGAGCGCAGCGCGGGCCCGCAGCGGATGGCTGGCCTCCAGGCCGTCGACGATGGCCTCGGAGCCGGAGGTGATCACCATCAGCAGGTTGTTGAAGTCGTGCGCGAGGCCGGCCGTGAGCGGCCCGATCGCCTTCAGGCGCTCGGCCTTCCGCAACGCCTCCAGGGCGGCTTCCGCGTCGTGGATGTCGCTGACCGCGCCCACCCATTCCACAACCTCGCCCTGGTCGTCCCTGATCGGGACGCAGCGCGTCTGGTGCAGGCGGTACGCCCCCGACGCCGTGCGCGCCCGGAACCGCAGATCGCCCGGCAGGCCGGACGCGCTGATGGCGCCCCAGCTTTCGAGGGTCTTCGCGCGGTCCTCGGGATGGACAAGTCCCAGGCCGCTCGATTTGCGGTCGCCGTCCGACCCCGCCCGGTAGCCCGCGCCCGGCGCAGCGCGCCAGACATGGCATGAGCTCGCCTCGGCCAGGGCCCTGTAGGCCGCTTCGCTGCGCCTCAGCTCCTCCTTGGCGGAGACCGTCTCGTGGATGTCGGTGAGCAGTCCCACCCATTGCAGGCGTCCGTCCCCGGCGACCACAGGGGTCGCCCGCACGCTCACCCAGCGGTACGCGGCGCTCCGCAGCGCCCGGTAGCTGATCTCCGACAGGCGGCCCGAGACCCGCGCCAGGTCGAAGGCCTGCGTCACCCGGTCGAGATCCTGGGGATGCACTTGCTCGCGCCAGCCATGGCCCACCCAGGTCTCGAACCCCCCGGCGAGCTCCGGCGGTCCCATCTCCAGCACGCGTCCGTGCTCGTCCGTGCGATAGGCCAGCGCGCCGCTCGCCGCCGCCAAGGCCTCGAAAACCTGGGCGGCCGAGCTCATGCGGCGCTCCGGCTGCGGCGCACGGGGTCCGGATAGAGCTGCGACGGCTCCAGGCGCTGGGCGGCGGGGGTGCGCACCTCGGCCTCCACGGCGGCGCCGCCCAGATGCGTGAAACCGGCCGCCCAGGCGGAGATCAGCAGGCTGCGCGAGGCGAGCGAATAGCCGACGCAGGCGGGCGCGACCTCGGCCGCGGCGGCGGCGAAGCGGCCCAGACGCACGCGCGCCTTGCGGTCGGCCGGGTCCAGATGGCTGCAGTCCAGGGTGACGCCGCCCAGGCCGCAGCGGCGCCAGGACGCCAGGTCGGCGGTTTCCGACGGCGCCCGCGCCAGCACGGCGCGGCCATAGGGGGCGAGAGCCGCCACCACCTCGGTCATGCGGCTCTGCGGAAAGCCCGCGGGCAGGTCGATGATCTCGATGAGGAGCAGGCGGCGGATCGCCGGATCGAGCGACTGCAAGGCATGCAGCAGCCGGTAGCGGGACGCGCTATGGCCCATGGCGCCGATGGACAGGGGCGTATGAAGACCGACGTGCAGCCCCTCCGGCCCGTTGGACAGCAGGTCGGCGGCGTAGGCCAGCGCCTGCATCGCGGCCTCCCCGGCGACGGTCGGGGCGTCGGGCGCCGGCGCGTCCTCGCCGTCGAGGCGGATCGCCGCACGCACGAGGAACGATGTGACCACCCGCGCCCCGATGTTCCAGGTGGGCTCGATGCCGAGGTCGATTTCACAATGCGGCCCCGACATCGACACCAGCCGGACGCGGCGCCGCAGCGCCTCGGTTCCGATCAAGGTCGCCGGCGCCGCGGCCGCCGGGCGGGAGGGCGCGGCCGCCGCAGGCTCGGCGGCGCTGGACAGGGTCGCCGCGTCGACCGCCTCCACCGCCAGCTCCTCGCCGTCCAGGCCGGTGACGAAGAACAGCTTGAGGTCCTCGCGGGCCGCCGCGCCCAGGAAGAAGTTGAGCGTTTCCTTGAGCACGTTCGCGCTGAGCGCCAGGGCCGCGGCCTTGGAGGCCTCGGGCTGGACGGTGAGGAACTCGACGTCGTTCAGCGCGGCGACCATGTCGTGCGGCGAGGCGGCGCGCGCGAATGCGCGCGAAACGAAGTCCTCCACCTGTTCCCGCTTCCGCGGCCAGCGGTCGCCCGACCGCTGGCGGATGGCCAGGACACTGATCACATTGACCGACCCGGCCGCCACGGCCAGCCCCGCCTGTTCAAGCAGGCCGCGCGCGGAATTCGTGGTGACGCGATCCATCGCCGCCTCAGCCGGACCGCGCCCCGCGCGAGCCCTCCATGCGCAGGACCATCCGGGCGCCTTCCTCGGCGAGCGAGGCGATTAGGTCGAGTTCGCGGCGCACGGCGGGGTGCGAGGCGAAGTCCAGGGCGAGTTCGGCCGCGCCGAGGATCTTGCCCAGCAGGTTGTTGACGTCGTGGGGCGTCGCCGGACCTTGCATCAGACCGCCCTGACTACGGCGACGGGCCGCTGGAGCAGCCGGTCCGCCGCGGCGAGCAGGGCGCTCGGCCGGAACGGCTTGGCCATGACCTCGTCGGCGCCGACATGGCGCGCGAGGGTCAGGAAGTCCTTCGGCCCCACCCTGTAGCCGCCGGAGATCGCGATCACCCGGGTGTCCGGGGCGTGGGCCTTGATCGCCAGGATCGTCTCGACCCCCTCGCGGACCGGCATGATGATGTCTGTCACGACGAGATCGACCGGCGAGGCCTTGAGGGCTGCGAGTCCGGCTTCGCCGTCCTCCGCGATCTGGACCTCGTAGCCGCCAGCCAGGAAGACGGTTCCCATCTGACGCAACAAGTCCGCGTCGTCATCGACGAGGAGCACCCTGGGCACGTTGACCTCCACCATCAGGTCGATCGTTGCAGCCTCGGTTGGGCTACAATCACTTGTTGTATTTCAAGCTGCGCCCTATCCGTTAACGTCGGGTTATCGGAATGGTGACGGATGCGGCCGGGGCAGGCTCGTCCCCGCTGCGGCGTTGACAGCGGCCTTGCGATCCCCTATCCACCCGCGCTCGATTTATCGCCCCCGGAGTTCCTGTCGTGAAGCGCACTTTTCAGCCGTCTCGTCTCGTGCGGGCGCGCCGTCATGGCTTCCGCGCCCGGATGGCCACCAAGAACGGCCAGAAGGTCATCCAGCGCCGCCGCTCCAAGGGCCGCAAGCGTCTGTCGGCCTAAGCCCGGGCCGAGTTCCCCAAAAGGCGCCGGCATGACCGACGCCCCTTCGGCCCCCGTGGATCCATTTTCGCCAAGGACCTTGGCGATCGAGCGCATGCGCAAGCGGCCGCAGTTCCTGGCCTGTGCGCAGGCGCCCTCGTGCGCGCGGGGCGCGGTAGTGGTGCAGGCCCGCGAGCGCGCGGACGGTTCCGAGGTCGTCCACGCCGGCTTCACCGCCACCCGCCGCATCGGCGGGGCGGTGACGCGCAACCGCGCCAAGCGGCGCCTGCGCGAGGCCGCCCGCCTGCTGCTGCCGGACCACGCGCGGCCCGGATTCGACTATGTGTTCATCGCCCGTGGCGGGGCGCCCGCCCGCCCCTGGCCGCGCTTGCTTGACGACGTCAAAAGCGCGCTGATAAGGCTCGCGCCCGACAACGACCGTCGGGCGCCGGCGCCCCCTCCTTCCCCCGCGGCCTGAGCGCGTCCCCGATGCAGAACGACAACAACCGCAACACGATCATCTTCATGGTCGCCGCCGCGGTCATCCTGATCGCCTACCAGGTGTTCGTGCTCGATCCCTCCGCCCGGCGCCACCAGGCCGAGCTCGCCACCCAGCACAAGGCCGCCGCCGTGGCGACGGCCAACGCGCCCGCCGCCCCGGCCGCCCCGCGGAACCTGACCCGCGACCAGGCCGCCGCCGCCAGCCCGCGGGCGCCGATCGCCAACGCGGCGCTGTCGGGCTCGCTGTCGCTGCGCGGGGCGCGCATCGACGACCTGTTCCTCACCCAGTACCGCGAGCAGGTCGATCCCAAGTCGCCACCGGTGGAGCTGCTGCGGCCCGAAGGAACCCGCTACGCCTGGTTCGCCGACTTCGGCTGGGCCGGCGCCAACGTCGCGGCCCTGCCCGACGCCGGGACGCTCTGGACGGTGACGCAGGGCTCGACGCTGTCGCCCGGCAAGCCGCTGGTGCTGGCCTACGACAACGGTGCGGGCCTGAAGTTCACCCGCAAGATCGAACTCGACGACCGCTACATGTTCACCGTCTCCGACACGGTGGCCAACACGGGCGCGGCGGCGGTGACGCTGGCCCCCTACGCCTCGGTGCAGCGCCAGGGCGCGCCCGCCGACGTGGGCCGCAACAGCGTCGTCCACGAAGGCGCGGTGGGCTGGCTGGGGAACGACCTGCGGCTGATGAAATATCCCAAGTGGGCCAAGGAGGCGCAGGCCAAGGTCTATCCCTCGACCGGCGGCTGGACCGGCATCACCGACAAGTACTGGCTGGCCGCGCTGATCCCCTCGCAGAGCGAGCCGATCCAGGGCCAGTACCGGGTGACCAAGGCCGACGGCGTCGATATCTTCGAGAGCAACTACACCGGCCAGGCCCGCGTCATTCCGCCGGGCCGCCAGGTCACCGAGACCACCCGCCTGTTCGCCGGCGCCAAGACCGTGCCGGTGCTGCGTGACTACCAGGCGGCGCTGAAGATCTCGAACTTCGACAACGCCGTCGACTGGGGGATGTTCAGGATCATCACCCGGCCGATCTTCACCTTCCTGGAATTCATCTACAAGCACGCCGGCAATTTCGGGATCTCGATCCTGATCCTCACCGTCTGCGTGCGGGTGCTGTTCTTCCCGCTGGCCAACAAGCAGTACGAATCCCTGACCAAGATGAAGAAGCTGCAGCCGCAGCTGGAAGAGCTGAAGGTCAAGTATAAGGGCGACGTGGCTAAACAACAACAGGAGACGATGGAGCTCTACAAGCGGGAGAAGATCAACCCGGTGGCGGGCTGCCTGCCGCTCCTGCTGCAGATCCCGGTGTTCTTCGCGCTCTACAAGGTGCTGACGGTGACCATCGAGATGCGCCACGCGCCGTTCCTGGGCTGGATCCAGGACCTGTCGGCGCGCGACCCGACCACGATCTGGAACCTGTTCGGCCTGATACCCTGGGACCCGGCCCACGCGCCCGTGATCGGCCAGATCCTCGACACCAGCCTGCACCTGGGCGTGCTGCCGCTGGCCTACGGGGTCACCATGTGGCTCTCCACGTCGATGAGCCCGCCGGCCGGCGACCCGATGCAGCAGAAGATCTTCCAGTTCATGCCGCTGATCTTCACCTTCATCATGGCGCCGTTCGCCGTGGGGCTCCTGATCTACTGGACCTGGTCGAACGTGCTGACGATCCTGCAGCAGTACGTGATCATGCGGCGGTTCAAGGTGGACAATCCCATCGACCAGATCATCGCCCGCCTGCGCCGCAAGACGCGCGCCGGCGCCCTGGTCGAGTAGCGGGTGGACGCCCCCTTCGACGACGAGGAGCTGGAGGCCGCCCGTAAGCTGTTCGCCCGCGAGGCCGCCTTCGTCATGGGCGCCGCGGCCATCGACGGCCTGCCGCCGGCCGACCAGCCGGAGGTGGCCTTCGCCGGCCGCTCCAACGTCGGCAAGTCCTCGCTGATCAACGCGCTCCTGGGCCGCAAGGACCTGGCGCGGGCGTCCAACGCGCCCGGGCGCACCCGCGAGGTGAACTTCTTCGCCCTCGACGGCCGCTTCCGCCTGGTGGACCTGCCGGGTTACGGCTTCGCCCGCGCGGCGCGCGGCGAGGTGAAGAAGTTCCAGAACCTGGGGCGGGCCTACCTGCGCGGCCGGGCCAACCTGAAGCGGGCCTACCTGCTGATCGACGCCCGCCACGGCCTGAAGGACGTGGACGAGGAGGCGATGGCCGCCTTCGACACGGCGGCGGTCTCCTACCAGATCGTGCTCACCAAGGCCGACAAGATCTCCGCCCGCGAGGTGGAGGCCGTCACCGCCCGCACCCTGGCCGCCGTCGCCCGCCGGCCCGCCGCGTTCCCGCGCGTGGTGGCCACCTCGGCGGAGAAGGGCGCGGGCCTGGAGCAGCTGCGGGCCGAGGTGGCGCAGGCGTGGGCGGTGTAAAAACACCCCTCGCCCTCCGGAATCGGGGGGAGAGGATGGGTGAGGGGGGATGGTTCCGCCGCAATCACCCATCCTCTCCTCGCAAGCGGGGCGAGGGGTTTAGCGCACGCGTGACACGCGGCCCCTGGTCCGCTATCCCGCCCCCGCATTCCCCGGAGCCGCCGACGCCGTGACCGACGACAGCCAAGAGCCCGGCTGGGCCACCGCCAAGACCCTGGCCGAGGCCCTGCCCTACATCCAGCGCTACGACCGCGAGACCGTGGTCATCAAGTACGGCGGCCACGCCATGGGCGACGACGCGGTGGCCAAGCTGTTCGCCGCCGACGTGGTGCTGCTGAAGATGCTGGGCGTCCACCCGGTGGTGGTGCACGGCGGCGGGCCGCAGATCTCGGCCATGCTGGACCGGGCGGGGGTGAAGTCGACCTTCGTCGACGGCCTGCGCGTCACCGACCAGGCCACCATGGAGGTGGCCGAGATGGTCCTGTCCGGCGCGATCAACAAGGAGATCGCCAACTGGATCACGATCGCGGGCCGCGGCTCCGACGTGCGCGGCGTCGGCCTGTCGGGCAAGGACGCCCGGCTGATCACCGTCGAGAAGGCGGTGCGCACCCGCAAGGACCCGGGCTCCAAGACGGAACAGGTCATCGATCTGGGCTTCGTCGGCGAGCCCACCGAGATCGACCCCAAGCTGGTCGAGGCGCTGATCTACGCCGAGACGGACTACATCCCCGTGGTCGCCCCGATCGGCGTCTCGGAGGAAGGCCAGACCTACAACATCAACGCCGACACGGTGGCCGGCGCCCTGGCCGGCGCGCTGAAGGCCAAGCGCATGCTGCTGCTCACCGACGTGGCCGGCGTGCTGGACGCGGACGGCGAGCTGATCCGCCAGATGACCGTCGCCGAGGCCCGGGAGCTGATCGCCTCGGGCGTGGCCACCGGCGGCATGATCCCCAAGCTGGAGACCGCCGTCGCCGCGGCGGAGTCCGGGGTGGGAGCGGTGGTGATCCTCGACGGGCGGCGGCCCCACGCCATGCTGGTGGAGCTGTTCACCGAACACGGGGCCGGCACGCTGATCTGCCCATGAGCGGCGCGCCCCCCGCAGACCTCAGGCACGTGGACACCTGGCTGTTCGACCTGGACAACACCCTCTACCCGGTCGAGTCCGGGTTCATGGGCCAGATCGAGGCGCGGATGACCGCCTTCGTCGTGCGGGTCACCGGCCTGCCGCCGGCGGAGGCCTACGCCCTGCAGAAGCAGTACCTGGCCGAGCACGGCACAACGCTGCGCGGCCTGATGATCCACCACGGGGTGGACCCGGACGCGTTCCACGCTCTGTTCCACGACCTGGCGCTCGACAGCCTGGCGCACGACCCGGAGTTGCTGACCGCGCTGATGCGCCTGCCCGGCCGGCGGCTGATCTTCACCAACGCCGACGACGTCCACGCCCAGCGGGTGCTGGACCGGCTGGGCCTGACCGGCGTCTTCGAGCAGGTGTTCCACATCGGCAGCTTCGGCCTGACGCCCAAGCCCGACCCGGCGCCGTTCGCCCGCATGGCCGCCGAGCACGGGGTCGCGCCCACGGCCACCGCCTTCTTCGAGGATTCCGAGCGCAACCTGGCGCCCGCCGCCGCCATCGGCATGACCACCGTGCTGGTCGGCGCCCATGCGCCGGCCTCCACCGCCCCCTTCGTCAACCACCGCACCGCAAAGCTCGCGCCGTTCCTAGCCACGGCGCAGGTGAAGGAAGCCGCATGACCACCCTGACCGCCGCCGACCTGAAGCTCGAGATCGAGGCGGCCTGGGAGGCCCGCGACGGCGTCTCCACCGCCACCCAGGGCCCGGTGCGCACCGCCGTGCAGGAGACGCTGAACCTGCTGGACGCCGGGCGCCTGCGCGTCGCCGAGCGGGGCGCGGACCGCCAGTGGACGGTGCAGCAGTGGGTGAAGCAGGCGATCCTGCTGTCCTTCCGCCTGAGCGCCAACAGCCTGGTCCGCGCCGACACGCCGGGCCCGTTCTGGGACAAGGTCCCGCTGAAGTTCGCGGGCTGGGAGGCGGCGGACTTCGAAGCCGCGGGCCTGCGCGCCGTACCGGGTTGCGTGGTGCGCCACTCGGCCTACGTCGCCCGCAACGTGGTGCTGATGCCGTCCTTCGTGAACGTCGGCGCCCATGTGGACGAAGGGACGATGGTCGACACCTGGGCCACGATCGGCTCCTGCGCCCAGATCGGGAAGAACTGCCACATCTCCGGCGGCGCGGGCATCGGCGGGGTGCTGGAGCCGCTGCAGGCCAATCCGACCATCATCGAGGACAACTGCTTCATCGGCGCCCGGGCCGAGGTGGCCGAGGGGGTGATCGTGCGCGAGGGCAGCGTGATCTCCATGGGGGTGTTCCTGACCGCCACCACCCCGATCATCGACCGCAGGACCGGCGTCTCCACCCTGGGCGAGATCCCGCCCTACTCGGTGGTGGTCTCGGGCGCCCGGCCCAGCCCGCACGAGGGTTTGCCCTCGACCTACTGCGCGGTGATCATGAAGACGGTCGACGAGCGCACCCGCGCCAAGACCAGCGTCAACGAACTGCTGCGCGACTGAGCGTGACAGCCTGAAGTGGAAGCCGGTTCAGGCGCGTGTCACGCTCAACACTTTATGAAGACGCGCCTTCCTGTTCGGAAGGCTCCAGGGGGCCTGACTTGATCGATGCGGTGGAGCTGACGCGGGACCTGATCCGCCGGCCTTCGGTGACGCCGGCCGACGCCGGGGCCATGGACGTGCTGCAGGCGGCGCTGGCCGGCCTGGGCTTCGCCTGCCGCCGGATGAAGTTCGGCGACATCGAGAACCTCTACGCCCGCTACGGGACCGCGCGGCCGAACCTCTGCTTCGCCGGCCATACCGACGTGGTGCCGCCGGGCGACGACGCGGCCTGGACGCAGGACCCGTTCGCCGCCGAGGTGGTGGAGGGGGTGCTGGTCGGTCGCGGCGCGGTGGACATGAAGAGCGCCATCGCCGCCTTCGCCGCCGCCGCCGCCCAGGCCATCGCCGGCGGCAAGGTGAAGGGCTCGATCTCCTTCCTGATCACCGGCGACGAGGAGGGCGCGGCCGTCCACGGCACGCGGCCGGTGGTGGAGACCCTGCTGGCCGAGGGCGAGGCGGTGGACCACTGCGTGGTGGGCGAGCCCACCGCGGCGGCGGTGTTCGGCGACATGATCAAGATCGGCCGCCGCGGCAGCCTCAACGCCGACATCACGGTCAAGGGCGTCCAGGGCCACGTGGCCTATCCGCATCGGGCGGCCAACCCGATCCCGGTGCTGGTGGCGATCCTGGCCCGGCTGCAGGCGGCGCCGCTGGACGACGGCTATCCGGAGTTCCAGCCCTCCAACCTGGAGGTCACCCGGCTGGAGGCGCCCAACCCCGCGACCAACATGATCCCGGTCGCGGCGGCGGCGAGGCTCAACATCCGCTTCAACCCCACCCACACGGGCGCATCGCTGGTGAGCTGGATCGAGAGCGAGGCCGCCGCCGTCGCCAAGGACTTCCCGGGACAGGTGACGGTCACGGCGCAGATCAGCGGCGAGGCGTTCCTGACCGAGCGCAGCGCCTTCACCGACCTGGCGGCGGCCGCGGTCCGCGACGTGGCCGGCCGCGACCCGGAGCTGTCCACCACCGGCGGCACCTCGGACGCCCGCTTCATCCGCGCCCTGTGCCCGGTGCTCGAGCTGGGATTGGTGGGGACCACCATGCACGCCGTCGACGAGCGCGTGCCCGTGGCCGAGGTGCGCCAGATGCAGGCGGTCTACGAACGGCTGATCGAGCGGTATTTCGCGGCGTTCTGAGGGGCGCTGCGCTCTCGCTCCACTCCATTCGTGAACGTCATCCTCGGCTGAAGCGCGCAGCGCGGAATGCCGGGGATCCAGGAACACCGAGCGCGACGGCCAAGCACCGATTTCGGTGTTCGTGGATCGCCGGGACAAGCCCGGCGAGGACGTCCTGAGAAGCAGAGCTTGATCCGACGCGGAGCCCCCGCGAACTGCTACGCCGCCAGCTTCGGCGCCGGGCCCACATAGCGCGACTGCGGGCGGATCAGGCGGCCGCCCAGCGCCTGTTCGCGGGCGTGGGCGATCCAGCCGGCGGTGCGGCCGGCGGCGAAGACGCAGGTGAAGGCGTCGGGCGGGAAGCCCAGGGCCTCCAGCAGCAACGCGGTGTAGAACTCCACGTTGGTGTCCAGCGTCCGGCCCGGCTTGCGCGCCTTGAGCACGGCCAGCGCCGCAGCCTCCACCGCCTCGGCGAGCGCCAGGCGGCCCGGCAGGGCGCCGGAGCCGGCCGCCAGTCGCGAGAGGGCGGCCTTCAGCGCGTCGGCGCGGGGATCGCGCACCCGGTAGATGCGGTGGCCGAAGCCCATCAGCCGGTCGCCGCGGGCCAGCGCGCCGTCCAGCCAGGCCCGGGCGTTCGCCGGCGAGCCGATGGCGTCCAGCATCTCGATCACGGGGCCTGGGGCGCCGCCGTGCAGCGGGCCCTTCAGCGCGCTGATCCCGCCCAGCACCGCCGAGCCGAGCCCGGTCTGGGTGGAGGCGATCACCCTTGCTGCGAAGGTGGAGGCGTTGAGGCCGTGGTCGCTCACCGTCACCAGATAGGCGTCCAGCGCCGCCGCCTCGGCGGCGCTCGCCGGCGCGCCGCGCGCCATCCGCAGCAGGTCCGCCGCATGGCCGAGCGCATGGTCGGGGGCCACGGGCGCCTGGCCCGCCCGGGCGCGGATGAGGGCGGCGGCGAACACCGCCGGCGCGGCCAGCAGGCGCAGCGCGGTCGCCAGGTCGTCGCCGTCGGCGAGCCGGGCGGTGAGCGCCCGCACCGCCTCCACGGGCGTCAGGCGCAGGAGGGCCGCACCCAGGCCCGCGGTCTCGGCGAACACCTCGGCGCGCGCCGCGCCCAGCGGGGCCGTCAGGTCCTGCGGCAGGTCCGGGAAGAAGCCGCCGAACAGCAGCGCCGCCACATCCTCGAACCGCGCCGCGCCGGCCAGTTGGTCCAGGGAATGGCCGCGGATGATCAGCCGCCCGGCCAGGCCGTCCACCTCCGACAGCACCGTTTCGGCCGCCACCACGTCGTCGAGGCCGCCATGCTTGTCCGCCATCGGACCCTCCTTGCGATTTGTCTTGCCGTCCGGCAGATGGGCCGGCAGGGTGCTGTCCGTCAATCTTGATCAATATAATCAACATGACCGACTGGATTGTCGCGGAAGACGCCCGGGCGCGGCTGGGGGTGCGGCCCCAGACGCTCTACGCCTATGTGAGCCGCGGGCGGGTGCGGGTGCGCCCGGACCCCGCCGACCCGCGCCGCAGCCTCTACCGCGCCGCCGACATCGCGCTGCTGGCCGAGCGCAAGGGCCGCAGCCGCCGGCCCGCCGACGTGGCGGCCGGGGCCATCGCCTGGGGCGAGCCGGTGCTGGACTCCGGGATCACCACCATCGCCGAGGGGCGGCTCTACTACCGCGGCCGCGACGCCGGGCGGCTGGCCGAGACGCTGACCCTGGAGGCGGCGGCCCGGCTGCTGCGCGGCGGCCACGGGGCGGCGCTGAAAGGGGCGGAGCGGCCGGCCCCACCGGCGGCGCAGGACATGCAGGCCCGCCTGTTCGCCGTGCTCGCCGCGCGGGCCGGGACCGAGCCGCCGGCCCGTGGCCGCAATCCCCTGGCCCTGGCGATGGAGGCGGGCGTGCTGATGGACCTGCTGGCCGACGCCGCCGCGGGGCGGCCGGGCGAGGGCCCGATCCACCTGCGGCTCGCCGCCGCCTGGGGCGTCGCGCCCGAGGGCGAGGACCTGATCCGCCGCGCCCTGGTGCTGCTGGCCGACCACGAGCTCAACGCCTCGACCTTCGCGGCCCGGGTGGCGGCCTCCACCGGGGCCTCGCTGGCCGCCTGCGCGCTGGCGGGCCTGGCCGCCCTGTCCGGCCCGCGGCACGGGGGCGCGGCCGCGGCCATGCGCAGCTTCGCCGAGGACGCCGTCCGCCGGAGCCCGCAGGCCGCCGCGGAGGCCTGGCTGCGGGAGGACCGCGCCGTGCCCGGCTTCGGCCATCCGCTCTACCCCGGCGGCGACCCCCGCGCCCGCCATCTGCTGGCGCGCTTCCAGCCGGGCCCGGCGCTGGCCGCCCTGCGCGCCGCGGTGGAGGCCGCCACCGGCCAGGCGGCTAACATCGACTTCGCGCTCGTGGCCCTGGCCGAGCGCCTGGACCTGCCCGCCGACGCCCCCTTGGCCCTGTTCGCCGTCGCCCGCTCGGCCGGCTGGATCGCCCACGCCCTGGAGCAGGGCCAGGGCGCGCTCATCCGCCCGCGGGCCCGCTACGTCGGGCCGGAGCCGGAGGGGCTTTGAGCGTCAAGCTCAGGAGACAAAACACCGCTCACCCCGGCGAAGGCCGGGGCCCAGGTGAAACCCACGTGGCGCTCAGGCTGAACCTGGGTCCCGGCCTTCGCCGGGATGACCGGTTTGTGAGAGGCGCGGACCTCAAAAGCTCTCCGGCAAATCCACCACCCCCGCCCCGCCCGCCTCGTCGCCCCAGGCGCAGCGGCGGCCGTCGGGGGTGATGGCCAGGGCGGTGATCGGCGGGCCCTTCCCGGCCTTCACGGGATTGAGCTTGCTGGCGGTGAGGTCGGTGACCCAGACGCGGCCATCGTCGAGGCCGGCGGCCAGGCGGCCGCCCTGGGGCGTGGCCGCGACGCGGGTCACCAGGGCGCTCTCGTCGAAGCCCACCTCGGCCGCCTGCTTGCCCATCGGGCCGGTGGCGCCGCCGAACGGCCAGACCACCGCCCCGTTGGCGCCGGAGGTGGCCAGCAGCTGGCCCTTCGACAGGAACGCCAGGCTGCGCACCTTGGCCGGGTAGCCGCCCATGCGCATGTTCTTCTCGTCAGCCACCCGCCAGCCGTGCAGCTGGTTCTCCTGCATCGACGACATCAGGAACTTGCCGTCCGGGCTCCAGGCCAGGGCCACGTGGCTGCCGGCCCACTTCAGGACCACGGGCTTCTGCACGACGATGCGGGCGTACCAGAGGACTGCGCCGCCGTAGGTGGCCGCCGCAAGCCGCCGGCCCTTGGGGTCGAAGGCCAGGTCCGCCACCGACCGCTCGTGGGCGAAGGTCCGCGCGAAGGCCGGGTCGCCCGCGTCGCGCACCTGCACGTCGCGCCCGGCGGCGAAGGCGATCAGCCCGGACTCGCCGCTGGCCGCCAGGGCGTCGATCCAGCGGCCCCCGCCGACCTTGGCGATCTCGACCGGGGCCTCGCCCGGCCGCGACCAGACCACCCGCCCGTCGTCGCCGCCGGTGAGCAGGCCCTCGCCCGACGGCGGGCGGCAGGCGCAGAGCGCCGCGCCGTCGTGCGCCGCCGCCGCCTCCCCGGTCTCGAAGCGGACGGCGCCGTCCCCGAGCGCGAAGGCGGCGCGGCCCCGGGGGTCGAACAGGACGGCGGTGACATAGGCGTCGAAGGCGTAGGACATGGCTCCCCATAGACGGCGCGGCGGGGTCCCGCCTAGAGCGCAGCGCGCGCCGGTTGGCTCTTTACTTTCGGGAACCGGCTTGCCAATGGTCTCGCGAACGGCGCCCGCGGACGTGCGCCTCCAGGGAAGGACTTGCGTATGGCTGCGAAGCTGGCGGGACAGGGCGGCAGTCGGTTCGACCTGGGCCAGAACAGCGACATCAACGTCACGCCGTTCGTGGACGTGATGCTGGTGCTGCTGATCATCTTCATGGTGTCGATCCCCGCCGCCACGGTGTCCATCAAGCTCGACCTGCCGCCGGCCATTCCCCCGCCCCCGGGCACGAAGGTGAAGGAGCCGACGCTGATCAACATCCAACAGGGCGGCGCCCTGTTCATCGGCGACAAGCCGACTTCCATCACCACCCTGGTGGGCGACGTGACCCGCGAGCTGACCCTGGCCGAGGAAATGGGCCCGGACGCGCGCGTCTACATCCGCGCCGACCGCACCGTGAAGTACGGCGACTTCATGAACGTCATGAACACCCTGCAGGAAGGCGGCTTCTACCAGGTCGCCCTGATCAACGAAGAGCTGTAGGCGCTTCGCGCGCTGCTGCGGATCTGCAAGGCCCGTCCGGGAAACCGGGCGGGCCTTTTCGTTGCGCCATGAAGCCGATTAAGCCACGCAGGCCTCGAAGCCGCCCCTGAGCGCCGCTTCGTCAAGGTTGCGGCCGATGAACACCAGGCGGCTGACGCGGGGCCGGTCCTTGGCCCACTCGCCCTGGAAATCACCCTCCAGGATCATGTGCACGGCCTGGAACACCAGCCGGCGGTCCTCGGCCTTGACGTCGAGGATGCCCTTGGCGCGCAGGATGTCGGGCCCCTGCGCCTGCAGCACCCCGTTGAGCCAGTCGGTCACCCGCTGTCCGTCGAGCGGCCGGTCGAAGCTGAGCGACACGCCGCGGATGCCGGCCGCCGCCGCATGGTCCAGCACCTCGTCGTGGTCGTGGTGATCGTGCCCATGATGGTCGTGGCCGCAGTCCTCGTCGTGCACGTGCCCTGGCTCGCCGTGGCCGGGGTCAAGGAACTCCGGCTCCAGGCTGGTGATCCGCTCGAGGTCGAAGCCGCCACGGCCGAGGATCTTGTCCAGCGCCACGTCCGAGCGCTGCGTGCGGTGGATCGGCGCCAGCGGATTGAGCCGGCGGATCGCCGTCTCCACCGCCACCAGCTCCGCCTCGCTGACCAGGTCCGTCTTGTTGAGCACGATCTGGTCGGCGAAGGCGACCTGCTCGGCCGCCTCCTTGGAGTCCGCCAGCCGGAGCGGCAGGTGCTTGGCGTCCACCACCGTGGTCACGCTGTCCAGCCGGGTCCTGGCGCGGACGTCCTCGTCGACGAAGAAGGTCTGGGCCACCGGGCCCGGGTCGGCCAGGCCGGTGGTCTCGACGATGATCGCGTCGAACCGGCCCTTGCGCTTCATCAGGCCCGAGACCACCCGGATCAGGTCGCCGCGCACCGTGCAGCAGACGCAGCCGTTGTTCATCTCGAAGACCTCTTCGTCGGCCCCGACGATCAGGTCGTTGTCGATGCCCACCTCGCCGAACTCGTTGACGATCACCGCGTAGCGCTTGCCGTGGTCCTCAGAAAGGATGCGGTTGAGCAGGGTGGTCTTGCCGGCGCCGAGATAGCCGGTGAGGACGGTGACGGGGGTCTTCCCAGAGGCCTGGGCGGGCGCGATTGCGTTCATGCGCCCCATGTAGGAGCAGACGGCGGATTTCTGAAGTGGCGTTCTGTCGCCAGGGTGTTATAGAGTAACATCAATGACCACCGCCGACCCCACCCGTTCTGACGGCCGCCTGGACGGGTTCCGGTCGGATCGCGCCTATCTGGGCGCCGACCATGGCCGCAACGAGCGCCGGACCTGGATCGTCGCGGCCATCTGCGCCGTGACCCTTGTGGCCCAGCTCGCGGGCGGCCTGCTCTTCCGCTCCATGGCGCTTACCGCCAGCGGGCTGCACATGGCGGCCCACGTCGCGGCCCTGCTGGTGGCGGCCGGGGCCTATGCGCTCGCCCGGCGACATGCGGCCAGTCCGCGCTTCGCCTTTGGCACGGGGAAGATCGGCGACCTCGCCGGCTTCGCCAACGCGGTGGTGCTGGGCATGACCGCGGTGCTGATCGCCGTGGAAAGCTTTCAGCGACTCCTGACGCCGGAGGCGGTCGACTACGCCTCGGCGCTGCCGCTCGCGGCGGCCGGCTTGGCGGTGACCGTGGTCTGCGTCTGGCTGCTGAAGCCGACGGCGCATGGCCGCCACGACCTCAATCTCTCGGCCGCGCACCTGCACCTCAGCGCCGACGCGCTGTTCGGCGTGCTGGCGATCGCCGGCTTGCTGGCCGGGCAGCGGCTGGGCTGGCGCTGGGCCGACCCGGCGGCGGGCCTGGCGGGCGCGGCCCTGGTCGGCCAATTCGCCGTCGGCCTGCTGCGCCGCGCCGCCGCCACCCTGCTGGACATGAACCCGTCGGCCGACCTCACCACCCAGATCCGCACGCGGCTGGAGGCGGAGGGCGAGCGGGTCGTCGATCTGCACCTGTGGCGGCTCGGCCCCGGCCATCACGCTGCCGTCGCCGTGGTCAGCGCCGCCGATCCGCAGCCCGTCGAGGCCTATCACGCCCGTCTTCGCGGGCTGGAAGGCCTTAGCCACTTGACGATTGAAGTGCGTCGTCCTGAATCCGTCAGAGTCTGATGGTTTGGCTGGACGCATGATGGGGCTGGTTCCGAGATTCTGGGCTGTGGTGCGTGCGCGGCCGCGGATCGTGACGACGCTGGCGCTGCTTTTGACCGCCGGCGGCTTCGGCGGCGGCTGGATCAGCGCGAACCACGTGGCGGCGCAGCGGGTCGCCTATACCAAGGGCCCGGCCGCGCCGGTGATCCATACCTCGGCCGCGCCGGCCCCCGCCGCCTTCCAGGCCGAGATCGAACGCATCGCCACCGGCTACCGCGAGCCGGTGGGCATCGCGGTCAGCGAGGTGGCCCAGGGCTGGACCGCATCCAACCTCGGCGGCGAGACCTTCCCGCAGCAGAGCGTCTCCAAACTCTGGGTGGCGCTGGCGGTGATGCAGGCTGTCGACCAGGGCCGGCTGTCGCTCGACCAGACCGTGACCATGGGGCCGGAGGACCGCTCGGTCTTCTACCAGCCTTTGGCCTCGCGCATCCGCGCCACGCGGCCGCTCACGATCACCATCGCCGACCTGCTGCGCCATGCCCTGATCGAGAGCGACAATTCGGCCAACGACAAGCTGATCCAGCAGTTGGGCGGAGCGGGCGTGGTCACTCAGACCATCGCCGAAAAACGCCTGCGCGGCCTGGCGGTCGGCGGCACCGAACGCGATGTCCAGACCAAGACCGCCGGGCTGGAATGGCGGCCGGAGTACGGCCAGACCTGGATTTTCAAACAGGCGCGCGCCGCCCTGCCGGACGACGTGCGCGACCAGGCGCTGGCGACCTACCTGACCAATCCGCCTGACGGGGCGACGCCGGAGGGCATCGTCACCGCGCTCGGGGCGCTGAAGCGTGGCGAACTGCTCAGCCGGGCCTCGACAGACTTCATGCTCGACCTGATGACCGAAGCCCGTACCGGCACGCTGCGGCTGAGGGCGGCCGTGGCGCCCGGCTGGAGCCTCGCGCACAAGACGGGCACCGGCCCCGACTGGCGCGGCGCGTCGGTGGGCATCAACGACGTCGGCCTGCTGACCGCCCCCGACGGCCGCACCTTCGCCGTGGCGGTGATGATCCGCCAGACCAGCCAGGGCGCAGCCGCACGGCATCGGCTGATGCAGGGCGTCGCGCGCGCCGTGGAAGCCTATTGGCGCGACAGCGGACCGGGCGCGGTCCAGCAACAGCACGCCATGGCCGAAGCCGCCGTCCAGAGTGGGCTCTAGGGCGCGACCGCGCTTACGGCCCGGCGCCGTCAGCTCTCGGCCTTGGTGACGTGGCCCTTGACCAGCTTCAGATGGATCTTGGTCCCGCCCAGGTCCTTGGAGTCGATGCCCGTCTCGGGGTCGTCGGGCAGGGTCTGGCAGAACTTGAAGAATGGGATCGGCGGATGGGTCTGCTTCAGGCAGACCTGATCGCCCTTGGCGGTCCAGTTGCCGGCCAGCGGGTTGCCCCGGCGGCTCAGGCCGGTCCAGCTCCCGTCCTCCTTCAGCCAGATCTTCTGGGACCGTCCGTCGGGGTAGATGGACAGCACCGTGTTGCCGAACGCCGCGGCGATCTTGCCGGACGGCTCGTCCTTGGCGATCGACGGCAGGGCTAGCGGCGCGGCGAGCGCAAGCGTGGCGGCGAAGAGGAGGATTCGGGTCATGCGGCCTTCAACGCCTCAAAGCGGGAAACGACGCATCGCCCCGGCGGTGGTCAGCTAATGGCCCAGGACGGCCGCAC
Organism: Phenylobacterium sp.; assembly: GCF_036502675.1. Lineage (GTDB taxonomy): Bacteria > Pseudomonadota > Alphaproteobacteria > Caulobacterales > Caulobacteraceae > Phenylobacterium. Next base: position 73,384 of record NZ_DASXYF010000073.1, read on the forward strand.
CGGCCGCAGCCGCGGGCGTCAGGCCGTGCTCGATCCGGGCATCCTCACCGCGCCAGGCATGGACCTGATGGCACACCGGACAGCGGAACGATCGCGGCTCGGTAACCGCCGCGAGGTTGAAGTCCTGGGTGCGGTGTCCGGTGGGGACGTCCGCGCCTGTCGTCGGGCAGCTGATGAGGATCCTCGGCATGCAACCCTAACGGATTCAAGCGGATAAGGTTGCCCGACGGCAGAGGCCTCAGTATCCTGGCGGCGCGACGAAGCCCCCGAACTCGCGCTCGGCGAGCGCGGCGAAGGCCAATGTCGTGCGGTCTTCCAGGTAAGGGCCCGTGACCTGGACGCCGTAGGGCAGGCCCGCGCGGGTCCGGCCCGCGGGGATCGCTGTCGACGGCAGGTTGCCGCCAGTCGCCAGGCCGGACCAACCGGCGGGCGCGAAGTAGGAGACCGTCTCGCCATTCACGGTCAGGGTCCGCTTGCTGGGGTCCGGCTCGTCGTCGTGCGGGAAGGCGGCCGCGCCGTGGATCGGGGTCAGCACCACGTCGAAGCTCTCGAACAGCCGCGCCCACTGCCGACGGAGCTGCGCCTGGGCGTCCAGCTGGGCCATCCACTCGTGCGCCGAGATGGTCTTGGCGCCCGGCTGGCCGCGCGACATGGCGGGCACCAGGAGGCCCATATAGACCGCGTTGACCTTCTCCAGGTCGGGCAGGAGGTCGCTGGACCGCGCAACCGAGGCCCCCTGGGCCTCGAGCTTGTCGCCAAGCGCGTTCAGGCCGGCGCGGATCTCGTCGTCCACCGGCGCCAGCGGGTGGCGGTCGACGATCAGGACACGGTAGTCAGCGAGCCGCTCATGCCGCGGCGGCGGCAGGGCCAGGCGGTAGCCCACCGCATCGTCGCGGTCGGGGCCGGCCAGGACCTCCAGCGCCAGGCCGAGGTCGGCGGGCGTGCGCGCCAGCGGCCCGACCACGGCCAGCACCACGCCCGCGCCCTCCGGCGTCATCGGCGGCTGGTGGCCCCGCGTCGGGATCAGGTTGTAGCTGGGCTTGTGGCCATAGACGCCGCAGAAGTGGGCCGGCATGCGGATCGAGCCGCCGATGTCGGAGCCGAACTCCAGCGGGACCATGCCGGCCGCGAGCGCCGCGGCCGAGCCGCCGGACGAGCCGCCCGGCGTGCGGTCCAGGTCCCAGGGGTTGCGGGTGCGGCCGTAGATCGGGTTGTTCGACTGGTAGTCGGCCAGCCACGGCGGCACGTTGGTCTTGCCCAGGATCACCGCGCCGGCGGCCTTCAGCCGGGCCACGCCCACGGAATCGGCCGCGGCGATGGCGTCCTTGAACGGCGGAAAGCCCCAGGTGGTCGGCAGGCCCGCGACGTCGTGGGATTCCTTGACGGTCATCGGCAGGCCCAGCAGCGGCCGGCGCTCGCCGCGAGCCAGCGCCGCGTCGGCTTCGCGGGCGGCGTCGCGGCCGCGGTCGAAGTCGCGCACCACCACGGCGTTGATCGCCTTGTCGCGATCCCCGATGCGGGCGATGGCGGCGTCGGCCAGTTCCAGCGCACTCACCCGCCGTGCGGCCAGGGCCGCGACCAGGTCGGTCGCGGAGGCGTCCAGGGTGTCGCGGCTCAAGGTCTCGGACATGTCGTGGCTCCCGTTTCCGGCAAGCTCAGCATCCGGCGCGGCGGGAGTCCACCGCGGCTATCGCGAAGATCAGACGACTTGGCCGGCCGCCTGCGTGCGGTGCGGGCTGTCCACCGACCAGATCTTCTCGATGTTGTAGAAGCTGCGGACCTCGGGGCGGAACAGGTGGATGATCACGTCGCCGGTGTCGATCAGCACCCAGTCGCAGTGCGGCAGGCCCTCGACGCGCGCGCGGCCGTAGCCCTCGTCCTTGAGGGCGCGCAGCAGGTGGTCGGCCATGGCGCCGACGTGCCGGTGCGAGCGCCCGGAGGCGACCACCAAACCATCGGCGACGGCGGACTTGCCTTTGAGGTCGATGAACACGACGTCCTGGGCTTTGTCGTCGTCGAGACGGGCCAGGATCATGTCTTCCAGGGCGCTGATGCGGTCCTGAACGCGACTGGACGGGTCTTGGGAAGGCGTCTTGCTTCCCTGCGCGCGGGGCGCGGCTTCACGGGTCAGCGGGGTGCTCCTTTATCCTCGCAAGGCTCTCCCTAGCATGGATGGAGGCCCTGGTCAGCCGCTCTCAGGGCCGCAGCCTCTTCAACCTCTCGCGAAGTGCGGTGGAGCTTTGGAAATTGAAGCGGCCGAAGAGGAATATCCAGGCCGGCGGCCGCGTGTCGGCAAGGCGTAGCGCGGCCGTCGAGGGCAGGCGATAGCGGGCGAACCGCTGGGCGGCGGGCGAGAAGCGGCTCTTCAGGGAAATCCATGGGCGCGAGACAATGGCCACCGGCACCTCGCGCATGATCTGCGTCCAGCCGCGCCAGCGATGGAAGGAGGCCAGGCTGTCGGCGCCCATGATCCAGACGAACTTGACCCCCGGAAACCGCGCCTTCAGCGCGCGCACCGTGTCGATGGTGTAGGCGCTGCCGAGCCGGGTCTCGACGTCGGTGACGATCATGCCAGGGTCCTTGGCCAGCGCCCGCGCGCCAGCCATCCGCTCGGCGAGGTCTGCGGTCTCGTGGCGGCCCTTCAGCGGATTCTGCGGCGAGACCAGCCAGATTACCTGGTCGAGCCCCAGGCGCCGCTTGGCGGTCTCGGCCACATGGGCGTGACCCTCGTGGGCCGGGTTGAACGAGCCGCCGTAGAGGCCGACCCGCATGCCGCGGTTCAGATGGAATCCGGGCCTGAGCGCGCCTGGGCGTCCCCCGTCAGGGACGCGTCTGGCCGGTCCCGCGGACCACATATTTGTAGGTTGTCAGCTGCTCCGCGCCGACCGGGCCGCGCGGCGGAAGGCGCTGCGTCGATATGCCGATTTCGGCGCCCATGCCGAACTCCCCGCCATCGGCGAACTGGGTCGAGGCGTTGACCAGAACGATCGCGCTGTCGACCTCGCGCAGGAAGCGCTCAGCCGCCTTCTCGTCCTCGGTCACGATCGCGTCGGTGTGGTGCGAGCCGTAGTGGTTGATGTGCGCGATCGCTCCGGCGACGCCGTCGACGACGCAAATGGACAGGATTGCGTCGAGATATTCGGTGCGCCAATCATCCTCAGTAGCCGGCAGAATGGAGTGATCGATCGCCCGGGCCGCCGGGTCGCCGCGCAATTCGCATCCGGCCCGACGCAGATCGGCGACGATCCCGGGCAACTGAGCCGCGGCGACTCGACGGTCGACGAGCAACGTCTCGGTGG
>NZ_DASXYF010000074.1:0-5119 GCF_036502675.1 Phenylobacterium sp.
ATCGCCGCCGCCGTCCTCGTCGTCCTCGGCGATGGCGGTGACTTCCTCGAGGTATTGCGGCTGGCCCTGCTCGCGCAGCGCCTTGGCCACGGCTTCCACCTCGCCGTCGGAGACGAACGGGCCGTGCAGGCGGGTCACGCGGCCGCCGCCGGCCATGTAGAGCATGTCGCCCTGACCCAGCAGCTGTTCGGCGCCCTGCTCGCTCATGATGGTCCGCGCGTCGATCCGCGAGGTCACCTGGAAGCTGATCCGGGTCGGGAAGTTGGCCTTGATGGTGCCGGTGATCACGTCCACCGAGGGGCGCTGAGTCGCCATGATCAGGTGGATGCCGGCGGCCCGCGCCATCTGCGCCAGGCGCTGGACGGCGCCTTCGATCTCCTTGCCGGCCACCATCATCAGGTCGGCCACCTCGTCGATCACCACCACCAGGTAAGGCATCGGCTCGGGCGTGATCTTCTCGCTCTCGTAGATCGGCCGGCCGCCCTCGTCGAAGCCGGTCTGGACGGTGCGTTCGAAGTGCTCGCCCTTGGCGGCGGCTTCCTTGGCGCGCTCGTTGTAGGAGGCGACGTTGCGCACGCCGATCTTCGACATGCGGCGGTAGCGGTCCTCCATCTCCCGGACCGTCCACTTCAGCGCCACGATGGCCTTCTTGGGATCGGTGACAACGGGCGCCAGCAGGTGCGGGATGCCGTCGTAGACCGACAGCTCCAGCATCTTCGGGTCGATCATGATGAACCGGCACTGGTCCGGCGGCAGGCGGTAGAGGATCGACAGGATCATGGCGTTTACGCCCACCGACTTGCCGGAGCCGGTGGTGCCGGCGATCAGCAGGTGGGGCATCTTGGAGAGGTCGGCGATGTAGGATTCGCCGCCGATGTTCTCGCCCAGCGCCATGGGCAGGGCCTGGGTCGACTTCTCATATTCCGGCGAGGCCAGCAGGTCGCGCAGATAGACGGTCTCGCGCTTGGCGTTGGGCAGCTCGATGCCGATGGCGTTGCGGCCCGGGACCACCGCCACGCGGCAGGCGCTGACGCTCATGGAGCGCGCGATATCGTCGGAGAGCGCCACCACCCGGGCCGACTTCACGCCGGCGGCGGGGACCAGTTCGTAGAGGGTGACGACGGGGCCGGGGCGGATCTGGTCGATCTGGCCGCGGACGCCGAATTCGGCGAGCACGCTTTCCAGCAGGCGGGCGTTCTGGCGCAGGGCGCCCTCGTCGAAGCTGGCGGCGCGCGGCTTGGGCTTCGCGAGCATGGAGAGCTCGGGCATCTTGAAGCCGCCCGGCTTGACGAAGTCGAAGGCGTTCTGGCTTTCGCGCTGCTCGCGGGCGGATTCGCGGTGGGCGGCCTTCGGCGCCCTGATGGCGGCGGGGGTGTCGGCGACCAGCTCGGCGAGGGCCGGCTGCGCAGGCGTCTCGCCGGCGGGCCTGGCGACCCTGGCGCCGGCTTCGCGGCGGCGGGGCGCGGGTTCGGCGGCGGCGCGGGACGGCGGAACCGCGGCCTTACGGCGCAGGGCGCCCCGGATCCAGGGGCCGGCGGCGCGCAGGTCGACCTCGCGCACGCCGACGGCGTAGCCCAGGCCCAGGGCGGCAACGGCGGCCAGCATGAGGGCCGCGACGGGCGTCGCGCCCGGGAGGTGCAGGAAATGAAAGAGCCCCGCGGCCGCGTGCAGCACCCCGTCGCCCCAGAAGCCGCCCAGTCCCTTGGCGAGCGGCCAGGCCGAGGGCGGGGCCGGCCAGGCCAGCAGGCCCGCAAGCGCCAGCACGCCCGCCGCGCCGGCCAGCGCGCGCAGCCGCACATGGCCGCGGACCCGGGCGGGATCGAGCGCGGTGACGCGGGAAAGGCCGAACAGCACCATCAGCAGGGCGGCCACGCCCCCCGCCAGGCCCAGGGACTGCAGCCCGGCGTCGGCGATGGCGGCCCCCGCGCCGCCCAGCGCATTGGTGGGCGCGGCGGCCGAGGCGGCGTTCAGGCTGGGGTCGGCGGCGTTGTAGGTGGAGAAGGCGACGGCCGTGGCCACGCCCAGGGCGGCGAGCACGCCGCCCCGCAGGCGGGCCGTGTTCGGGTGGGTCCAGGCCAGGGCTGCGATATGCAGCCCCAGGTCAAGTCCGGTTTTCCGCGCCGTCCGCGCCATTCGCACCCTCCGTTCAGGATGGCCATCTTCTGGCGCCAGAGGGTTAAGAGGCGTTTACGCTAGATCGAGCCCGGACGGTTTTCGCCGCGGCGAATGTGCAGGGTCAGGCGGCGCGAGGCTGCAACCCGCAAGCCTCAGACGGCGCTTCCGCTTTTCCGGCGCGGCGAATAAGTTCGTCAGCCATGTGGTCCATGCCTCGAAACGTGCTGCAAGTGGTCGCCAGCGGAGTCGCCTGCTGCGCCGCCCTGGGATTCGTCCTGGGGCTGAACGGCGCCGGCCATCGCCCGCGCCTGCCGGGCGAAACCTCCGATGTTTCCGACACCCCGCCGCTGGTCGCCGCCGACGCGCGGCCGATCAGCCCCGACGAGATCGCCCCGCCCGAGCCTGCGGAGCCCGGGAAGGACGACAGGAAGGACGACGAAAAGGCTGCGCCCGCCAGGCTGGCGGAAGCGCCGCCGGAATCCGCCGCCCCGCAGCCGCTCGACATTCCCCCGACGTCGGACAAGGTGGGCGACATCCTCGACGCCGCGTCGCAACCGCCGCCGGACGAACCGCCGCATTAAGGCGGAAAGGGCGCCTCAAAGCGTGATAGCCGGAAGCGGAAGCCGGTTCCGGCCACCATCACGCTCTGTTTCAAAGACTTGCTGAACGTGTTTGGTTCGAAGAGAACCAAACACGTTCTAGCCGCCGAACGCCGCGCCCGCCACGGCCCGTCGCGACAGGTGGAAGTCCTCTGGCTCGGGCCTTCGGGTCGGGGGAGGCTGAACATGGGGCCTCTCCGGGCTTCGCCGTGATCGTCGCCTGGAAGTATGCGCGAGTCAAAGCGCCGCTGGTCCGGCCCGGCGCAGCGTCAGGTTGATCCGTCCGCCCTGCGACAGCAGGCGCGAGGAGCCGGCCAGGACGCGGTCCACCCCATGGTGGGACAGGCGCCCTTCGCCCGCCAGGCGGCAGACGTCCCCCGACGCCAGGCGCAGCGAGCGGGTGGGCTCGCCCCGCCGGACGCCGCCGATGCGGAACACCGCGGTGTCGCCCAGCGAGACGGACAGCACCGGATGGCTGAAGTCGGCCTCGTCGCGGTCCTGGTGCAGCCCCATCCTGGCGTCCGCGCCATAGAGATTGACCAGGCAGGCGTCCGGCGGTGTTGCGGCGTCGCCGAGCTCGGCCCAAAGAGCGAGGAGCGCCCGCGGAATGTCGGGCCAGGGCTGGCCGGTGACCGGGTGGCGGGCTTCATAGCGGTAGCCGCCGGCGTCGGTGATCCAGCCCAGGGGGCCGAAGTTGCTCATCTCGACGCTCATCGGCTTGCCGCCGGGCGTGACCGGCCGGTAGGGCGGCGCTTCGGCCAGGCGGGCCAGGACCTCGTCCGCCAGGGCGCGCTGGGCTGCGGCGTCCAGGCGGCCGGGCCAATAGTCGAAACCCACGTTAGAAAGCTGCGCCATCTCCGCTCATATAGCGTGCATGACCCGTCCCGCGACCATGGCGGCCCTGGAGATCCGCCGGTTCACGCCGGCCGAGCGCGGCCTGGCGCGCGCGCAGTTCGGCGCCGCGCTCGATCCGGACCGGGTGCGCCTGCTGGCCCTGCCGGTCTGGCGGCGGGCCTTCGTGCCGAACGGGCGGCTGATCGTCTGGCCCGCGGCCGAGGCCCTGGCGGACTTCGGGGCGGCCGGGACGCCGCTGGCCGTGCAGGCCGGCTTCGTCCACGAGCTGACCCACGTCTGGCAGGCGCAGACCGGCGTCAACATGCTCGCCGCCAAGCTGCGCGCTGGCGACGGGGCGCACGCCTACGCCTACGATCTGGAGCGCGGCCCGGGCTTCGGCGAGTTGAATATCGAGCAGCAGGCCATGGTCGTGGAGCACGCATTCCTGGCGTCGCACGGGGCGGCTGCGCCGCATCGGCCGGAAATCTACCAGGCCGCGCTGCCCGACTGGGGCCGCGCCTGAGTCATATCCCTGACGACTTTAGGGGATTTCGCCCTTGCAGCCCCCCAACGGTTTCCCATATCGCGGACAGGCCGGAGCCGCTATTGGCGACCGGTGAGACTTTCCCGAACCGGGGACGTCCGATATGGGCGCTTCGCCAGAAGGCCCCCGCGGCGTCCGCCAACAAGGAGCGAGCAAGACTCTCCCATGAGCAAGATTATCGGCATCGACCTCGGCACGACCAATTCGTGCGTCGCGATCATGGACGGCAAGCTGCCGAAGGTGATCGAGAACGCCGAGGGCGCGCGCACCACCCCCTCCGTCGTGGCCTTCATGGACGACGGCGAGCGCATCGTCGGCCAGCCCGCCAAGCGGCAGGCGGTGACCAACCCCTCCAACACCCTCTTCGCCATCAAACGGCTGATCGGCCGGCAGTACGCCGACCCGGTGGTGGAGAAGGACAAGCACATGGTGCCCTACGAGATCGTCAAGGGCCCGAACGGCGACGCCTGGGTGCGCGCCCACGACAAGGACTATTCGCCTCAGCAGGTGTCCGCCTTCATCCTGCAGAAGATCAAGGAGGACGCCGAGCGCTTCCTGGGCGAGAAGGTCGAGAAGGCGGTGATCACCGTCCCGGCCTACTTCAACGACGCCCAGCGCCAGGCGACCAAGGACGCCGGCAGGATCGCCGGCCTCGAGGTCCTGCGGATCATCAACGAGCCGACCGCCGCGGCGCTGGCCTATGGGCTGGAGAAGAACGACGGCAAGAAGATCGCCGTCTACGACCTGGGCGGCGGCACCTTCGACGTCTCCGTGCTGGAGATCGGCGATGGCGTCTTCGAGGTGAAGTCGACCAACGGCGACACCTTCCTCGGCGGCGAAGACTTCGACCAGCAGATCATCAACTTCCTGGCCAAGCGCTTCCTCGAGACCAACAAGATCGACCTCACCAAGGACCGCATGGCGCTGCAGCGGCTGAAGGAAGCCGCGGAACGCGCCAAGCACGAGCTCTCCAGCGCCACCGAGACGGAGATCAACCTCCCCTTCATCTGCGCGGACCAGACCGGCC
>NZ_DASXYF010000075.1:0-51595 GCF_036502675.1 Phenylobacterium sp.
CGCCCTAGGCTCGCCGGCATGGGACTGAGCCTCGCAAAAGCCACGCCGGTGGAGCGCCGCGCCCGCCGCCAGCCGCGCCGGCGCCACCGCTCCGGCGATCAACTATTCGATCGCCGGCCAGCTGGGGCATCTGTTGCAGCCGCTCCTGCAGCCCATAGGGTTCAATTGGCAAATGACCGTGGCCCTGATCCCGGGCTTCGCCGCGCGCGAGGTGGCCGTCGCCGCCCTCGGCACCGTCTACGCGATCGGCAACGCCGACGCTGCGCCCGGCACGCTGGCCACCCTGCTCGCCCACCACTGGTCGATCGCCACCGGCCTGTCGTTCCTGGCCTGGTACGTCTTCGCGCCCCAATGCGCCTCCACCCTGGGGGTCGTGAAACGCGAGACCAACAGCTGGCTTTGGCCGCTGGTCATGCTGGTCTACATGACGGGCCTGGCCTACCTCGCGGCCTTCATCGTCTACCAGGCGGCGGTCGCCCTGGGCGGAGGCTCTTAACCCCGTCGTAAATTCCGGCGCCCTAGGCTCGCCGGCATGGGACTGAGCCTCGCAAAAGCCACGCCGGTGGAGCGCCGCGCCCGCCGCCAGCCGCGCCGGCGCCACGACCTCGCCAAATGCATCCGCGAGACCCTGCTGGCCCTGGGCGGCGAGGCGCACCGCAAGACGGTGATCGAGCAGCTCGCCCGCGAGTTCGGCCTCGACCCGCGCCACGCGCCGGCGGAGCTCGAGATCTCGGTGATCCGCGCCTACGAGGCCGTCCTGCACGACGAGGTCCAGCGCGCGGCTTTCGGTTTCCACCTGCCCTTCGGCGCCGGCTCCCACCGCTGGGGCGTCAAGCTCGGCGAGGTCGAGCTACCGAACTGAGGACCCAGCCTGCGGAAAGCCGTCAGGGGGCGGCGCCCTACTGCAGCCCCGCTTCCCCCGCGAGCCCCGTCGCCGCCGCCTGCAGCCGCCCGAGCAGCCGCTTCAGCAACGCCACTTCGTCCGGCGCGAGGCCGGCGATCAGCGCCGCCTCGTAGGCCAGCGCCAGGGGCGCGATCTCGCCGTGCAGCCGCCGGCCCTCCGCCGTCAGCGTCAGGAGGTGGCTGCGCCCGTCCGCCTCATGGTCCGAACGCCGCGCCAGCCTGCGCCGCACCAGCCCCTGCGCCGCCCGGCTGACCGTCACCTTGTCCATCACCGTGCGCGCCACCACGCCCGCCTGGGCGGCCGCCCCGTCCTCGGCCAGCACGCACATCACCCGCCACTCCGGCACCGTCAGGCCGAAGCGGTCGTCATAGGCCCGGGCGATCAGCCGGCTCACCGCATTGGAGGCGGTCGACAGGCGATAGGGCAGATAGGCGTCCAGCACGAGGCCCGAGGCGGGCGCGTCGTCCTGCGGCGGCTGCAGGTTCATGAGTCCGCGACATCCTGTTCGATGGCCCCGAAGATCGAGTGGCGGCGCCCGTCGCGCATTTCAATGCGCACCCGGTCGCCGGCCTTGAGGAAGCCCGTCCTGGGCGCCCCGTAGGCAAGCGTCTCGACGGTGCGCAACTCAGCGAGGCAGGAATAGCCCACGCCGCCCTCGGCCACCGGCCTGCCGGGCCCGCCGTCGTCGCCGCGATTCGAGACCGTGCCGGAGCCCACGATCGTCCCGGCCGACAGCGCCCGGGTCCTGGCGGCATGTGCGATCAGCGTCCCGAAGTCGAAGGTCATGTCGACACCGGCGTCGGCGCAGCCCAGCTCCGTCCCGTTCAGCTCCATCTCCAGCGCCCCGTGCAGCTTGCCGTCGCGCCAGCCCTCCAGCTCGTCCGGCGTCACCGCCACCGGCGAGAAGGCCGAGGCGGGCTTGGACTGGAAGAAGCCGAAGCCCTTGCCGAGCTCCTCGGGAATCAGGTTCCGGAGCGACACGTCGTTGGCCAGCATCACTAGCCGCACCGCCGCCAGCGCCGTCTGCCGGTCCGCCCCCTGCGGCACGTCGCCGACGATCACCGCCACCTCGCCCTCCAGGTCGCAGCCCCAGGCGGGATCGGCCAGCGGGATCGGGTCGCGCGGCCCCAGGAAGCCGTCGGAGCCGCCCTGGTACATCAGCGGCTCGGTCCAGAACGAGGCCGGCGTCTCCGCCCCTCGCGCCCGGCGCACCAGCTGCACGTGGTTCACATAGGCCGAGCCGTCCGCCCACTGGTAGGCCCGCGGCAGCGGGCTCGCCGCGTCGTGCTCGTGGAACCGCCGGCGGGGCGCGCCGCCGGTCTCCAGGCTGACGGCCAGCGCCCGCAGTTGCGGCTCGTAGGCCGCCCAGTCGTCCAGCGCCGCCTGCAAGGTGGCCACGATCGGCTGGGCCTCCACGCACCAGGCCAGGTCGTGGGAAACCACCGCCAGCCGTCCGTCGCGGCCGCCCTTCAGCGAGGCCAGCTTCATTCACATCCTCCCATGTCCGCCGGGTCAGTGGACCGCGCGCGGCAGCTCCCGCATCAGTCGCACGCCCTGCTCGTAGTCGCGCGGCTCATACACCACCACCTCGACCACGATGTCGTAGCCGGGCTCGTCCTTCCACAGGTAGTTGCGTTCGAAGCAGACGTCGCGCCCTGCCGGCGTGTAACCCTCGTAGATGTCGCCCCAGGGCGTCACCGCCGCGATCCGCGCCCAGCCCAGGTCGCAGGCCCGCTCCATCTCCTCCAGGGCGGCTTCCTCGAGATCGGCCTGCAGGTCGGCCTGGGCCATCTCAGGCAGCCTCCATCGCCGCCTCTTTCCTCCCCTGTCCCGCAGAGGACGGGGGAGGTGGCGCGCCCCGCAGAGGGCGTGACGGAGGGGACGAGCCAAGGCGCAGAACCCGCGCCGCCTCCACCACTCGCTCTTCGGCGAGTGGTCCACCTCCCCCGTCCTCTCCGGGACGTGGGAGGAAAGAGAACACTGGCGACCTCAGGCTCACGCCGGGCCTCTCCAGCTGTCCACATAGCCCGCGTCTTCCACGCCCAGGGCCGCCTCCCCCACCTCCAGCGGGTCACGGGCGTCGACCATCACCGCATATTCGTCGGTAGCGGGCTTGGGCTGGTGCAGCATGCTCTTCAGCGCCTTCGGATGTGGGCCATGGGTGAAGCCGGAGGGATGGAAGGTGAGCATTCCGGCCTCAATGTGGTCGCGGCTGAAGAAGTCGCCGGCGTGGTAGAACAGCACCTCGTCATAGTCGTCGTTGTTGTGGAAGAACGGAACCTTCAGCGCGCCGGGGTCGGTCTCGAAGGGCCTGGGCGTGAACGTGCAGACCACGAAACGGTCGGAGACGAAGGTCGTGTGCACCGATGGCGGCAGGTGGTAGCGGTGGCTGGCCACTGGCCGGAAGGCCGACACGTTGATCCGCACCGGCGCCAGGTCCCCGTGCCAGCCCACGGCGTCGAGCGGATTGTAGCCGTAGGTCGCCCACGAGACCTGGCCGCGTTTCTTGATCTCCACGGTGAACTCGCCGGCCTCGTCCTGGTGGGCGCGGAACGCCGCGTCCATTTCAGGCACGTCCAGCATCGCCGGATCGAACAACGCCTGGCCGCCCAGCAGGCCCTTGTCCGGCAGGCTGAAGTGGGCGTTGGTCGCCTCGATCGTCAGCAGCGACGTGCGCGCCGCAGGCCGCAGCCGCCACATCTCGCCCCGCGGCAGGTAGAGGTAGTCGCCGGTCGCATAGGCGATCCGGCCGTGGTCGCAGAACAGCTCGCCCGCGCCCTGGTGCACGAAGAGCAACAGGTCGCCGTCCGCATTGCGCGCCAGGTCGGGCATGGGCGCGGCCAGCGTCCAGAAGCCGATCTCAACCGCCGCATTGTGCAGCACCACGCCGGCGCCCCAGGGCGATGCGGACGGCGCTGCGAGCTTCTTCAGGTCAAAGGCGCGCGGCCTGAGCGGCCCCTCGAACTTCGTCCAGCCGGTGGGCGGCCGCTGATGATAGAAGAAGGTCGCGGGCCCGAAGAACCCCTCCTTGGACATCTCGCGCTCGTAGGCGCCCTCGGGCAAATCGGCGTGCGCCTGGCGCGAATGGCGGCCTTGGGCGGCGCGCACGGGGATGAAGTTGTGGCGGGTCATCAGGGTTCGTCCTTGTAGATCGCCACGCTCGCGGCCTCCCCCTCGGCGGCGCGCGCCCGGTACATGCCGGTGGTGTTGAAGCTCCAGGCTGTCCGCCCGTCCGGCCCCACGACGATCACCCCGCCGTCGCCGCCCAGGGCCGTCAGTTCCTGCTGCACCACCTGGTCGGCGGCGGCCTGCAGGCTGAGGCCCTTGTACTGCACCAGCGCGCAGATCTCCCGGGCCGCCGTCAGCCGGATGAAGTACTCACCCGTCCCCGTGGCCGAGACCGCGCAGGAGGCGTTGGACGCATAGGTGCCGGCTCCGATGATCGGCGAGTCCCCCACCCGGCCCCAGCGCTTGGCGTTGATCCCGCCGGTGGAGGTGCCGGCCGCCAGGTTCCCGCGCCGGTCGAGGGCCACGACCCCCACGGTGCCGTGCTTGCCCTCGTCGTGGGCCAGCGCCGCCGCCGCGGCCGCCGCGGCCGCCGCGGCCGCCGCGGCCGGCGCGCCCTGGGGCCTGGGCGGGATCGGCAGCTTCTCGGCCTGCAGCGTCTTGACCAGCGCCCGCCAGCGGGCTTCGGTGAAGAAATAGGCAGGGTCGGCCTGCTCCAGGCCCTGGGCCTTGCCGAACGCCTCGGCGCCCTCGCCGACCAGCATGACGTGGCCGGAATGTTCCATCACCGCCCGGGCCAGCGCGATCGGGTGCCTGGTGTGCGTCACCCCCGCCACCGAGCCCGCCGCCAGGGTCGATCCGTCCATGATCGCCGCGTCCAGTTCGTTGCGGCCCTCGGCGGTGAACACCGCCCCGCGGCCGGCGTTGAACAGCGGGTCGTCCTCCAGCAGCCGGATCGCCGCCTCCACCGCGTCCAGGGCCCCGCCCCCGCCGTCCAGCACCTTGCTTCCAGCCTGCACCGCCCGGGTGAGGCCCGCCCGGTAGGCGGCCTCCTGCGCGGGGGACAGGTCGCTGCGGCTGATCGCGCCCGCCCCGCCATGCACGACGATCGTCCAGGCCGGCCTGGACGCCGCCTGGGCCTGGGCGTGCTGCGCCAATCCCGTCAACAGAACCGCCGCCGCCAAGCCCGCCAGTCCACGCATCAACCCTCCTTCGCCGGCAGCACCCCGCGGCGAATCTGGTCGAGTTCGATCGACTCGAACAGCGCTTTGAAGTTGCCCTCCCCGAAACCCTCGTTGCCCTTGCGCTGGATCAGCTCGAAGAAGATCGGCCCGACCATGTTCTCGGTGAAGATCTGCAGCAGCAGCCCCTGGCCCTGGGTCGGCGCCCCGTCCAGCAGCACCTTGTCGGCCCGCAGCCGCTGCAGGTTCTCGCCGTGTCCCGGGACCCGGGCGTCAAGCTGCTCGTAATAGGCGTCCGGCGTGTCCTGGAAGCGCACGCCCCCCGCCTGCATCGTCTCCACCGCCGCGAAGATGTCGTCGGTCCCCAGCGCCACGTGCTGGATCCCCTCGCCGCGGTAGTCCTTCAGGAACTCCTCGATCTGCGAATGGGCGTCCCGGCTCTCGTTCAGCGGGATGCGGATCTTGCCGCAGGGGCTGGTCATCGCCTTGGAGACCAGGCCGGTCTGCCGGCCCTCGATGTCGAAGTAGCGGATCTCGCGGAAATTGAAGATCCGCTCGTAGAACTCCGCCCACTTGCCCATGGCGCCGCGGAACACGTTGTGGGTCAGGTGGTCGATGTAGGTCAGGCCCGCGTTGCGCCGCGCCAGCTCCGCCCCCGGGATCGGCACGAAGTCGACGTCGTAGATCTCCTGCGCCCCATAGCGGTCGACCAAGTAGAGGTTCGAGCCGCCGATCCCCTCGATGGCCGGGATGTTCAGCTCCATCGGCCCCGCCGGACCGCTCACCGCCTTGGCGCCGCGTTCCACCGCCAGCTTCAGCGCCAGGGCTGCGTCCTTCACCCGGAACGCCATGGCGTTGGCCGAGGGCCCGTGGACCTGGCGGAACTCCGCGGCCTGGCCGGCCGGCTCCATGTTGAGGATGAAGTTGATGTCGCCTTGCCGGAAGCGCAGCACGGTCTTCGACCGGTGACGGGCCACCGCAGTGAATCCCATCAGCTCGAAAAGGCCCTTCAGCCGCTCCGGCTCCGGCGAGGTGAACTCCACGAACTCGAAGCCATCGGTGCCCAGGGGGTTCTCGAACAGGTCTTCGCGGCGGGCGGCGGGTGCAGCGGCGGTCATGGCGGCGGTCTCCATTCCCCCAGGATATGGTAACGGATGAAACTATTTTCCGGAAGGCGGCGGGCGAGACAAACCGCCGCCCGGCCTGCTAGCAGAACGTCCAACCCGCCGCCGCTGGATCGCCGATGCTCCGCAAACTCTACGACTGGGTGCTGGCGCTGGCCGCCTCGCCCCGGGCGCCCTGGGCGCTGGCCGCCGTCTCCTTCGCCGAGAGCTCGTTCTTCCCGATCCCGCCGGACGTGATGCTGGCGCCGATGGTGGCCGCCCGGCCGCAGCGCGCCTTCATGTTCGCCGGGATCTGCACCGCCGCCTCGGTGCTGGGCGGGCTGCTGGGCTACGCCATCGGCGTTTTCCTGGAACCGCTCGGGCAGGCGATCCTGGCCGTGTTCGGCCACCCCGAGGGCGCCCGGGAGTTCCAGGCCTGGTTCGCCAAGTACGGGCTGGGCGTGATCCTGATCAAGGGCCTGACGCCGATCCCCTACAAGCTGGTGACCATCTCCGCGGGCCTAGCGCGCTTCGACTTCTTCACCTTCGTCTGGGCCTCGGCCCTGACCCGCGGGGTGCGCTTCTTCGTCGAGGCCGCCATCCTGAAGGTCTACGGCCCGGCCATCCTGGCGGAGGTGGAGAAGCGCCTGACCTTCTACGTCCTGCTGCTCGTGGCGGTGCTGGTCGGCGTGGTCGTGCTTCTGAAGGTCTTGGGCTGAGGGGGCTTTTCGGGTCAAATCGCCGCCGATGGACCAACTCGCGCGCAATCCGCCCGCCGACAACCTGCTGCTCGCGCGCTGGCGGCTCTGGGCCCTGGCCGCCTCGGCGGCCATGCTGGCGATCGCCCACGGCTTCCAGACCTTCGGCGGCTACGCGCCCTGCACCCTCTGCCTGCGCCAGCGCGAGGTCTACTGGCTCGCGGCGGCCGTCGCCGCGGCCTCAATGGTCGTCGTCCGCCTGTCGGGCGGGTGGCGCTGGCGCACGCCCTCCGGCTGGCTGCTGGCCCTGGTGTTCCTGGCCGGCGCCGGCGTCGCCGTCTACCACGCCGGCGCGGAGTGGAAGTTCTGGCCCGGCCCCACCGCCTGCTCCAGCGCGGGCGGACCTGTCAGCGCCGCCGACCTCAAGGCGCTGATGGTCGGCGCGAGGATCCACGGCCCCGCCTGCGACCAGGCCCCCTGGGTGTTCGCCGGCCTCTCGATGGCGGGCTGGAACGCGGTGATCTCCCTGGGCCTCGCGGCGCTCAGCGTCGCCGCGGCCTTGTACGAGCAGGCTCGGCGATGATCGAAAAGCCCGCCCCCCCCCGCCCCGGCCAGGGCGCCGCCGCAGCAAGGCTGGCGGAGATCCTGCGGGTCGACCACGCCGGGGAGTTGGGCGCCGTCGCCATCTATCGCGGCCAGCGCGCCGTCCTCGGCGAGGCCCGTGGCCATGAGCGCCTCGCCGGCCAGCTCGCCGACATGGAGGCGCATGAGGCCGCCCACCTCGCCCGCTTCGAAGCCCTGCTCGCCGCCCGCAAGGTGCGGCCCACCGCGCTCACCCCGCTCTGGCGTCTCGCCGGCTTCGCGCTGGGCGCCGGCACGGCGCTGATGGGCGACAAGGCGGCGCACGCCTGCACCGAGGCTGTCGAGACGGTGATCGAGGAGCACTACGCCGGCCAGATCGCGGAGCTGGCGGGCCGCGAGCCCGAGCTCGCCGCCGAGCTGTCCGCCTTCCGCGACGACGAACTGGCCCACCGCGACATCGCGCTGGCCGAAGGCGCCCGCGACGCCGTCGCCTACCCCGTCCTCTCCAGGCTCATCCGCCTCGGCTGCCGCGCCGCGATCCGCCTCAGCGAACGGATCTGATCGGAGCCTAGCCGCCCTCTCTAAGGGGGAATTTCAACCTGCTCCGCAGGCGAACGGGCCGCCAGCCGCTCGGCGACAGATTGCAGCACCGGCGACGCCGGGCAAGTCCGCAGCATCCGGCGAAGCGCCTCGTCCAGGGCGGACATTCTCGCAAGCCGGCGGTCGTTCTGATGCATCACCGCTCCAGGACCAGGCCGGCCTGAACGCCGGACCCGATAAAAAACCCGCTCGATAAGGCCGCTTCGGCCGGTCGATGGTGCGCAGAACTCGGCAGTGTGCGGAAAAGTTCGGTTTCCCGGCGTGATCGAACGACGGTTTTTGCACCGGCCGCGCTTCGCTCTCGCTGCGAGTCCCGCGCACCTGAACCGCCGGGCCGCGTCCGCGACCGCGCGATCCTGTTAAGCCGTTCGCCTGTGGCGCGAGTCTTGCCCGACTTTCCTGCGACGGCGGTCTCGCCGTCTCAATGGGAGACAGATCATGGGCATGTCCCTCAAGGAAGCGAACACTCGCGCCGTCAAGGAGGCCGAGGAGCGCGTCAAGCGCCACGGCCGCCGCGCGCCGGACCAGTGCATCGATGAGTACCTGTCGCTGTCCGCCGGCCATCCGCGGCGTCAGGAGCTCACCCGGGTGATCGCCGTCCTCAGCATGATGTAGCGCCCGCGAGCCCGACAGCCGCCCGGTCGGGACAGGCGCCGCGGAAATCGCCGCCCGCGCCGAAAAATCGGGCCCCCGCTCCCCGCGGGGCGGGGAGGGGCGTCCGACCCTGGACAGGGGGCCCCGCGGCGGCCACGCTCGCGGGGTGATCCAGGACTCGAGCCCCGCACTCCTTCCCGCGCCGCCGCGGCTGCAGCGCGCCCGGGGCCAGGGCCGCTTGGCGGTGGCCGCGGCCGAGGGTCCGACCCGGCTCGCCCGTCTCTATCAGGACGGCTGCGCCAAGATCCGCCTGCCGCGCGACGCCGCCGCCCGCGGCCTGGAGGCGGTGCTGATCAACACCGCCGGCGGCCTCACCGGCGGCGACCGCCTCGACTGGCGGGTGGAAGCCGGCTCCGGCGCCGTCCTGACCGTCACCACGCCCGCCTGCGAGAAGGTCTACCGCGCCCGCGACGGCCGCGCCGAGGTCTCCGTGTCGCTGCAGGCCGCCGCCGGCGCCGACCTCGCCTGGCTGCCGCAGGAGACCATTCTCTTCGATGGCGGCGCCCTGTCCCGCCGGCTGGAGGCGGATCTCGCCGCCGACGCCCGCCTGCTGGTGGTGGAGGCCGCCATCCTTGGGCGCACCGCCATGGCCGAGACCGTGCGAACGGGCCTTCTGCGCGACCGCTGGCGCATCCGGCGCGAGGGCCGCCTGGTCTTCGCCGACGACCTGCGCTTCGAGGGCCCGGTGGCGGCGATCGCCGACCTCGCCCCCATGCTCGGCGGAGGCCGCGCCTTCGCCTCGATCCTGTTGGCTGCGCCCGACGCCGCGGCGCTGCTCGAGCCCCTGCGCCGGGCCGTCGGCCCACAGGGCGGCGCCAGCGCCTTCGACGGCAAGCTGTTCTGCCGCCTGGCCGCCGCCGACGGCCTGGTCCTGCGCCGCGCCCTGGTCCGCGCCCTGGCGGCCCTGCGCCACGGCGATCCCCCGCCGCGCGTCTGGCGGACCTGAGAGACCCCGAATGAACCTCACGCCCCGCGAAAAGGACAAGCTGCTCATCGCCATGGCCGCCCAGGTGGCGCGCCGGCGGCTGGAGCGCGGCGTCAGGCTCAACCATCCCGAAGCCGTCGCCCTGATCACCGACTTCGTGGTCGAGGGCGCCCGCGACGGCCGCACCGTCGCCGAGCTGATGGAGGCCGGCGCCCACGTGGTCGCCCGCGCCCAGGTGATGGAAGGCGTCGCCGAGATGATCCACGACGTGCAGGTCGAGGCCACCTTCCCCGACGGGACCAAGCTGGTCACCGTCCACGAACCGATCCGCTGAGGAGCCGACTCGATGCCAAAGCCGCTGCGCCGACTGAGGGGGTTCCTCGCCACCCTCTTCGTCCTCGCCCCCGCGACCGCCTTCGCCCACCCGGATCATCCCGGCCACGAGGCCCTGGGCTTGGACGCCGGCTTCCTCCACCCCTTCACCGGCTCGGACCATATCCTGGCCATGGTCGCCGTGGGCCTCTGGGCGGCGCTGCGCGGCGGCCCCGCGCTCTGGGCCTGGCCGGCGGCCTTCGTCTCGGCGATGGCGGTGGGCTTCGCCTTCGGCCAGGCCGAGGCCCTGGCCTTCTCCGTGGAGCCGGCGATGCTGGCCTCGGTGATCGTGCTGGGTGCGCTCACCGCCGCCCAGGCGCAGGTCCCGCTGGTCTGGGGCGCGATCCTGATCGGAGCCTTCGGTGCGGCGCACGGCTACGCCCACGGGACAGAGGCGCCGGGGGCCGGTGTCGGCTACCCCGCAGGCTTCGCCCTGGCCACCGCCAGCCTGCACCTGGCGGGCCTCGCCGCCGGCCTGGCCCTGCGCCGCTTCGGCAAGCCCGAGGTGATCCGGCTGCTGGGCGCCGGCGCCGCGGCGGGCGGCCTCATCCTGGCGGTCGCCGCATGATCCCCGGGGAAGTCATCCCCGCAGCCGGCGAGATCGAGCTCAACGCCGGCCAGCCGGTGGTCACCCTGGTCGTGGCCAACACCGGCGACCGGCCGATCCAGGTGGGCAGCCACTACCACTTCGCCGAGACCAACCCGGCGCTGGCCTTCGACCGCGCCGCCGCCCGCGGCCTCAGGCTGGACATCGCCGCCGGCACGGCCGTGCGTTTCGAACCCGGCCAGTCCCGCGAGGTCGCGCTCGTGCCGCTGATGGGGGCGCGCCGGGTGTTCGGCTTCCGCCAGGCGGTGATGGGAGACCTCTGATGGCGCGCATCTCCCGGGCGGCCTACGCCGACATGTTCGGTCCCACCGTCGGCGACCGGGTGCGGCTGGCCGACACCGAGCTGTTCATCGAGGTGGAGCGCGACCTCACCACCTACGGCGAGGAGGTGAAGTTCGGCGGTGGCAAGGTGATCCGCGACGGCATGGGCCAGTCGCAGGCCTCCCGCGCCGAGGGCGCCGTGGACACCGTCGTCACCAACGCCCTGATCGTCGACTGGTGGGGGATCGTGAAGGCCGACGTCGGCCTGCGCGACGGCCTGATCTTCCGCGTCGGCAAGGCCGGCAACCCGGACACCCAGGCCGGCGTCGACATCGTCATAGGTCCCGGCACCGAGGTGATCGCCGGCGAGGGCAAGATCCTCACCGCCGGCGGCATGGACGCCCACATCCACTTCATCTGCCCCCAGCAGATCGAGGAGGCTCTGATGAGCGGCGTGACCTGCATGCTGGGCGGCGGCACGGGGCCGGCCACCGGCACCAACGCCACCACCTGCACGCCGGGCCCCTGGCACCTGCAGCGGATGCTGGAGGCGGCCGAGGCCTTCCCCATGAACCTGGCCTTCGCCGGCAAGGGCAACGCCAGCCTGCCCGCCGCCCTGGTGGAGCAGGTGGCCGCCGGCGCCTGCGCGCTGAAGCTGCACGAGGACTGGGGCACCACGCCGGCCGCCATCGACTGCTGCCTGGACGTGGCCGACCAGCACGACGTCCAGGTGATGATCCACACCGACACCCTCAACGAGAGCGGCTTCGTCGAGGACACTATCGCCGCCTTCAAGGGGCGCACCATCCACGCCTTCCACACGGAGGGCGCCGGCGGTGGGCATGCGCCGGACATCATCAAGCTGGCCGGGCTGGCCAACGTCATCCCCTCCTCCACCAACCCGACCCGGCCCTACACCCGCAACACCCTGGCCGAGCATCTCGACATGCTGATGGTCTGCCACCATCTGGACCCCTCGATCCCCGAGGACGTGGCCTTCGCCGAGAGCCGCATCCGCCGCGAGACCATCGCCGCCGAGGACATCCTCCACGACCTGGGCGCCTTCTCGATCATCTCCTCCGACAGCCAGGCCATGGGCCGGGTGGGCGAGGTGCTGATCCGCACCTGGCAGACCGCCGACAAGATGAAGCGCCAGCGCGGCGCCCTGCCCGGCGACGGCGCGGCCGACAACGCCCGGGTCAAGCGCTACATCGCCAAATATACGATCAACCCCGCCATCGCCCACGGCATGGCCGGCCACATCGGCAGCGTCGAGCCCGGCAAGCGCGCCGACCTGGTGCTCTGGTCGCCGGCCTTCTTCGGGGTGAAACCCGACCTCGTCCTGTTGGGCGGGACCATCGCAGCCGCCCCCATGGGCGACCCCAACGCCTCGATCCCGACGCCGCAACCGGTTCACTACCGCCCGATGTTCGCCGCCTACGGCCGGTCGGTGACCCGCTCGGCCGCCGTCTTCGTCTCGAAGCTTTCCCTGGACCGGGGGATCGGCGAGCGCCTCGGCCTGCAGAAGACCCTGCTGCCCGTCGAGAACACCCGCGGCGGCCTCTCCAAGGCCTCGATGATCCACAACTCGGCCACCCCGGTGATAGAAGTGGACCCCGAAACCTACGAAGTCCGCGCCGACGGCCAGCTGCTCACCTGCGAACCAGCTGAGGTGCTGCCGATGGCCCAAAGGTATTTCCTGTTTTGATGAGCCGCCCTCTCTTTAACGTCATGGCCGGGCCTGTCCCACGGCTGTCCGGCCATGACGTTTGGGAATGTTGAATCCATGAGCCGCATCGCCGAAGTCCTGCCTGCCGGCGCCTGGGGCGAGGCGCCCGCCGACCGCGTGGTGCTGGACTATGACGGCCGCCACCGCCGCCGCATCATGCTCACCGGCGCCTCCGGCCGCGAGTACCTGCTTGACCTGGCCGAAGCCCGCCACCTCAGAGACGGCGACGGGCTGAAGCTCGCCGAGGGCGGCGTCGTGCAGGTGGTGGCCCGTCCCGAGCCCCTGCTGGAGATCCGCGCGGCCAGCCCCGAGGCCCTCGTCCGCCTGGCCTGGCACATCGGCAACCGCCACCTGGCCGCCGCCGTCCGCCGCGACCACATCCTGATCCGCCGCGACCACGTCATCGCCCACATGCTCGAGCACCTGGGCGCCCGGGTCGCCGAGGTCGACGCCCCCTTCGACCCTGAGGGCGGCGCCTACGACGACCATGCTCACTAAAAAACCCGCTCATCCCCACGAAAGCCGGGACCCAAGCCGACTTCCCAAACCTACTCAACCCTCAGCTTGGGCCCCGACTTTCACCGGGGTGAGCGGGGATGGAAACACCCACCTCCTGCGCCTGCTCACCTGGCTGTCCCCCGCCTTCCCGGTCGGCGCCTTCGCCTATTCCCACGGCCTGGAGCAGGCGATCCGCGACGGCGCGGCAGCCGACGCCGGCCGGCTGCGCGCCTGGATCGCCGCCCTGGTCGAGTACGGCTCCGGCTGGACCGACGCAGTGCTGTTCAAGGCCGCCTGGACGGCCGCGGCGAGCCAGGACGACCTCGCCCTGGCCGACGTCGCCGAACTCGCCGCCGCCCTCCCGGCCTCCCTGGAACGCCGCCGCGAGACCCTGGCCCAGGGCGAAGGCTTCCTCGCCGCCGCAAGGCCATGGACCACCGTCCCGCCGCCCCTCGCCTACCCCGTCGCCGTCGGCGTGGTGGCCGGCCGCCTGGCCGTTCCCCTGGAACCGGCCCTTACCGCCTGGCTGCACGCTTTCTGCGCCAGCCAGGTCAGCGTCGCCGTCCGCGCCGTGCCGCTCGGCCAGACGGACGGCGTCGCGGTGATCGCGGCCCTCGAGCCGGTGATCCTCGCCGCCGCGGTCCGCGGCGCCCTCTCCACGCTGGACGACCTGGGCTCGGCGGCCATTATCTCCGACATCGCCGCCATGCGGCACGAGACCCTGCAACCGAGGCTCTTCATCTCATGAACAGGCACGGACCATTGCGCGTCGGCGTCGGCGGCCCTGTCGGCTCCGGCAAGACCACCCTGGTGGAAAAGCTCTGCAAGGCCATGCGCGACCGCTGGAGCGTGGCCGTCGTCACCAACGACATCTACACCCAGGAGGACGCCCTGATCCTCACCCGCCTGCAGGCCCTGCCCGAGGACCGCATCCTGGGCGTCGAGACCGGCGGCTGCCCGCACACCGCCATCCGCGAGGACGCCTCCATCAACCTGGCCGCGGTGGCCGAGATGAACCGCCGCTTCCCCGACCTGGACGTGATCTTCATCGAAAGCGGCGGCGACAACCTGGCCGCCACCTTCTCGCCCGACCTCGCCGACCTGACGCTCTATGTGATCAGTGTCTGCCAGGGCGAGAAGATCCCCCGCAAAGGCGGCCCGGCCATCACCCGCTCCGACCTGCTGGTGATCAACAAGACCGACCTCGCCCCCTACGTCGGCGCCGACCTTTCCGTCATGCAGTCCGACGCCGCCAGGGCCCGCGGCGAGCGCCCCTTCGTGTTCTCCGACCTCACCCGGCTGAAGGGCGTCGACGACATCGCCCGCTTCATCGCCAAGGCCGGCGGCCTGGCCGAGCCGATGGGCGAGGTGGCTTAGCGGATCACGCGCCCCATCAGCCTCAGCCGGCTCACCCCGCCGTCGGGGATGATGTTCAGCCGCACGAAGCGCACCGGCCCGATCTGCGCCAGGTCGCGGAACGCATGGATCTGGTCGGCCGAAAGCTTCGCCTCCGGCAGCAACATCGGCCAGGCCTCGGATTGGGCGGCCATCTCCTCCGGCGTCCCGTGCGCCCGGGCCGTCGCCTGAAGGAAGCAGCGGTCGGGATAGTTGCCCTTGAAGTGGGCCGTATCCACCACGGCCTCCTCGATCCGCCCGAAGGCGCCCAGTTCCAGCACCGCCCAGTCATGGCCCGGCTCACGCCGGCGCCGCGTCTCCCAGCCGTCGCCCATGTCGGCTCCGCGGCCCGGTGCGGTCAGGTTCTCCACCCGCCCGAAGTGCTCGTCGTTGGCGATGACCCCCCGCCCGCCGTTGGCCATGGCCAGCAGGTCGACCACCTCGTCCACACCCACCTGCGACCAGTCCTTGGCCACCCGCCCCCAGACCCGCAGGCGCGCGACGCCGCCGTCCGGGAAGATGTGCAGCCGCACGTGGGTGACCGGCTGGTCGTGCTCGATGGGGACGTAGACCCGGTCGTCGCCCTTCAGCTCCAGCCGAGACGTCAGCCTGGTCCAGGCGGCGTCCTCGGCGGGAACCATGTCGTCCGAGACGCAGGCCTCCAGTTCGGCGCCAGGCGGGTAGTTGCCGGTGAAGTGGCGGGTGTCGATCTCGAACCCCGCCACCACGCCCGGGACCCCCAGCCGCACCACGCACCAGTCGTGGCCGGGGACCCGCTTGCGCCGGCTCTCCCAGCCGTCCATCCACTTGCCGTTCTCGTCGTACTTGCCGGGGACGAACACCGGCTCGGCCGGCGAGATCAGCCGCGCCTTGTCGGCGAAGAAATCGTCGGTGGCGTAGACCACCTCCGAGCCCAGCCGCAGCTGGGCCAGGTCCACGAAGCGGCGGCGCAGGTCGTCGAACATCATCCCTCCGCAAACAGGTCGGCGATGCGGAAGCCCGCTATTCTGTGGATCTCGGCCATCGCCGTCTCGAACTCGGTCCCGGGATCGTTGGCCAGCCTGGCCTCGAAGGCGGCCAGGATGTCGGCCCGGGCCGTCCCCTTCACCGCCACGATGAAGGGGTGGCCAAAGCGGGCGCCATAGGCGGCGTTCAGCCGCTGGAAAGCCGCGAACTCCGCCGGCGTGCACTGGTCGAGGCCGGCGCCGGCCTGCTCCTTCACCGAGGCCTCGGCCATCCGCGTCCGGCCGGCCAGCTCCGGGTGGGCGCGGACCAGCGCCAGCCGCAACTCCGGCGGCGCGGCGTCCACCGCCGCCCGCATCGCCGCCGCCAGCGCCGTCCGGTCGTCCAGCGCCCCGGCCTCCACCTGCGGCCACACGGCCTCCGCCGCCCAGGGCGAGCCCTCGTAGACCGGGCCGAAGCGGGCGAGGAAGGCGGGGTGCGAGAGCGCGCTGGGGATCATGCGCCCCCCCTTTCCTCCCCTGTCCCGAAGAGGACGGGGGACCGCCCGCCGAAGAGCGGGTGGTGGAGGGGGCGCGGACCTGGCGCGGTGCATTGGCTCGCCCCCTTCGACACGCCCTCGGAGTTCATCCTCGGGCCGGCCACAGGCCGGACCCGGGGAGGGCGCGCCACCTCCCCCGTCCTCTGCGGGACAGGGGAGGAAAAGGCGCCGCCGCTACGCATGCGGATGCCGCGCGCGCCAGTGCCGGGCGATGTCGATCCGCCGGCAGAACCAGACATCGTCGTGGCCGAGCGCATAACGGATGAACCGCTCCAGCCCGGCCATCTTTCCCGGCCGCCCGACGATCCGGCAGTGCAGTCCCACCGACATCATCTTCGGCCGCTCCGCCCCCTCGGCGTACAGCACGTCGAAGGCGTCCTTCAGGTAGGAATAGAACTGCTCGCCGGTGTTCAGCCCCGTGCCGGCGAAGCGCATGTCGTTGGCCTCCAGCGTATAGGGCACGATCAGCTGCGGCTTTCCCTCCACCTCCGTCCAGAACGGCAGGTCGTCCGAATAGTCGTCGGCGTCGTAGAGGAAGCCCCCCGCCTCGGCCACCAGCCGGCGGGTGTTGGCGCTGGTGCGGCCCGTGTACCAGCCCAGCGGCCGCTCGCCGGTCACCCGGGCGTGGACCTCGATCGCCTTCTGCAGGTGCGCCCGCTCCTCGGCCTCGGGGACGTTCTGGTAGTTGATCCAGCGCCAGCCGTGCGAGGCGATCTCGTGGCCGGCCTTCAGGAAGGCCTCCACCACGGCGGGATTACGCTCCAGCGCCATCGCCACGCCGAACACCGTCGCCGGCACATGGTGGCGCTCGAACAGCCGCAACAGCCGCCAGACCCCGGCGCGGGAGCCGTACTCGTAGACCTGTTCCATGCTCATGTGCCGCGCGCCTGGGACCGGCGCGGGGTTGATCAGGTCGGAGAGGAAGGTCTCGGCCCCGCCGTCGCCGTGCAGCACGCAGGCCTCCCCGCCCTCCTCGTAGTTCAGCACCATCTGGACGGCGATGCGGGCGCCGCCCGGCCAGTCGGCATGGGGCGGGTTGCGGCCGTAGCCAATCAGGTCGCGGGGATAGTCGCCGGTCATCGATGATCGCTTATCAGGCTTGCGGCCGGCCCCAGCCTCGCAGCCGGCCGGTCAGGTTGCAATTCCCCAGGCTTGGGCGGACTCTGGGCGCATCGTAGCCGATGGAGCCTCATGAGCGGCCTGACGACCCACGTCCTCGACACCATGCACGGCCGGCCGGCTGCGGGGATCGCCCTGCGCCTCCTCAAGGGCGGGGTGGTGGTCGCGGAGGCCCGCACCAACGCCGACGGCCGCTGCGACGCGCCGCTGCTCGACGCAGAAACCCTGACCCAGGGCCGCTACCGCCTGGAGTTCGAGGTGGGCGCCTACTACCGCGCCCTCTCCGTCGCCCTGCCCGCCACGGCCTTCCTGGAGACCGTGGCCATCGAATTCGGCGTCGACGACCCGGCCGGGCGCCACCACGTGCCGCTGCTGGTCAGCCCCTACGCCTACTCCACCTACCGGGGGAGCTGAGGTGGCCCGCGGCGTCATCCGCTTCCTGCTGGACGGCGAGGTGCGCGAGCTCGTCGGCGTCGACCCGACGCTGACGGTGCTGGACCTGCTGCGCCACCACCTGCGCCGCACCGGGACCAAGGAAGGCTGCGCCGAGGGCGACTGCGGCGCCTGCACCGTGGCGCTGGCCGAGCTAGGGGGCGAGAAGGTCCGCATCCGCGCGGTCAACGCCTGCCTCCTCTTCACCCCCATGCTGGACGGCCGCGCCCTCTTTACGGTGGAGAGCCTGGGCCGGCCGGCCGCCCTGCACCCGGTGCAGCAGGCGATGGTGGACCACCACGGGTCGCAGTGCGGCTTCTGCACTCCGGGCTTCGTCATGTCGCTCTACGCCCACCAGCGGTCGAGCGGCCCGACCGACCAGGCCGGCCTCAAGGAAGCGCTGGCCGGCAACCTCTGCCGCTGCACCGGCTACGGGCCGATCCTGGCCGCCGGCCGGACGATGGGTCCCGATCCCGACGCCGCCGCCCTTCCCGAGCTCGCCGCCGCCCTGCGCGCGGTCCGGCCCACGGAGCCGCTGGAGCTCGACCACCGCGGCCGCCGCTTCCTCGCCCCCCGCACGGCCGACGCCTTCGCCGCCGCCTTCGCCGCCCATCCCGACGCGACCATCCTGGCCGGCGGCACCGACGTGGGCCTGTGGGTCACCAGGCAGCATCGCACCCTGCCCACCGTCATCTCGCTGGGCGAGGTCTCCGACCTGCGCGCCGTGGCCGACGACGGCGCGTCCCTGCGCATCGAGGCCGGCGCCCGCTACGCCGACGCGGCCCCGGCGCTCGCCGCCCTGCACCCGCAGTTCGCGGGCTTCCTCGCCCGGCTGGGCGCGGTCCAGGTGAGGAACCTCGGCACGGTCTGCGGCAACATCGCCAACGGCTCGCCCATCGGCGACATGCCCCCGGCCCTGATCGCGCTGGGGGCCACACTGCACCTGCGCCGCGGCGGCGAACGCCGCACCCTTCCGCTGGAGTCCTACTTCCTGGCCTATGGCCGCCAGGACCGCCGCCCGGGCGAGTTCGTCGAGGCTGTGACCATTCCCCGCCCCGCGCCCGAACGGATCGTGCGGCTCTACAAGCTTTCCAAGCGCTTCGACCAGGACATCTCCGCCGTCTGCGCCGGGATCTCCGTCGCCTTGCAGGACGGCCGGGTGGACGACGCCCGCATCGCCTTCAGCGGCATGGCCGCGACGCCGAGGCGCGCCCACGCCTGCGAGGCGGCGCTGATCGGCCGACCCTGGACCGAGGCCGCCGTCCGCCTCGCCGCCCGGTCCCTCGCACTGGACTACCAGCCGATCTCCGACATGCGCGCCTCGGCCGCCTACCGCCTGCAGGCCGCGCAGAACCTGCTGGTCCGCGCGGTCCTGGAAAGCGGCGACGCCCCTGTCCAGGTGGGCCACCTGGAGCCGGTCGATGGCTGACTCCGGCGCCCCTGTCCGCGCGGGCCCCACGGTCCACGTCCCCATCGCCCACGACAGCGCCGAAAAGCACGTGGCCGGCGAAGCGCGCTACATCGACGACCTGCCCGAGCCCGCCGGCCTGCTGCACGTCTTCGTGGCCCAGAGCGCCCGCGCCCACGCCCGGATCGTCCGCCTGGACCTGTCCGCCGTCCGAGCCGCCCCCGGGGTCGCCTGCGTCCTGGCCGCCGCCGACGTGCCGGGCAAGAACGACATCAGCCCCATCGCCGGCGACGACCCGATGTTCCCGGTGGAGGAAGTCCGCTACGCAGGCCAACCCCTGTTCGCCGTCGCCGCCGAGAGCCTGCCCAAGGCCCGCGCCGCCGCGGCCCTGGCGGTGGTGGAGTACGAGGATCTCCCCGCCCTCCTCGACATCGCCGCCGCCCGCGCGGCCGGCTCCACCATCGAGGCCAGCCAGACCATGCGCCTGGGCGACGCCCGCGCCGCCATCGCCGCTGCGCCCCATACGGTCTCGGGGACGCTGGCCATCGGCGGCCAGGACCACTTCTACCTGGAGGGCCAGGTGGCTCTGGCGGTCCCCGGCGAGGACGGCGACCTCTTCGTCTGGTCCTCCACCCAGAACCCCACCGAGACCCAGCACATCGTCGCCCGGGCGCTGGACCTGCGCGACCATGCGGTGACGGTGGAGGTCCGCCGGATGGGCGGCGGCTTCGGCGGCAAGGAGACCCAGTCGGTCCACTATGCGGCCATCGCCGCCCTGGCGGCCGCGAAGACCCGTCGCCCCGCCAAGCTGCGCCTCGACCGCGACGACGACATGGTGATGACCGGCAAGCGCCACGACTTCCAGGTGGACTGGCAGGTGGGCTTCGACGGCGAGGGCCGGCTGGCCGGCGCGGCCTTCGACTTCGCCTCCCGCTGCGGCCATTCGGCGGACCTGTCCGTGGCGATCAACGACCGGGCGATGTTCCACGCCGACAACGCCTACTGCCTGCAGGCGGCCGAGATCGTCTCCCACCGCCTGCGCACCCACACGGTCTCCAACACCGCCTTCCGTGGCTTCGGGGGTCCGCAGGGGATGATGGCCGTCGAGCGGGCGATGGACGCCATCGCCCTCAGCCTCGGCCGCGACCCCCTCGACGTGCGCCTGGCCAACCTCTACGGCGTCGCCGGCGACCGGACCCCCTACGGCCAGACCGTCACCGACAGCGTCGCCCACGAGCTGATGACCGAGCTGGCCGACGCCTGCGCCTACCGCGCTCGCCGCGCCGCCGTCACCCGTTGGAACGCGGAGAACCATTGGCTGAAGCGGGGCCTGGCGCTGACGCCGGTGAAGTTCGGCATCTCCTTCACCGCCACCCACCTGAACCAGGCCGGCGCCCTGATCCATATCTACACCGACGGCTCGATCCACCTGAACCACGGCGGAACCGAGATGGGCCAGGGGTTGATGGTCAAGGTGGCCCAGGTGGTCGCCGACGCCTTCGCCGTCCCCCTCGCCCAGGTGAAGGTCAGCGCCGCCCGCACCGACAAGGTGCCCAACACCTCGGCCACCGCCGCCTCGGCCGGCAGCGACCTGAACGGCATGGCGGCCCGGAACGCCGCCGACGCGATCAAGGCCCGGCTCGCCGCCCTCGCCGCCCAGGTGTTCGACTGCGCCATCGAAGACGTGGCCTTCACCCCCGATGGCGTGCGGGCCGGCGCGCAGGTGGTCGGCTTCACCGAGCTGGTCCGCCGCGCCTATTTCGAGCGGGTGTCGCTGTCGGCCACCGGCTTCTACCGCACGCCAGACATCCACTACGACCGGGCGACCCACCAGGGCCGGCCGTTCTACTACTACGCCTATGGGGCCGCGGCCTCCGAGGTGGCGGTGGATGCGCTCACCGGCGAGAACCGTGTGCTGCGGGTGGACATCCTCCACGACGCCGGCCGCTCGCTGAACCCGGCGGTGGACCTGGGGCAGGTGGAGGGCGGCTTCATCCAGGGCATGGGCTGGCTCACCACCGAGGAACTGGTGTTCGACGCCGCCGGCCGCCTGGCCACCCACGCCCCCTCCACCTACAAGATCCCCGCCGCGGGCGACCGGCCGCCGATGTTCAACATCCGCCTGTGGGACAAGGGCGAGAACCGCCAGCCGACCATCGGCCGTTCCAAGGCGGTGGGCGAGCCGCCGCTGATGCTGGCGATCTCGGTGTTCTCGGCGCTCACCGACGCGGTCGCCAGCGTCGGCGGGCGCCAGGTGATGCCGAACCTCGACGCGCCGGCCACGCCGGAACGGGTGCTGGCCGCCATCGAAGACCTGCGCCGGAGGGCCGGCGATGTCTGAGCGGACGGCGCGCGCCGGAAGGAACGGGGATGCACACATTCCACTGCGGCGACCGCACCCTTTTTCCTCTCCTGTCCCGAAGAAGACGGGGCAGGTGGCGCGCCCTCCTCCATCCACTCTCCTGCGGATGGTCCCCCTCCCCCGTCTTCTTCGGGACAGGGGAGGAAAGAAGCGCGGCAAGATATATGAACCCGCTGGCCCGCCTCCCCTCCAGGGGGAAGAGAGCTACGCCGCGGACGCTCGCCATGTCTGAGTGGATCGCCCAGGCCGTGCGCGCCGTGCGCCGGGGCGAAACCCTGGTTATGACCGCCGTGGTCGGCGTGCAGGGCTCCACCCCCCGGGAGGCGGGCGCGCGGATGCTGGTCTGGCCGGACAGGTTCAGCGGCACGATCGGCGGCGGCGCGCTGGAGCGCCAGGCCCTGGACCAGGCCCGCCGGCTGCTGGCGCAGGACGAACGACGCCACGCCCTGCAGGACTATCCGCTGGGCCCGCTGCTCGGCCAGTGCTGCGGCGGCCATATGCGGCTGCTGGTGGAGCGGCTGGACGCTTCCAGCCTGCCCTGGCTGGAACAGGCGCTGGCCGCCTGCCAGGGTGGCGCGCCCTTCCGCCTGCAGGCCGAGCTGCGGGATGGCGAACTCCGCCGCTCCGTCGCGGCGGCCGAAGGCGGCGCGCCGCCCGACGGCCCGCGCACCCCCATCGGCGAGGTGCGCCTGCTGGCCGAGACGATCATGCCCGTCCGGCCGCGCCTGGCCATCTTCGGCGCCGGCCACGTCGGCCAGGCCACAGCGCGAGCCTTCGCCCCCCTGCCCTTCGACCTCGCCTGGCTGGCCAGCCGCGAGGACCTGCGCCCGGAGACCGGCGCCGCCCGCGCCCAGCTGATGGACGAGGACGCCCTGGAAGCCTGGGTGGCGACCGCGCCCGCCGGCGGCCTCTACGCCATCTTCACCCACAGCCACGACCTGGACTACCGGCTGGCCCGGGCGGTGCTGCGGCGCGGCGACTTCGCCTATCTCGGCCTGATCGGCTCGGCCACCAAGCGGGCGCGCTTCGAGCGGCGCCTGCGGGTGGAGGGCTTCGGCGACGCGGACTTCGCCCGGCTGACCTGCCCGTTGGGCTTGCCGGGCCTGAAGAGCAAGGCGCCGGCGGTGATCGCCGTGGCGCTGGCCGCCCAGCTCCTGCAACTCACGGCCCCGGACGCGGAGGCCCGATGAGCTTCGACTTCGGGGGCTGGGCCAATCTGGCGATCCGCTGGCTGCACCTGACGGCGGGGATCGCCTGGATCGGCTCGTCCTTCTACTTCATGTGGCTGGACAGCCATCTCAGGCCCGCCGCCGCCGTGCGCCAGGGTGTGGCCGGGGAGCTTTGGGCGGTCCATTCCGGCGGCTTCTACCAGTCGCAGAAGTTCATGCTGGCCCCGCCGGAAATGCCGGCGGAGCTGCACTGGTTCAAGTGGGAGGCCTACACCACCTGGATCTCCGGCTTCCTGTTGCTGTCGCTGATCTTCTACGTCGGCGCCGACCTCAACCTGATCGACAAGGCCCGCCTGCCGATGGCGCCCTGGCAGGCGATCGCCCTGGGGCTCGCTGTCCTGGCCGGCGGCTGGCTGGTCTACGACGCCCTCTGCCGCTCGCCGCTCGGAAGTAGCCTCAGGGCCTTCGGCCTCGTCTGGTTCCTGGTGCTGACGGCGGCGGCCTTCGGCCTCACCCGCGTCTTCTCCGACCTGGGCGCGGTGATGCACCTGGGCGCGATCATCGGCACGGTGATGGCGGCGAACGTCTTCATGATCATCATCCCCAACCAGAAGAAGCTGGTGGCCCAGATGCTGGCCGGGGAGACGCCGGACGCGCGGCTGGGGAAGATGTCCAAGCAGCGGTCGGTCCACAACAATTACATGACCCTGCCGGTGCTGTTCATCATGATCAGCAACCACTACCCCATGGTCTACGCCGCCCCCCTGAACTGGCTGTGGCTGGCCGGGCTGGGGGTCGCCGGCTGGACCATCCGCCACTTCTTCAACCTCAGGAACGCCGGGCGGATGCATCCCGAGGTGCTGGCCTGGGGCGCCCTGGCCTTCGTCTCCGTCGCCGTCCTGTCGGAAGCCGCCAGGCCGAAGCCGCCGGCCTCCGTCCCCGTGCCGCCCTTCGCCCAGGTGCGCGCGATGGTCGACCGCCACTGCGTCATGTGCCACGCGGCCCGCCCCACCCACCGCGGGATCGCGGCCCCGCCCAACGGCGCGGCCTTCGACACCGACGAGGCCCTGCATCGCTACGCCTCGAAGATCTACGAGCGCGCCGTGGCCACCCACGCCATGCCGCAGGGCGACGAGACCGGCATGACCGAGGCCGAGCGGCAGTCCCTGGGCGCCTGGATCAGGGCCGGCGCCAAGGTCGGGGGAGCGTGATGCGCCTGGTCGTCCCCCAGCCGCTCACCCCCGAGGCCTTCGCCCCGTTCGGCGACGTGATCGAAGCGTCGGACCAGGCCCTGCCGCAAGTGATCAACCACGGTCATACCCGGCGCTACCACGACCTGGCGGGCCTCGACGTGGCGGAGGGCGGCGGCCGGCCCATCGTCAGCATCTTCCGCGGCCGGCCGCTGGCGGCGCCGATCCTGAAAGTCGTCGAGCGCCACCCCCTGGGCAGCCAGGCCTTCATCCCCCTGCAGCACCGCGACTGGCTCGCAGCGGTCGCCCCGCCCGGCGACTTCGACCCGAAAGCGTTGACGGTGTTCCGCGCCACCGGCCGTCAGGGCGTCAACTACCGCCGCGGCGTCTGGCACCACTTCCTACTGGCGCTGCAGCCGGACAGCGATTTCCTGGTCATCGAGCGCGACGGCCCGGGCGACAACTGCGACGAGATCCTGCTGGACACCGCCGACCAGCTGGAGGTGCTTCTGTGAGCCGCCAGGCCTACCGTGCCGCCCTGCTCCACACGCTGGACGACCCCAGCCGCGCGCCCGCCGAGGCCGCCTGCGCCTATCATCCCGACGGCCTGCTGGTGGTGGAGGACGGGCACGTCGCCGCCTTCGGCGCCTACGCCGACCTCGCCCCGACCTTGCCCGACGACACGCCGGTGGAGATCCTGGCCGGCCGGCTGATCACCCCGGGCTTCGTCGACGCCCACGTCCACTATCCGCAGATCGACATCATCGGCTCCTGGAGCGGCCAGCTGCTGCAGTGGCTGGACGAACGCGCCTTCCCGGCCGAGCTGGCCTTCGCCGACCGGATGCACGCAGACCAGGCGGCCGAGGCCTTCCTGGGCGAGCTGCTGCGCAACGGCACGACCAGCGCCCTGGTGTTCGCCACGGTGCACAAGGGCTCGGTGGAGGCGCTGTTCGAGGCCGCCCTGGCCCGCGACATGCGGCTGGTCGCCGGCAAGGTGCTGATGGACCGCAACGCCCCGGCCGGCCTGCTCGACACCGTGGAGAGCGGCCGCGCCGACAGCGAGGCGCTGATCCGCGCCTGGCGGGGCCGCGGGCGCCTGGGCTATGCGGTCACCCCCCGCTTCGTCGTCACCTCGTCGGAGGCCCAGCTCGCCACGGCGGGGGCGCTCGCCGCGGCCCATCCGGAGGTGTTGGTCCACAGCCACCTGTCGGAGAACACCGCCGAGATCGCCGAGGTGGCGCGGCTGTTCCCCGAGCGCCGCGACTACCTGGACGTCTTCGCCCACTACGGCCTGGTCGGCGACCGCTCGGTGTTCGCCCACGGCGTCCATTCCCCGCCGGACGCGCTCGCCCGCATGGCGACGGCGGGCTCGACGATCGCCTTCTGCCCCGCCTCCAACCTGATGCTGGGCAGCGGCCTCTTCGACCTGCAGCAGGCCTGCGGCTGCGGGGTGCAGGTGGCGTTGGCCACCGACGTAGGCGGCGGGCCGAGCTTTTCCATCCTGGGCGCCATGGGCGAGGCCTACAAGGTGGGCCAGCTGCGCGGCCAGGCGCTTCCACCGCTGCACGCCTTCTACCTGGCCACCCTGGCCGGCGCATGCGCCCTGAAGATCGACGACCGGGTGGGCAATCTCGCGCCCGGCAAGGAGGCCGACTTCTTGGTCCTCGACCCCGCCGCCACGCCGCTGCTGGCGCGCCGCCTGGCCGGCGTCACCGACATCGCCGAGATCGTCTTCGCCCTCAGCTGCCTCGGCGACGACCGGGTGGTGGAGCGCACCTATCTCGCCGGCCGGCTCGCCCATGCGCGCCGCCCCGCCGCCCCGCCCGCCTCACCGGAGATCCCCGCCCATGGATGACCTGGACGCCTTCATCCGCGGCCTGCCCAAGGCCGAGCTGCACCTGCACATCGAGGGCAGCCTCGAGCCGGAGCAGATGTTCGAGTTCGCGCGGCGCAACAAGGTGAGCCTGCCGTTCCCGACGGTGGAGGCGGTACGGGCGGCCTATGCCTTCTCCAACCTGCAGGACTTCCTCGACATCTACTACCAGGGCGCCGACGTGCTGCGCACCGAGGCCGATTTCCACGACCTGGCGCTGGCCTACTTCCGGCGGGCGGCGGCGGACGGGACCCGCCACGTGGAGCTGTTCTTCGATCCGCAGACCCACACCGACCGCGGCCTGCCGTTCTCGGTCGCCGCCGACGGCCTGCTGTCCGGCATGGCCGCGGCGAAGGCGGAGCTGGGCGTCACCTCCGGCCTGATCCTCTGCTTCCTACGCCACCTTTCCGAAGACGCCGCCTTCGGGACCCTCGGTATGGCCGAGCCCTACCTCGACCGCCTGCTGGGCGTGGGCCTGGACTCCTCCGAGCTTGGCCACCCGCCGGCGAAGTTCCAGCGCGTGTTCGCCGCCGCCCGCGAACGCGGCCTGAAGCTGGTCGCCCATGCCGGCGAGGAAGGGCCGCCGGAGTATGTGCGCGAGGCGCTCGACCTGTTGCACGTCGACCGCGTCGACCACGGCAACCGCGCCCTGGAGGACCCGACCCTGGTCCGCCGGCTGGTCGACTCGCAGATGACCCTCACGGTCTGCCCGCTCTCCAACCTCAAGCTCTGCGGCGTGCCCGACCTCGCCGTCCATCCCCTGAAGCGAATGCTGCACCTCGGCCTGAAGGCCACCGTCAACTCCGACGACCCGGCCTATTTCGGCGGCTACGTCGGCGAGAACTGGCGGGCGATCACCGCCGCCCTGGGACTGTCCGAGCGGGAGCTGGTCACCCTGGCGAAGAACAGCTTCACCGGCTCCTTCCTGCCACAAGCCGAGGCCGCCCGGCACATGACGTCGATCGACGCCTATGTTGCGGCCCGGGGCCGCGGCGTCTGACCCCTTGTGGGTCGCGAGCGGCGCCGGACGGCGACGCGGCGGCGAAGCAGGGCCTTATCGGCTGGGGGCCGGGCTGGGCCGCCACTTCGAACGGTCGCAGGCTTGGTCCTTGTCCGGCGCCCGATTCACCGTCGCTGTGGCGCAGGTCGTGGCCGGGAGCAGGTAAAGGTCCTCGCTGACCGGCGCCGTCGGCATCGGGCAGTGGTGCGTCTGCATCAGGTCGATATTGATGCCGATCATCGCGATTTCAGTCGCGGAGTCGGTGGCGGCCTGGGCCGCCTGCGTGGCGAGGCGCGCGACGGTTCGCTCGGCTTGGTGTTCGCCCAGCCTCTTGAGCCCGAGATCCACCGCGCGGCCGAGCGCGGCGCACACGCCCGCGGCCGGCGCCGCCGGTTTTGCGGATTGCGCCATTGCCGGTCCCGCCAGGAACACGAGCGCCGCGCTCGCTGAAACCATCAATCGCATCTTCAACTCCCCAGCGTTCGCGCGAAGGTAGGGCCAAGCTGTCCGGATGGAAAGGAACGCCAGGGCGGGCCTCCACGTCCGCGGCGAAACCGACCGCGGCCTCGGGAGTTGCGGAGGGGAACGGAGACCTCCGATGAAACTCTACTACGCTCCAGGCGCCTGCAGCCTCGCCGGCCATATCGCCCTGCACGAGGCGGGGCTCGCGTTCGACCGGGTGAAGGTCGATCTGAAGACCCACCTCACCGAGGACGGGCGGCCGTTCATGGAGATCAATCCGAAGGGTTACGTCCCGGCCCTGGCTTTCGACGACGACCAGGTGCTCACCGAGAACGTCGCCATCCTGAGCTGGATCGCCGACCGCGCCCCGGCGCTTGCGCCAAACGGCCCGATGGGCCGCTACCGGCTGCTGGAAACGCTCGCCTACATCTCCACCGAGGTCCACAAGGCCTTCAAGCCGTTCTTCAAGCCGGGCGCCACGGACCAGGAGAAGTCCGAGGCCGGCCAGCAGGTCGAGAAGCGCCTGGGCCTGTTGGAGGGCCGCCTGGGCGGCGGCTACCTGTTCGGCGAGCAGGCCACCGTCGCCGACGCCTATCTCTTCGTGATGCTGCGCTGGGCCGGGGCCAACGACCTGAAGATCCCCGAGCGGCTGGCGGCCTTCATGGGGCGCATGGGCGATCGCCCGGCGGTGCGGCTGGCCCTGCGGCACGAGGGCCTGAGCTGAGGTCGCCGTTCAGGTGCTCCGTCCCCAGTGCTCGGCCACGAAACGGCTGACCTCGGCGGCCAGC
This sequence comes from Phenylobacterium sp., assembly GCF_036502675.1. Classification (GTDB taxonomy): domain Bacteria; phylum Pseudomonadota; class Alphaproteobacteria; order Caulobacterales; family Caulobacteraceae; genus Phenylobacterium. The sequence goes on from NZ_DASXYF010000075.1 coordinate 27,820, forward strand.
TCCGCGTCCTCCGGCGCGCCCATGAAGCCGCCGTGCGGCATGCCCTCGAAGACGTGCAGCTCCACCGGCACGCCGGCCCGGCGCAGGGCGCGGTGCATGCGCACGGCGTTGGAGAGGAACTGGTCCCGCGTACCGGCCTGCAGGAAGGTCGGCGGAAAGCCCTTGGCGAAGTCGCCGAACAGCGGCGAGAGATAGGGATGCGCCAGGTCGTGGCCGGCCGCATAGATCAGGTTGGTCGCCGTCAGCCGGTCGGGCAGCACGACGTCGATGGCGCGGTTGGTCTCGAAGCTGTCGCCGGATTCGGTCAGGTCCAGCTCCGGGGTCCGCAGCACCAGGGCGGCCGGCAGGGGCAGCCCCTCGTCCCGCGCCCGCAGCGCCAGGGCGGCGGCCAGGTTGCCGCCGGCCGAGCCTCCGCCCACGATGATGTTCTCCGGCGCATGGCGTTTCAGCAGCGCCCGGTAGACCGCGACGCAGTCGTCGAGCGGCGCCGGATAGGGGTGCTCCGGCGGCATGCGGTAGTCGACCGAATAGCAGCGCACGCCGTGCTGGTCGGCGGCGGCGCTGGCCCCCAGCCGGCAGGGCTCGCCGCCCCCATACACCAGGGCGCCGCCATGGAGGTCGAGGTAGGCGCGCGCATCGGTCTGCGCGCCGGCCGGCGTCGCCAGGTGGACGACCGCCCCGCCCATCTCGAGCGTCTCGACCGGCGCCGAGGTCGCGCCGGTCCTCAGGGCGAACATCTGCATCAGGCGTTCGGTCACCGCCGCCTTGGCCTGGGCCCAGCCGGCGAAGTCGTCGGCCGCCGGCGTCACCGACCTGTTGAGCGGCAAACCGTCCGGGCTCACCATCCGCGCCAGGCTGGCGCGGGCCTGCGGGCTGATCGACTGCGGAAACGGCACGACGCGGCCCTCGACCCTCACGCCGGAAACGGCGTCCTCGCCCTTGGCCATGCGGCCCTCCCTCACGCTGTTCTCCGCCAGCCTATCGCGAGATTGCGCGCGCGGCCTAGGGCCGATTACCCGGCTTCCCCAAAGGCCTGAAGAAGATCGACCTCCCTGTCCTCCTGATGCAAAGCGATGATGGCCAGGTCGTGCCGATCAAGGATTCGGCCGGGCCGACTTGCCTCGCTCGCGTTTTCGCAGGATTCGATGTCGCCTTTCGGTCTTTGCCTTGGGGCCGAACGCGACAACGATAGGCGCCGGAACAGTATCATAGGGCTCGTCGGCGACCCGTAAAAGCGCCATGGCGCGAGCAGCCTGCCTCTGCGGGACAGGACGACTGGCCGCTTCGCGCTGTGAATAGAAACGCGCGACATTGAATTTAAGGGAAGGAAAAAATGAGAATAGGCCTGAATATAGTGGGCATCGCGGATCTGTACGATGGCGATGTCTCTGGCGTGCTGGAGGTTATCGCCCTGGCGGACCGTAAAGGCATCGGCCAGATCTCGATGGGAGACCACATGGGTTTCGCCAAATCGGCGCATGCGGCGCGGTTGGTGTCTCACAAATTCCCGTACACCCTCGAATATCCCTGGCACGAACCGATCTCGCTGCTTTCGGCAGCCGCGGCGATCACCACCCAGGTGCGGCTGTCCACCTTCGTGTTGATCGCGCCCCTCCGCCCGACCCTGTTGCTCGCCAAGCAGCTCGCCACCCTGGACGTCATCTCCAAGGGTCGTGTGATGGTCGGGCTCGGCGTCGGCTGGCAGGAGGCGGAGTACCGCGCCGCGGGCATGGCGTTCGACACCCGGTTCAGCGACCTGGAGGACATGGTCGGCGGCATGCGCGCCCTCTGGGGTTCGGCGCCCGCCACCTTCAAGGGCCGAAGCTTCGGGTTCGAGGACTTCTACGCCTATCCGCAGCCCGTCCAGGGGCGGGACCTCGGCGTGCTGTTCGGCCTCAACCCCACCAGCAAGAACCTCGACCGTATGGCTCGGCTGTCCCAAGGTTGGGCGATGGACCCGGCGTACCGGCCGATCCTCGCAGAGCGGGCGAAGGAACTTCGCAGGCTGTTCGCGAAATACGGGCGCGACCCCGACAAGATCGAGATCCACGTCGGCCAGCGGGCCATCCGCACGGCCGACGGCTCCGTCGATTGGGCCGCGGTCGAGGCGGGCGCCAAGGAGTCGGAGGCTGACGGCGCCACGACGGTGAGCTTCCGGGTCTCGGATTTCTGTCGAAGCCGCGAGGAAATCGAAGGGTTCTTCGAGCGCGTCGTGAGCCTCGGCAAATAGGGCTCGTGGATGGGGCGTCGTGGCGGCGCCCCCGCTTTGCGCCGGGACGCCGCTGGAATCGCGGTGGGGCCTCGGCCCCGTGGGCCATCCCGTTGCGGGACCGCACCCCTACGCCTCCAGTTCGATGTCCCAGTAGAGGTAGTCGAGCCAGCTCTGGTGCAGGTGATTGGGCGGGAAGCGGCGACCGCGATCCTGCAGTTCGAAGGCGCTGGGGCGGCGGGGACGGCCGTGCGGGTGCATGCCGGCCTCCCGCGGGGTGCGGCCGCCCTTCATCAGGTTGCAGCGGGCGCAGGCGGTGACGATGTTCTCCCAGGTGGTGCGCCCGCCGCGGGAGCGCGGCACCACATGGTCGAAGGTCAGGTCCTCGCCCGCCGAACAGTACTGGCAGCTGAAGGAATCCCGCAGGAAGAGGTTGAAGCGCGTGAAGGCCGGTGGCCGGTCCTGCGGCACGTAGTGCTTCAGCGAGACCACGCTGGGCAGCTTCATCTCGAAGGAGGGGGAATGCACCACTTGGTCGTAGGTGGAGACCACGTCCACCCGGTCCAGGAATACGGCCTTGATCACGTCCTGCCAGGGCCACAGGGACAGGGGATAATAGCTGAGCGGCCGGAAGTCGGCGTTCAGCACGAGGGCCGGCCAACCGGAAGGCGGGCGGCTAAGCACCTGCACGGGCGGACCCCTGGCGGCGCAGCGCGCCTATGTCATACGGACGCCGACTGAAGACGAAACCCTCGTTCGCGAGCGCTTGCCGGCGAATCGACGCGGACGATCCCCGACACGGCGGACATCATAGATCAGCCCGCGCGACATCTCCATGACCGCCGGCCGGAAAAACCTTCCGGCCGCGGCGACGGATCGCGCAAGCTCGGCATTTAGGCGCCGACGAGCCCGGCGGTGGCCACCGCGATGGCCACGGCGGCGAGGGTGAACAGGACCGACGAGGCCGTGTCGGCGATACGGCCGGTCCTGCGCAGGGTCTGGACGGACATGGTTGAAATTCCTTTCTGGCGCCCGGAAAATGCCGGGCTTAGATCTGTACGCTGCTTAGATAGGGTGCCATCTAAACGATGTCAAGATATCGTCTGCGCGACGGCCGGATGCGCCAAAAAGAAGGGGGCCCGCGGGCCCCCTTCGCACTTCGCCTGACCCTGGGGTCAGGCGCCGATCAGCGCCACCGCAGCGGCGACCATCAGGCCGATGCCGAGAAGGATGGTCGGAGCGGCCCGGTCGAGGAACCGTTCGAGTCGCGGGGCTGTTGCGAGAAACATGACACACACCTTGAGTTGGACCCCCGGGGGAGCGGGAGCGTTTGTTATTTGAACAACGCTAAGATGGAGCCTATCTGATCATTGTCAAGATAATGTTTACGGCGACAAGATTAAGATTTAGGGTGATGCGCATGAGACACGCTGCCGCCGCCGAACCCCGCCCCTACCACCACGGCGACCTCAGCCGCGCCCTCGTCGACGCCGCCCTGCGCCTGCTGGAGCGGGACGGCCCGAGCGCGCTTTCGCTGCGGGCGGTGGCGCGGGAGGCGGGTGTCAGCCCGGCGGCCCCCTACCACCACTTCAAGGACAAGGGCGAACTGCTCGACGCCGTCGCCCAGCAGGGGTGGCAGATGCTGAACGAATCCCTGGCAAGGACCCGCGCCGAGCAGGCGGACGCGGAGCTGAACTCCGGCCTGGGCGTGACCTATGTGCGCTTCGCCCGCGAGCACCCGGCCCTCTACCGGGTGATGTACGACTGCTCCCGCGACCGGGAGGCCCTCCCCGACCACTCCAACGACAAGGACAGCGCCTTCTGCCGCGTCCGCGACTCGCTGATCCGCGCCGGCGCCGATCCCGACGACCAGATCGGGCTGGAGCTCTCCGCCGTCGCCGCCTGGTGCGCCGCCCACGGCCTGGCGGAAATGGCCGCCTTCAAGCAGTTCCAGTCGCTCAAGGATGCGCTCGGCGGGGAAGAGGCCTTCCTCCGCGGCGTCTTCAACCACATGGGCGCCATCACCCGGGCCATGCCGGGCTCGCCGGACGAGACCTGATCGCCTAAACCGGGCGGGTGGCCCGCCGCTTCGTCACACGCTTCGCCCCGTCGCCCACCGGACGCCTGCACCGGGGGCACGCCTATTCCGCCCTTACCGCCTTCGAGGCCGCCCGCGTCGCCGGCGGCCGTTTCCTGCTGCGCCTGGAAGACATCGACCTGACCCGCCGCCGGCCGGAGTTCGACGCGGACATCCTGGCGGACCTCGCCTGGCTGGGCCTGGATTGGGAGGAGCCGGTGCGCCGCCAGTCGCAGCATATGGCCGACTACCACGCCGCGCTGGGGACCTTGCGCCAGCGCGGCCTCGTCTACCGCTGCTTCCGCACCCGCCGCGAGATCGCCGCCGCCATCGAGAGCGCGCCGCACGGCGCCATGGAGGCCTGGCGCGGCGCGCCCCTTCCGCCGTCCGAGGAGGCCCGCCGCGTCGCCCAGGGCGACCCCTACGCCTGGCGCCTGGCGCTGGACGCCGCCCGCCGCGCCCTGGGCGGTTTCGGCGCGCTGACCTTCGAGGAGGAGGGCGCGGGCCCCGACGGCCAGACCGGCCGCATCGCCGTCCGGTCCGAGCTGGGCGGCGACGTGGTGCTGGCGCGCAAGGACGTGGGCGTGGCCTACCACCTGGCGGTCACGGTGGACGACGCCCTGCAGGGGGTGACCCACGTCATCCGCGGCCAGGACCTGTTCGAAGCCGCCCACGTCCAGCGCCTGCTGCAGGCGCTGCTGGGCCTGCCGGCGCCCGTCTACCGCCATCACCGCCTGATCGCCGGGCCGGACGGGCGCCGCTACGCCAAGCGCGACCAGGCCGAGACCCTGGCCGAAATCCGCCGCCGGGGCGTGACGCCGCAGGCCCTGCGCCGCGAGCTGGGCTTTGACTGAGCCCGCCGACCGCCGGGCGCTGGCGGCGCTGGTGTTCGGCGCCGCCGTCATCGGCCTGGCCCCCATCCTGGTGCGGCTGACCGCAACCGGGCCGGCCGCGGCCGGCTTCTGGCGGCTGGCCTTCGCCCTGCCGCTGCTGGCGCTGATCGCCGGGCGCGCCGACCGGGGACCACCGGGCGCGCCGCCGCGCGCGGCCCTGCTGGCCGGGGCGATGTTCGCCCTCGACATCGGCTTCTGGCACTACGGCCTGCACTACACCTCGGTGGCCAACGCCACGGTGCTGACCAACCTGACGCCGGTGGTGGTGACCCTGGTCGCCTGGCTGGCGTTCCGTCAGCGGCCCCGCCTGGGCTTCGTGGCCGCCGTGCTGCTGGCGGTGGCCGGCGCCTGGCTGATGGCTGCGGCGCGCGGCGGCAGGCCCGGGCCCGACCCGCCGCTCGGTGACGCCCTGTCGCTCGTCACGGCCCTCTGGTACGCCCTCTATCTGGTGTCGGTCGGCGTCGCCCGCCGGCGGGCCGGCGCTGCGCGGGTGATGTTCTGGTCGACGCTGCTCAGCGCGCCCCTGCTGCTCGTCGCGGCGCTGGCGATGGACGAGCGGCTGATCCCCGCCTCCGCGGCGGGTTGGGCGGCCTGCGCCGGCCTGGGGCTGGTGCACGTCGCCGGCCAGGGGACCATCGCCTGGTCGCTGGGCCGGCTGCCGGCGACGCTGGCCTCCGTGGTGGTGCTGGTGCAGCCGGTGGTGGCCGCGGTCCTGGGCTGGCTGCTGTTCGCGGAAAGCCTCAGCCCGCTGCAGGCGCTGGGCGGCGCGGTCGCGCTGGCCGGCGCGGTCCTGGCTCAGAGGGCCGGCGGAAATCCAGCTCAGCCGGCCGCCAAGCCGTAGGCCTTCCGCGCCGTCTCGATGGCGGCCAGCTTGGCGTGGAAGGCGCTCCAGTCGTCGGCTTCGGCGATGGACGCCCAGATGGCCTCGATCTCCTCGTAGATCAGCTCCTGCGGCTCGGGGCCCTCGAAATAAGGGTCGGCCAGCCGCTCCGGCCGCTCGGCCTCGTAAGACCCCAGCCGCCGGCGCAACTCCGCGAAGCCCTCGTCGGCGTAGAGTCCCGCCCGCGGACCGGCCAGGGCGCGGGCTTCGCCGTTACCGAACCAGTCGAAGAACAGCGGCTCCCAGCGCAACGCCGTCCCGCCCCCGGCGAAGGCCTGGAAGGTCGCCTTGGCGAGCTCCACGTCCTCCGCCTCCGAGCGGCTGCGGACCCCCAGCCTTCGCAGGACCGCCGCGGTCAGCGCCCGATGGTATTCGCCCGCGAAGGTGTTCAGCGCCGCGATCAGCGCGTCCTGGTCGCCCACCAGCGCCAGGCAGGCGGCGAGCTGCTGCAGGTTCCAGAACACCGTCTCCGGCTGCCGGCCGAAGGCGTAGAGGCCGGTGGAATCAAAATAGGCGGCCGTAAAGTTGGGGTCGTTGTAGGGCAGGAACCGGTAGGGGCCGTAGTCGAAGCTCTCGCCGGTGATGTTCATGTTGTCGGTGTTGAGCACCCCGTGCACGAAGCCCGCCGCCATCCAGGCGGCCGCCAGCGCCGCGGCCTTCGCGGTCACCGCGCGCAACAGGGCGCCCGGCCGGTCGGCCTCGTCCGCCAGCTCCGGGTAGTAGAGCTCGATCACATGGTCGGTCAGGCGGGTGATCCGCTGCGGCGCCTGCAGGTAGGCGTGGCGCTGGAAGCTGCCGAAGCGGATGTGGCTGTGCGACAGCCGCACCATCGCCGCCCCCCGCGTCGGGCTGGGCTCGTCGTTGCGCATCAGCGCCTCGCCGGTTTCCACCAGGGACAAGGTCCGCGAGGTCGGGACGCCCAGGGCCTCCAGCATCGCCGTGGCCAGCGCCTCGCGCACGCCGCCCTTCAGGGTCAACCGCCCGTCCCCCTGCCGCGACCAGGGCGTCTGGCCGGTGCCCTTGGTCCCGAGGTCCATCAGCCGGCCGGTCCCGGTCTCCCGCAGCTGGGCGAAGGTGAAGCCGCGGCCGTCGCCGAGGTCGGGATTGTAAACCCGGAACTGGTGGCCGTGGTAGCGCATGGCCAGCGGCGTCGGCAGGTTTCCCGGCAGCGGCTCGAAGCGTCCGAAATGGGCGATCCACTCCGCGTCGGTCAGGGTGTCCAGCCCCACCGTGCGCGCGGCGCGGTCGTTGCGGAACCGCAGGATCGTCTCCGGAAACGCCGCCGCGGCCACCGGATCGGCGAACTCGCCCCCCAGCTCGGAGACACGCGGATCGGGGCGGTAGAGCGGGCTTGCGGGCATATGTCTTTTGAGCGCCTGCGCGCGGCCGGCGCAATGGCCTCGGCCCGAAGCCCTTGAAGCGCGGCGACGGGACGGCCGTCGCAAGCCTGTGTTAGGCAGGCCCGATGTCCACCCGATCGACCCTGGAATTCCTGAAGACCGAGACTGGCTCGGGCCTGCTGCTGGTGCTGGCCGCCGCCGTGGCGATCTTCTGGGCCAACACGCCGCTTTCGCCCAGCTACTTCGCCCTGGTGAACCATGAGGTCACGGTCACGCTCGGCGGCTTCACCGAGACCCTGTCGGTGCTGAAGTGGGTGAAGAACGGCCTGATGGCCGTCTACTTCTTCGTCGTCGGCCTGGAGATCAAGTACGAGATCCTGCGCGGCGAGCTGTCGAACCCCCGCCGCCTGGCGCTGCCCGTGCTGGCGGCGCTGGGCGGCGTGGCCGCGCCGGCCTTGCTCTACCTCCTGGTCAATGCGGGGCCCGGCGGCCACCCGGCGGGCTGGCCGATCCCGGCCGCCACCGACATCGCCTTCGCCCTCGCCGCCCTGTCGATCGCCGGGCCGAAGCTGCCGACCTCGCTCAGGGTGTTCCTGCTCACCCTCGCCATCGCCGACGACCTGGCGGCGGTGGCGCTGATCGCCATCCTCTACACCCAGGAGTTCCGGCCCTGGATGCTGGGCGGGGCGGCGGCGGCGCTGGCGGTGATGGCGGCCATGTCGCAGTGGAACAAGGCGCCCTATTTCTTCTACGCGGTCGCCTTCGCCGTGCTCTGGGGGTTCACGCTCAAGTCGGGGGTGAACACCTCGCTCGCGGGTGTCGCCGCCGCCCTCACCGTGCCCATCGAGCCTCGGCGGCCCGGCGCGCCCGGCGTGCTGCACGCCTTCATGCAGGGACTGCACCCCTATGTGGCCTTCCTGATCCTGCCGCTGTTCGCCTTCGTCGCCGCCGGCTTCTCCCTGGCTGGCGAAGGCCTGCAGCGGGCGCTGCTTCCCCTGCCGCTGGGCGTGGCCCTGGGCCTCCTGGTCGGCAAGCAGGTGGGGGTGTTCGGAGCCGCCGCCCTGGCCATCGGCCTGAAGCTGGCCCGCCGGCCGACCGGGACCCGGTGGCTGGAGCTCTACGGCGTCTCCATCCTCTGCGGCATCGGCTTCACCATGAGCCTGTTTATCGGCGGCCTGGCCTTCGACGCCCAGCCCGCGCTCCAGGCCGACCTGCGCCTGGGCGTGGTGACGGGCTCGGTGCTCTCGGCCCTGCTCGGCGCCGGCGTCCTGGCCTGGGCCCAGGCCAGCCGCAACCGCGCGGAGGCGGCGTGACCGGCCCGTGTCACCGGCGCCACATTTTAACACACTCAGCACCCGAATGGCCCACAGCCTTGTAGATGCTCCGTAAGCTGCGAAGCTGGCGCAACCCGCCAAGCGGCTCACGAACGTCGCGGGGAGGAAACAGCTCGGAGCGACCATGCGCATTTTCAGAATGCTTCACGGTTCGGCGTCCCTCGCCGTACTGTCGGCCCTGACGTGCGGCGCGACCCACGCCCAGGACCAGACCCCCACGGTCGACGAGATCATCGTCACCGCCCAGAAGCGCGAGCAGAGCCTGCAGGACGTGCCGATCGTGGTGACGGCGGTCGCCGGCAAGCTGGCGCAGGACGCCGGCGTCCACGACATCAAGGACCTGCAGATCCTCACCCCCGGCCTGGTGGTCACCTCGACCAGCAACGAGACCGTGACCACCGCCCGCATCCGCGGCGTGGGCACGGTGGGCGACAACGCCGGCCTGGAATCCTCCGTCGGCGTGGTGATCGACGGCGTCTATCGGCCGCGCAACGGCGTGGGTTTCGGCGACCTGGGCGAGCTGGAACGCATCGAGGTGCTGAAGGGCCCGCAAGGCACCCTGTTCGGCAAGAACGCCACCGCAGGCGTGATAAACATCCTCTCGCAGGCGCCCCAGCGCGAGTTCGGCGCCAACGCCGAGCTGACCGTGGGCAACTACGGGACGGTGGGCGGCTCGGCCTCCGTGACCGGCCCGATCACCGACACCCTGGCGGGGCGGCTGTTCTTCGCCGACCGCAAGCGCGACGGCTTCTATGACGTGGTCGCCGGCCAGGGCCCGCGCGCCCGCAAGGACGACGCCGACCAGGACTTCTACACCGTCCGCGGCCAGCTGCTCCTGCAGCCCAACGACAACGTCAACATCCGCTTCATCGCCGACTACACCAACCGCGACGAGTCCTGCTGCGTCGCCGTGCAGCTCAACCGCGCCGGCACGCAAGGGGCGCTGGACGCGGTCAACCCCGTTCCGCCGTCCACCCTCAACCCGCCGGATCCCTTCGCGCGCGTGGCCTACTCCAACCGCCCGACCGACCAGCAGATCGAGGACGGCGGCGGCTCGCTGCAGGCCGACGCGGACCTGGGCTGGGGCAGGCTCACCTCCATCACCGCGCTTCGCCGCTGGAAGAGCACCAACGCCCAGGACGCGGACTTCTCCACCGCCGACATCCTCTACCGGCAGGGTGGCGGTCCGTTCTCCAACCGTTTCGACACCGTCAGCCAGGAAATCCGCCTGGCCCGCCAGACCGAGCGGCTCGACTGGCTGGTCGGCGGCTTCTTCGCCTCCGAGAGCCTGGAATCCACCAACCAGCTGCTCTACGGGGCCCAGTACGAGCAGTACCTGGGCCGCCTGCTGTCCCGCAGCGCCGCCAATCCCAACGGCATTCCCAACTTCGTCTCCGTCCTGACCGGCCGCCCGGTGGGAACCAGTTACGCCGCCGGCCAGGGCACCCGCGACCGCTACGGCCAGGACACGCGCACCTACGCGCTGTTCACCAACGAGGCGCTCCACGTCACCGACAGGTTCGATATCACCGGCGGCCTTCGCTACACCTATGAGAAGAAGGACGCCGAGGCCCTGCAGGTCAACACCGACGGGGGGGTCGGCTGCGGCACGGCGCTCGCCCGCTCGGCGACGATCGCGGGTATCGTCGGCCCGGCCAACGCCGGCACGGTGCTCAGCACCATGTGCCTGTATTTCGAGAACCCGGGGTTCAACGACCGCGTCCTGGTGCAGACCCACAAGGACGAGAAGCTCTCCGGGACCATCAAGGCCGCCTACCGCTTCTCGCCGCAGGTGATGACCTACGCCTCGTTCGCCCGGGGCTTCAAGGGCGGCGGCTTCAACCTGGAGCGCGCCCAGGCGCCGACGGCGGCCAATCCCCTGCCGATCACGCCCACCGCCTCGACCGTGTTCCCGGCCGAGACCGCCGACAGCTACGAGCTGGGCGTGAAGTCGACCCTGCTCCACCGCACCCTGCTGTTGAACGCCACCGCGTTCTACCAGCGCTACAAGAACTTCCAGCTCAACACCTTCCTGGGCACCACCTTCGTGGTGACCGCGATCCCCAAGGTGACGTCGCAAGGCGTCGATGCGGACTTCGTCTGGTTCACCCCGGTCCACGGCCTGTCCGCCCAGGGCGGCCTGACCTATGCGGTGACCGAGTTCGGCTCGACCGTGCCTGCCGGCTTCGCTCAGCTCAAGGACGGCCGCCTGGCCTTCGCGCCGCTGTGGTCGCTTTCGACCGCCGTCACCTACGAGCAGCCGATCGGCCCGCTGGTCGCCCGCTTCAACGTCAGCGGCAAGTACATGTCCGGCTACAACACCGGCTCGGACCTCAACACCCTGAAGTACCAGAACGGCTACGCCCTGGTGAACGCCCGGGTGGGGATCGGCCCGCAGAACCAGCGCTGGTCGGTGGAGGCGTGGGCCTCCAACCTCACCAACAAGGACTATCGCCAGGTGGCCTTCGACGCGACCCTGCAGACCGGCACGGTCGACATGTTCCTGGGCCAGCCGCGCACCTACGGCATGACCCTGCGGCTGAAGTACTGAGCGGCGGCGCGAGCGTGACGACGGCCCGGATCGCTCCGGGCCGTCTGCGGTTGCCGGGCCGGGGCCCCGCCTATTCCGCCGCCGCCTTGGGCGCGTAGCCCGGCATGGCCTTGGTCTCCAGGAACTCGTGGAAGGCGTAGTCGCCCCACTCGCGCCCGTTGCCGCTCATCTTATAGCCGCCGAACGGCGCGTTTTGGTCGTAGGCGCCGTTGATCGACACCTGGCCGGCGCGCAGCCGCCGGGCGACGGCGCGGGCCGTCTCCAGGTCCTCGCCGTTCACATAGGCCGCCAAGCCGTACTCGGTGTCGTTGCCCACCGCGATCGCCTGATCGAGGCTGTCGTAGCCCAGGATCGACAGGACCGGCCCGAAGATCTCCTCGCGGGCGATGGTCATCTGGTTGGTGACGTTGGCGAAGACGGTGGGCTTCACATAGTGGCCGGTCTCCAGCCCCTCGGGCCTGCCGGGCCCGCCGATCACCAGGGTCGCGCCCTCGTCGACGCCGACCTGGATCAGCCGCTGGATCTTGTCCCACTGGATCCTGGAGGCCACCGGCCCCAGCTTGGTGTTGCCGTTGGGGTCGCCCACCGTGATCTCGGCCGCCGCGGCGCGGGCCGCGGTGATCGCCTCGTCCATGCGGGCGGCGGGGACCAGCATGCGGGTGGGGGCGTTGCAGGACTGGCCGGAGTTGGTCATCATCGCGGTCACGCCGCGGGCCACGCTCTTCGCCAGCACGCTGTCGTCCAGGATGATGTTCGGGCTCTTGCCGCCCAGCTCCTGGTGCACGCGCTTCACCGTCGGGGCGGCGTTCTTCGCCACCTCGATCCCGGCCCGGGTGGAGCCGGTGAACGACACCATGTCCACCCCCGGATGGCTGGAGAGCGCCGCGCCCACCGTGGGGCCGTCCCCGTGCACCAGGTTGAACACGCCGGCCGGGACCCCGGCCGCATGCATGATCTCGGCGAAGATCTGGCCCGAGAACGGCGCCACCTCCGAGGGCTTCAGCACCATGGTGCAGCCGGTGGCGATGGCCGGCGCCACCTTGCAGACAATCTGGTTGAGCGGCCAGTTCCAGGGGGTGATGAAGCCGCAGACGCCGACCGGCTCCTTGACGATCATCGTCGAGCCGCGGTCGTCCTCGAACTTGAAGTCCTTCAGCACGTCGATCGCGGCGGACAGGTGGCCCAGCCCCGTGGGCGCCTGCGCCCGCTGGGCGAGGTAGGCCGGCGCGCCCATCTCCTCGGTCACCGCCTCGGCCAGGTCGCCGAGCCGCTTCTGGTATTCCGCCAGCATGCGGTTCATCAGCTCGATGCGCTCTTCGCGGGTGGTCTGCGACCAAGCCGGAAAGGCCTTGCGGGCGGCCGTCACCGCCTTGTCCACGTCGGCGGCCGAGCCGAGGGCGATCCGGCCCGCCACCGTCTCCGTGGCCGGGTTCTCCACGTCCAGGGTTTTCAGCGCCACAGGGTCGACCCACTGGCCGTCGATGTAGAACTTCAGGTACTCGCGCATCTCACGTCTCCTGGATCTCGGCCGCGCCCGGCTTCGCCGCCAATCTAGTCATCGAGTGCGCGCAGGGAAGCCCCCGCTCCGGCCGCCGCAGAGATTCATCCGACGCAATCGCTTCGCGCGGGTGTTGCAGCCGGCGGTCAGGCCCGCTAAAGCCGGGCCTGGGAATCTGGAGCCGTTCATGGTTGGCATTGGGATCATCGTCGTCTTCCTCATCGTGATCGGCGCGCTGAACTTTTATGAGTTCGGCCGGCTCGACTGACCCGGCGGTGAGGTCCCGCCGTGGTTGAAGCCGCGCGCGGCGCGGCCCTGGTCACCGGCGGCGCGCGGCGCATCGGCCTCGCCCTGGTCCAGGCCTGCGCCGAGGCGGGCTTCGACGTGGCCATCCACTGCCGCCAGGTGGACGACGACGCGCAATCGGCGGCGGCTCATGTCCGCGCCAAGGGCCGCCGCGCCACCCTGCTCCCCTGCGACCTGCGCCGCGAGTCCGCCAGCGTGGCCCTGGTGGGCGACGCCGAGGCCGAGCTTGGGCCGGTCACCCTGCTGGTCAACTGCGCCAGCGTCTTCGAGGACGACGCCTTCGCCACCCAGAACCGCGCCTCCTGGGACGCCCACATGGAGACCAACCTGCGCGCGCCCCTGGTGCTATCGCAGGTCTTCGCGCGGCGCCTGCCGGCCGACCGCCAGGGCCAGATCGTCAACATCCTCGACCAGCGCGTCTGGAACCCCACGCCCCACTTCTTCAGCTATTCGCTCAGCAAGGCGGCCCTGTGGGACGCCACCCGGATGATGGCCCTGGCGCTGGCTCCCCGCATCCGGGTCAACGGCATCGGCCCGGGGCCTACCTTGGCCAACATCCACCAGACGGCCGAGGATTTCGCGCGCGAAGCCGACAGCGTCCCGCTGCGCCGGGCGGCGACGCCCGCCGAGATCGGCCAGGCCCTGCGCTATCTGATTGACGCCTCCTCGGTGACCGGACAGATGATCGCCGTCGACGGCGGCCAGCACCTGTCCGACCCGTCCCCAGCCTCGGAGCGCCCGTGACCGCGCCCTCGCCCAGCGAACCCGCCGCCGCGCCGCAGCCCGCCGCGCCGCGGATCGTCATGACCAAGGTCTTCGTCAACGGCCTGAAGCTGGAGGCCGAGATCGGCGTCCACCCCCACGAACGGGGCCGCGCCCAGCCTCTGGTGGTGGACGTGGAGCTCGACGTCCCCAGCGCCGGCGCCGCGCGGCTGCGCGACACGGTCAATTACGAGATGGTCGCCAGGGCCGCCCGCGAGGTGGCCTCGGAGGGCCACATCGTGCTGGTGGAGGCCTTCGCCGAGCGCCTGGCCCGCGCCTGCCTCGCCGACGACCGCGTCACCCGCGCCCGGGTGCGGGTGGAAAAGCCTCTGGCGCTGGCCCCCGAGGCCGCCGGCGCCGGCGTGGAGGTCACCCTCGTCCGCGGCTGAGCCGCGGCATGGATGCGATTTAATCTGGCGCCGCGCCGCAGGGTCCCCACATCTTGGGGACGTTCCACGGAAGGACCGCCATGAGCGACCCTGCCTCCACCTCCGTCGGCCCCGTCGCCGACGACCGGACGATGCCGGCGGTGACCTACGGCCTCTACCTGCTGGGCTTCGCCACCGCCGGGGCCACCACCCTGATCGGCCTGGTCATCGCCTACGCCAACCGGGCGGCGGCCACCCCGGCCATGGCCACGCACTACACCTTGCTGATCCGCACCTTCTGGCTCGCGCTGGGCTGGGCGGTGATCGCCGGCGCCCTGGTGCTGATCGGGCTGCCGCTGTCGTTCGTCCTGATCGGCATCCCGATCCTGAAGCTCGGCTTCCTGATCTGGGCCCTGATCGGGGTCTGGTTCGCCGTCCGCTGCGTCCTGGGCGCCATCCACCTGGCGCGCGGCGAGGCCTACCCGCGGCCGCGGGCCTGGCTGATCTGAGGGAGAGCTTCCCCGTCCTGTCGAACGGGGAGGAAAGTCGTCAGGCCGAGACCAGCTCGCGCCGCACCATCCGGGCGTAGTCGTCCATCAGGCCGAGCGAGATGTTGCCCGGCTTGAACCGGTACTCGCCGATCTCCGCCACCGGCGTCACCTCGGCGGCGGTGCCGACCACGAAGCATTCGGAGAAGCCCGCCAGCTCCTCCGGCCTGATGTGCCGCTCGATCACCTCGAAGCCCTTGGACCTCGCCAGCCTGATCACCGACTGGCGGGTGATGCCGTTCAGGAAGCAGTCGGGGGTGGGGGTGTGCAGCACCCCGTCCCTCACGAAGAACACGTTGGAGCCGGTCGATTCCGCGATATAGCCGCGGTAGTCGAGCATCATCGCGTCGGTGTAGCCGGCCTTCTCCGCAGCGTGCTTGGAGATGGTGCAAATCATGTAGAGGCCGGTGGCCTTGGCGTGCACCGGCTCGGTTTCCGGCGACGGGCGCTTGTACTTGGCCCAGCACATCCGGATGCCGCGCGCCTTGACCTCGGGTTCGAAGTAGCTCGGCCAGTCCCACACGGCGATGGCCACGTGGATCCTGGTGTCCTGGGCGGACACGCCGATCATCTCCGAGCCGCGCCAGGCGATCGGCCGGATGTAGCAGTCGTCCAGGCCGTTCTTGGCGCAGGCGTCCTTGCAGGCCTGGTCGATCTGGGCCACCGTGAACGGAATTTCGAAGTCGAGGATCTCGGCCGATTTGAACAGCCGCTCGGTATGCGCCGTCAGCTCGTAGATCTCGCCGCCGTACATCCGCTCGCCCTCGAACACCGCCGAGGCGTAGTGGAGGCCATGGGTCAGTACGTGCACCTTCGCCTCGCGCCAGGGCACGAACTGGCCGTCCAGCCAGATCCAACCGTCGCGATCGTCGAAGGGAACGAGAGACATAGGCCAAAAGCCTCCTTTCAATGCGCCTTCCTTGAAGACCCCGCAGGCGGCGGCGTCAAACGAAATGGGCGTGCGCCATGACCGCCGAACCCCGTGACGCGCCCCGGGGGCGGCACCTGCTGGTGGTCGACGACGACGACCGCATCCGCGAGCTTCTCAAGGAATACCTGGCCCGGGCCGGCTTCCGTGTGACCACCGCCTCGGGCGGGGCCGCGGCGCGCCGGCTGATGCGGACGCTGGATTTCGACCTGGCGGTGTTCGACGTGATGATGCCGGGCGAGGACGGCTTCTCCCTCACCCGCTGGCTGCGCGAGGCGGGCGGGCCCTCGGCGCGCACGCCGGTGCTGATGCTCACCGCGCGCGGCCTGGCCGAGGACCGCATCGAGGGCCTGAGGCTGGGCGCCGACGACTACCTCTCCAAGCCCTTCGAGCCGGAGGAGCTGCTGCTCCGCATCGAGGCCATCCTGCGCCGCGCCCATAGACGGCCCGCCAACGGCGCGGTCCTGCTCGGCCGCTGCAGCTTCGACCCGGAGCGCGGCGAGCTGGTCTGCGACGGCCAGCCGGTGCGCCTCACCGAGGCCGAGGCGGGCCTGCTGCGCCGCCTGGCCCGCACCCCGCATGAGCCGGTGGACCGCATCGAGCTGGCCCACGATTCCGTCGATCCCTCCGGCCGGGCGGTGGACGTCCAGGTCACCCGCCTGCGCCGCAAGATCGAGCCCGACCCCAAGGCCCCCCGCTACCTGCAGACCCTGCGCGGCGTGGGCTACATGCTGGCGCCGGACTGATGGAAGCGCCGACCTTTTCCTCCCTTGTCCCGCAGAGGACGGGGGAGGACAGAGCGTCCCGGGCCGCTCGCCTCCCGGGGAGCCGCTCCCGATGAACCTGCGCCTCGGATTGCGTGTCGCGGGGCGGTGGCTGAAGCGCCGGCTGCCCACCACCCTGTTCGGACGCTCGCTGCTGATCATCGTCCTGCCGGTCGTGGTCATGCAGATCGCCGTGACCTACATCTTCTTCGACGCTCACTGGCAGACGGTCACCAGCCGGCTCTCCGAGGGCCTGGCCGGCGACGTGGCCTGGGCGGTTGAAAGCTACCGCGACGACCCTTCGCCCCAGGCCTTCGCCAGGCTCGCCGGGCGGGCCGAGGCGTCCATGAGCCTGTCCATCGCCCTGCAGCCCGGCCGCGAGCTGCCGCTGAAGCGCCGCTTCTCCCCGTTCGCCCCTGTCGACCGCTCGCTGCAGAAGGCGCTGTCGGAGCGGCTGGACGATCCCTTCTGGTTCGACACCACCCGCTACCCGGCCTACGTCGACATCCGGGTGAAGGTCCCGGGCGGGGTGATGCGCATCCTGGCGCCGCGCGACCGGGCCTTCGCCACGCAGGGCCACATCTTCGTGCTCTGGATGGCGGTGGCGACCCTCCTGCTCACCGCCGTCTCCATCCTGTTCATCCGCAACCAGGTGCGCGCCATCGAGCACCTGGCCGAGGCCGCCGACGCCTTCGGCCGCGGCCTCGACGCGCCCGCCTTCAAGCCGCACGGCGCCCGCGAGGTGCGGCTGGCGGCCTCCGCCTTCCTGGCCATGCGCCTGCGCATCCAGCGCCACATCGACCAGCGCACCGCGCTCCTGGCCTCGGTCAGCCACGACCTGCGCACCCCGCTCACCCGCCTGAAGCTGGAGCTGGCGCTGGCCGAGCCCGGCAAGCGCACCGCCGGGATGAAACGCGACCTGGCCGAGATGGAGCACATGATCGACGAATACCTGGCCTTCGCCCGCGGCGAGGGCGGCGAGGCGGTGGAGACCGCGCCGCTCCGCGCCCTGGTCGACGAGGTGGTGGAAGGCGCCCGGCGCGCCGGCGCCCAGGTCGCCGTCGAGATCGACCCCGAGCTCACCGCCCGCGTGCGGCCCAATGCGCTGAAGCGGGCCCTCTCCAACCTGGTAATGAACGCCGCCGCCCACGCCGAGCGCATCGTCGTCGCCGCCGCTCCGCGCCCCCAGGGCGGTGTGGAGATCACCATCGACGACGACGGCCCCGGCATTCCCGAGGCCCAGTACGAGGAGGCCTTCAAGGCCTTCGCCCGCCTCGACGAGGCCCGCAACCAGAACGCCAAGGGCGTCGGCCTCGGCCTCGCCATCGCCCGCGACGTGGCCCGCGGCCACGGCGGCGAGGTGACGCTCGACCGTTCCCCGCTAGGCGGCCTGCGCGCGGTGGTGCGGCTGCCGGGGTAGACATCCCGGTCCGCGTTTCGGCTATGGGGACGCCCGTCGTACACCCAATGCCAATCGCCCCGCTCGGTCCCGCCCGGCGCAAGCCCGTTGGCCGATGAACACGGACCAATGGGCGCCCGTGCCTGGCACGGCCAGGGCTTCGTTCCGCGCGGATGGGTAGTCTGGACGTAGCCTGCCCGGGCGGGCCGCGCCGTGGGCGCGACTTGAGGCCTGGCTATGACCGTGTCTTTTGGACCTGAGAGCGAATCAAAACCTGGGCCGATGCGCTTCAGCCGTTCGCGCATCGTCTTCAGGCGCTTGTCGATCTCGGCCACGGTGCGGTTGAGCGCGCCCTCGAGTTGCTGTGAGACTGTAGGAAATTGGCGTAACGTCGGCCGAGTGTTGGCGGAGCGCGTGGAAGCGCCTCGAGCCGTGTCCAGCGGACGATCCAGTTCGACTCAGGAGTCGGGCGAAATTCCTGCGATCCGCGACTCGATCCAGACGCGCGCGTGATCGGCTTCCACCGCCAACAGGCCCAGGGCTCGCGAGGCGGACTCGATGTCGTGCACGATCAGCGGATTGGACAGATAGTCGGGATCGGTGGCAGCAATCACGCGCCAGACCGCCAGGAGCGGGTCGTTGAACTTGGAGTTCGAGGCCAGCGTCATCCTGAACTCACCTTTGGCGGCCAAGCCGGCCACGACCGGTCTGAGCCGTTCGCGGAGCTCCAGGAGGCACGCCGCGTCCAGGTCCGAAAGATCGGCGCCCCGGTTGAAGTAGCTGATCCACCGACAGCCGAACTCCGGTCGGGACGGGTCGATCCTGCCTGGCATTGCCAGGGCTTCCGCTTTTGACACCCGGCCGATCCAGATCAAGCAGTTGACCTCAGTCTGCCCAATTCGATCGACGAGCACCGGCATGGGAGGCTCCCAGCAGCTTCGGATTGCGGCGCCCGCATGAACTCGCCGGTCGCCGCTATCCACACAATATCCCACTCGCACGCGGCGGGAGAGTCTGGTTGCGGCTGGCGACGATCAGGCGATCGGATAGCGTCACGACAGCCCACGAGCAGGAACTGCTGCCAAGCCACAGGCTGGGATGTGGCCGAGGCCCGGTGACAGCGCGTTTGTTGGCGCTGCCTGACGCTAAGCGCGGCGGCCGGCCGGCGTCGGCGCGGGCGCCGCCGGTCACCCGAACCGCGCGACCAGGAGGTCGATGGCGCTTCGGAGCATGGCAGTCGGGCGGCGATCCTGCGCGTAGACGAGGTGCATGGGCACCGGCCGGTACGACCAGTCCGGCAGAACCGGCTCGAGGCGGCCGCAGGCGAGGTCGTCCGCAAGCAGCAGTTCGGGCTGCAGGACGATGCCCGCACCGCATACGGCCGCCACGCGCAAGGCGGCGCCATGGTTGGCGCTGAAACGTCCGGTGACGGAAGCCTCCGCAACCTCGGCGTTCGGCCCGACCAGTCGCCAGAGGCCGCCCTGGGCGCCCCAGTAGGAGAGCGTGAGGCACGCATGGTCGCGCAGCTGCGCCGGATGCTCGGGGCGACCGTGCCTGGCCAGGTAAGAGGGCGCGGCGGCGAGAATGCGCCGGTACGGCTTCAGCGGCCGGGCCACCAGTGAGGGATCGCCGACCTCGCCGATGCAGATGCCCAGTTCGTAGCCATCGTTGATCAGGTCCGGCGCGCGATTGTCGAGGGTGAGTTCGACGCTCACGTCCAGGTTCGCGGCCAGGTACTCGGCGAGCACCGGCGCCAGGCTTTCGCTGCCGAAGCTGACGGGCGCGACCAGTCTCAGCCGGCCACGCGGGCTTTCGCGCAGTTCATTGGCGCTGGCCTCCGCGCGCGCCACCTCGGCGAGGGCGCTCCTGCAACGCTCGTAGTAGAGCCGCCCCACCTCCGTCAGCTGGTGGCGACGGGTGGTGCGATGGATGAGCCGCGCGCCGAGGCGCTGCTCGATGGCGCGCACGTGCTTGGCCACCATGGTCGCCGAGACGTCGCTGGCGTCGGCGGCGGCGGCGAAGCTGCCGGCCTCGACCACCCTGACGAACATCGCCATCCCGGCCAGCTTGTCCATGATTAAGAACCCCTGGGTTGGGATTGTTGCAATCTGGCGCCCATTTATCCGCAGGTCGAGCGGCGGCTATGCCTCGGGTCTGGCGCTGCTGCGCCGCACAAGGAGTGTGACAATGACCGCCTACGTCGTCGTCGAGCTGACGGTTCAGGACCATGACGCGCGGGAGAAGTACTCCGCCGGCGCGGGACCCACGATCAAAGCGTTCGGGGGCGAGTTCCTCGTCGTCGGGCCCTGGTCGGTGCTGACCGGCGATGCCGCGTTCACAGCCGGCGCGATCATCAGCTTCGCGGACCGGGAAACCGCGATGCGCTGGTACAATTCACCCGAGTATCAGGCGTTGATACCGCTGCGCGACGCGGCGCTCCAATCGCGTTTCCGCGTCCTGGGCGCTTAGCGTCGGCGCGCGGGGGCCTTCCCGGTTGGAGAGCCTCGCAGCGAGCCAGTTTCCTGCTGTCTCAGCCGGACTTGACCGCAATCTGCGGGGCGTCGTCCCGCCGGTAGCGACCCCCGCGGACGAAGTCGCCGATGAGGTCTGCCGTCTGCTGCGGCCGTTCCAGCTGCAGGGCGTGTCCGGCGCCGGCCACCACGAGCCGCTTGGCGTTCGGGATCAGCGCCTGCGCCGAGAGGGTGTTCGCCAGAATGTCCGGAAAGTCCTGGTCGCCGACCACGAGCAGCATCGGAACCCGCAGGCCCGGCAGTCGCGGCAAGGCGGGCGGGCTCGGGCGGGCCGGGTCCACCGGCAGGTGGCGGATATTCTGCGGATGGGACCGCCAGATGGCCAAGGCCTTGGCCTTGGCCGCGTCGTCGCCCCGGCTGATGTACCAGGGGTCTTTCGCCCAGTTGGCGGCCACGCCCTGAACATTGCCGAACAGGATCGGCAAGAAATTGCGATTTTCGCGCCGGGTGGCGGCGGCGGATGGAGATGCGCCGCCTGGCGCGGCCCCGACGAGGATCAGCCGCTCTACCGACTGCGGGTGATCCAGCGCGTAGTCGAGGGCGATGGCGCCGCCGGCGGAAAAGCCGACCAGGCTGAAGCGCTCGAGGTTCGCCGAGGCGATCACGGCCGCCAGATCGTCGATCTGCGAATACGGCCCCCTGGCGGCCGGCGACTTGCCGTAGCCGCGGCGGTCGTAGCGCACGACGCGGAAGTCCCTGCAGAGTCGCGGCCACATCGCGTCGAAGCCGGAGCCGTCGATCAGGCCGTCGTGCAGCAGCACGATCGCCTGCGGCCCCGCTCCGCCGGATTCGGCGAAAAGCTGGCCGCCATCGACATCGACGGCGTCGCCGTCGACCCGCGTAGGCCCGACGGGCTTCCCCAGGCCGAGGATGAAGGAGATCAATGGTCTGGCCACGTGGGTCGTCCTTCTGACTCGGAGCCGGTCTGCCGAACTCTGAAAGCGGATCTTCGACTAAAGGAGCGGGGTTATAAAAGAGAATTGCTCTTTTTCTGGCGCCGTCCTAGCCTCGAGTCAATGACTGCTGACGCGGAGCCTCAGTCGTCGCCCCGCCGGCGCCCCAAGGGCGACAAGCGCGCCCGCACCCGCGCCAAGCTCATCCAGGTCGCCGCCCAGCTCTCAGAGGAGAAGGGCTACGACGGGGTGACGATGCAGGAAGTGGCGCGCCGCGCCGGGATGAGTAACGGGGCCATCTACGGCAACTTCAAGAACCGCGAAGACCTGCTCGCCGCCATCGGACCGGCCTACTGGCCGCAGGTCCGGCCGCAAACGCGGCCGGGCGCGAGTGTCGCCGAGATCATGCGCGACGTGGCCGAAGCCCTGATCGCCGTCATGCCGCAGCGCAGGCGGATGGGCGCCGGCCGCCTGAGGGGCCTGGCCTACAGCCTCGCCAACGACGGCTTGCAGGCCCGGGCGGCCGAGCGCTCCGCCAGGCTGGTCGCCATCGCCGCCGCCTGGTGGCGCGAGCGGTTCCCTGACGAGACACAGCTGCCCATGCCGGCGGAGGATCTGGTCCGCGTGATCGGCGCTCTATCCGAGGGCCTCACCTTCCAGCGCCTGGTGACGCCGGAACTCATCCCCGACGCGGTCATCTATGCGGCGTTCGCCGCCCTGGCCGGCGAGCGGCGGGCGATCCCGGAGTCCGCGAGTGGGCGTCAGTGATCGTTTAACCGGGCGCGGCCCCTTCCCGGCGGCGCAGGGCCTCGATGTTCGCGGCGTGCTGGTCGTGGCCGAGGCGGAAGCGGCTCATCATGTAGAGGGCGAAGACGTTGCAGCCGGCGATCAGCGGCGCGGACGCCAGCACCAGGCCGTTCACCACGTGCGCCGGCAAGGCGCCGGGCACGGCCCTGGTCGGGAACGCCACCACCGCCAGCACCAGGCCGGCGCCCAGCGCCCCGATGCCCTGGCCCCACTTGTCCAGCACCCCGAAGGCGGCGAACAGGGTCCCCTCCGAGCGCCGCCCGGTCTTCACCGAGGCGTCGTCGGCCGCGTCCGACAGCATCGACTGCAGCACCGTGTGCACGCCGAACGCGCACACCAGCGCCGTCAGCGACAGGGCCGAGATCGCCACCACCAGCCCCGCCGTGCCGTTGGCCGGCATCGCGCCCACCCAGCGCAGCAGGTAGGGCGCCAGGAACAGCACCAGCCAGCCGACGTAGCAGGCGGCCATGTAGGGCCGCTTGCCGACCCGCGACGAGATCCTCGGCGTCACCCAGAGCGAGATCAGCGCCCCGGCCGGCGCCATCAGCCCGATCACCGCGTTGGCCTGCGGCTTCAGCTCCCAGAAGTAGCGCACGATGTAGATGTCGAGTCCGAACTGCAGCCCGCCGCCGAACCCGTTCAGCAGCGTCGCGAACATCAGGATCACCAGCCCCGGCTGGGCGAAGCTCAGCTTCAGCTCGCCCAGCGTCTGCCTCAGCGTCGGCCGCTGCAGGGGCGGCACGTGCAGGTGGCGGATGCGGTGGTGGGTGGCGGCCGTGGAGGCGACGATGGTGATGAACATCATCGCCGCGGCGAACGAGCCGAAGGCGACGTAGCGCTGCTGATTGAGAAGGCCCGCCGGGTTGCTCGCGTCCTCGCGCAGGAACACGTAGTAGAGCACCGCGTTCATCGCCGCCCCGCCGGCGATGCCGAACACGAACCGCCAGGCGATCAGGCCCGTGCGGTCGTGGTAGTCGGGCGCCAGCTCCGGGGCCAGCGCGCGGAGCGGGATGTCGAAGCAGCTGACCGCCAGCCGCACGAAGGTCAGCATCGCCACCATGAACGCCAGCATCCCAGCCGGCCCCCACGATCCGGGCGCATGCCACATCAGCAGCACGCCCAGCGACGCGGGCGCCGCCGAGGCGTACATCATCAGGTGCCGCCGGCCCCAGCGGGTGCGCAGGCCGTCCGAGAACCGGCCGATGAGCGGATCGATCACCGCGTCCAGGACAATGCTGACCATCACCGCCGCGCCGACCCAGGCCGCCGGCAGGCCGACCACCTGGTTGAAGTAGACCTGCAGCACCGAGCCGCCCAGCACCGTGCCGCTGATGCCGGCCGCGAGCGAGCCGAGGCCGTAACCCGCCCGCGTCGCCACCCCCAGCCGGTCCGCGCCGGGAAGCGCACCGGGCGGCGCCCCGTCGATCGGCGCCGCCGCTATCCCCGCCTGCTCCAACGCCGCCACGGAACCTCCGAAGTGAGTTCACTCAGGCAAGCGGTAACATGTTAGCAACAGGACGCAAGGGCGGAGACGTCAGCCGCCACGTCTGCCCCGCCACGCGCGCCATGCGCGCCGGGCAACTGAAGACGCTGGCGGCAGGAGATTGGCGGCGCGAAGCGCCTTCGTGTGCTTCGCGTCCTTATCTTCCTTCGTGTTGAAATGTTTCTTGCTTTTCCGGCCCGGCTTC
>NZ_DASXYF010000076.1:0-16136 GCF_036502675.1 Phenylobacterium sp.
CGCCCCCTACTACGAGCACCACTGGCGTCCCGGCGACTTCGTGATCTGGGACAATTTCGGCGTCCAGCACAGGCGCCCCTACATGCCGCCCGGAATCGTCCGCAAAATGCGCGTGTTCGAAGGCGTCACCGAACGGTAGGATCTCTACAAGACCGACTTCGAAAAGACAGCAAGCGCCATGGAGCTTCATGATGCCAGCACATCCGCTGGACGGAACCATCCGCAAGGATTTCGTGCCGAAGGACGACTACATCAGTCGTGAAGTCCTGGAGCTGGAGAAGGAGCGGCTCTGGAGCGAGGTGTGGCTGATGGCCTGCCGCGAGGAGCAGGTGGAGGCTCCGGGCGACTATGCTGTCTTCGACATCGCCGACGAGTCGATCCTGGTGCTGCGCACGCAGAAGGGCGAACTCAAGGCTTTCTACAACGTCTGCCAGCATCGCGGCCGGCGGCTGAAAGACGACGGGGGGGGCAACACCGGCAGTTCGCTGTTCTGCCCGTTTCACGCCTGGCGCTACGACCTCGACGGCGTGCCCACCCGCATCACCGCGCGGGAGGACTGGGACGGCTGCCCGCACTTCGACAACGCCGACCTGAGCCTGAAGCCCGTGCGGGTCGACACCTGGGGCGGCTGGGTGTGGATCAGCATGAAGCCGGACATCGAGCCCTTGCTCGACTACCTGTCCCCGGTGCCGGAACTCTATAACAACTTCGAATTCGAGAAGTGCCGCATCGGCTGGTACGTGACCCTGCGCCTGCCCTGCAACTGGAAGACCATGCTCGACGCCTTCAACGAGGCGTACCACGTCGAGGGCACCCACCCGCAAGTGCTCAAGTTCGGCGGCATGGGAAAGAAGGTCCCGACCGTGACCGTCGGCCGTCACGGCAACCTGCGCGTCGATCGCAACATCACGGCGTCGCGCACCCAGGCCCTCGCCGAAGGTGGGCCGAAGGTCGATATTCGCGCCACCTTGCTCGCCTCCAGCAAGGAGATCAACGACACGCTGCACGCGCTTCAGACCGAATACACCGTGGCCGCGGCCGAACGGCTGATGACCGAGGTCCCGGCCGACACGCCGCCCGCGGAGATCATGGCCACCTTCCGGAAGTTCCACCGCGAGGAGATGGAGAAGGCCGGCGCCGAATGGCCCGCGAAGCTCACCGACCAGGACGTCGCCGAGGCCGGCGGCACCTGGCACGTCTTCCCCAACGCCATCATCCTGTCGGCCTATGACGGCGCAATGAGCTACCGTTCGCGGCCCGACGGCGACGACGTGAATTCCTGCCTGTTCGACGTCTGGTGGCAGGGCCGGTACGGACCCGGCCGCCAACCGGACTGGACGCACGAAACCTTCAACGATCCGGCGGACTTCAAGGGCCGCAACCCGTTCCTGGAGCAGGACTTCGGCAACATCAGGCAGGTCCAGCGGGGCATGCGTTCCCGAGGCTTCACCGGGGCGCGCACCAACCCGTACCAGGAAGCGACCATCCCCAACTTCCACCGGGTTCTGCACAGCTATCTGAACGGCCGGCCCCAAGCGCAGACCGCCGAAGCCGCTGAATAGCGGCCCAGAGCCACCTGCCGTACTATCAGGCGATGGCTTGCGCAAAATAAGCTTGCTTCGGCAGTCTCGAACATTCGAGCACCGCCGCATTCGCGCCCTACAACAACCTTGTCGTAGACAAGTCGCGCTTCGCACCGCTCCAGGACCCTGAATGGATATCCGGACCCTACGGGCCTTCATCGCAGCGGCCGAGGCGGAGAACCTTAGCCGTGCCGCTGAACGCCTCAACGTGGTGCAGTCCGCCCTCTCCTACCAGATCCGCAGCCTCGAAGAAGAGCTCCAGGTCGAACTCTTCGTCCGCCAGGGCCGCCGGATCCGCCTCTCCGCCATAGGCAAGGTTTTTCTCGAGGACGCCCACAAGGTGCTCGAGGCCATGACCCAGGCGAGCCGACGCGTCGAGCGGGCGGTGAAAGGTTCAGTCGGCGAACTGCGCATCGGGGTCGAGACGGTAGGGTCGCGAAACAAGATCGTATCCGAAGCGCTGCTGGCGTTTCGGGAGCGATTTCCCGAAGTGGCGCTGGAACTCTCGCCGCTCACGGTGGGCGCAATCCTGGATGCGATCCACAGCGGCAAGATCGACGCGGGCTTCGTGCAAATGGCCTGGCATGACCCCAGCCTGGATACGATCTGCTTCCAGAAAGCCGATTGGCTGCTTGTGCTGCCGAGGACGCACCCTCTCACGAAGCGCAGCACACTGAGGTTGCGCGACCTGGAGGGCGAACCGTTCGTATGGCGCCCAAGAAGGGTTTCACCCCTGGTGTACGACCGGATGCTGGCGACCTGCATCATGGGCGGCCTGGTCCCGAACATCGCGCAGGAAGCCTACAACGAAGACCTGATGATCAACCTGGTCTCCGTCGGCCTCGGCGTCTGCTTCCTCGTCGAGACCGCCAAGCTCTATTGTCCCGAGAATCTCGTCGTCTTCCGCAAGGTCGAAGACTTTTCGATGCCGGTCGAGCTCAGCCTGGCCTGGCGGCGCGACAACAATTCCCGAACCCTGCATGACATGGTGGGGATTCTGGAAGCGCTCAATCGATCCGGCGACGGCTGATCCGGCGAGGGCCGCCTTCGGCGGCTGCGGCCCCCTCCCTCACGCCAGCAGGGCGACGCTAGTGAGGATGAGGCGCACCAGTTCCGCCTGCCGGTTTACGCCGACCTTCGCAAACACCCGCTTTGCGTAGGTCCGGGCTGTATTCTCCTTCACGCCAAGCGCCTCGGCCGCTTCCGCCAGGGACATGCCGCTCGAGAGAAATTTGGCCAGCGTCGCCTCGGTGACCGTCAACCCGAACAGGCGTGAAATGAACCGCTCCGGAGCAAGCTTCTGTCGGGAAGAGTCGCTGACATACACGATCGCTCTCGGGTCGAAGTCATTGTCGAACGACCCCATCGTCGGCACCGCCCTGACAAGAATACCGAGGCGCTGTCCATCGGACTGGTCCACGTTCATCGCTTCGGCGCAAGCGCCCGAGCGCCTCGCCAGACCCCATTCACAAGCTTTCCGGATGAGGGCGTTCAGTTCCGTGTTTTCGGATTTCCGGTCGAGCGCAAGCCGGTTGTCGGCGATCGTTATCCCCTTGTTCTCTTCCACAAGGCGTCGTCCAACAGCGTTGGTCGCGACCACCCGTCCACAGCCGTCGAGGAAATATGTCCCGATGGTCAGGCGATCCAGCGTTTCGGACAAGATCCGCCGTTCGCTCTCCTCGCGACGAATCCGAGCGTAAACGCTCAGGGAAACTTGGAGATGCGGGAGCAACTCCAGAATGAAATCTTTCTCGTCTTGGCCGAACGGAGGCGAGCCCTCGACGTTCATCAGCCCGATGTTGCAGGTCCACCCGCTCGGCTCGGAGAAGTTCATCCCCAGCTGATGGCGAATGCCGTAGGGCCGGATAATCCTCTCATAGAACTCGGTGTTCTTGTACAGGTCCCAGGACATGACTTCGTCCAGGGTGAACAGGTCGCCCGGCCTTTCGAGGGCCCGCGCCAGCGGATCGAGGTGCGCAAGGCGAGCATGTTCCGCAGCTGTCGGGCGGCCGGCGCCCGGCTCGGCCGCCTCACCTTCCATGACCACCAGCGGCTTCGCGCCAAGCCGTCCCGGGCGGATGAGGATCGCGGCGAAGCTGCAGCCCATTCGCCGACGCAGAACCCGCAGGCAGGCTTTCCAGGGCGTCGGCTCGATGGGGCCCCGGTAGATATGGCTGATGAGTTCGTCTACCGGCGCGATCCGTTTGATCGGAGGAGCGACATGCGGGACCGACCAATTTTCATCGACAACGGCGAGATGGCGACCAGAATTTGCAACGAGCCTCTGACCCCGTCGGATGATTGATACATCCATGCTCTCGCTCCCGTTCGATCACCGGCAAGCACGTCTTGCGGTGTTCACATGCGAGTTATTCGGGGTGGGAGATCTGACCGCCTCCATGGTTGACATTTGTTCAGGATGGCGCATCGCGCCCCCTGAGAAATATTCCCGTTACCCTAGTCTCGCATTATTGTCGTTGTTGCCTCAAACACTACCTCGGATGAAGGCAGGATATAACTGATATTAACTGCCATATTTAGCAAAAATATTCATAAGCGCGGCAGGGGCCGGGGCTCGGAGGCAAACCCTCGTCGATCTGCATTGCTTGCGGCGCACCCGCCGGCCGGAAGATGTGGACCGTCCGCGACGCGGAGGAGGCGCGCGAAGCCCTGTGGCTCCGTCCTTGAGCCGTTCAGTTTCGCTGTGGACGCCGATCGAGGATCAGCCGGTCTTGCTGAGCTTGCGGCGCATCGCTTCGTGCAGCACCGCGCTCTCCTCGCCGATGTGCAGGATGCTCTGACCGAGCCTCTCGACCATCCGCGAGGCGCCCGGATCGGCGTCCGCGCACAGGTTGATGGTCAGCTTGGCCATGCCGATCGTCTCGACCGGCTGGACCGCCAGATGGCGACAGAATTCCATGACCTTGGCTTCGAACTCGTCGTCGGCGTAGACCGCGTGCGCGAGACCTATCGTCCGGGCGAGGTCCGCATCGACGGCCTGCCCCCCCATGATCATCCACTTGGACCAATGGGGCCCCACCAGCCGGGTCAACCGGCTGACGCCCCCGGACGCCGGGATGGCGCCCAGCTTGTTCTCCGGCAACGCGTAGCTGGCGCTCTTCGCCGCCAGGCGGAAATCGCAGGAAAGGGACATCTCCAGACCGCCGCCCATGCAGGTGGCTTGGTGGGCCGCGACGAACGGCTTCTCGATCGCCTCCATCTGGTCGTAGAGCGGCTGCATCCCGGACATCATCTCCGTCCGGTACCATTCGCGGATCGCGGAAGTGCTCTTGGGGTCCGGGCCGGTTCCGCTGCGGTCGAGCTGGTCGGCGCCGGCGCTGAAGTAGCGGCCGGTGGCGCGGAGCAGGAACACCCGCAGGTCAGGCCGTTGGGCGTAGGTCTGCACCGCTTCGCGAATGCCCCGGATCATCTGCTGATTGATGGCGTTCAGCTTCGCCGGCCGGTTCAGCGTGCAGATGATGATGCCGGGTTCTTCGCTAACGATCAGGGGGGCGTCGGTCATTGGGGCTTCCATAGTCAGTCGCGGCTGCAGGGCGGAGCGGGCGACCTTATTCGGGGCTGTCGAGCTTCAAGACAAGCCCCCCGCCGCACCCCGTTCATGCGCCGCATCGAGAAAGATCTGGCGGAGCGCCAAAACGTCGAGCTTGAACGACGGCGTGCGCGGCAGCGCCTCCACCTGGCGATACTCGACCGGCAGGTGGGTGGCGGGCAGGATCCCCCGCAGATGAATTTCAAGCTCCTTGTGCGACGGTGCGGCGGCGCCCGGACGCAGTTCGAAGGCCGCGACCGGGATCTCGCCCAGGCGCCGGTCGGGCACGCCGACCACGGCGGCGGCGGAGACCGCCGGGTGCGATTGCAGGGCGGTGACCACGACCTCGGGCACGATCTTGAAGCCGCCGCGCATGATCGCGCCGTCGCTACGTCCCCGGTGATAGAGGAAGCCGTCCTCGTCCACCACGGCGAGATCCGTGGTGTGGATCCAGTGCGGGCCCATCCGCGAGGCCTGCACCTCCAGCACCCCCTGCGCCCCGGGCGGCAGGATGGCGCCCGTCTCTTGGTCCACGACCCGGAACTGCGCCCCGGCCCAGGGGCGGCCGACCGAACCGAACTTCGCTTCGCCGAACTTGGCGTGGTCTTCCGGGGTCATGGCGGACACCACGCCGCCGAATTCGGTCGCCCCGTAGGAGAGCAGGATGGTGACGCCGTAGCGTTCCTCGAACTTGCGGTGCACGCCGGGGTCGACCGGCGCCGCGCCGGCCCGCATGTACTTGATGCTGGCGAGGTCCTCCACGGGGATGTTCGCGTCGAGCACCATGCCGAACCCGGCCGACGGCATGCCGCTGACGACCGGCCGATATTCCCGCACGTACTTCAGCCAGCCCTCGACCGAGAACTTTTCCAGCATGATGATCGGCTGGCGCACGGCGACCAGCGGCAGGTAGCCGTAGACGCCGGCGATATTGCCGAACGGATGGTAATGCAGGGCCGGCGTGGCAGGATCGATCGCCCGCTGGGTCGCGCTCGACTCGTTCACCATGGCGCGGTGAATGAGGTCGTAGTCCATGTGGAAGATCTTCGGAGGCCCGGTGGTCCCGCTCGTGAGCAGGCCGATCCCTGGCTTTTCCGCCGCTGCACGGTGCGGCGCGGCGCGGTCGAACGCCGTTCCTGCAACCACATAGGCGTCAGGCTCCAACGCGACGCCGAGGATCCCAAGCCGCGCCGCCGCGTCGCGCACAGGCTGCCCCCAGAGAGCGGCCGGCGCTACGACCGCGGCGCACCGCAGGTCCTCGAGCTTCCGCGCGATCGCTTCCATCGACTGGTAGGCGTAGATCATCACGACGTCGCGGCGTCCGGCGATGAGGCCCAGCAGGGCCGCGGCGCATTCCGCCGTATTGCGAGGAACAAATCCGACGGCCTGGTCCGGTCCGACGCCGGATTCCGTGAGCCTGGCCTCGACGCTTTCCGCGACGCCCCGAACCCAGCCCCAGTCACGCCAGACGCCCTGGCTCTGCAGAGCGCGCTGCGCCGGCGGCCCGTGAAGGGCGTCCAGGACCATCGCATCCAGCATGCCTCGACGCTCCCTCTCCGGACTTTGCATGCCTGCGAATACCGCCCTGAATTATATCCATACTGAAATATTATTTAGTATTTCAGCTCATCCGGAGAATTATATTCTAAGCTGGTTTCCCGCAACCACCATCTGTGGGCAATCATCCCGGCCGGCCGCCCGGCATCGTCGGGGCGTTGCGCGCGGCTCCGCCGCCTGGGCGCATTATTGTCCCTAGATGGTGATTGAGCGCGCCACGGGCCTCATGAAATCCTTAGTACACTGGATTGAAGGGGCCGGCGATGACTGCGTACACCCTGCTAGTCATGACCAACGCCGTGAAAGGTCGTGAGGACGAATACAATGACTGGTACAGCAATCGACACTCGGAGGATTTGCTGAAGATCGACGGCGTGCTTGGCGTCAGGAGGTTCAAGCGTCCCGATGGCGAGTTCGGGCGCTATAAGTACATCGCGCTTTACGACATCGAGACCGACCAGCCCGCGGCCGTGATGGCGGAGCTTGCGAAACGGGGCGGGACCGACGCCCTGCCGATATCAAGCGCCATGGACAAGAACGTGTCGGCGATCCTGTATGAGGCCGTCGCCCCGCCGATCAAGGCCTAGGTCCTGTGCGGCCTCACCCCCCCTTGGCCTTAATCAGCGGGGTGATCGGCTCGTAGAAGGTGACCGACGTCCGCAGGTCCAGGGCGTCCGAGATCGGCATCCGGCCTTCGGCGACCCGCTGCGAAATCTTCGCCATGGCGGTCTCGGTGTCGACCGACTCGGCGTCGTACAGCGCCATGTACCGATGCGAAGATTCGAACCCGTCGACGATGCGGAACCGCTGCGCCGCCGTATAATCGTCGATATCCAGCACCGCCCCGAGGTGATGCTCGTTGTACCATTTGTTGTATTCGTCTTCGCGCCCTTCCATCGGGTTGGACATTACGACCAGCTTGTATTGCGGCATTTCAGAGCCTCGTTTCTGGGTGGAAGGCCGCTGCGATCGCCTCGCGAGCGGGGTTCCGGCAAAGCGCCGGTGGCGTCGCGCTCAGGACTCCGGATCCGCGATCCGAGCATCGCGAAGCTTCAGCTTCGGCGGAAAACCCGCCGAATTCTACGGCGCTCGCATACGTCTCGTTCGTCATGACGGGTCTGCAGAGTAATATCGGCGAGCCGGAGCCCAAATACCAAATGGTGACTGTCTATTCGAGCCAGGCGCCATCCCGGCGGTGCGCCACGGGCGGCGGCTGGGGCGTCGATCGAACGCAGGCGGCGACTTCAGAGCTTCGCAACGCATTGGCGATCAGGCGACTTCGGGACGTTCCTGGAGAACCACACCGCAGTCAAGCAGTCGGCGCCGGCGGCGGACCGCCCTTCCATAGAAATAGAGATATCTAATATTTAGACAGCTATATGTTTCCCATGAGACCACCCCTGGAACCTCCGTTCGGCTTCCTCCTCAGCCAGACCGCCAAGCGGCTTGGCCGGGCATTCGATGACGCGCTCGCGGCCGCGGGGGGTGACGGCCGCGGTCCTGGCGCGGGCGGGCGCGAAGGTGATGCTTGCGGCGCGCGACGGGGACGCCCTCGCGGCGGTGGCAGGCGAAATCCGCAGCGAGGGGTACGAAGCCCGTTGCGTCACTGTCGACGTCGGCGACGAGAGCTCTGTCGCGCGCCTGATCAAGCGCGTGCTCGACGACTTCGGACGGCTCGACGTGGCGTTCAACAACGTGACCGACGGCACGGTCCCTCAGGCGCTCGCCGACATGGAAGTCGATGACTTCGATCGGGCTATCCGGACGAATATCCGTGGGACCTTCCTCGGCATGAAGCACCAGATTCCGACCATGCTCGCATCCGGAGGCGGCTCGATCATCAACATGGCGTCGCTGGCCGGCGTGCAAGGCGTGGCCAATCTCGCGGGTTATGTGACCGGCAAGGCCGGCGTCATCGCCCTCACCAAGGTCGCAGCCCTCGACTATGCCGACCGCGGCGTCCGCGTGAACGTTCTGGCTCCGGGACCGATCCTTACCCATCACCTGAAGGCGGCCGGCGAGCAGGCGCAACGACAGGCCGCCCCGGCGACGCCGATGCGGCGCGTCGGCGCACCCGAGGAGGTCGCTAACGCCGTTCTTTGGCTTGGCTCGAACAAGAGCGGGTTCGTCACCGGCGTCACCTTGCCAATTGACGGAGGCCAATCAGCGGGAATGAAACCAGAGCGGATGTACCGCCAGTCCCAGGGCGCGGCGCAGGTCGAGGCCTGAGGTCGAGCGCTGGGGACAGCTCGCGCCAGCACTGGACGTTGGCGCCCGGCCGGAGAGCTCGCCTTGCCCGGCCGCCGGAGGTCCGCTGTTGACGGGTAAAGACTGGCGCGGGCGAACGTGCGGGGTGGCGAAAGCGGAATGAGCGGTGTTGGCGGGCCGGCGGAATTCCGCTCTACCGGGCCGCCGCCGGCATCGCGCCGCCCAGCGCCAGGTAGAGCTGCACGGTGTCGGCCAGGCGCTGGGCCTTCGCCTGGGACCTGCCGAGCTGGGCCTGCGCCAGCCGCCGCTCGGCGTCGAGCACGTCGAGGATCCCGGAATTGCCGGCCGCATAGCTGCGCCGGGCGAGATCGAGGGCCGAAGCCGCCGTGTCGGCGGCCTGCGCCTGGGCGCGGAGCTGGTCGGCGTCGTTGGCCAGGGCCTGCAGCCGGTCGGCCACCTCGCCGAAGGCCTTCAGCACGGTCTGCCGGTAGCTGGCGATGGCGGCGTCGTAGCGGCGGGCGGCGGCGCGGCGCTCGGCGTTGAGCCGGCCGCCGTTGAACAGCGGCTGGGTAAGGTTGGCCGCGAACGCCCAGGCCGAGGCGCCGCCCTGGGCGAGGCCGCCGGGCGTCAGGGCCTGTTGGGTGAAGGCCCCGGTGATCTCGATCTTCGGATAGAGGTTGGCGGTCGCCACGCCGATGGCGGCGCTGGCGGCGTGGACCTGGGCCTCGGCGGCCAGGATGTCGGGGCGGCGGTGCGCCAGTTCGGAGGGCAGGCTGGCGGCGATCTCCGAGGGCAGGGTGAAGTCGGCCAGGGCGAAGTCGGGCGCCGTCCAGTCCGCCGGCGCCTGGCCGGTCAACACCGCCAGGGCGTGGCGCGCCGTGCTCTCCTGCTGGCGAAGCGGCGGCATGAGGGTGCGGTCGCTGGCGAGCTGGCTCTCGGCGCTGAGCAGCTGGGTGCGGGTCCCCGACCCCACCCGGATCGCGGTGCGGATCAGCGCCACGTTCCGCTCGTCGTCGGCCAGCACCGTCTCGAGATCCGCGGTCTGGCTTCTGGCCGCGGCGACCGCCAGGGCCTGGGCGGCGACGTTGGCGCTCAGCGTCAGGCGGGCCGCCTCCAGCTCGTAGCCGCGATATTCCGCGTAGGCGGCCTTGGCCTCCTCCGCCCGCTTCGCGCCGCCGAAGATGTCCAGGGGCGCGCGGGCGGTGGGCCCCACGCTGTAGTAGGTGAAGGGCGGCACGGAGAGCTCGAGAGGCCCGAACAGCGCCGCGCCATATTTCTGACGGCCCGCCGTCGCGCCCAGGGCCGCCTCCGGCAGGCGGGCGGCCGCCGCGGCCCTGACATCGTCCTGCGCCTCGGCCAGGCGGGCCCTGGCGACGGCGAGGTCCTGGTTGTTGGCCAGCGCCAGGGTGATGACGCGGTCGAGCGCCGGCGCGCGGAACGGCGTCCACCAGTCGCCGGCCTGGGACTGGCCCAGTACGACGGCCTGGTCGGCCGGCGGCGGCGCGTCGCCTGGGGCGGCGTAGGTCGGCGCAGCCCGGGTCTGCGGGCGCACGAAATCGGGCCCGACCGCGCAGGCGCTGAGCATGAGCGCCAGGGCGGCAGCGAGCAGCGGGGCGGGCCGGGTCATTCGAGCACGTGCGGGCGCTCGCCCGGCGCCGGCTTCGTATCGCGCACCAGCAGCAGGAACGGCAGGGTGAGCAGGGTCAGCACCATCATCAGCTTGAAGTCGTCGAGGTAGGCGATGAACGTGCTCTGGTGGGTGATCGCCGCGTCGAGCGCGGCCCGGCCCTTGGCGGTCGTGGGGTCGAGATGCGCGGCGATCGCCGCGGGGTTGGCCGCGGCGTTGTAGGGCGTGACATGCTCGCCCAGGGAGGCGTGCAGCCGCTGGGTGTTCTGGACCAGCAGGAACAGCACCACCGAGATGCCCACCGAGCTGCCGAGGTTGCGCACCAGGTTGAAAAGCGCGGTCCCTTCGTTGCGCAGGCTTCCCGAGAGGGTGGCGAACGCCACGGTCGACGCCGGCACATAGATGATCGCGATCCCGAGACCCTGAACGAGGCCGGAAACGATCACCGGCCAATATCCCATCTGCGGCGAGAACTGGGTCATCTGCCAGAGCGCGAAGGCGGTGATGAGGAAGCCCGCGGCCATGATCAGGCGGACGTTGATCCGTCCGATGATCCGTCCGACGATGATCATGCCCAGGAAGGTTCCCAGGCCGCGCGGCGCGGTCACCAGGCCGGTGAGGACGACGGGATAGCCGAACTGGTTCTGCAGCATCGGCGGCAGCAGGGCCAAGCTGCCGAACAGCACCAGGCCGATCAGGAAGATGAAGGCGTTGGCGGCGACGAAGTTGCGGTCCGTGAACAGCGCCGGGTTCAGGAACGGCCGCTCGCTCGTGAACATGTGGGAGATGAACAGGTAGAAGCCGAGCGCCGCCACGGCCGCCTCGATGACGATTTCGGGGGAGGAGAACCAATCGAGAAGCTGGCCCCGGTCGAGCAGGAGCTGCAGCGCGGTGACGCCCAGGCTGAGCGTTGCGAAGCCCAGGAAGTCGAAGGACGGGCGCTTGGCGGCCCGGCTTTCCGGCATGGTCAGCAGCAGGCCCACGAAAGCCAGCACGCCGATCGGCAGGTTGATGTAGAACACCCACCGCCAGCTCAGATTGTCGGTCAGCCAGCCGCCCAGGGCCGGCCCGAAGATGTTGCCCGCCTGGGCGCTGCCGGCCCAGATCGCCATGGCGCGGCCGAAGTCCTTCGGGTCGTTGATGTCAAAGAGCACGGCCTGGGACAACGGCACGAGCGCCGCGCCGCCCACGCCCTGCAGGAACCGGAACAGCACGATCTGCGGCAGGGTCACGGCCGCGCCGCAGAGCGCCGAGGTGACGGTGAAGAGCACGATCGAGGCCAGGAACACCTTGCGGCGGCCGAAGGCGTTGGCCAGCCAGCCGCTCAGCGGAATCGTGATGGCGGCGGCGACGATGTAGGAGGTGAGCACCCAGCCCATCTGGTCCTGGGTGGCCGAAAGCTCGCCCTGCATGTGGGGCAGGGCGACGTTGGCGATGGTGCTGTCCAGCGATTGCATGATCGTCGCCGCCATCACCGAGGCGGTGATGATGCGGCGGTTGGACGCCGCGGCCAGGACCGTGTCGGCCGTCGCGTCCGTCATCGCTAACCCCCCAGGAAGGGCAGTGCGCGGTGATGCTGGGTGTCGACCTTCACCCGCACGCTCATGCCCGCCGCAAGCGGGGCGGCGGCGCTCCGGCGCCCGACGCTCAGGCGCACGGGCAGGCGCTGGACGACCTTCACCCAGTTGCCGGAAGCGTTCTCCGGCGGCAGCAGGGCGAAGCTGGAGCCGGTGCCGGGGCTGGCGCTCTCCACCGTGGCGTCGAAGGTCTTCGCCGGATAGGCGTCGATCCTGTAGGTCGCGTGCTGGCCTGGGCGCATGTGGGTGACGTCGGTCTCCTTGAAGTTGGCCTCGATCCACATGCGGCGCTGCGAGACCAGGGCGAACAGGGGTGAGGCAGCGTTCACGTAGTCGCCGACCTGCAGCTGCTCGACCTTGGCGGCGACGCCGTCGATCGGGGCGGTCACCACAGTGTAGGAGAGCTCGAGCTTCGCGCGGTCCAGGGCGGCCTGGGCCTGGCGCACGCCGGGCTGCTCGTCGATCGGTTGGACGAGGTTCCCGCCCAGGTCGGCCAGGGCGCTGGCGGATTGCTGGCTGGCGGCGGCCAGCTGCTGGCGCGCCGAGGCCAGATCGTTCGCCGCCTGGTCGAGCTGGGCGTGGGAGGAGATGCCGTCGGCGGCGAGCTGGGTCTGGCGGTCGAACTCGCGCTTACGGTAGGCCAGCGTCGTGCGCATCGATTCCTCGTCGGCTTGGCGCTGCCGGTAGTCGGCCTGCAGCGCGGGGATCTTGCGGCGCGCCACGGCGAGCTGCGCTTCCGCGTCAGCGACGGCGATCTCGAAGCGGCGGGGATCGAGCCGGAACAGCACCTGTCCCGCGCGGACCGCCTGGTTGTCGTGAACGTCCACCTCGCTGACCCGGCCCGGGATATTGGTGCTGACGTCGACGCGCGCGGCCTGGACGTAGGCGTCGTCCGTCGAGGCGTAGCGGCCGCCGGCGAGATAGAAGGCGAGCGCCGCCACCACCGCCAGCGCCGGGCCGCCGATCAGCAGCAGCCGCCGCGGCGCCGACCTGTCCCGACCGCTCCGGCTCTTCGGCGGCGGCTCGGCGGGATCGGCGGATGGCGCCATTTCAGCCATTTCAGGGGGGTCCTCGGCGGGGGTGAGCGGCCGGACGCATACGACGGCTGGTCGCGCCCGTGCGTCCGGCGGAGCTCGTTGCGGCATGTTTTGAAACTCGCGACGCCTTTTGATAAGGGAAAATATTCCGAAGAGGTTATGTGGAAAATTGAAATAATGGGCCGTATCCGGCTTAACGAGCTCGACGCCTTCGCCGCCGTCGCCGAGCATCGGAGCTTCACCAAGGCGGCGGTGCAGGTGGGGATCGCCCTGCCGACCATCAGCCAGACCATCCGCTCGCTGGAAGACCGGCTGGGCGTGCGCCTGTTCAACCGCACCACCCGCAGCGTCGCCCTGACCGCCGCCGGAGGCCGGCTGCTCGCGGAGATCCAGCCGATCCTGGAGGGGCTCGGCCACGCCCTGGAGAGCGTCAACTCGTTCCGCGACAAGCCGATGGGCTCGCTGCGCCTGGCGGTCACGCGCCCGTTCGCCACCCTGCTGCTGGCGCCGCTCGTCCAGCCATTCCTGGCGGAATATCCGGAGATCCGCCTGGAAATCTTCGTCGACGACAGCCGCAGCGACATCGTCAGCGGCCGGTTCGACGCCGGCATCCGCGTGGGCCACCAGGTCGAGCGCGACATGACCACCCTGCGCATCGCCGACGAGTTCCGGATGCTGGCCGTGGCCGCGCCCGGCTATTTGGCGCGCCATCCGAAGCCCGCCGCGCCGCGGGACCTGCACGGCCACAGCTGCATCCAGTTCCGCGTGCCCTGGGACGGCGCCCTCCTGCCGTGGGTGTTCGCCAAGGGCGACCAGCACATCGAGATCGCGGTGGAAGGCCCGCTCATCGTCAACGACCTCGACCTGTGGCTCAGCACCATCCTGGACGGCGTCGGCGTGGGCTACCTGCCCGAGCCGATCGTCGCGGGACATCTCGCGCAGGGGCGGCTGGTGAACCTCCTCGAGGACTGGGGCGGGGAGCGCACCGGCGTCTTCCTCTACCATCCGAGCCGGCGGCAGACGCCCGCGCCGCTGCAGGTGTTCCTGAACTTCATCGAGGAATGGAGTCGCCGCGACGCGCCCTGGTAGACAGCCCGCCAGCGTCGAAACCAAGCCCCGAAGCGGGAGTTTGGGCATGATCCGATTTATCCGTACGCTGGTTGGCGGCGCAGTCCGGCACATGCCGCCACGGCCGCGTACCGGACGAGGCGGCTGGATGTCTCCGGAATCCTCAATCTTAGGAGCGGGTCACGATGCGGGAACGCCTGGAGCCCGAGCTTGGCCTGGACGTCCGTTGACCCCGTGGGCGTGCGCTGGTGGGCCTCGATGTCGAGACCTCGAACCAATTGTTCCTGATTTTCGACGATTGGCACGGCGTTCTTTCTCACCTGAGGGTCGATGATCCTCAGGTGCCGCCGTGTCCCTGACCGATAGCTTCACCCCCACCCTTACAAGCGAACCGCCCGTGCCATGGCCCCGCAAGCGGCGGGTCGCGCCGTTCAGCCTTCGGCTATCCAAAGAGGAACGAGCGCGCCTGATCGATGAGGCCTCGGGCGTGCCGCTCGGGACATATATTCGGGCCAAGGTTCTGGGCGAGACGCCCCCGATCCGCGTGCGGCGATCGGGAATCTCGGTCGAAAATCGCAGGGCGTTCGCCCAACTCGTCGCCGTGCTTGGGCGTTCGCGGCTCGCCAACAATCTCAATCAGCTCGCGCGCCTTGCGCATGTCGGCGCTCTTCCGGTCACGCCAGAACTCGAAGCGGAACTCTCGACCGCTGTCGCCGACGTTCGAGAAATCCGTCGCCTGCTGCTGGTCGCGCTCGGCCTCAAATCCGAGGACGCGCCATGATCCTGAAAGCCTCCCAACGCGGCGGCGGACAAGACCTCGCCGCCCACCTGATGCGTGCGGACGAAAACGAACACGTCCTTGTCCACGAACTGAGCGGTTTCATCTCGGACGACCTGAAAGGCGCGTTCAAGGAAGCGGACGCGATCAGTCGCGGCACGAAATGCCGCCAATATCTTTTCTCGCTGAGCCTCAGCCCGCCGGAAGACGCGAGTGTCGCACCGGACGTGTTCGAGCGCGCGATCGACCGCATCGGTGAACGGCTCGGCCTTGATGGTCAGCCGCGCGCGATCGTCTTCCACGAGAAGGAAGGCCGTCGTCACGCGCATTGCGTCTGGTCGCGCATCGACGCGGAGACGATGACGGCCTGTCACCTCCCTTTCTTCAAACAGAAGCTCATTGAGGTGTCGCGCGATCTGTACCTCGAACACGGGTGGAAGATGCCGCGCGGATTCGAGAACGCCGCCG
This sequence comes from Phenylobacterium sp., assembly GCF_036502675.1. GTDB lineage: Bacteria > Pseudomonadota > Alphaproteobacteria > Caulobacterales > Caulobacteraceae > Phenylobacterium. The sequence goes on from NZ_DASXYF010000076.1 coordinate 15,454, forward strand.
AGCGCGATCCCACCAACTTCAATCTCGCCGAATGGCAGCAGGCCAAGCGCCAAGGCATCGACCCGCGCTGGCTCAAACAGACATTGCAGGCGTGCTGGTCGGGCTCGGACAACGCGCAGGCGTTCATGCGCAGCCTTGAAGAGCGCGGCTTTATCCGGCCTGAGGAATGCGGCCCCAGCGTCGAAGAGCGCTGCGCCTATATTCTGGAGCGCGAGGCGCTCTATGTGGCGCGGCGCAACCGCGAAGGCCGGTTGTTCGCCATCTACCGCGCCATGGGCATCCGCCTTGAGGAAGATCCATGGTGGGACGAATGGGCCGTCGATCCATGGGAGGAAAAATTTCCGCGCCATGACGGATTTTGTCACGATGACGACTGATCCACCACGCGCAGCTTTCCTAAAGCGATAGACCGGGTGCTGTTGCGGCACCCGGTCCGGCGGTTACATCACGATGCTGATGACTGCGTTGTCTCGGCGTCGTCTACATCGTCTGCGACGATTGCTCGTCACCACTTAGTGCGTGCTGGAGCAAAGGCCGCGACCGCTACCACCCCTACTACCTCTGTCAGAAGCGCAGTTGCGTCGCCTATGGGAAGTCGATCCGGCGCGACAAGATCGAGGGCGATTTTGCAGCGCTGCTGCGCTCGATCGAGCCGACGGACGCGCTCTTCAAAACCGCGCGCG
>NZ_DASXYF010000077.1:0-12155 GCF_036502675.1 Phenylobacterium sp.
CGTCGAACTTCTTGCGCTTGTCCTCGTCGCCCAGCAGGTCGAAGGCGGCGGAGATACGCTTGAACCGCTCCTCGGCGGCCTTGTCGCCGGGATTGCGATCGGGGTGATACTGCTTGGCCAGCTTGCGAAACGCACGGCGCAGCTCATCCGCGCTGGCGGTGCGCGCCACCCCGAGCTCCATGTACGGATCTTGCGCCAAATCTGCCTTGCCTGGTTCGAGCCACGCTGCGGCGCCCGGTTTACGCCGAAGCGCTCGCCGGGCTCAATCGTCGCTGCGATCGCGAGATAGGTCTGGCGCTTCGAAATCCAAGGCATCCTCGGGATCGTCGAGCGCCAACTCGGACACCGTCTGGCCGCGCACCGAGACGCCGGCCCGGTGCGTGCTCTCCGGATCGCCGGTGATCAGCGGGTGCCATCGGGGCAGGCGCTTGCCCTCGTACAGCCGGCGATAAGCGCAGCTCCTCGGCATCCACTCCAGCGCCTCGATGTTGCCCGGCGTCAGCTTGATGCAGTCGGGCACATGCTGGTGGCGCTCCTCGTAGTTCGTGCAACGGCAGGCCTGCGAGTCGAACAGCTTGCAGTGCACGCGGGTGGGGACGATCTCGCCGCTGATCTCGTCCTCGAAGCGCACCAGGCAGCAGAGGCCGCAGCCATCGCACAGGCTTTCCCATTCGCGCACGGTCATCTGCGCCAGGGACTTCACCTCCCAGAAAGGTCTCGTCGACATCTGCGGGGCGTCCTAAACCAAAACGGTTCGGCGACCCACCCCCCAAAAGGCCCCATCGACCCGTGAAGCGCGGCCCGACTCCGCCTGAGACCGCCCCGGACCGCGCCGCCGCGGAGCCCGCCGGCCCGGCGCGCCGGGCCGTTGGACCGGGGGCGCGCCCGCCGAAGCCGCCGTCGCCCCCTCGCCGGCGGCGGGTCGCCGGCTGGATCGCCACGGCTGTCGCCGTGGCGCTGATGGCCGTGGCGCTCTCGGCGCTGGGCGGGGCGATCTGGTTCCAGAAGACCTACCTGGCCGAGCTGCCGCCGATCCCCGACCGCGCGACGCTCTATGCGACCAACCGCGCCCCGGCGATCAAGTTCTACGACCGCACCGGCCAGCTGATCGCCGCCCGCGGCCCGCGCTACGGCGACGACGTGAAGCTTTCCCTGCTGCCGGCCTATGTGCCGCAGGCGATGCTGGCGGCGGAGGACCGGCGCTTCTACCGCCACGGCGCCGTCGACCTGCGGGCCATCGGCCGGGCCGTCGCCGCCAACCGCCGCGCCGGCCGGGTGGTGGAGGGCGGCTCGACGCTCACCCAGCAGCTCGCCAAGACCCTGTTTCTGACGCCCGACCAGACGATGCGACGCAAGATCCAGGAGGCCTTCCTGGCCGAGCGGATGCAGCGCCTCCTCAGCAAGGACGAGATCCTCGAGCTCTACCTCAACCGCATCTACTTCGGGGCCAACACCTTCGGCCTGGACGGGGCGGCCCGCACCTATTTCGGCAAGCCGGCCAGCCAGCTCACCCTGCCGGAAGCGGCCCTGCTGGCGGCGCTGCCCAAGGCGCCGACGCGGCTAGCCCTGCACCACGGGATGGACGCGGCGCTGGCCCGCTCGCACCTGGTGCTGGAGCGGATGCAGGCCGAGGGCTGGATCACCGGGCCGCAGAAGCTCGCCGCCCAGGCGGCGACGCCGAAACTCGCGCCCACCGCCCAGCCCAACGACGGCGACTTCGGCTGGGCGCTGGACTACGCCACCGGCGAGGCGATCCGCATGGCCGGCCCCAACTCGCCGGACCTGATGGTGCGCCTGACCATCGACCCGCGCCTGCAGCGCAGCGCGGCGGCCATCCTGCGCGGCGCCGTGGCGCATGGCCGGGCCGCCCGCATCTCCGAGGGCGCTCTGGTCTCGCTCGGGACCGACGGGGCGGTGCGCGCCATGGTGGGGGGAACCGACTACGCCGACAGCGTCTTCAACCGCGCGGTGCAGGCCCGCCGCCAGCCGGGATCGAGCTTCAAGCCGTTCATCTACGCCGCGGCCCTCGAGAAGGGCGTGCGCCCCACCGACATCCGCCAGGACGCGCCGATCCGCATCGGCGGCTGGTCGCCGGAGAACTACGGCGGCGGCTACCATGGCCCGGTGACGGTGCAGACCGCGCTGGCCCGCTCGATCAACACCGTGGCCGTGCGCCTGGCGCAGGAGGCGGGCGGGCCGGCGATCGGGGCGCTCGCCCGCCGCTTCGGCTTCACCACCATACCCGTCTCCCCCAACCTTTCCGTGGCGCTGGGCGCCTACGAGGTCTCGGTGCTGGAGATGACCAGCGCCTTCCAGGTCTTCCAGCAGGGCGGCCGCAGGGTGCGGCCCTACATCATCGAGGAGGTCCGCAGCGTCGGCGGCGAGCGGGTGCTGCTGCACCTGCAGAGCGCGCCGGCGCCCGCCTACGACCCGGCGCGGGCGGGCATGATGCTGCGGATGCTGCAGGGGGTGATCCTCAACGGCACCGGCACGCGGGCCAACTTCGGCTGGCCCGCCGCCGGCAAGACCGGCACCAGCCAGAACTGGCGCGACGCCTGGTTCGTGGGCTTCACCCCGGAGTTCGTCACCGGGGTCTGGGTGGGCAACGACGACGGCCGCTCCATGCGCAAGGTCACCGGCGGCGAGGTCCCGGCGCAGATCTGGAAGACGTTCATGATCGTCGCGCACCGGGGGATCGCGCCGCGCGACTTCGACTGGCTGCTGCCCCTGCCCCCGGCCGAGCCCGCCTATGAGCAGCCCGAGCGGCGCGACGGCTTCTACGACGACCTGTCGGCGGAGTTCTCGCGCACCGCCGACGTCGCCGGGCCGCCCCGCGGCCGCTACGCCGACGAGGACGGACCGTCGGTCGAAGACGCGCCGCCGGCCGATCCGCCGGCCTATTGACGCAGCTGGGCTTGCGCGGGGCCGCCCGACCGCTATGTCACCCCCCTGATGAAGCCTCCCGTAGTCGCCCTCAAGGACGTCCGCCTGGCCGACGGCCCCCTGCCGCTGTTCGACGGCGTCGACCTGGCGATCGAGGCGCGCAGCCGCGCCTGCCTGGTGGGCCGCAACGGCGCGGGCAAGTCGACCCTGCTCAGGATCCTGGCCGGCCAGATGGAGACCGACGCCGGCGAGCGCAGCGCGACGCCCGGCCTGCGCATCGCCTTCGTGCCGCAGGAGCCGCGGATCGCCGGCGCGACCCTGCTCGACTACGCCGCCGCCGGCGGGGCCGCCCCGCACCAGGCCGAGGCGGCGCTCACCACCTTCGGGCTGGCGGCCGGCAAGTCCGCGAGCGGCCTTTCCGGCGGCGAGATCCGCCGCGCGGCCCTGGCCCGCGCCTTCGCCGAGCAGCCGGACGTCTTCCTGCTGGACGAGCCGACCAACCACCTGGACATCCTGGCCATCGAGATCCTGGAGGCCGAGCTGCGGGCCAGCCGCGCCGCCGCCCTGATCGTCAGCCACGACCGGGCGTTCCTCGCCCGCGTCACCCAGCGCTGTTTCTGGCTGGAAAACCGCACCGTGCGGCGGCTGGACGAGGGCTTCGCCGCCTTCGACGACTGGGCCGACAGGATCGCCCAGGCCGAGTCCGAGGAGACCCGGCGCATGGACAAGCTGCTCGCCCGCGAGCAGCACTGGATGGCCCGCGGCGTCACCGCCAGGCGCGCCCGCAACGAAGGCCGCCGCCGCCGGCTCGTCGCGCTCCGCCAGGCCAAGTCGGAGCGGCTGCGCGACACGCGCGGCGACCTGGTGATGGGCGCGGCCAGCTCCGGGGTCTCCGGCCAGCGGGTGGTGGAGGCGCGCGGGCTCAGCAAGGCCTTCGGCGAGCGCACGGTGCTGAAGGACTTCTCCACCCGCATCCTGCGTGGCGAGCGGGTGGCGGTGGTGGGCCCCAACGGCGCCGGCAAGACCACGCTGGTGCGCCTGCTGCTGGGCGAGACCGCGCCGGATTCCGGCGAGGTGCTGCTGGGGACCAACCTGGAGATCGCCTACATCGACCAGGCCCGCGCCGAGCTCTCGGCCCAGGCGACGCTGAAGGAGGTGCTGGCGCCCCTGGGCGGCGACCAGGTGATGGTGCGCGGCAAGCCCAAGCACGTGGCGGCCTACGCCAAGGAGTTCCTGTTCCGCGAAAGCCAGCTGCGGCAGCCGGTGGCCAGCCTGTCGGGGGGCGAACGCAACCGCCTGCTGCTGGCCGGCGCGCTGGCCAGGCCCGCCAACGTCATGGTGCTGGACGAGCCCACCAACGATCTCGACATGGACACCCTCGACCTCCTGGAGGACGTGCTGGCCGACTACGAGGGGACGCTGATCCTGGTCAGCCACGACCGCGACTTCATCGACCGCCTGGCCACCTCGACCATCGGCCTCGACGGCTCCGGCCGCGCGGTGGAGACCCCGGGCGGCTGGCAGGACTTCATCGGCCAGAACCCCGGCTTCTTCGCGCCGGTGGCGGAACCGCCCGCGGCCCGGGCGCCGGCCGCCAGGGCCGCGCCGCGCCCCGCGGCCAAGCCCGGCAAGCTCACCTACAAGGACGAGCGGCGGCTGGCCGAGCTGGAGGCGCTGGTCGCCGCCGCCCCGGGCAAGGCCGCCGCCCTGGAGCGGACCCTGGCCGACCCCGGCCTTTACGCCCGCGACCCCACGGCCTTCGACCGCGCCAGCCAGGCGCTGGCCCGGGCGCAGGCCGAGCTGGCCGCGGCGGAGGAGGAGTGGCTGGCCCTGGAGGAGCGGCGCGAGGCGTTGGCCGCCAGCAGCTGACGCCCGGCCCTGCAATCATTGAATAATTGTGGATAGCTGCGGCCGACTGATTTTTCAGCGGAAACGTCAGGATTTCCCCGGACAGTCCCCAGCTTATCAACCGGCGGTCCCGGGACGGCGCCCAAGGCCCCGCTGCGGCGCGCTTGCCTCATAGCCGGTTTGGGAGGACAGTCAAGTCGTCGAGCGGGACTGCGGCGCGGCGGACCGGGAAACCGGGCCACAAGCGGGCGGAAGGTTCGAGGAGGGCACGGAACCGGGGCGACCTGGAACCAGTCTCCCCCGGACACCGGCGGCGACGGACCACCCGCGGGGCGACCCGCGACCGGTCTCCGCCAACGGCCGGACGACACAGGTCCCCCAACGGATCTGGATGAGAGGGCGGCGCAGCGGGTCACACCGAGGCGCCGCTCTCTTGCTATGGGCGTCGCGCCCGCTTGGCGGCTCGGCCGCAGCGCCCTAGGGTCGCGCCGTCGCTTCCCTGGGGTGGTTCATGAAAGCCTTGCGTCCGCTCGCCCTCGCGTTCCTCGCGCTGGTCTGCGCCTGTTCGCCCGCCAAGAAGACCGGACCCGCGGGCGCCGGGGCCGAACGCACGCCGATCTCCTTCGCCACCGACTGGCGGGCCCAGGCCGAGCAGGGCGGGTTCTACCAGGCGCTGGCCACCGGCGAGTACGCCAGGCGCGGCCTGGACGTGACCATCAAGCAGGGCGGCCCCGGCGTGAACGTGCCGCAGCTGGTCTCCACCGGAGCCATCGACCTGGGCCTGGGGTCCAACAGCTTCATCGTGCTGAACCTGGCCAGCGAGAAGGTCCCGGTGCGGGCGGTGGCGGCCTTCATGCAGAAGGACCCGCAGGTGCTGATCGCCCACGAGGGCCAGGGGATCGACCAGATCGGCGACCTGAAGGGCCACCCGATCCTGCTCTCGGACGCCTCGGTCACCGCCTTCTGGGTATGGCTGAAGGCCAAGTACGGCTTCACCGACGACCAGGTGCGCAAATACACCTTCAACTCCGCCCCCTTCCTCGCCGACCCGCGGGTGGCGCAGCAGGGCTACGTGACCTCCGAGCCCTATACCTTGGAGACGGTGGCCAAGGTGAAGCCCAAGGTCTTCCTGCTGGCCGACGCCGGCTACCCGGGCTACGCGGCCATGGTGCTGGCGCCCGACAGCCTGATCGCCAGGAACCCCGCCGCGGTGAAGGCCTTCGTGGAGGCCAGCGCCGCGGGCTGGAAAAGCTACCTGCACGGCGACCCGAAGCCCGGCGACGCCCTGATCCTCAAGGACAACCCGGAGATGACCCAGGCGGTGCTCGACCAGGCCCGGGAGAAGATGCGCAGCTACGGCCTGGTGGACGGCGGCGACGCCGGGACCGCCGGCCTGGGCGCCATGACCGACGCCCGCTGGGCGGAGTTCTTCGCCATGGCCTCCGGCCAGGGGGTCTACGACAAGGCGACGGACTACAAGCGGGCCTACACCCTCCAGTTCCTGGCCCCGGCGGCCGCCCCGGCGCCGTGAGGGCAAGCATTCTCGCCGGCAAGCGCGCCAGAGTTCTGCGACGCGTGATGACCGAACCAGAGGTGATGCTGTGGTCTCGGTTGCGTCGTCGTGCGCCCACAGAAGCGGTCTTCAAGCGACAGCACCCGATGGGAAACTATATCCTCGACTTCTTCTGTCCGGCGGCTCGGCTTTGCGTCGAAATCGATGGCCACGGGCATGGCGATGCGGCGCACGTCGCCCACGACGCACGTCGCGACGGCTGGCTTCGCACCCAAGGCGTGCTCGTGCATCGGATTCCAGCGTCCAGCGTGTTCGAGGACGTCGATGATGTCGCGGACGGGGTTGCGGCGGCTGGCGAGCGAACGCACGGGAAGGCGGGCATGAGCCGCCTGCGCCTCCTTTTCCTCCCACGTTCCGCAGAGGACGGGGGAGGGGGCGCGCCCCGCAGAGGGCGTGACGGTGGGGGCGACCAACGCACGGCGCCAAGTCGCGCGCCCTCCACCACCCGCTCTTCGGCGGGCGGTCCCCCTCCCCCGTCCTCTGCGGAACGTGGGAGGAAAAGGATGTCGCCGTGACCGTCGCTTCGCTCGACGGCGTCGAAGTCGACTACCCCGGACGCGGGCGGGCGCTGGGGCCCTTCACGCTGCGGCTGGAGGAGGGCGAGGTGACGGCGCTGGTGGGGCCGTCGGGGTGCGGGAAATCGACCGCGCTCAGACTGCTGGCCGGGCTGGAGGGGCCGACGCGGGGGACGGTCGCCCGCGCGGCCGGGCGGGGCGAGACGGCGGTGGTCTTCCAGGCGCCGACCCTGGCGCCCTGGCTGTCGGCCCAGGCCAACGTCGCCCTGCCGCTGGAACTGGCCGGGGCGCCGCGGGGCGAGGCGCGGCGGCAGGCGGCGGAGGCGCTGGCGGCCGTGGGCCTGCCGGAGGCCGCCGCGGCGCGCCCGGCGCAGCTTTCCGGCGGCATGGCCATGCGGGTGTCGCTGGCCCGCGCCCTGGTCACCCGCCCGCGCCTGCTGCTGCTGGACGAACCCTTCGCGGCGCTCGACGAGATCACCCGCCGCGCCCTGGCCGACGACGTGCTGGCGCTGTGGGCGGCGTTCCGGCCGGCCATCGTGTTCGTCACCCACAATGTGGAGGAGGCCGTCTACATGGCCTCGCGCGTGGTGGTGATGACCCGGGGCCCGGGCCGGATCGCCGCGGACGTGGCGGTCGAGGGCGCCCTGCCCCGCCCCGCCGGCTTCCGCGTCACGCCCGGGTTCCGCGCCAGCGTCGAGACGGTCTCCGGCGCGCTGGCCCAGGGCATGGCGGCATGAGGCGCGCGGTCCAGGTCCTGGCGCCCGCGGCCCTGGTCGCGGCGCTGCTGGCGGCCTGGGAGGGCGCCTGCCGCGGGCTCGCCATCGCCCCCTACGTCCTTCCGCCGCCCTCCGCCGTCGCGGCCAGCCTGGCCGCGGACGCGCCCAGCCTGCTGGCCTCGGCGTGGAACACCCTGGCCATGGCGCTGGTCGCCCTGGCCGTCGCCAGCCTGCTGGCCCAGGCCCTGGCCCTGGTGGTGGCGCTGAGCCCTATCCTCGAGCGCGCGGTGCGACCCCTCGCCGTTGTCTTACAAGTGACGCCGGTGGTGGCCATCGCGCCCCTGGTGGTGATCTGGGCCGGCATCGACCATCCGCAGCGGGCGATCGTGGCGCTGGCGGCGGTGGTGGCGTTCTTCCCGATCTTCTCCGGGGCGGTCACCGGCCTGAAGTCCGCCGACCCCGACCTGGAGCGGCTGTTCGACCTCTATGGCGCCACGCGGCCGCAGCGGCTGCTGCGCCTCAGGCTGCCGTCCGCCCTGCCCTACCTGCTGGAGGGGCACAAGGTGGCTGCGGGCCTGGCGGTGATCGGGGCGGTGGTGGCGGAGTTCGTGGCCGGCTCCGGCGGCGCGCAGGGGCTGGCCTGGCGGATTCTGGAGGCCGGCAACCGGCTGCAGACCGCGCGGATGTTCGCGGCCCTGGCGGTGCTGGGCCTGCTGGGGGCGGTGCTGCACGCCGCGCTCGAGGCGCTGGAGAAGGCGGGCCTGCGCTGGTGGCGCGGCCGTTAGGCGCAGGTTAAGCCGTACAGCTTATGAGTGCGGTATGCGCCCGCTCCTCGCAGCCTTCCTCGCGCTCGCCAGCGCGTCCAGCGCGTCAGCCCAGGTCGTGCAGGACCGTTATGGCCCGCCGCGCCCGGCGCCCAGGCCGCTGGTGATGGCCTCCCTCGGCGCGACCCCCGGCGCTTCCGTCGCCCCGCCCTACCGCGGACCGATGCTGGGCTGGTCCGGCAAGCCTGCGCCCGCCGCAACGCCCCGTCACGAAGGGCCGCCGCAGGCCGCCCTGGAGCCGCACCGCGCCCCGCCCAGGGCTGCGCCGCAGCCGCAACCGGCGCCGCGCATGATCGGCCCGCAAGCCGCCGCCCCGCCCGCCGTCGTCCCCGCCCAGCAGGTGGCCCGCGCACCCGTCGCGGCGCCCGCCCAGATTGCGTCGTCCGCGTCCCGCACGGCCGGGGCTTCGCCGCGGTTCTATTCGCTGCACCGGGAGTACGGCATGAGGCCGGACGCCATTCCCGAACAATCCGCCCAGCCGCGCTATGTGCTGATCGGGCCGGCCGACGCGCCCGAGGCCGCCGACGACAAGGCCCCGGCCTCCAAATCCAGCGCGGTGTTCTGATGTCCGAAACCCTGACGAGCCGAACCAGGCTGCACGACCTGATCTCGCTCGCGCAGGAGCCGTCCAGCGAGCGCCGGCGTGAGCTGATGCGCGGCGTGACCGACCTGTTCTTCACCAACGACACCCCGCGGGGCGCGGTGGAGATGGGCCTGTTCGACGACGTGCTGAGCCAGCTGGCCAGCGAGATGGAATCCACCGTCCGCGGCGAACTGGCCGAGCGGATGGCCCAGGCCGAGGCTCCGCCCAAGGGCCTGATCCGGCGCCTGGCGGCGGACGAATCCATCGACGTGGCCCGGCCGGTGCTGGAGGGCTCGCGGGCCCTGACCGACGACGACCTGCTGAGCGTGGCGCGCACGCGCGGCCAGGCCCACCTGCGGGCCATCTCCCAGCGGGCCGCCGTCTCGGCGGTGGTCACCGACGCCATCGTCCAGCGCGGCGACGACCAGACCCTGGGCGTGCTGCTGCGCAACCAGGGCGCGGAGCTGTCGCGGCAAAGCGAGGAGGCCGCCGTCGACCGGGCGGTCGAGAACCCCGAGTTGCACGAGGCGGTGGTCGGCCGCGAGGACCTGTCGGCCGACCTGCTGAACGAGATGTACTTCGTGGTCGAGGCCCGGCTGCGGCGCCAGATCCTGGACCGCAACGCCGACATCGACCCGGCCGAGCTGGACAAGGCGCTGGCCAACGGCCGCAAGCAGCTGGCGGCCCGCGACGGCGCCCTGCCCGCCGACTTCACCGCCGCCGAGGCCGAGATCCGCGCCCTGCGGCAGCGCGACGGCATCACCCCGCCGGTGCTGGCGGGCTTCCTGCGCAACCGGGAGACCACCAAGTTCCTGGTGGCGCTGTGCGAGCTGGCGGACATCGACTTCCACACCGCCCGGCGGATCCTGGAGCGGCGCGAACTCGACGCCCTGGCCATCGTCTGCAAGGCGGCGGGCTTCGACCGCTCGCTGTTCCTGACCTTCGCGGTGCTGATCCTCGACCGCGAGGCCGACGCCCTGGGCCGGGCCCGGGAGTACGGCGAGCTCTACGAGAACCTGGCCCGCGACGTGGCCCAGCGCACCCTCCGCTTCTGGCGGATGCGGCGGCAGACCGGCGACGTGGCCGCAGCCTGACCCCGCTCGCCCGGGGGCGATGAGGTCGAAGAACAGAACGCCGATCTATTACAGCTTATAGTTGTCATCTCTCCGTCGGCGGCAGGCGGCGCGGGCCGGCCTTGAGCCGTTCCAGCGCGTCCACCGCCACCATGCTCAGCGAGCGCAGGCCGTGCTCGGCGAAGACGTCGAGGGCCGCGTCGAGGGCGGTCACGGCGCTGGCGCGCTCGCCGCGGTCGCGGCCGGTCATGTCGAGGCGCGCTTCGTAGAGGCGGGCCAGGTGGATCTGGCTCAGCGCCCAGCCGACGGGATCGCGGCGGCCGGGGGCGCGGGCGAGCTCGATCTTCATCGCCGCCTCGGCCGCGTCCAGCACCCCCAGGTCGCCGGTAAGCTCGGCCGAGCGGATCAGGCAGAGCGCCCGCGCGCCGGCCGCCAGCCCGCGCAGCGGCGAGGTGGGCGCATCCTTCAGCACCAGGGCGGCGCGGTCGTAGCAGGTGACCGCCTGCTCATAGGCCTGCTCGTTGGCGCTGGCGTCGCCCAGAGCCTGCAAGCCCTGGCCGAGCGCCGCCTGCACCCGGGCCCAGTCGAACGGGCTGTGGTCGCGGTTCAGGTGGTCGAGCACGTCGGCCAGCGCCGAGACGCCGTCGGCGACCACGCCCACCTCGCCGCTGGTCTCGCCCTGCAGCACCATGGCCTGGCCGCGCAGGATCTCCGCCCGCGCCCAGGTGAGCGGCTCATAGGCCGGGTCGAGCCCGCGCGCCGCCCGGGCCGCCTCCTCGACGGCGTCGCGCAGCAGATCGGCGTCCTTCAGCTTGGCGCCCCAGGCGCTGAGGATGTCGGCGCGGACGATGCGGGCCTCGGCGGCGAGCTGGCGCGCGATGGTGTGGCGGCGCATCTGCGCCTCCAGGGCGACGATCGGCGCGCTGAACCGGGCGCAGGCGACGCGGGCGGCCTGGGCGTCGCCATCGGCCAGGCGCAGGCGCGCCTCGACGGCGGCCACCCCCACTTCGGCCAGCGCCGCGGCCAGCCCGCCGCGGGCGGCGGCGCGCGCCTCGCGGAAAGCGACCTCGGCGGCGGCGTGCAGGCCCTCGTCGCCGAACATCTCGGCGCCGAGCATGGCGCAGAACGCCTGCTCGCAGCGGGCGCGGGCCCAGGCGTCGGGCCGGCGCGTGGGATCGAAAGCGGCGCAGGCGGTCTCGGCGGCGCAGGCGGCCTTGCGCAGCGCCACCGCGTCGTCCGAGCGACGCGCCACTTCGCGCCAGACCATGGCGGCGTCCAGCCGGCGCTGCGCGCGGTCGTGGGCGCTGATCCGGCCGGCGGCCACGTCGGCGGCCTTGGCTTCCTGTTGCAGCAGGTTGAGGTCGAGCAGTTCCAGGAGGGTCGTGTCGCCGCCGGTCAGGCCATCGGCATGCGGTCTCACCCGCTCACCGCCCAACAGCCGCATCAGTTCACGACCCAACTCAAACATTCCGCCACTCCCGCTTGGCGTCCGTCCCGGTATGAGACGAAGGCCGCGCGCTTTGACGGATAAGAGCAAAGCCGGAGCCGGGATCGTAAACAAGTGGTTAATTTGCCCACTATGGTTAACGGTGTCTTTCTTTCCACAGTAAAGCGCTGAGACTCCATGGGTTCCCCAGGCATTGGTTAACGCCAGGGCCGCGATCAAACCTTTGGGATCAGCCGAAGATCGCCGCCTGCTCGCTCGCGGACAGGACGCGCCAGCCGCCCGGCGGCAGGTCGTCCGGCAGCGCCAGGCCGCCGATCCGGTCGCGGTGGAGGGCGGTGACGTGGTTGCCGACCGCGGCGAACATCCGCCGGACCTGATGGTAGCGGCCTTCGGTGATCGTCAGCCGCGCCTGCGCCGGGCCGAGCGGTTCGAGCATCGCCGGCGCAAGCGGGTCCTTCTCGCCTTCGAGCATCAGGGCGCCGGCGGCGAAGACCTCGGCCTCCGAGCCGGCCAGCGGCCGGTCGAGGGTGGCGACGTAGCGCTTGGCCACATGGCTGCGCGGGGAGATCACCCGGTGCAGGAACGGCCCGTCGTCGGTGATCAGCAGGAGGCCGGACGTATCCTTGTCGAGCCGCCCGATGGTCGAGAGCGCCGGGATGCGTCCGCGCCAGCGCGGCGGCAGCAGTTCGTAGA